>CBFIJH010000005.1:0-143457 GCA_965662895.1 Candidatus Poseidoniaceae archaeon | reverse complement strand
AAACGAGTGAAGCCACAAAGGCTTGAAGCGGTCCACCCTTAGGGTGGAACATGAGCGAAGTCCCCGAGGGTGTGAACCTTCCCGTATTTGCGAGGAAGCCTCCACGTCCAACGGTGACATTAACGCTCACTCGTGATGGATCAGATGGTGTTGAAGTCCTTCTGGGACGACGTGCTGAATCCATGCGAGCGTTTCCCGGTTACTGGGCATTTCCTGGGGGTGGTGTTTCTCGAACGGATCATGAAGGTGAGGCTTTTGTCCAAAATACGACAAGTGGCTCCACTTCATCCGTTGTAGCTGTTGTTCGGGAGATGAGCGAAGAGTTGGGCGTCGTTCCAAACGGTTCCTCAGTATCTGAAATTGATGTTGCATTGAGAAAGAACATCCTTGGGGATAAGTTGGCATTCATCCGTGCATTGAAAGAAGGAAACATTGCTCTGGATACCTCGGATTTCCGACATATTTCAAGTCGAACAACGCCACCATTTGGACCGATGCAATTTGAAAATACGTTCTTCCATCTGCACATTGGAGAGCAGGAGTTCAATCCTACAACGGAATTGCAAACAGAGTTTACTGCGCTTGAATGGATGCGGCCATCCGAAATGATCAAACGCTGGAAACGTCATGAAATCCGTGTAGCGCCGCCTGTTGTCACACTCTTGATGGAAGTTGATCGGACCTTGAATCATTTTGATGGTGACATGATTCAAACCGCTCAAGATTTGCAGGAACGGCAACCTGGACGCCGTTCAATCCTGTTTGCTCACGGAGTCGAAGTTGTTCCTGTCAAAACTGCCACACTACCTCCAGCAGATCATACCAATGCCTATCTGGTTGGTGATCCAGAAGGTGAATTCGTACTGGTCGACCCTGCATGTCGAATGCGAGAAGGAATGGAACAACTTGCTGAAGCCGTTGATCGTCATCGAGGCGAACTCATTGCGATTCTGTTCACCCACTCGCATGGTGATCACATTGGCGATATGGATTTGCTTCGTGAAGCGTTCGATGTTCCCGTTTGGGGAAGTGAATACACCTCGAGAACGGTTCATTGTGACCGAATTCTTGTCGATGGTGAAGTGCTCCAACTCGGGAACCAGGACTGGACGGTTCTCATCACACCCGGGCACCATCCCGGACATGTCTGCCTTCTTTCCGAAGCTGGGCTTGTTGCTGGTGATATGGTCGCAGGGATTGGAACGATCCTTATTCCCCCTGGAACGGGTGATATGGACGTCTATGTTGAACAACTTCGACGCTTACAAAAACTGGAACCTCACTTGATGTTTCCCAGTCATGGCCCAGTCATTCCTCTTCCCGACAAGACACTCAGGTATTACATCAAACACCGAATGGAGCGCCACCAACGCGTTCTCGATGCTGTCGGATCAGGACTTCGAACAGTTTCAGAGATTTCGATAGAAGCCTATGCGAATACCCCCGATGCGCATCCAGGCCTTGCTCAAGATCAGACACTCGCTCACCTTCTTTCACACGAACGTGCTGGACGGGTACAACAAACGAACCAAGGATGGATTCCAGGAGATGATTGAATGGCATATCGAGTTGTGATTACAAAAGCAGGTGGACCAAATGTTCTCGAGGTTCAAGAGATTTCCATTCCTGAACCTAAAGAACATGAAGTTTGTATTGCGGTACACTTTGCAGGAATCAATTTTGCAGACACATTGATGCGACTTGGTTTCTATCAGCCAAGACCGCCTTTCCCCTTCACACCAGGATACGAGGTGAGTGGCGTTGTTCACGCCATTGGCAACGCTGTTGAAGGATTCGAAATCGGCCAGAGAGTTGTCGGTCTTATGCGGTCAGGTGGTCAGGCGAGCCACGTCGTTGCAGATGCATCAAGAACGATGCCAATACCTGACGAAATCTCACTGGAAGCTGCGGCTTCAATGCCTGTGACCTACATCACTGCGCATCACATGCTGCATCATCTTGGAAATCTGAAGTCGACAGACTCTGTTTTGATTCATGGTGGAGGAGGAGGGGTTGGTACAGCAGCACTTCAACTCTGCAAATGGGCAAATGTTTCCAAGGTGTGGGCAACTGCATCTGCTGGAAAAGCGGAGACGATTCAATCGTATGGAGCAAAGGCAATCGATCGACACAACGAAGATTTCGTTCAAATTATCAAATCTGAGACAAAAGGAAAAGGCGTCGACCATATTCTCGATCCAATCGGAGGTGGTCATCTCAAACGCAGCCTTGCTGTTCTTGCTCAAGGTGGGAAATTGTACACGTACGGCATGTCTTCCGCTGCTCCATCGTCAAAGAGGTCGCTGTGGAAGGCACTCAAAGCATTACGAAGCCGCCCTCGATTCGATCCCATGCTAATGATGTCAAGAAATCAGGGCGTCTTTGGTATCCATATGGGAACATGGAGCGATGAAGAGGTCATGCAGGTACAAATGCAGAACATTCTCAATGGAATCAAGGAGGGTGCATTATCGCCCATCATCGATTCGATTTTTGATGCTAAAGACGTTGCAAAAGCCCACCAGCACATCCATGATGGAAAGAATATTGGTAAAGTACTGTTGAGATTTAATGCGTAAGAGGGATTGACATGAAAGACGCCATGACCGGTTTTGATGTTCGAGCAGTTTCACTCGAATTGGATGCATGGTCTGGAGCCTACGTTAAAAAAGCCTACATGCCTCATTACGAACAAATTGTTCTTCGAATCAATCCAAAAGAAGCAGAACAATTTGATTTGGTGATTGTTCGAGGTCAACGAGTCTACACCTCGAAACGTGACCGGCCGATGCCAATGACGCCTCCATCCTTTGCCATGGTGTTGAGGAAGCATCTGAAGAATGCGCGAATGACAAAGGTCGAACAACTTGGATTCGACCGTGTCCTTATGTTTCGTTTTGATACAAAACATGGACAGCGGTCTCTTAGTGTTGAATTGTTCCGAAATGGGAACGTCATCTTGATGGATGAAAACGACGTCATTCTTCAACCATTAACCCATGCGAGTTATTCTGGACGCACCATCAAGAAGGGCGAAGTCTACATTCCTCCTCCCGCTGCAATTGACCCGCACACATTGACGCTTGAATCGCTCAAGCACATCTTTGATGAATCCGATCGAGACCTCGTTTCAACGCTCGGAGGAAAAATCAATCTTGGAAGGATCTATGCAAACGCGGTGTGTGAGCATGCTGGTCTTGAACCAAACAGTTCAGCCAAAGATGCGGATGTTTCACTCGTTCTCGATTCACTCTCGTTCTTCCTCACGAGCCTTCATTCAAGCCAATCCGGACATTTGATTCTCAAACCAACAAGCGATTACGATGCAGAAACACTGCGTACTATTACAACGATGAAAACGCTTAATGCGAAATCAAGCACAGCTCTTCGTGAAACTGCCAAAGAGGCAACACCACTGTTGCTCCCTTCACATTCGGGCGAAATCTCGTACCAGTGTTCGAGTTTATGCTCTGCGATCGATGCCTGGAAAGGCCATCATGATGCCAATGCGCTTGCACGTCGAGAGCAAGAAAAATTGGACGCTGCCGCACCGGGCCGTGGGCATTCAACAGAAGTTGAAAAATTGGAACGGAGAATGAAACAACAAGAAAAAGCGCTTGACGGTTTTGCCAAGAAAATCGAGAAACAGCAAGCCATTGGACATGCGATTCAAGAACATTGGACGCACGTTGATACCGTTCTCAATCAAGCACGCGAAGCGGTCGAAAAGCAAGGATGGAAAACCGTCCTCAAAGGATTGAAAGAAAATCCGTGGGTGGATTCTGGGAACGCTGCAGATCGCACCATGACAGTCCGGCTTCCTGATGAAAATGCGCAACCTGGGCAGGCGTTTACTCTTCATCTCGATGATTCTGTCCATCAGAACGCGCAACGATACTTCGAGGCTGCACGCAAACAGAAGGACAAAACTGCTGGAGCAACGACCGCCCTTGCGGAAACAAAACTTGCGTTTAAGCGTGCACAGAAAAAAGAGGCAAAACAAAAAGCGACTGGACGAATGCAGACTGTGAGAAGATCCAAACGTCTGTGGTTTGAACAGCACCGTTGGAGCATGATTTCTGGAGGCCACTTATTGGTCGGTGGCCGAGATGCAAAAGGGAATGATTCCATTGTTAAGAAGCACCTTTCTGGTAGCGACATGTACCTTCATGCAGATATTCACGGTGCTCCAAGTTGCAGTTTACGAGCGTCTCAAGGATTTGCGATCGTTGAAGAACCGTATGGCCAACTACCCCCAGGAGTTCCATCGTTCAAACTCGTTGACAAACTCGGGGACGAAAGAATCACCGATTCGAAATTGGAAGAAGCGGCAACTTTGGCGCTTTGTTGGAGTCGTGCATGGAACGGTGGAGGTGCACATGGGACCGTTTTTGCTGTCAAACCTGCCCAAGTCTCGAAATCTGCTCAAACTGGAGAGTACGTGGGCAAAGGAGCATTTATCGTTCGGGGTCAACGGCAGTGGTTCAAAGATTTGAGTGTTCAAATGGGCATCGGACTTGTTGCCATCAATGGTGTTCCGTTGCTTATGGGTGGAACCGTTTCTTCGATCAAAGAACGTTGCGAACGGTATGCCGTTTTATCACCCGGTATAACCAAAAAAGAACAACTTGCCAACCGGATTTACAAATCAACGGGGTTGCGGACAGATGATGTCCTCTCGGTCCTTCCAGGAGCTTCGGACATCATCGAAGACGTTGGCATCTTTTCAGTGTTCAAACCAAGCGAAGAAGAATGATTGTTCTTCTAACGTGTTATGTACATTGCAACGGCGTTTCCTCCACCGAGACAAAGCGTAACGATTCCAGACTTTGCATCGACTCGACGCATGGCGCCGAGCATTGTAATCAAGCATCGGCTTCCACTTGAGCCGAGAGGATGACCAATACTGACCGCACCGCCGTGAAGGTTGAAGCGATCGTGTGGAATTCCAACTTCTTGGGCAACTGCACATGAGGCGGAAGCAAAGGCTTCGTTGTGCTCATAAACATCAACATCCAAGACGTCGAGATTGTTGCGCTCAAGCAGGTTCTTGACAGCCGGAATTGGTGCGCTCATGACTCGTTCTGGCTCCACACCAGCGGTGCAATAATCCTCAATGGTTGCTAGGATTTCCCAACCTTGCTCCTTCGCAAATGCTTCACTTGTGACAAGAACTGCGCTGCCACCGTCGTTGAGGGTGCTTGCATTCCCTGCGGTAACGATACCTTCCTTGTCAAAGACGGTACGAAGTTTCGAAAGACTTTCGGTCGTTGTGTCGGAACGAACGCCTTCGTCACGATTGAGGACAATCGGATCGCCTCGCCTTTGTGGAATCGAAATCGGGAAAGTTTCCCAATCAAACCATCCCTCGTCCCAGGCTTTCGCAGCCTTTTGATGGCTCTGGGCTGCGAATTCATCGGCTTGTTTTCGATCGATTGAGCACTCCTTGGCCACAACTTCTCCAGTGTTGCCCATATGCATGTTGTTGTAAACGTCCCACAGGCCGTCATGAATCATTGAATCGATGAGTTTTGAATCGCCCATTTTCTTTCCCTTGCGCTGCCCCATCAAAAGTTGAGGTGCATTTGACATGCTCTCCATCCCTCCTGCAATGACAACATTGTGTTCACCCATCCGAACGCTTGTGGCTGCTTGCATAACCGCCCGAAGTGATGAACCACAGACCATGTTGATTGTCACACAGGAGGTGGTTACCGGCAAACCAGCACCGAGGGCAACTTGGCGCGCCGGCGCTTGTCCAACTCCTGCCTGCAGTACTTGACCCATCAAAACTTCATCAACAAGTCCGGATGAAGGTTCGAAGCCAACGCGTTGGCACAACTCTTTCACTGCAGCAACGCCCAATTCGATGGATGAGAGCGTGGAGAGTGCGCCCATAAATCGACCGATTGGCGTTCGTGCAACACCACAGAGAACAGCCTTCCTCTTTGTCATATCGAGGGCATTGCTAATCGCCTATTGAACATACGCATGCCAGACTTTCAAGCAAACAAAAGGGTTGATGAACTCAACCGTGTGCGAACATCATGGCCAAATTCAAGACCGAATTGAATACTACAAGAAAAGCAGATGAAATGCGAAGCGTGGAAGTTGAAATCGATTTCACAACCAACGCTCTTGCATCAATTCTTTATCGTCAAGGAGAAACTGTTGTCCTTGCTTGTTGCACCAAGGAAGCCCGCCTACCAGGATGGTTTCCGAGGGATTCCAACAAAGGATGGGTTCATGCAGAGTATTCTCTCTTGCCAGGCTCAACGGATTCACGATTCCGTCGAGAACGAAGAGGAGCAAAAGGACGAACACAGGAGATTGAACGCTTGATTGCACGATCACTTCGTGCTGCAGTGGATTTGGAAGAACTCGGTCCAATTGCATTGAACGTCGATTGTGACATACTCAATGCTGATGGAGGAACGCGCTGTGCTTCGATTACTGCAGCAAACCTCGCTCTCCGTCTTGGAATACGTCGGTTGATTGCTTCAGGCGTTTGTCTACCCCAGCACATGCGTCCAACCGAAGAACAACGTCGCTCAGGATGGACTGCGCCCACGCTTTCAAAAGACGATCAAATGGCACATGAGATGCGGGTCCTTCCCCACGATGTGGCTGCAATTTCAGTTGGGCTCATTGACGGAACGTCGTATCTCGATCTGGACTACAACCTCGACTCAAATGCCGATGTTGACATGAATGTGGTTAAAATCAGCAACGGTGCATTCGTCGAAGTTCAAGGTACTGGAGAAGAATCGACCTATCAACGTAAGGAACTTGATGCACTTCTTGATATGGCAGATATCGGGTTTTCCTCGCTGTTTGAGATGCAAAAAACCATTCTTCACGGTCAAGAGTAACCAACGAAGCCTTGAAATCTTGAGCGTCGTCGCAAAGACGCACGGGTTGGTAGCTTAGTTGGGAGAGCGCGGCACTGAAGATGCCGAGGTCGCCGGTTCAAGTCCGGCCTAACCCACCATGCAAATCAATGGGTTCATTTGCTACCGTATGCGTAGACCTGTTATGGGCGAAGCTGCTGTTGGGGATGAAATGCCCAAAGAGCAGATTGAATCTGAATCGAAGGGCGACCCCTTGCTCAAAGAACTCAACGATATCCGCAGAAGACGGACAGATGGCGATAATCGAAGTATGTTCGCAAAAAAAGAAAATCCAGTTTTGCTGATTGGTATTGCATACGGTATTCTCTACGGCATGCTTATTCTTTCGATGTCATCGGGACTTCTTGGCCAGTCAACATCGCTTGATCATTCCGCATCAACAACCTTCCTCGATATTGGCGATGAATGCGTTGAAATTGACGATGAGCCTTGGATCCTCATATTCCCCAACGAGGATCAAGAACAATTCTCTCTCAACGCCTACAACTTACCAGCAGGGATTGCTATTCTCGAATACAACATCGAATCCGAGGATTCGGATGAAAATTCACCATCGACCCGTATTGAACGCGTACTGGACAACGAAGTAAATCGAGTTCATGCAAAGGCGGATTACAGTACGTTGGAGGAGGGCGACTATCAAGTGACATTATCCGTCTCACTGTACAATAATTCCGAAGATGCATCAAATGAAACCAACGTAGTGGAACAACTCTCCAAGGCGCTTGAATTCGAACTTGACATCGGAACGAAAGGCGGCATTCTTCCGTTCCTTGGAGGCGAAGAACATCCAGAAGTGCGAATTACGGATTCTGGAGCGAGGTCATGCTGGTCGGTACAAGAGCTCGGCAATTGGGGCTACATTCTTCTCGTTGCAGAACTAGGTGGCGGTCGTGAAACCGCTATGCTTGCCGGTGGTGCAGCAGGAATTCCAGCATGGTGGATGGCATTTAATTCGCTCTCACTTTCGATCTTTTCATTGTTGATTGCTTACCCAATTATGTACAAAGTCTATCACCAAGAAGCGGACGATATTCTGTCCCGTAACCATATCATTCGATTGGTTGATGACATCATCTCCCGTTGTGAACGACGACTTGGAATCGAAGTCGATCATGACTTGGCAAAAGTGGAACCGCGGGATTTATCCATCGACATCATGGTTCCGTACAAAAACACAGAAAACACACTCTCTGATAGCAAAAGCATTCGAGATGAGATTCTCAAGGACGTGCTTGAAGAGTTCGCTCTGTTCCGAGTCTTCAAACCTGTTCAATTGACGGTTCGTTCGATTGGATCTGGCCAAGCGATTGATTTTGACTCTGGTGTTGGTGTTGGAGTTGGAGACCTTGGTGATGATGCGCCACCTGAAAACTATGCATCGTTCTTTGAAGAGCTCCACTCTCTTTCCAGAATCGAAGATGAGGTTCGTGATTCTCTGGACCTTTACTTCGTACGGGACAAAACACTCGAACTTCAAAATGCCGTCATCACCAGCGATGACCGTATTGTATTTGTTTCGGTCATCTTCAAGCCTACCACGCGTTTAGCCTTCTTCAGATTTAAACGCCAAGCGTCCGAGGTTGAAGACGAATTGCGCAGCTACATCTCAGAGCGAAATCAAGACATTCTCACCTCACAGGAATTGGTCGTAAAGGCACGCAACCAAGTCTCCACACTTGCTGATCGGTCTGGAGCGGGACGTGTTGAACGCAAAGGGGACAAGGATGAGCGCATCGCCGCAGTTGCTCGGCAGGACGGTTTTGGAGGCAGAATGCTTCAGACAAAACTCCTTGGAGACATTTTATCGACGGTTGAATATACTGCAAACGAAAAACGTGAAATGATCAACAAATGGGGATTCTGGGGACTTATCGTCTTTGTATGGATCCCATTTATGGCATCGGGTGTTCTTGTAGGAGCCATGCTTGGCCTCCTTTCTCGAATGAAATTTATGCGTGTTCTGGCTGCAACGATGATTGGCGGATTTATCGCATCGATTACATGGGCCTATACCGCTGAAGGGATTGTAAAAATCATGCACCAATACAAACTTGAAGCCGTTATACCTATCATGATTATTGTCTTCATTCTCGGAGCGATTCTTCACATACGCTCAACAAAGATACGCCGTCAGACCGAATTGTTTGAAGACACGCTCCTCGATAATTTCCACAACGATATCAAAGAGAAGTATGGTTCATGAGGCATCACCATGGATGCCATCACTTACATTGAAGGCCATTCCGATTCAGTCGGCGAGAAAGCAGCCATTGGTATCCTTGTGGCATCCGACCGAGCATCATCGAAAGAATACGAAGACGAAGGAGGGCCAGCAATCCTTCAGTTTTTGACCGAGGCAACGCTTTCACCACTGGAAGTGCACTATCGTTGCATTCCTGACAAACAGTCCCTAATCGAATCAACACTGATTGAGCTCTCTGACGAATTGGGTTGTCACGTAATTGTAACCACGGGGGGAACCGGTCCGGCAGAGCGTGATGTTACCCCTGAAGCAACCGAGCGAGTTGTTGATCGGGTTATGCCGGGTTTTGGTGAGCAAATGCGTGCGATTTCACTTCAATACACACCAACTGCAATCCTTTCAAGACAAACAGCAGGGATTCGCGGTTCGAGTCTTATTTTCAACCTTCCTGGACGACCAAAATCGATTCGGGAAACAATAGATGAAATTTGGAGAGCTGTTCCCTATTGCGTTGATCTGATTGGAGGTCCTTACATCGATTGCAACGAAGAAGTTTGCAATGCATTCCGTCCAAAAAACGCCCGGCGCAGATGAGAGCATTCATTGACTTGGTGCGATAAGCGGAGAATGATAGAAGATGTCCGATTTGCTTATTCAAAATGCGACCATGGTTCTACCGAATACAACAGTTGTTGGTGACTTGCTCATTGAAGATGGTGAAATTACAAAGATCCTTCCTGGAGGAGGTATCGAATCAAGAGAAGACGTGCATACCATTGATGCAACTGGTTTGCATCTTCTTCCTGGCATCATTGATCCACAAGTGCATTTTCGTGACCCTGGCCAGCCTGAAAAAGAGGATTTGTACACGGGCTCCTGCGCTGCAGCAAGTGGAGGCGTGACCTCATTCTTGGACATGCCAAATAACGTTCCAAGTCAAACCACACTGCAATCAATGCATGAGAAAATTGCAACTGGAAATCGGAGATGTGTCACCAATTTTGGCTTCTTTATTGGTGCTACTGAATCCAATGTTGAAGAATTACAGAAGGCTGTTGGAACTCCAGAAGCACCGATTGCAATTCCCGGAATTTGCGGAATCAAAGTTTTCATGGGCTCCTCAACTGGCGACCTCCTTGTCAATGATTCCGATGCATTGGAAGAAATCTTCAGCAATACTGCGGGTTTGATTGCAGTCCATGCTGAAGATGAAACGCGGATGATTGAACGAAAGAAGATGATTGAAGGTCGAACGGATATGGCTGCTCACGCTGAGTGGCGCGATGATGAAACCGCATTGATCGCAACAAAACGCGCCGTTGGTTATGCACAAGCAACAGGACACAGACTTCACATCCTTCATCTCACATCGGGAATCGAGGCGGACTGGTTGAATGGAATTACTTCAATGCACGGTAAAGAAGACGAAGCCCACATCACGACTGAAGCCTTGCCACAACACTTGACCTACGATGAGCGAGATGTTGAGAGACTTGGTACACGATTGAAAATGAATCCACCCATTCGATATCAAAAAGACAAGCAGACGTTATGGAATCGGCTTCATGATGGAACGATTACGTGCATTGCCACGGATCACGCTCCTCATACGCTGGAAACGAAAGCGAAGGGATTCCCATCGGCTCCGAGTGGGATGCCAGGGGTCGAGACATCACTTCCAGTCATGCTTACACATGCTTCAAGGGGAGCATGCACCATTGAGCAGGTTGTCAAATGGATGTCAAGCAATGTTGCTGAATGTTACCAAATGATCGGTAAAGGTCGACTTGAGGAGGGATACGACGGTGACATTACCCTCGTGGATATGACAACCGAACGCATGGTTGACGATGCCAACACATGGACAACGGTTGGCTGGAGTCCGTTCCACGGACAAAAGCTCGTCGGATGGCCAACACTTACTGTGGTTGGAGGCATACCAGTCTTTGAGCGAAACGACAAAACTGGTGACAAAGGTTCGATCTTGGTCGAGGAGGGCCAAACCGGTTCGCCTCTCCTCATGGCACCATGGAATTGAGCAATCAACCTGGTTTTTCCCATACACACTTATGTAGTTGATGGAGAATTTTCTCCTGAGAAACATGAGCAGTATTGAGCAACAACTTGGACAAGGATATCAGCAAATGATGATTGGTTTGATCATCTTCATCTCAGGTGCTATCTGGGGAGGAATGGTTGCAACCGATGGAATGGTTCCAGAAGACATCTATTGGCCAGCAGTTATGATGCTTTCAGGAGCGATGATTACGCTCCTAGGAACAACCTTTGGTACCGACCATGAAGACGATCGCAGTAACGACCTCAACGATGCGATTATGGAACTAACCGAACGTATCAACCGACTTGTTGGTTCTACGACGAAAGATGACCCGTCCGATGAATCAGAGTGAGTAAATCGCCCCATACTTTTCTTCAACATATCGGAGGAAAGGTTCGCTTGATGGTGGAGAACCCGTCGCTTCTTCAATGAGGTCTGCAGGTAAAAGTGCGCTCCCACGGACATGAATGCGTTCACGTAGCCACTTCAGCATAGGCGACCAATCTCCCAAAGAAATCAAGTCTTGAATTGATCCTAAATCTTCACTCATTGCTTCAAGCAACTGTGCAGCATACAAATTCCCAAGCGTGTACGTAGGGAAATAGCCAAACGCTGCCATGGACCAGTGAATGTCTTGCAGACACCCTAAATCGTCCGAAGGAACGGTTAATCCGAACCATTCAGAAATCATCGAGTTCCATAACTCTGGTAACTTCTCCAATGGATAATTTTCGTTGAAAATCTTCTTCTCGATCTCGTAACGAAGCATGACGTGGAGATTGTACGTCACCTCATCGGCTTCGACGCGAATGAACCCTGGCTCAACAGAATTAGCAATACGATTCAGCGTGGTGGAATCCCAAGCTGGTGCTTCAGGAAATGCTAGCTTGAATTCATCCATAACAACATTCCAAAATTCGGGGGTTCGCCCGATTTGATTTTCCCAAAGACGAGATTGTGACTCATGCACACCAAGAGAAACTGCATCGCCTCTGGGAGTGTATCGATGCTCCTCTGCGAGACCTTGCTCGTAGAGAGCATGCCCCGTTTCATGCATGACTGCATAGAGACACGAGAACGGATCGAATTCATCATAACGAGTTGTAAATCGAGTATCTCCTGGCCAAATACCTGCTGAGAAGGGGTGCGTTGACGCATCCATTCTGCCTGCAGCAAAATCAAAACCCATTCGCTCGCTTACCTTCGTGCAAAATTCTTCTTGTTTTTCGACTGGAAAGGTCAATCCATCTGGTAGTGTCGGATCAGGGTCGGTTGTTTTCGCTTTCAAAATCTTCTGCAACAAAGGAACCAATCGCTTACGCAATCCTTCGAACAATGGGTCATAATCATCAACGGTCATTCCCGCTTCATACTCGTCAAGAAGAGCGTCATAAGGTGTATTCTCGTACCCGTAAGCGTCGATTTTCGCTCGAGTTAAATCAACGAGGGTCTGCAAGTGAGGTAGAAAGGCTGAGAAATCTGCTTCTTTTCTTGCCTTCTGCCACGCTACGAGCGCTTCGCTTCGCGCTTGAGCAAATTCTGAAACAAATTCAGCAGAAAGTTTCGTGGCTTTGTCGTATCGATTTCGAAATTCTCGAACATTTGCTTGGGAGGCTTCATCAAGATCGTTTCTCTTTTCGAGGCGTTGAAGCAATTCTCCCATTTCAGGATCAATGACCTTTTCATGGGATAATGCGGCAAGCCAAGCCATGATTTCTCCCCGTGATTTAGCGCCCTTTTCTGGCATCAATGTTTCTTGGTCCCAGCCCAAATGCCCTTGGATGCTACCGATTCGATGGATGTCTTGCAATCGACTGACAAATGTCGCTATATCGCTCATGGTTCGCCCTCAACGCTGGTTCTTCATCAAGACTCGTATCGGTTTATCTGCTCAAAAGAATCCACACATTGAAGATGGATGAGTACATGGAAATGCATGGTCCTTCCATTCCGTCGAAAAGACAAGGATGATGGGAAGACCGTAAAGGGTGTTGACGAAGATATCAACGCGCTCCTTGATGAGGATTCTTTTGAGAATCAAATCGTGGAGACGAATGTTTCCGAATCATCAACAAGTGAGGAGCGTCTCCACGCTATTTCCAACATGGTGGTTCAAACATGTATGGACATACGACGTGGAGAAAATGTGCTCATCGTTTGTGACCCAACAACTGCGGAGATTGGCCAATCACTTCATATTGCCACACAAGAACGTTCCGAACGAGTCTTGCTGATTGTAATGCCAAAATCTCGCCATCATGGCGAGGAACCCCCATCGCCCGTTGCTGCACTGATGCGACAACAACAGGTCGTTATTGCTGCGACAAAGTATTCACTCACACACACGAGGGCTGTCCGCCAAGCTCTGAAGGATGGTGCGCGTGTTGCAACAATGCCAGGTATGACCTTTAAATTGTACACAGAAGGAGGCATGACCGCCAATTTCCAAGATGTGAAACGTCGCATATCCAACATTGCAAACTTTTTGCGACGTCGTCGGATTATCAATGTGAAATCGGATTCTGGAACGGATGTTACCTTTGAAGTCAACTGGCGCGAATGGAAACTCGACGACAATGGAATCTGCAATCGTCCAAGAATGTTAACCAATCTTCCTGCTGGAAAGGTATTCATTTTGCCAAAAGAAGGAACGATGAATGGGACGATTGTTATTGATGGTTCTTGGGACTCTACACTCATCGAGGAACCGGTTGAGTTTATTGTTGAGGATGGGACTGTTATCGACGTTAAAGGAGGAAGTCTTGCAGCAACAATCCGTCAATCTTTTGGAGAAGTTGCTAAAAATCTGAAAGCAAAAGATCGAGAAAGTGTTTGGACAGTTGCCGAGTTTGGATTTGGTATGAATCCAGCTGCTCGCCTCGTAGGAAACGTTCTCGAAGACGAGAAACACATGGGAAGCTGTTATTTCTCAATTGGCGACAATTCAAGACTTGGTGGAAGTTCTCACGCTGGAATTCACGTATCAGGCGTACTCGCAGAACCTACCGTTTGGTTGGACGATTCTTGCTTGACCGATTCGGGTGTGTTCATGGCGAATGAAGATTAGCGATGCGCACTCATGTTCATGTTTCCACAAACTGGACAGTAACGCCAATTCGGATCGAGGCCAATGCCACAACCTCGACAGTGAATCCCTGACCGGATTGTTGGCTGGATGTTCATTGATGGTTGTTGAGGCGCCACAGGTTGTTGTTGAACGGGTGGTTGTTGGATAGGCTGCTGCCAACCCATTTGAGGGGCAGCAACACCAGGTGAGGGTGGTTGCTGACGTGCAGGTTGTTGCTGCTGAGGGGATTGTTTCGCCTGTATTGGCTTTCGGATTGGTGCAACAGGCCGGGGCAATGAAGACATTTTTTGTGCTGCCTCAGAGGAAACAAATTCTGAGAGAGAAACCTCTCCATCACCGTCGGTATCTGCAGCATTGTGCAATTCTTCGGCCTCTTGCATCGTCACATTCGCAGCAACTGCCAACTCTTCAACCGAAAGGCTACCTGATTCATCAACATCTGCGGCGATAAATCGCTCTGCGTCACTGACCCATTCCTGCTCTGTTGATTCTTCAACGATTTCGGGAAGTTCCTGAACCATTTCTTGGGATTCTGTGGCAATTTCTACGTTTGACAAGACTTCTTGTTCGTCCGGCTCAGCGGTCGGTTTTGATTCTGGAACCAGTTGAGACCCAAAAGCGCCAGCAAATGCATCCTGAGCAGCATGCTGAACTTCAACTTCGTTTTTGAATCCAGTATCATCCTCTGGCTCACCTTTTGGGGGGAGAGGAACGGAATCTGCAGAGGGTAGAGGTACGGAAGCAGTCGGTAAAGGCACAGATTCCGTTGGTAATGGAACAGACTCGACCACGGGTTCTTTTTCTTCGGATTCGACAACAGGTTCGGCTTTTTTCTCTGGTTCCTGTTGAGGTGGAGGTGTCGATTTCTCTTGCTTCGGTACCATCATTGTTCCCAATTCGATTTCAGCCGGTTGAGCTTGCTCGCTTGCGAAGAGCGACATTGGTAGAGCATGCCCGGCTACATCCAACGAACTTTTGAGTTCCTCTGCCATTGTTTTCATCTCTTCGACATTCTCAGAAGGATTCGCCATCATTTTCTCAATGGATTGATGGTACCGATCGACCTCGTTTTGACCACCGGTGGCATAAGCGATTGCAAGTATTTTCAGAAATTGCATGGGGTCAAACAGAGGCGTTAATGCCTCAATGATTTCAGGAGATGCGGAAGGATGTGGCGTATTTGATGCGCCGCTTGAATCTGGTTGACCAGCAAATTGCAGCAAAGGATCGGGAAGGGCCATGAGATTGAGATGCCCAAAAATGAGAAAGTAAATTTCTCCACCTTCACATTGCAAACGCTCGCTAGCAGCCTCAAAATCGAATTCACCTGGGCGTAGGATGATGTCTGCGAGATGTTCGAGGGCCTTCGACAAGGCTTGTTTGGAATCCATCGACATCATTTGTTGGAGAACATCGGACGAATCGGTGACACCAAAATAGGCAGCAGCATCGTCGACCTCTATACCCTCAGGAAGCGTTGCTCCTTCAAGTACATCATCTGCCACATTATCTCCTCCTAACTTCGCCAATTGTGTCGTATTTTTGAGGTTGCTGCTTACGTTCTTTATTGTTGGTTACGAGCCAAATCATAAATTGCTCGCGATTGTTGAGCAGACCAACCTGTTCCTTGCAGCTGCATGAGCAATGTTCGTTCTTGTTCACCCTCAGAAAGTTCGTCAAGGACCCAAGCGACAGCAGCATCCCGGTCGTCGACTTGCCAGTCTTCAAACAAGGACATGTCAACCTCTATCCTTGCTTTACGGACTTTCTTTTGTGGAGTTTTCGAGGCCCCATCATTTTCATCCGATTGTTGAACCGGTGTTCTCTTTGCCACAGGAGGAGTTTGCGCTGGTTTCGCCCCCCCTGGAGGTTCGCGACGAGGCGTTACCCGGCCTGGTGGGCCTGAGCTTGGTCCACCAGTCGGACCAGTCTTACGAGGTGAAGAATCTCGAACTGGTGCTGCACGGTTCGGTGGTCGGCCTGATGGCCCTGCTGATGGTTTTGGAGTGGATCGTGCAGGCATGGCACGTGTTTGCATAGAGGAAAAGAAATCATCGTCGTCATCCTCTTCATCGTCATCGAAGAAATCTTCATCATCGTCATCATCATCAAAATCATACCCTCTGTTACGAAGTCTGGAGATGATGATTGTGAACACAAGAAGCGCAACTACAGTTGCTGCGAGTACACCACCAAAAACCGGCGTTGTCATACCCAGAATCGTTGTTTCTCCATTCTCACTCTCCGACTTTGGTAGCGGGCAACCGTCATCGTATCCATCAGCACCTTTCGGTTGCTCCGGACAATTGTCGAGTAAATCATTCACGCCGTCTTGGTCGGTGTCTCGCTCACTCTTGGAACAACCATCCTCGTTGACATTCGTCGATGGTGAGTCTGGACATTTGTCACCTCGATTCGCACCTTCGATGTATTCACCTGGCCAATCCGCTTCACGGCTTTGGTTCCATTCAGGATTGCCCCAGTTGTCACCGTAACTGTCTCCATCAGAATCAAACCATTGCGTTGAATCATCGGGAAAGACGTCAATGATGTTGTCAGCCCAGCCATCTTCGTCGAGATCGGGACAACCGAGATAGATTGTGCCTTTGTTGGAAGTACCTTCTTCTGTTGGACAGAAGTCGGCAACATCACCCTGGTCGTTGTCACCAAATCCATCCCCATCTTGATCCCACCATTGCGAACCATCGAGAGGGAAAGCATCTCCAACTTGGTTGATTCTCAGGCCTGTTTCTTCATCAATTTCGAATGCGTATTCTCCTGAGTAGCCATCACCATCAAGGTCTTGATCGAGAGCATCCTCGTCAACACATCCCGTTGCATCGACTGGTAAGCCAGGCAAGGTATCTGGACATTGGTCGGGAGCACCGTCAACAACGCCGTCACCATCTGAATCACGCTGATTTTCATCGCAACCATTTGAATCGACAGCGGAGGGATTTGGAACTGAATCAGGACATTGGTCGTTGATATCAACAATGCCGTCATTATCGCTGTCCTTCGTAAGTTGCTCATCGCTGCAACCATCTGAATTCACGTCTGCATCCGTAACTGTCGCAGGGCAAATGTCATCCAAGTTCGAAACTCCATCTTCATCATCATCAAGTTGGCTGTCTGCACATCCATTTGCATCCGCTGTTTCAAGAACAGGAGTGTCTGGACAGAGATCAAGATCGTCATACACGCCATCACCGTCTGCATCATCCTCGCTTACCAATGGACAGCCGTCACCACCAGTTCCACCCTCGATACCATACTGGAAAGGACAGGCATCAGGATTCGTTCCAGACGGGTTATCGCCAAAGCCGTCTTCGTCGGTATCGAGATGTTGGGTCGGATCGAGTGGGAAATCGTCAGCGGTGTTTGCCCACCCGTCCTCATCGCTGTCCGGACATCCCGGAACAGGATTGGTCGAGGTTCCAAACACAAAGGGACAGCCATCCAAAACCAAGCCCCCGTTGTAGGCTACAGGGTTATCACTCGACTGGTTTCGTAGCGAAACATTCGTATTGCAACCAAACATATCAATCGAGTCCGAGAGATTGCTATCTCCACAATAATCCTCTGTGTTGATGATGCCATCACCATCATCATCTCCGGTCCTGTTTACATCATCCCATAGGTCTGTCCATCGGTCCGGGTGGCCATCGGAGTCGTTGTCTACGGCAGCAGCGTAGTTGTTCGGGAACGAATCAGGATTGGTCGCATCGATTGATCCATTGTCACCGTATCCGTCTCCATCCGAATCAGCCCATTGAGTTGGGTCAGTTGGCCACATGTCTGCGCCCTGTTCAATACCCCAATTGTAACCTCCAATGTTCGATGCATCACTCGCACCATCTCCATCAGAATCCAAACAACCGTTTCGGTCGCGATAGGATGTTCCATAATCCCATGGACAGAAATCTCCAGTCAATGTATCCGAGTCGTTATCGCCGAATCCGTCATTGTCATAGTCTTTGTATTGACGAGGATTGTAGGGGAATTTGTCACCCGGACTGTATTCGATAATTCCGGACAAACCAAAAATTGCATCGCAGCAATCAACACCGTAATTGTCACCAATTCCATCACCATCACTGTCTTTCGACTGCTTCCAATTCTGCTGGAAGCGATCGCCGAAAATCCAGTTACCGTCATTGTTCGACCATCCATCCTCATCGAAATCTGGGCAACCATATCGGTCAAAGATTGAACGGCCTTTGTTTGTATCGCAAGCATCGATGTCGTCAGCAAATCCGTCCAGTTCAAAATCCTCACAGCCTTGAATCAGATAATAGGACGCTCCTGAATCAGAAGGGCAATCATCTGAGAGTGGCCCAGTTGGATTATCTCCAAAGCCATCGTCGTCTTGATCGTACCACTGCTCGCCGACGGTTGGCATACCATCGATTCGATCGAAAATGAGATCTCTATCGGAATCCGTGTACAATCGAAGCATCTCAACATCCAAATCTTGTGAATCCAGATATCCGAACACAATTGTACCATTTGAATCGACATTCGCAGAGAAATTGGCATTGGTGTAGACATTCTTCATCTCATGGGACGACCAAATTGAACGGTCTTCGATGCGTCCATTAAGATGCATCATGTTGATACGGAGCGAATCGCTTCCGGGAGTTGTGGTCAACAGTGATACACCATCTCCATTCGAAACAATCTCCCATGCACCGCCCTCCGAGGAAATTGGATGCCCACCGAACGAAGACCATACGCCCGTGTTGGTTCGCTCATGCAGAGCATCCACAGATGCTTGAACAGCGAAGATGAGTGAAGAGCCATATTGTGTGCATGCGAGGTCGTATCCATCGGTTTGGCCGTTAAGATGTCCGAGTTGTTGCATCGAAACATTGGACCATGATTCAGTGGAAGCATCCCGTTCATGCGTGACAAGGATTCCATTCGAATCCATGGAAAGAAGGACAATTGTATTGCTGGTATCCATGCACATGGAAATTTCAGCTGTTTCATCACTGAGCGTTCTCAACGTTGTGGAAGCATCGTTGTCGATGTCGAGAACTTGCAGTTCATGAGTACCTGAATTATTGACAGTTGTGGCCACCAATGTTGTCCCATTTGAAAGTTGAACAGCACTGTGTTCAATTCCGACTGCATAACCAGAATCCAATTCAGTTTCACTCGTCCAAGCGCCGCCTGTGTGGGTCATGTGCTCGATTTTGTCAAGATTCGCGTCCCGATACAACACGTGCAAATCAGTACCTTCAAACCAAATTGTTGGCTGTGCTGTGAGATTGGAATTTGATAAGATTTCACTCGTATCCCATCCATCTGAACTGGACGGATCTTCGGTCGAATAGTACAGTTTCTCGATGGAGTTGTGCGAATAGACAATGTGCAAGTCACCATTTGCATCAATGGTTGATGCAGGATAGGTTCCAAAATCTTGGAAGGTACGGATGTCTTTGTGAAGGGCCGTCCAAGACATCGTCGAAGAATGGACCAGTCCATCTGTATCATCCAACATGACCAAAACAGGTTGACCAGAAGGTGTGACATCAAATTGGAATTGGTATGACGAGGATGACTTCCCGAGCGTTTCCGTCACCCAGGAACCACCTGGAGAACCGTCATCAACATGTTCCAAATGTAGAAGAGAATGCTCAGATGAATTGTTCAATGAAAACATCATTACCGTTTCGCCACGATTCGATGTGGCAAGTTCCAATCCGCGAATATCTCCGTCGAATGTGAATTGACTTGTATCAAAATCTTGTTTGCTGACTGTCACCATATCAACACCAAACGTCGTACCTCTGGTCGCATTGCGAGTGGAATATACAAATTCAATTGCTCCATCAGCATTTGAGTCAAAACCGCCAAGCGTTACAAACCCAAGATGCTCGTTTGGGCTGCCAGTACGTATCGTTTCTGGCGTTGCAACCAGACCGTTTTCAGAACCGAAATAGAGGTCGATTTGACCGGATGGGGAATAGGTCATACTTGAGCCAATGAACGTGTCGGAGTAGCCATCGTCATTGACGTCTCCAGCCGATGCAATCGTCCAACCGAGGCGTTGATTGTTTGCACCCTGACTTGTCCAATCCGGAGCTTCAGTGAAATTCTCGGAAGTATTTCCCATGAAAAGATGGACTGTTCCACTGTAGAGTGGTGAACCTGTTGGTGAAAATTCTTGAACGAGGAGCTCATCCATTCCGTCACCATTAATGTCATCCACAATTTCGACCACAGTCCCAAGCAACGTACCTGCTTGAATACGTTGAATGCTCTTGTCCGATGAAAGAGACAAACCATTCGACGAACCGTAGAATACCTCGAGCGCAGATCGACCAGTCGGAGAATTCTCATCACCTGAATTTGAGACGACAAAGTCACCGTACCCATCACCATTGAGATCTCCTCCGTTTGACATCGAACGTCCATAAAATGGCCCAGTGGTGCTCGCAGTAATGTTGTGCGACCATACAAAACCATCACGACTACCTTCGAAAACAGAAAGTCGTCCATTCGTGGTTCCATCCGTCCAATTGCCTTGCAAAGCAACAACATCGTCATGGCCATCGCCGTTCATATCGTCAACAACCGATACATCTTCCCCAAGCATCTGTTCAGTATTTCCTGAGAAACTCCAAATCAAGTCAAATTGCGATTGGTTCCATTCGTACATTGAAAGCAATCCATGATTGAGCCCATCATTCCTGCTCGTATTGTCCCAGCCAGGTGAGGAAATGAGCATCTGTAGATTTCCGTTGGCTAGGAACTCACCAATCGCTATCCCACTTCCAAACCCTTGTGAGGTCTGTGTGCCTCGCAAGACAGTTGGTGCTGAGGAGTCGAAACTTTCGTTCCCTCCAAAGAGGATGACAACCCGGCCATTGTTGTTCAATCCACTGTCCGATGCAGCTGGTTGAGTGAAGACCACATCGTCGAATCCGTCTCCATTCAAATCGCCATATGCAGCCGAACCTTCGACGACATCCGGGAAGAGTTCATGCGAATGCATTGCAGCGCTGGAAAGTCGACCCGTAGTTTTGTCTTCCAAACTCTTGTAAATTGAAAGCTGTGTTTGTCCAGCATCGATCGAAGTGGTCGCAATCTGTGCAAGTCCGTTTAAGTCCAAGTCAAGGCCGATAGCGCTGTGCGTTGAATCGTCTCGAACAAGAATTTGTTCAGTCACGACATCACCATCAACTTGCAAACGAACTGCTTCTCCAGCACGAGTGTAAGCGATGTTTGCGACGCCGTTCGCATCCATCTTCAATTCGAATTCCTCACCGACTGGACCTGCATCAAGGAGAGAATGATACCAGCGTAGGCCGCTGTTGTTCACCTGCCACAACTCACCGGATGTCGTTCTGACGACTGCAAATTCAGTACCTTGATCGGTGACTCGAACCGTCATTGATTGAGGGTGGAGGTTTTCAATAATGGTGCGTTTGAGCCACGTGTCTGAACTGTAAATTTGTCCTTCAAAAGCAAGTCTTGCCATGGACAAATTGGCTCCATCTGCATAGATGGCGAGTGGGCGATACGCTTCATCGACAACCACTGAACAACCGATAATTCCATGTGTGGTAGGAACGTTATCGATGATTGAATCTGAAAATACGCCACTTGATGTGTAGACGCCCATGTGCACCTCACCTTGTGCGTTCATCCAACAAATGTACTTTGATCCGTTCTCTGCCAAGTAGACACTTGGCGTACTTCGCTCGCCGGAATTGCCAGTAACGAGTACTTCGCTCATCCACATGTCGATTGAGGAATCTTGGCGAACGAGCAAGTCGGATATTCCTTCGGCATCAATGGTCCTACCAGCAAAGTCGTGGCCATGTTGAAGATCGTTGGGGAGCGTGTAATTCGCTTCTAATTCTTCAAGCAAAACAGGTCCGCTTGACAACGATTGCGATGCAATTGGCCCCATCAATTGCACCAGCATGAGCAGAACAAGTCCGGTTGACAAAACCGATTTGAAAAGCGTCCGCTCCTCGCGCATGAAATCCTTAGAACACTCAACGTTCTAAACCATTGTCAGACTTTGCGTTGCAATTTGTTGATTCAATATGACCCATGATGTCAAGAATCAGTCTTCAATGGACGGAACATGGCACGGGTACTCATCATCGCCAACGGTGCGTGGCCCGAATCATTCAATCTTGAGAGAGAGCTTCCCAATTATTCCACTCTTATCGCACTTGATGGAGCCTCAAACCGCCTCCTCGAACGTGGTATAGTGCCGGATGTCGTTGTTGGCGACATGGACAGCATTGCACCAGAAACCTTGGCGCATTGCCGGAACAAAGGTGCACAAATCATTCACGATTCCAATCAAGAACGCAGCGACATCTCAAAGGGCTTGCGTTGGATTGAACAGCATGACTCGACAGCGGAAGTAAGCATTGTGGGTGTTGAGATCGGACGATACGATCACCACCTTGCAGCTTATTCCTCATTGTTTGAGCACAAAAGTTCTGCTACCATCCTCCTCAACGGATGGGTGGCACGACGAGTTTCCGCTCATCCAGAACAAATAGCCGTTCAACCAGGCTGTCTTGTGAGTTTGATTCCATTTGGAAAAGTAACGGGTGTGTGTCTGATTGGTTGTCAATATTCGCTTGAGGATGCGACCCTCGTCACTGGAACTCGAGGTGTTTCGAATACGGCAATTGAGTCAAGTATCACCGTATCAGCAAAAGACGGTGACTTGTTGTTACTCGTCCAAAGGTGATGGAGGTAGTGCGGAGCGAATGAACGCACTGTAATCGCTCACACCGTCCCAATCTTTGGCATGTTGATCGATTCGAGAACGTTCCATCGTGGCTTCAAGCCCACCCCAGTCTTCAACCAAATTGAGTTTGAGAGCAGCTTTTGGCGTATACCCCGGAAGGAAATTACGCCATAAAAACGGAATTCGACCAGGCGTGACCGTGTTCACTGCCCTCACAATTGAAGTATTGCAGGTTTTGAAAAGCGTATGATAAAATTCTGCGCGTTCAGCAAGTTGATTCAATCTATGAGCCATTTGAACAATCATTTGTCGATCTTTGTCAGGCGGCGTAATCACACGATACATCGATACGATGTTGTCACGCCCGTGCGTGCGCAACTGGGTCACATCTCGCTCAAAACCAACGAGTAAGTACAACTCATAGGAACGCCAAAGCCCTGTCCAAGGATGGTAACGCTTCCCGCGCTCACGGCGAGTTTCAAAGGAGAATGAAAGACACGTCCCGTCCAAAAATTCGAACGTTAGATATGTGTGCGATAAACCACGAAACGAGTGGAATTGGTCGACCACAAACCAGATGTGTTTCACCTTTGTTGAATCGACTGTGACCTCATCGGCCCATTTCTCATCACGATCTTTTGTTGTCCTCCAGTGAAAATCTCGGACATTGCGGAACGTGATTTGCGATTCATGGAACACTGCACTTGTTGTGAGTTCACAATCCGAAGCCCAGTTTGCATTCAATTTTGGCTGTCGTGGTCGGATTCGAGTCCACCAAATCCAAACACCATTCAAGACAAGCAGAACGAGAAGAACAACAAAGGAGAGAAGAACATACGTCAACCACGTTGCCAATTCAATCACCACTTCTGCCAAATGTTGTAGGTTGTATCCCACCAATCAAGTGAACCGTCTGGATGCTTTCGCCATAATTGCCCATCATCATCAACGACCGTAGGCAATCCTTCAGGGTCGGGTGATCCATCGTTCAGAATCTGCGGAGCCGGTCCAAGCTCAGGCAAAGAGAGAAGGTCATCATCCTCACGAATTCGAACCAGAAGTACAAAAACGGCGATCGCAACAAGTAATCCGAGTACGCCAATGGTGTACCAACCAACTTGTTCGGTTGCCGTATCCTCACCAAACGATTGACTGGGGAGTGTTTCCTGTTCTTCAGCAGTCAGTTCATCAGCGGGCAATCGGACGATGTTGACAGCTTGCGTACTTGCGATGTTTTCTAGGTTGGTGACTTTGAGAACAATGAGATGAACACCAGCAGGTAGACTCGAACAGTCGTAGACGGCTCCATCACCAGTCATCGACGTGGTTGAGACATCCCATTCCTTGGTGTACTGTTCAAAATCTTCATTCGAATCGACGGGTTGCAGTGCGACCAAACACGACCTGTCGGTTGTCAATCCATCGCCCGTAACGACCAAATCGAAGGCGGGTGCGGGTCGATTTTCGATGGTCAGATTGAGCGATGTTTCAGCAGTTTGACCAAGTTCGTTTCGATAAGTTTCACGGAGCAAATATTCGCCAGCGGGCCAACTTGAGCAATCGATGTTGGTAGCATTATCGAGAACGATGAAGGGGGCACCAGTGAAGGTCAATGTTCCAATGGCACCATATCGTGGGCCGGTTTCATCTGCAAACATTCGAGTAATCTCGCAACTTGAACCTGTTTGCAAATTCATGTTCCCATTCAATTGGAGAGAGAGCATCGGCGTCTGCAATGCTGGAACCATTTCATAGGTCGGTAGTTCAATCATCGAAATTTCTGCCCCGTTCATATCATAGAAACCCAACAAGAGCTCATGTTCACCTCGCGACCATGCATCGTACGTCAGACTTGCATTGGTCTGACCGATCACTTCAATGGTTGATGACTCGATAACTTCTCGATCGTTGTGCGTTGCAATCAATCGGACATCGATGTAAATCGACTCCATTGTGGAATTGAGGATAACAACCACACGAACTGCATCAACATCACCATCTTGATTCAAGTCGAGCGTGTCGTTTCGGAGGGCAACCATTGCAATGCCCAACTCTTCGAGACCAGCGTCAGCCTCAGCGCTGACATTCATTGTACTTGCGGCAGGGAAAAGGAACAGCAACACGAGGAAGAACGGAATCTTACGCATCATGGTCACCTCCCGGAGGCGGTGGTAGAGGTATGGCCAAATCTGGAAGTTGCGTTGGATTTGGTTCAGGAGATGACTGTTGCACGATTCCCCCTATGTCCAGCAAGTCTTCCGTCAGCATCTTCTCATCTTCTGTACGCATGGTTCGAACAACAAGAGCCGCCGATGCGCCAAGAATGAAGGAAATTCCAACGATGAGATACGTCAGCCAAGATGCAGCCGGATCTTCACCCATGATGGCAAGTGCAGCATTCCACTCACCGTATTCGTTCGACCAACCATCACCGTTGTTGTCTTCGCATCCTTGCAGATCGCGCACAGAGGTACCGAAGTCTTCTGGACAGTCATCCCGAAGAGCACCAAGTGGAACATCACCGAATCCATCTGCATCCGTGTCTTTCCATTGCAACGCTTCGGTTGGAAAAGCATCCGCTCGGCCGTAGGGGTGTGCATCCCAATCATCGGTTGGGTCAGACCAACCATCTCCGTCGGTGTCACGACAACCAAACCGGTCGAGAATCGAGGTCCCGCGTATCGTGGGGCAAGCATCTGGTTCATTGCCATCAACTTCATCCCCGTATCCGTCTCCATCCGTATCCCGCCATTGCGTTGGCTCATGGATGAAAGCATCTCCAAGATTCGACCATCCATCACCATCGGTGTCCGGACATCCCCATCTATCACCACCGGAACTCGGTCCGACCGAGGTTCCTGGCTCAGAAGGACACACATCCGCTTTCGTTCCGGAAGGATTGTCTCCTCGACCGTCTCCATCTCGATCGTGCCATTGCGTAGAATCTTCAGGCCACGCATCACCCATACCACCCGGACTCGCAAGCCAGTACGGAGTTGGATCGGACCACCCATCCTCATCCGAATCAGGACAACCCCATCGGTCGAAAGTTGAGAGCCCGTAGGTTGTTCGACAGCCATCTCCTCTGTAAGCGAGGCGCCAAGCAAGTCCATCGAAATACTCCGTATTATCACCAAACCCATCATTGTCGGTGTCGAACCACTGAGAAGCGTCATTTGGGAAAGCGTCGGCAAATCCTTGTGGGTGAGAAATCCAATCATCGCTTGGATCAGAATAACCATCGCTGTCAACGTCACGACAGCCCAAACGGTCAAACCTTGAAATCCATCCACTCTCGACTTCTTCAGCATTTGAGTTCACGCAGACGTCACCCTCGAAACCGCTGATGTTGTCACCGTAGCCATCACCATCCGAATCACGATACTGACTCGGAACCATAGGGAAGTCATCGATTTGGGTAGCTCCATACGTTTGATTGTCACCCCATCCGTCAAAATCCGAATCTCTGAATTGGGTTGGGTTGTCTGGGAAATCATCGATGAGTCGTGCACCTTCGGACTGATTGTCACCATACCCGTCAAAATCTCTGTCACGCCATTGCGTTGGTTCGAGCGGGAACGCATCTGCGCCTTCAACGGAGGTCCAATTTTCACCTGGATCTGACCAAGCGTCACCATCCGCATCGGGACAACCGTATCGATCTGCGAAGGAAGTACCCGTAATGAATGGACAGGCATCCGGTTGATTGGCAATTTCAAGCCACTGGCCTATCCCCCAATCCGTGTGGGATTCATTCCACATGGGATCCTCCCAATTGTCGCCGTAGCCATCACCGTCTGTATCGTGCCATTGCGTCGATTCGAACGGGAACGCATCAGCAAAGCCATCGGGATGGGCAAACCAAGGTTCCAAACCGTCCAACCCTCCCGGGTCCGCATCCGAGTATGAGTCACCATCTGAATCAATGCAGCCGTACCGATCGGATGTTGAGTAACCACGGCTATCGGGACAGTGATCGGGTTGATTTCCGAGTATGTTGTCACCATACCCATCAAAATCACGGTCTCTCCATTGTGTCGGATCGGATTCAAACGCATCCGCACCGTTTTGAACATCCCATCCCGAATCTGTGTCGGACCATCCATCAGAATCAGAATCAATGCAGCCTTTTCGATCGTTGGTGGATGTCCCGACGATGATATCGCAATCATCATCAGCGTCAACAAAGCCATCCTCATCTGTGTCTCGATCGGTCTTATCGATGGAGGCGAGCAACGTGTAATCAAATCCATCATTGCACCATGAGTTCTTCGCTTTGATTTTCACGTAAACTGAGCCAGGTTGTGACATGGTTTTCGAAAGCGTTCCGGAAGGATTGTCATCGCTGCGACCCATGGAAGCAATTTGACTGCCACTCTCATCGTGCATCGAAAAATCACCTTCCCAACCGTCGCCAGGACACCACCATGCAGCATTGCTCATCGAGCCAGAAAATGTGATGCTCACAATATCGCCCTTGTACGCATCAATCCGCCACCAGTCGGTCCCATCGTTCGGGGAACAACCGTCTGGATCGCAAACGTAACCGTTTGATGACACGCCGTCAGTGAGCAAATTTGATGATGCCTGACTGTCATCTGCTTGGACGGATGGTACAATCGAGAGCAGGAGCAAGGCAAAAATGCCAATCGCAATGCTGCGCCCGAGCATGTTCGCCCATGACATGTACCGGTTATGAACAAAGCGACGATTAATTGAACCGTCCTAAAGCATCACGAAGCGCTGGTTCGAGCGTTTCATGTTCAAATTTGTATCCCAAATTCAACAGTCGCTTCGGATGGACTTTTTGCCCATCCAGAATAAGCGATTTCCCCATCTCACCAAAGAGAATTTTCATGACAAATCCAGGTGCTGGAGCAAATGCTGGACGTCGTAAAACCTTCCCAAGTGTCTTTGCAAATTGTTTCTGTGTGACCGGGTTTGGAGCAGTGAGATTGATAACTCCACTTGCAGTTTCATGGTTCATAAGGAAATGAATTGCATAGATTTGGTCGTCCAAAGAAATCCATGATTGCCATTGGCGACCGCCACCTATGGGACCCAAAGCGCCGAATTTTGCAGGCAAGAGAATCTGTTGAAGCATACCACCTGCCGCCGTGGTAACGATCCCAGTTCGCATCAAAATTGTCCGGATGCCAGCATTCACAGCAGGTTCAGTGGCATCTTCCCACTTCTTACAAATCCGAGCGAGGAAGCCTTCGCCGATGCTACTGTTTTCGTCAAGGTCTTCATCGCCTCGATTGTCGTAAAACCCAACTGCGGAAGCACAAATGAACAGCGATGGAGGTGATTTTAGTTCCGCCAAAGCATTGGAAAGATGACGTGTTGGGATTTCGCGACTTTCAGAAATGAGTTTCTTTCGTTTCTTACTCCAGCGTTTCTCCCCAATTCCAGCACCGGCAAGGTGAATCACGACGTCGAAGTCTTCAAGCGAACCTTGCGTAACTTCTCCGGTTCGATCGTTCCATTTGACAACCTTTGTTGAATCCTGATCGGCGTGGAGTCGTGTACTCGGCCGCAAGAGTCGATGGACATCATGACCGTCGGTCTCAAGAAATGCCCCTAGTTGTGTTCCAATGAGACCTGTCGAGCCAGTAATGAGAATTCTTTTTCGTGGTGCATCTTTGAACATCTGTTGGCGATTTAAATCCGCAAGAATGCGTCGCGAACGATGCTTGAACATTTGATTGACACGGGGCATGACCATGATTGGAGCACCAATTCGGGTAAAGAAATGAAACGGTAATTTCCAATCGATACGGTCGTGAATTTGCATTTCATTTTCGTTGTTCTCAACGAATTTGTGGACATGATTCCAGCGCCCGAAAGGACCCTTCACCATATCATCACAGAATTGTTCGCCTTCCATGTAACCGTGATGTTTTGCCACCCATCGTTGTGGCACAATACCAATTTTCATTCGAAATTCGGTGATGGCTCCATCGGTAATTCCACCGACTTCAACAGGACGGATTCCTTCCCAATCCGGCATGATGCGGCGAACAGCTCCGGGTCGAGCATGCCAATCCCAGACGGTTTGACGAGAAAATGGAAAGGTTGCGGTGTGTTCAAAAATCGGCATACGCATCTCCTAATGTTAAGAATCCGCGTATTTTCGTATATAATCCTCAGTTTTGAACTTACGTTGGGTTGATGCGGATGTCATGTACCGTACCTTTCCAAAGACGGAGCGTTCGAACCATCCTCGGTCGAAGCGACCGAAAATCCAGAAGATGCCAGTGTAGGAGTTCGGATCTCGTCCGTCGAGGGCCCAGCGATCATTGAGACGAATCAACCACTTGCATGCAGTTTCCGGATCGGGACACCATTCCAACACCTTCTTACCCCATAGCATTCGGAGGTAGTTGTGAATGATTCCATCTTTGCGAAGTTGAATTTGTGCTGCATTCCACAACGGGTCATGCGTTTCACCACGTTCCAACTGCTCGAAGGTGTAGATGTAGGGCCGTTCGTCATTCTCGTGTTCCTCAAGCGTGGCTTTGGCCCATTCTGGAAGCGTGCCGTAAGCGGTGTGATCCGGATGTTCATGACAGTAAACAAATCCAAGTTCTCTCCATGTGATGACCTGGTCCAAAAAGGCTTCAGCACCTTCGCTCATACCCCACCAACCGGCCCGACGACCGTTGTGCGGTGGTGTGATTTTCATTGGATTCCAACCCTGTGAATCGAGCACTTCATGGATGATTTCGAACGTCGAAATGTGACCATAGTGGAGCCATGGAGACAAGCCACTTCCTCCAGAACGCTCCGGGTGATTACGATCAACGTGATACGATTCAAGTTTCTGCTCGATGAATTTCTTGAGTTCTGTACGAGCTGTAACCGAGCCTCCACGTCGTTCGTCGACTGGTGGAACTTCGTGATCGATGTCCAATACAGCGAGGGCTTCTCGTCCTTCTCGTGAGGCTTCTGAAACTCTCCAAATAAACTCGAGCGGTGTTAAGGGAACATCGACGCGCTCAAAGCATTCCTTAACGATGTTCGTACCGTTAGGTACATCCTTCAGGTGCTTGAGAGGTTCGGAGTGTGGCGGACTTGCGATGTAGTTGAGGACATTCTTGTGGATGTATCGGCGGAAGGAATGTGCCGTTGAGAAAGAGCGTTGAGGAGCCGCCAGAGGAACGATTCCGTTGCTGTCGATGCATTGGACCGAGCATTTGGCTAAATCCTTGGCTCGCTGGGCAACATCGCGGGGCATGTAGGTCGGGAAATAGTCGATGACGACGGCGACTGCATCTTCGGAGAAGGATTGCAGTAGACCTCCGGCTTGGGCTTTCTTGGTCTCGACGTAAGGGACATACGTTACAGCACTCGATTCGAACAGCTTTCTGTTGTCAATCATTCCCTGCAAAACGAAGGTGTGTATGCGATCGTTTGCCCATCGGTGCCCAAGCGCCAGACATTCGACGACTAGGAGTGGAACATTGTGTTCATTGGCAAGTTCGATGGCGTGATCGAGGGCATGATTCCATCGTGCCCGTCGTGCACTGGTCATCCAATAGACAATATGGGTCCCTTCGGGATTGAGAGGCTTATCATTGGCATCAATCCGACGAACGTCAATCATTGAATCACCTCATCCAAAAGTGTTGCACGCCCATCGCTGAATACGAGATGATACGGGCGCTTTGATTCATGGCTCAGGTCGACAAGGGGGAGCGATGTGTCTTTGAGTGCTACTTCAGCAAACCCTCGCATTGCTGCAGAAACCCATTCGAGTTGGTCAAAGGATTCAAGATTGAAAAACTTCACATCGGATATCTCATCCTGTTGTGGTCGGATTTCCGTGCTCGTTGGTTCGATTTTGTAGCAGAGAAACAAACCAACGCCTTTGTTTGTCTTGGTCGTTCTTAAGCCAAGGAATCCTGAGATTTTCCCGTCGAGGTGCGTTTCCTCTTTGAGTTCCCGTAGTACGGCTGATTCGATCGATTCGTTCGGCTCGACGTATCCTTTTGGCAAGCCCCAGAACCCGGCGTAGGGGCCCTTGGATTCTTTGACCAGTAGGATGCCGGAATCGTTGGTGACCGCAGCAGCCACGCCTACATCGAAGTCGCCAGTCATAATCCGAATAATCCACAACAGGTATTTGAAGGACCGTTTAACAAATTAGCACAAACAGGCTTGTTCAGAAACAGTCCTTTATACCTACAACGTCGTTGAAGTAAAACATGAAGGTAAATCCTAACCAGAAGTTTACGGCAGTTCCTGCTGACGCAAAACTCCCCACGAAGTATGGTGAGTTCCGCATACGATCATACATCGACCCGAAAGATGGCTCCGAACACGCAGCCATCTATCACGGCGACATGAACGATCAAACCCCCCCTCTTGTCCGCATCCACTCAGAATGCCTAACTGGAGACGCTCTTGGAAGTCTTCGATGCGATTGTGGACCACAGTTGCAACGTGCATTAAAGACCATCCAAAAAGAAGGACGTGGCATCGTTCTTTACCTCCGCCAGGAAGGTCGCGGCATTGGACTATTTGCAAAGATGCAGGCCTACAACCTACAAGACCGTGGGCTTGACACACTCGATGCTAATCTTGCGCTCAATTTACCCGCCGATGGCCGTGACTACACAATCGCAGCCCACATCCTCACTGATATAGGATATGACAGCGTTCGTCTCATGACCAACAACCCGGACAAGGTCGAGCAACTCGAACAGCACGGCATATCGGTTGTCGACCGTGTATCTCACAAAGCAGGATTTTGCTCAGAAAACAAAAATTATCTGCGAACAAAAGCGTTGCGAATGCGTCACATTCTGCCAATCTGAGGGTGATGCACATGGGGGAAGTCATATTGACAGCAGAGCGCCTCACCCACAATGAGGCGAAGCGAGTGAGCAAAGATTTGATTGGAGAACTCGCACCTGAATTCACGCTTACTGATGACGTAGGCAACGTTTTTGACAGCAAATCGCTGAATGATTCATGGCGAATTTTGTTCTTCTATGCGAAGGATGGGTCACCGACGTGCAAGCGAGGCTGTCTCACCTTCAAGGAACAACACGATTTGTTCGTCTCAGCAGGATGCAAAGTCGTTGGAATTGGGGAAGGAACAAGCGAATCGCATGCCAAGTTCAAGAAAGAAATTGGTGGACTTCCGTTTCCACTTCTTGCCGATCCGGAAAGGGAAGTCGCAGACAAATTCCTGGTTCCAGTCCATCTCGGAATGTTTCCTGCCAAATCCAGTTTCTTGATTGGGCCTGACAATCGAATCCACCATGTATACGATTGGTTGTTCCGTCCACGCCGACACGTTGCTCGAATCCTCAAGAGCCTCTCATCCGTCACTGGGGGATCCGACTAATGTGGGACAGCCTTCTGAACGAAGCTGGTCTCACTGAACGAGAAGTACGCTCAATCATGGTGCTTGGCAACAATCCAAACATGCGTGCAAGCGAACTCGCAAAGGAATTGCAAACAACGCGACTGGATGCGTACAACAGCCTCTCAAGGCTCCAAGAAATGGGTATCGTTACAGCAACTGCTGACCGGCCGATGTTGTTTTCAAGCTTGCGTGTTGATGAAGCGTTGCAGCACATTATTGAGATGCGCCGCAGGCAACTGGATAACCTCGAAGAAGGATTCAATGAGCTCTCCAAAGGCATCACGGAAGCAAATGCTTCCTACGAGGCGAACCGCCGCCAGCGTGATGAACCACGATTCGCAGTTCTCAAAGAACGAAGCCACATTTACCGCAGGCTTGAGCGAATGGCAGAGGATGCTGAAGAACGGCTCGTCCTACTCCTCGGACGGTACGGTATTCTTCACCTCTGCAGAAGTGAAGCCCTAGAAACCATCAATTCAGTTGCTGAAAAGGGTGTTGTGGTCCAGGTCATTGCCCAACTTGATCGCCGAACAACACGTTTCTTCCAGAAACTTCATGATTCAATTGAAATCAAACATTCAGATGACCTTGATTCCCAAGGATTCCTCCAGGATTGTACACACGTTGTTCAGTTCCTCAACATCGAAGAAAATCCAGTTGGACGTGGAAAAGAAGACGCTGCACTCGTCATCGAAAGCGAACCTTTCGCTAAAGCACAAGAGAATCTAATCGATACAATCTGGGAAGACGCAGTACAGTTTGAAGTCGCAGAAGCCCGATTTTCGAAAGGGAGAATCCATGACCCACTTCGACTGACAATCGGCGAGGGTTCCTTCCTCGATTCCCTAGTCGGTGCCCTCGGCGTTGACGACCTTCCCGAACACGACACACCATTCGACCCAGATGCCTTCCTCGCAGCTGGAACGGAAGTCAACCAAGCACGGCAGGAGCTTACGAAGGGCAGATTATCAAATTTGAAAATCCTCGGTATTGACTTGGCTCGAATGTTGCGTCAAGTCGGAAATCGTGTCGGACACGAGTTGGCTTTCTCACTCCGTTCAATCGAAAATCACGTCGAATTCCTCGATGAAATGATGGATTGGTGGGAATTTGCTGGACTTGGTCGGCTTGAATACGGTATCGATCCGGTCTTCCATGTGCAGGTTGGACTCGACCATCCTCCAAGCGAAGATCCAGACGTACTACCCATGTGGGAACTTGATGATGGTATCATCGAAGGAGCCTTGATGACTCGATTCCCGAAAGATGGAAACGTCAACGTCCGAAGATACGATGGAACCGGTGAGCCAGAAGACCTCTGGCGCTACCATATCATCATGAACAATGAAGAACAACCAGCGGAACCGTCTGCATGATGGTGGACATTGGATTGAATTTGCTGACCGTTCTTGTTGTCCTCGCATACGTCACAATTGCATGGATTAAGACGCTATCAACCGGCAATGTTACGGTTATGGACGTCTTATGGGGAATGGGTTTTGTCCTCATCGCTTGGACTCGATTTCTCTTCACCGATGCCACGAATCTTGCTGCACTACTCTGCCTCGCATGTGTCACCCTGTGGGGACTGCGTCTTGCAGTTGTATTGCATTATCGAACAAAGAATCGTGGGGAAGATCCACGCTATGTTCGCATGCGCGAGGTTGCTGGGAACAATTGGTGGTGGATCAGTTTCCTTCAGGTATTCATGCTTCAAGCGGTTTTCCTCCTTGTGGTTGCGCTTCCAATTTTCGCCCTCATTCCAGAACAATCGGAATCCATTGAGTGGACCGTGACTTCTACTGCATTGTCCTTGGCTTGTCTTTTCGGTTTCCTGCTTGGCTTATCCTTGGAACACAAAGCAGACATGGAGTTGAAAAAATATCGTGCTATGCACGGCCCAGGTCACCTCAAAACGGATGGAATGTTCTCAGTCACTCGTCACCCGAACCATTTGGGAGAAGCAATCTTGTGGTGGTCGATTGGCGGTTTTGCTGTCATCGTTTCGGGTTTTGACGCTCTTCCAGTACTCATTGGTCCCCTTATCCTCACACTTCTCCTTCGTTATGTAAGCGGTGTCAAGATGTCGGAAGTTGATTTGCAACAACGTGAAGGATTTGATGAATGGGTGAAAACAACACCTGCTCTCTTTGCAAATCCTATCAAAGCACTCCTGAAAAAAAACGCCGATTGATAAATGAAAAGGAGATTTTTTTACTATGCGCCTCCTGACATTCGTTCGTTTTATTCGCATGATTACGAAGGACGGCCCTGCCGACCTCGATAAAATACAGAAGATGGGGTTGCTTGCTGTTAAACTCACTCAAATCTTCGCACTCCGTCCCGATCTACTGTCTGAAGAAAAGTGCAGACAACTTCAATCGCTGTATCAGAGAGCAAATTCGATTCCGAAGGAGGATTCGATGTCGCTGATTCGAAGTCGAGCTCCTGCCGGATTCCTTGATGCCTTTGAGTCCTTCGAAGAAGAACCCTTTGCAGCAGCAAGCATCGGACAGGTACACCGTGGTGTCCTCAAAGACGGAAGTCAAGTGGTGGTGAAGATCATCAAGGCGGATTTTGAGAAATCGTTCCGCAAAGATGTCGCTCGAATGCGCCGATGGCTTAGAATTGGACTGTTTTTGAATCCTCGACTTCGAAAAGTGGGCAATCCAGTCGGTTTGCTTCAGCACGTTGAGGATTACACACTTCGAGAGCTTGACTTGCGAAACGAAATTCAAGGTGCTGAGTTGCTTCAATCGAAAGCCAAAGAGGTCGAACACCAATTCCCCATGCCCTTGTTGAACTTTCCAAAAGTTTGGCCAGAACTCTCAAATCAACACGTTTTGGTCATGGAACACATCAAAGCCCCTACTCTCGAATCTAGACTTTCGAAAGGAAATCTATCCTGGGACGACTTGTTGCAGTTGTTTCGCATCCACGGTGCTTTCATGTTTGGTATCGGGACATTCCACGGCGACCTTCACCCAGGAAATGCGATGGTCGATGAAAACGGGCAATTCACCTTTATTGATACTGGTGCAATTTCTCACGCTCCAGAAAGTGTACGTTCAGCGCTGTTCGGCTTCTTCTACTATCTTGCGAAGGGAGAACTTGAGGGTGCGTTTGAAGCAATGTTGACCATGGCAGACACACCTCCAACTGGTGAGGCGAAGGCGCGATACATGCGTGAAATGCACGAAATCTATGATGGATTTGTCGGCAAATCCGTCAGCGAGGTTAGTCTCACACAGCAGATGATGAAAACGGTGCGCATCGCTGTCCTGGCTGGCTGTCGCTTTGGTGAGGAAGCCTTCCCAATCATCCGTTCGTTGATGTACATGGATGGAATGGTTCTTCGTGGGCATCCAGACATCGATCTTATCTCATCAATGGGGCCTTATCTCGATGAATTTGCTTCGATCGTCGAACTACCGTATTCAAAAGATTCCAGGACGCAAAAAACCATCACGAAAACGTTCTGGGAAGGCGAGATACAGCCAGCCGACTAGTGGTTCAAAACGTCGATTTATAAGCCGTTTCTCACTGGTGGATTCATGAGTACTCAGAATAAACCAACCGCAATCATCGTAGGGTCAGGACCGGGCGGTCTTGCTTCTGCACTTCTCCTCGCCCATTCAGGTGTCAACGTGACCGTACTCGAGAAAGCCGATGCCGTCGGTGGACGCACCAGATTGTACACAAAGGACGGATACACGTTCGACCGTGGACCAACCTTCTTCCACTATCCAGAAGTTATCGAAGAGATCTTCCAAGCAATTGGTCGAGACGCACACAAGGAACTCGGTTTGATGCCATTGGACCCGATGTACAGGCTTGTCTTTGGCGCTGGAGGCCACATCGATGCGACAAGCAACCTCGAAGAAATGACAGAACGTATTCGAGAGCTTGCCGGTGACAAAAACGCTGAAGGATTCAAAAAGTACGTCAAACAAAACCGAAGAAAGCTTGACCTCAGCAAGAAGTGTTTGCAAACTCCATGGCGAAGTCCGTTGGACATTCTTTCGAGACGAGCCATGCGGGTGGCTTCTGTCCTCAAGCCTTGGGCCAGCGTTGCTGGAGATCTCAGTAAGCATTTCGATGATGAACGCATTCGACTCGCAATGTCGTTCCAAACCAAGTACCTGGGAATGAGCCCGTTCCATGCCCCTTCGCTGTTTACGATTCTCGCCTTCCTTGAGTACGAGCACGGCATTTTCCACGCCAAAGGAGGCCTAGGAAGCATCACTGCTCGAATGGCTGAAATTGCGGAAGAAATGGGCGTCAATATTCGACTCAGCACTCCGGTTGAGTCCCTCATCTATGAAGGTAAAACCGTCAAAGGCGTCCGGATTGACGGCGCTGAAATAATGGCCGACAGAGTGGTTGTCAACGCAGATTTTGCTCATGCAATGACAACACTCGTCCCCAATGAGAAGCGCAAGAAATGGTCCGATAAGAAACTGGAAAAGAAAGGATATTCTTGTTCAACCTTTATGCTCTACTTGGGTGTTGACAAGCAATACGATTTACCACATCATCAAATCTATGCATCCTCAGAGTACGAAAAGAATCTCAAAGATATCACCAATCATCGTTTGACATGGGACGACCCATCCGTCTACGTTCAAAATGCGTCAATAACCGATGACTCGCTCGCTCCTGAGGGACACTCGACGATTTACGTTCTCGTACCTGTACCAAACCAGCACGAGAGCATCGTTTGGGATGACATCAAAGCAGATTTCAGAGAAATTGTTGTCAAACAACTGGCAAAACTTGGGTACGATGATATTGGCGATCACATCGTTTCAGAGACCGTAATCACACCCGATGACTGGGGTGCATCTGACATCTATCGCGGTGCAGTGTTTAACCTCACACACGACCTCAAACAAATGCTCTGGCGACGCCCGCACAACCGGTTTGAAGAAGCAAACAACCTCTACATTGTCGGTGGAGGTACACATCCCGGCAGTGGACTACCGACCATCTTTGAGAGCGCTCGAATCAGCAGCAAACTCGTGTTGGATGACCTCGGAATTGACCCGGATTGGAACGGCGTCGATACTTGGTTCGAAGGCATTCGCCGCTCGCCTCGTGGACGGAAAGCTCAACGAAAGGTGACAACTGCGAAAGAAGCAGGAACGCCGACCAACGCTTGAGGGAGCAACGTGCGTTTCGTTGCCCTTGTGCTCATTTTGCTCCTGGCAGGCTGCATTGAACCGACCCCTGAGGACGGACGTGTCTTTACTGTCGAAACCCTCGACCGGGAGGAAGACGGTGGACCAATGTATTCGATGAAAGAAAACTTGAGCGAGGGGCCCGTCCTCGTGCTCTTCATCGGAGTAGGATGTACTGGCTGCAAAGATTGGACCGATGATTTGCGAGAACATCACAACGATTGGATGAATCAGGAGCCACCTTTGCAAATCGTTTCTGTTGAACGGTACCTCCGATTTGAAACCAAAGAGGACGTCGCTGAAGAATTTGGTTTCACGGAAAGCGACCACTACACTCCATGGCCGATTGTTTTGCCAACAGACGATGATTCAATCCAACGAATCGAAGATCAAGCCGATTTGAGTCAATCCATTTTTGAATACTATGGTCTTCCTGGAACACCTGCGTTGTTCCTCATCGACCAAAACGGCGTCATCCAGTGGGAAAGTGACACCTATTATCCGACCGAGAACTCGATTGACGAAATCGAACAAGCATATGAGAAGGTGATTTAATGGTTGAAACAATGCTTCTGGTCGCCTTCTTCGCAGCATCGATGTGGGTTGGTCCGTTCTGGATGCTTATGCTCCTTCAACCATATGCTGAACGAACGAAAAAATGGATGGATGGACCATGGTTTGTCCTTGGACCGTTGATTGCTTATCTGATCGTTCTTGCAATGAATCTCGGTGCTCTCAGCGATATGATCGGGGACGGTACCCTGAGCGGTTTCGTTTCGGGCCTTGCTGAAGTCCTTGGCACAGACGATGGTGCTGTTCTTGCATGGACGCACTTTGTGATTGGTGACATCATCGTCACGCGATGGATTTGGAAGCGAAGTGTTGAAACAGAAATCAACAAAACTGCTGCGCAAGTGGCAATTTTGTTCGGCGTTATGCTCATGCCAGTAGGACTCGCCATCCATTTCATTACAATGCAGATGAACAAGGAAAACAACACGCATTCATAAACAATAGAATTGAGGTGAAAAAATGAACAAAACAACTTCCATTGAAGAGGCTTTTCTTGAATGTGAAGAAATTTGTCGTCGTGCGTCATCCACATTTTTTGCTAGTTTCTCAGCACTGCCCTTCAAGAAACGTCGTGCAGTTCATGCGGTCTACGCACTGTGCCGTTACCTCGATGATATTGCTGATGGAGACTCTCGACCAGTTGTTCGAGAATCCGAAGCCCTCAACAAACTCGTGGATGAGCGAGACGGACTTCTCCAGAGCATCCACCAAACGGCAATGAACAACCCTCCTGAGGAGCACCGATACCGATTGATGGCCCTTGTTGATGCCAAGGAGCGACTCACACGATTGTTCGCAGGTGATGAATCAGCAACGCAAGATGAAGCCATTTTCATCGCCATCAACGAAGTGTTCAAGCATTTCCCTGTTCGACTTTCTGATTTTGAAACCATTATCGAAGGAATGGAAGACGATCTGTTCGAAGTTCGTCACAAAACTTGGGACGAGGTCCGTGCATACTGTTACAAGGTGGCTTCTGCAGTAGGTTTGGTTCTCATCGAAATTTATGGATGTGAGGATGCCGGAGGGAGAATTCACGCCATCGATATGGGCATCCAATTGCAACTCATCAACATCCTTCGTGACGTTTCTGAAGATTATCGAAGCGGTCGAATTTACCTTCCAATCAATGCATTAGGCGAATACAATATCGATATTTCAGAGCTCGGGAATACTGAATTTGGAACCAACCATCGGTGGAAGTCTTTTGTTCAAGAATACATCGAAATCGTTCGACGACACCAAGAATCAGCACAGCATTTGTTTGAATATCTTGATTCAAAATCCCAATTGCAACCACAACTGATGTGTGAAGCCTATGATGCTATTTTCCACGAGATCGTGCGCCGCTCAGGCGACGTGTTTAGCAAGCGTCCTTCCTTGTCAAAATGGAGAAAGATTCGTCTTGCTGTGAAACTTTCACTCCGTCGCCTACGTGCTCGATGGTCGTAATCGTTTGACCGTTGAGGCAATGCATTGAAACGCTCATTGCCTATCGTCACAACATGGACGAGGTACTACCAGTATCTGTGACGGTTCTTCTTCCCACTCGAAATGAAGAGGAAGCACTTGGTGCGACCGTTGATGCAATTCCGCGCGGATGGTGCGAATCCCTCGAAATCATGATTGTCGATGGTTCATCGACCGATCGTACTCGAGAAATCGCCCTTGAAAAAGATGTTCGCGTTCACCTTGAACCACGGAAGGGTTACGGCCGGGCATACCGTACGGGTTTCGTTGTTGCATCGAACGACATCATTGTCACAATGGATGCAGACTGTACCTATCCTGCAGAATTGATTCCTGAATTGGTCAAGCGACTTTTGGATGATGACCTCGATTTCATCACGTGTGATCGCCTGAGCATGGCAGAAGACGGATCCATGTCTGGTCTCCACGGATTTGGAAATTGGGCTCTCTCATTCAATGCTCGACTCCTCTTCGGTTATGGAATTAAGGATTCGCAATCGGGGATGTGGGTGTTCCGCAAGTCGATTTTTGAGAATCCAAAGATGCGCCCAACCAACGATGGAATGCCACTTTCAGAAGAGATCAAGATCCTTGCACGCAAGCATCTTGGTCGTAAGAAAGCCATCGAAATTTCCGTCCCATACCGAGAACGCGTTGGAGATGCTGAAATCCACACGTGGGGTGATGGCTGGAAGAACCTTAGATTCCTCTATGCAAAGCGATTTGGCCTCCATCGAACCAAGACAGAATGGGGTCCACTTGAGGACAATCCTGACAGTTTGAACGGTACGTTACCAGAACAGTGATCAACCATTCAAATTGATCGGTGCAAGTCGTGCATCGATTGCTGTTCGTTGTTGAATGAGGAGAGCAAGCGGTAAAACTACCCATAAAATGAAACAGTAATACATCATTTCAGTAACATAAGAAGGCGTATCAGCACGCATTTCACCTGAAATCAAGATGAAGGATTCTGCATCAGGCGTATCAGGAAGTGGGGGTTGGGCTTCAACTGCACTTCGATTTGCAGGACGAACCATACCGATATCGTATCCACTCGCTTCAAATTCCAAGGAAAAACCATCCAGCCCAATGCTGAATTCTTGCGAGAAATCAGCATGGGCAAGAAATGCATCATTTTCATCACTGTTGCTAAATTGTTGAGGATTCCCTGCAACCGATGCTAACCAACCGCCAGGTAGAACCAGAAGAATGAGCAGCAGAATCGCCAATGTATTCACAAAGGATACAAACGAAACGAAGCGACGAGAATATGTAATCCATGACTGACTTGCTTGTTTCCTTAAATCGAAGCAAAGAACCATCATCAAAAAAACCGAAAATCCGATTCCAACATGGATGAGTGCGAACGTTGTTGATTTGATTGAATCTGGTGATGGAGCGTCAAACGTTTCGTTCAGATTTTCATCATACGCTTCAGCTTCTTGTTCGGATAGTGCTGCACGGTCATCGCGTTCATTTTGCCAATGACTCAATCGAAGTGGACCAAAAAACTCGATGCTAAGGTCGTCTTGCTCATTCTGCATATCGATGGACAAGTTGACGGATACGCCCTCAAGTTGCAGTGGCCCTTCTTCGACCGTTGCTTGGACGCTTCCAACAAACCAGGATTCTTCCTCGAGGGCCGATTTGAAAGCGAGTAAAACCACAAGTTGAGCGATCAGAAGAAGACTGGCGACAATTCGCCATCTAGCAACGGGTTGAAACCCTTCGCCTTCGCTCATTCTTCATCCTTGTAACGGATTGATACAAACATTCCTGCAAGCGCAATCATTGCAAGAGTTGTAATCGGCGAGAGGAACGGAAGGAGATCCGATACATCATCTTCTGTTGCTTCACTCGTATTATCAACGTCATCGTTTGTGTTGTCAGGGAGTGTAGCAGGGTCGACACCCGTGTTGACTGCCTCAACCTCATCGGTGTTGTGCTGTGTCACATCAACAAGGTCTGACAAATCCGTTTGGTCCTCAATCTCGGCCGCTTCTTGTGTTGCATCGACTCCAGTGAAGTATGTGATGCTCAGGCCGCGTTGTGGCGTACCGTACGCAGAACTCTCAGGTCCAATGAGCGTGTACCACTGTGTCCCACCAGGTGATGCGACCAGCTGGAAACCAACAAAGCGATCGTCGTTAGCATCATACAGCGCATAAGCCATACCATCTTCGTAAGCGACATCGAAATCGTCCTCAAAGTTCGACAAACGGTTCTCAAGATTCTGACCGAATGACTCGAGTGTGTTGTCTAGGGTCGATTCTGCGAGTGCCTCAGCAATGGTCATCAAACGATCGCTCGGCTCGATATCCTGCGAGACCGATTCACATTCCTGCTGTGTTCCAACAATTTCATCATCGCTCATTTGAGTAACGACAATATCAACGCAGTATTCACCAAACCCATTGATTTCTGCATTAGCACTTTCGTATGCACTGTAGGAACCGTCTGTAATAGCAGCGGAACCTGCATCGGATGTGGTTCCTTCATCATCCGTGACTGTCCAAGAAATCTCGTAATTCTCATCATATTCCATGCCCTGCACTTCGTAATCGAAGTTCATTTCTGATTCGCTTGCTCCGTTCATGAAAACATTAACATATACAAATTCTTGTTGAACATTGGTTTCATCCTCACCATTTGAACAATCCTCCCATCCATCATTGACCCAGCCTCCGGGGATAACACCTCCATCATCGCACACGAATTCTTCATCTGAGTTGTCGCCGCAATCATCGAATCCATCTTCGACATATTGACGAGGAATTTCATTGAGGTTCGCACAGACGAAGTAGTCATCATCATCTTCTTCTGCAGATTCAAGCATCTCATCAAACCATCCGCCAAATGCGTCGTCAATGTCCTCATTGCCCAACAACGCATCGACAATACCAGGATAATCTCCGCTACCAACAACAGAGTTTGCCCACATCATTGCCCACATTGCAGGGAACGCAAGTGGAGTAGGTGAAGCATAGGCTTGGTGAACTTCGATCATGCTTCCATCGTCAATGGTAATCATTTGTGTAGGTTCATCAAGCAATTCCATTCCTCCACCCATGAAGAAAAGTTCAACATCACCATCATACATGTCGGTAACAGTGTCTGAAACAGTAAAATCAAAATCTCCTTCCGGAAGACCAAATTCTTCCGTTGGAATTCCGGTCAATTCGAGGAGAACTGATGTCTCTGTCTCGTAGTGGATGTTGCGCTCAGAGCATAAATCCCCAACATCAACATCGTCGAATTCGGATTCAACATATCTTTCGTCTGTTCCACAATTCCACGTCAATGTTTGACCCGGTTGCAGGTTTACCATCTCTGTGTACAAAGGAGATGCTTCATCCATGCGGACTTCGAGCAAACCGTTGTTGATTTCAAAAGATGTACCAAGTTTGAGTTCGATGTCGAACGGCATGGTTTCGCCATCGCCAGAGAGTTCTCCGTTTATTCCAAAGGCGTATTCAATTTCCGCTTCAACGTCCATCTCCATATCCATTCCATGAAGACCCATTTCAGAATCAAAGTACTCTGTGTAGACGACATCTGCATTGAAGAGTTGCTCGGAATCATAACCAATTGTCAGGTCGATTCCTCCGTAGGAATCGCTCCACTCCGAGTGAACTGCAAAGTCATCAAGGAGTCCGTGACGCACGGTAAGTTCGGTTACTTTTGTGGAAAAGTCTGTCTGCGTTCCATCGACTGTAAGCGTCTTCATCGGGCCGTCATACTGTTCAAAAACGATGGTTGTCGAACCGGATGTTACACTACCAATGAGCAAATCGATTCCCACATCATCACCAGCAGCCATCACTTCCTGGAAGACTTCCTGAAGATCGACACCAATCATCGAAGCAATATCTGTGTTAAGATTCGAATAGTTGTATTCAATACCAAATGCAATCGGTTCTGTCTCTTCGGCTGCAACGCTTGCTGGCAAGGTTGTTCCTATCATTAGTCCAACGAGGATGAGCGTGAGTGCTTTTCTCATGCGTCGCACTGGAGTTCTGTTATATATTATACTATGGCCTACAAAATAAAGTGGCCTCAGACGTTCTCCCAATCCAACTTTTCGTCCTCATTCACTTCTTGTTCAGATGCATCATCCTCGACTGCTCCATCACCAAAGACGCCCCATGAATCAATGATTTTCATTTCCTCTGCTGCTTGCCTTCGACGCTGGAGCGTGATAAGCAGGGCCACGAGAACAACAATCGAAACTGCACCGAGAAGGACACCCGTTGACATAAATCCTTCACCCTCGGCGTCAACAACTTTCAGCGGCGTGTAAAGAACATCAACACTGGCAGAATCGCCTTCTCCATCGGTTGCAATGACCTTGAAACTTGGTTGTCCTGCACCCGAAGGCTGGAATTCAATCGAGCCAGTCCAAATTCCATCGCCATCATCATCGCTGAGATTGAATGTCCACGTCTGAATGTTGTGGACGATATCGGCGCGCACATCGTTGGTTGTTCCATCCGCATCAATCAGCTGGACCGCTACATCGAGTGTAACTTGCTCGTCTGAGATGAACTCGGTCTGTGACAGTTCCAAACTGGTCTGAACCAATTCAGGAAGGCTTGATCGCACTGTGAAGTTGATGTGCTGCTCCGAGGAAGCTCCACGGGCATCTTGAACGTACAACGAAACATGATGCGAACCGGGAACAAAGACCTGGGAGAATGTTGACTGGGTACTCAGAATGCTTGTTTGGACTCCTGGTTGGTGCAATCGCCATTCTCGAACAATGAGATCTTGATCAGCATCACTGGAGGAACCTTCGAAGACGATGGTTACTCCTGGATCGAACGATTCAAGATTAGCAGGCGATACAATCACGGCCTCTGGGTCGCTGGGGAGAATGAGTAGTTCGAGCGATTCAACGCGAGATTTTCCAGTCGCATCCAGTAATTCGATTTGCAAATCTCTTAATCCAGCATCGAGTTGAATTTCATGAACAACCGATGTTGAAACACCGGACAGAATGGGGAGATACGTCGAAGATGAATCCTCGTAACTTCGCAAGGTGAGTGTAAAGTCATCCTCATCGTAATCAACGCTGTTTCGTGCATCGATAACAATCAAATCACTCGAGGCGAATTGGCTACCATTTACCGGAGAATCCAACACCAAGACAGGGGCTGATTCAGCAACCTCAAGTGTTGTCGAAACGGAAACGTTGGGATTGATGCCATCGCTGAGCGTGAGTGTAATCTGGTGCGTGCCTGCGGAGAGACGCGTTTCAAAGGTCAACCAATCCTCATCTTCTGGTGTCAATCGTCCATCGATGTCGCTCGACCAATCGATTTGCAGGAATTCGGAGCCAGCTGCAGGCTCGTTCTCTGCACAGTGCCAGGTCCCCTCACTTGGGAATGTAAAACATCCTGAATCGAAATCGCCACTACCATTTGCACTGAACGGAATCAAAACGGACGAGTCAAGGTCATCGAACAGAGCCAATTCTTCAATGACAGCTCGTGGTGCAGAATTGTCGACGGTAATCAATTGAGAGACAACCGACATTTGACCTCCATGATCCATACGATCGTCGGTGATTCGCAACTCAATTTGATGAACACCACGAGAGAGATGTCCGTACCAAGAAATGTTCTCAATACCTTGACCAACCATGAGCGTTCCATCCACATTGGACCACCATTCAAACGAAATTGGATTGTTTTCTGGGTCTGCTGAACTGCTTCCATTGAAGAAAATCACATCCTCACTCGCTGTTCCATTACGTTCGAGCGTGAAAGCAGCGGTTGGCATCTCATTGTACAACTTGACTTCAACGGTGTAGGTATCTGAATTCCCTACTTCATCAAATGCAACGACGTTCAAGAAGAACGATGCTGGTGGGTCGTCCGAATAATGATCAAAGGTGTACGTCAACAACTCTGGACAGACATATTGATTGCCCCATCCAGTACCTTGTCGGTTGTACCCTCCAAAGGAAATTGTACAAGCAAAATCATCACCTTCAGGGTCAAATGTCCCTGTCGTATTGATGGTGACCGTTCCCGTTTGAGGCATAATGAGTTCATTCCACTGGGTCAGGCCCGGTTCAAAGGACACGTTGAGTTCCGGAGCGAGATTCGTTAATTCGATTGTACGTGTTTCTGATACACAATGTCCAGCATTGTCACAAACGTCCAGCGTTATATCATGAATACCATCACTAAGCGTAATCCCAGATACGCCATCGTTGACCGTAAACGGGGCCGTGCTTTGTGTTGATGAGATGACGCCATCAAGGGAGGAAGTCCACGTGAGTGTGAGAGGATCGTCGTCCAAATCCCAGGACTCTTGAGCATCAAACAAAACCTGTCCCTGTGAAGGGAACACATCCCCGTCCATCGGTGAAGTCCAGTTCAAAAATGGGGGTTGGTTGTCCAATTCGAGAACACAATACATCACTTTGTCACCATCCAAACTTACCGTCGTAGTGTTGCTCTCGCTATCATAACCGCATTCAACAGCAACATCATTCATGGCCGATGCACCAGAATTCGTCCAACGTTGTCCAATGAAATCGATCAATTGTACAACACCAATATCGTTGGTAAACTCCGACACAGATGGTTCAAATTGTGTGAAACTCACGTTGGCATAGGCATTTGGAATGCCGTTGGAGAGATTGTTTACAACCCACACGGTAACATCCCAAGCAACGTCGATGGATGCGCCTGATGGAATGTTTGCAATCGTGAGATCAATGTTACTGGGTTGATGCAAATGCATGGTTGATGCTGCATCAAGGTCCAAAATGTGTGTACCACTTACATCAACCAAATTGGAGAAATTCACATCGGAATTTTCGACCCATATCCGTCCTTCACAATCCGAACCGATCGTATTTCCATAACCTCCAAGGTCGGGATGATTCACAAGTTTGAGACATTCACTGCCTACAAATTCAGTATTGCTTAATGTCGATGGGAAATTCCCGTTATGGTTTGCATCCCAATAGATTCCACTGTGATTTCCAATCAATGATAGTCCATCGATATGACCCGCTGCTTGTTGAATGTACAAGGCATGTTGCGTTGTTGATTCATGCTCGATCTGTGAATTGAAGAGATTGATGCGTCCACCTTGTGTGCCAAGCGTCAAGCCTCCGTTATCGACGTACATTGCTGGAAGTGTTGGGTCGATGTCCGATATCGAAAGGTTGTGCAGCCAAAGGTCAACGGAATCACGAACGTAGACACCATGGCCTTGCGAGGATTCAACGTGACAATTCCTACAAACAACATCTCCTGAGTTTGTTTCTAAATCGTTGGATTTTTGGTACGAAAGACCCGCTTGTTCCATAGCGTCCGAACCAAGATCACCATCGTTGACAGAGGTTAGATTTGAAATGCTCACATAACGCGAGTCAAACACATGAACGCCCGAATATCCATTTTTCATCGTCGAGATTCCGTCAACAACAACAGTTGCAGAATCGATGAACAAGCCATGTTCTGAGTTGTTGTGAAGATTCCAGTCGGACCCCTGAAGAGAGCCACCACTGGACGAATGAACACCTGGCCCGGGGGAGCCACTGATTTCAAGATCTTCAACATGTGCAGCAAAGTAAGAGGTTTGGATGCTTAATCCCGCTGAATGTGCACCTTGTCCAACTTCACCAGCGTCACGTATGGTCACATTTCGGAGTGTGGTCGTTGAATCAACAAAGAACATTCGGATGCCGACAGACGATGCGTCATCTACAAGGACATTCTCAAGCCATGCGCCTGTTGCGTTAATGTCGATAGCTGCAAGCGCAATTCCGGGGGACGTTGCCCCAGATGAACCAGTTCCTCTGACCGTAAGATTGGTGAAATCTGCTGTTTCGTAATTGGTGTAATTCGTGTGGTTGTTTTTGTCCAAATAAACGCCACGAAACATACTGTTCGATATGTCGACGTCCCTAAAAACACCACGCGTATACCCCGAATCGTCAATGTGTCGAACGATGATGCCCGTGTCGCTTTTATCGATGGTTAAATTTTCGAACAGTGGAACGCTGTCTTCGACCCATACTCCCGCCACCTCTCCAAGAACGGAGCCCGATATGTTGTCCATGACAATGTCCCGATAAATACCTCCAGATGCGCCCCACAAGTTGAGACCTCGCAATTGGTGGTCGGTGAAATATGCTCCTTGAACAATCGGTGTTGATCCGTCGCCAACGGACAATCCAATGCCGTAACGCCAATCATTCTGGAACCCAACGGAGCGACCAGCCTGTTCCACATGCAAGTCTCGAATGACTGGGCTTGAGCTTCCAAACATATCGATGCCAACACGGTCCGGATTGAAGATGGTCACATTGTTCAAAATCGGATTTGAGCCATACATGGTAATCCCATAAATCGCATCCTCAATGTGAAGGTGGTTCACTGTACTACCACGACCAAACGACGAGGAATTGAATTGTATTCCTTCATGATCGCCTGTGGACGAAGAACTTGACAGAACAATCGGACACGTAGGAGTTCCCTGAACGGTCAAACGTCCATCGATGTAAATTCGGATCCCTGGAGACAGAACAACACTTGTGCACGACGTAATCAGCAGTTCATCTTGAACGTTCACAAAATAATCGCTCGTCAATGTCACCGTACCGGACCATGTGGTCGTAGCGCGTCCTGAAACCGCAGTTGGCTTCCCCTGCGAATCGTGAAAGGATTGAACCATGGGCGCCATGGACATCATCAGGAGAAGCAGCAACAAACCAAGGGCAAAGAACCGCTTTTGCCTCTCCATATTGTATAATCCAAAGCGATACCATTTGAAAGCACCCTTTGCATGTTCACCGAAAAACGAAACCAAAGCGATAAGACCCTTCTGCTCAAGCGGACATTGTGCCAGAAGCATTCATCCTTGTCAAGACCGAACCGTCCCATGAGCGTGATGTCTATCTCGCTATAACCTCCCATGCTGATGTCAAAGAAGTCCACGCCTTGTATGGAGAGTACGATCTTCTCGCTCATGTGAGCAGCAACACAGCAAAAAATCTCACCGCACTGCTCATGAAAGAGTTCAGAACCATTGAAGGAATTCGGGACACGCGAACGCTAATTGCGGTGGAATACTGAGGTGAAAAGATGCCGATAGGATTCGTTTTGATAACCACCTCCCCGGGACAAGAAAAAGACGTGCGAGATGCCCTTGATGGAATCGAGCATGTCACAGACAAATGGATGCTGTTTGGAGAATTCGATTTGCTCGCACGAGTACAAGCCGACGACGAGTTCACGCTAACACGCTGCATTGTCGAAGAAATTCGTCCGATCAGTGGTATTCAAGAAACCAAAACCATGATTGGTGCTGAATTGTAATTCACAGGCTGTGCAAGCGCTTGGATAACCTTCGAGCACGGTTTGGGCATCCTACTGAACGATAACGAAGAATGGCTTCCCGCAGTGCAAGAATTCGACCTTTCTCGTCAACCATCGACTTCACCTCCCACCATTTCGCAACGATTCGACGTGCTGATGGTGCGGTCATTGTTTCAATGGCCTGGATATCGATTTGTTCATGGAGAAGTTGAGCACGCTGGGGTTGCGTTTCAACAAGATGTTCGCAAAGCAGTAAGAAAAGTGAAACGTTGTACAGCGGATGTTTCAACTGTGTTGCGATACGCTCTGCATTCTTCAAGGTAAATGCAGCATCTGCAGAGCCTTTTTCCAACATTTTCAGTTCCGTTTTTGTTGAAAGATAGTGAAGAAGAGGATCGTCTGTTAACGCAATATTCTTCAATTGATCGAGAAGAAAATTTGCAGCATTGAAATCTCTCTGTTCAAGGGCAAGCGCATGTCGCATGACGACAATTGTGGTCAAAATGCGTTGGCGTTCGCCTTCTTTGTCAGGAAGATCGACGCGTTCGAGCAGTCCATGGATGCGGCGATGGTCATCCTCGGTCGCCTGTGGTGTAAGGTCATCAATGCTGCGAGAGAGAACAGAAAGTTGAACACGTAATTTTTGATTCGGATCATCGATTCCATCGGTCAAAGATTCCAAGTGTTGAACGACGTCGTTCTTTCCCTCATACTGGGCAATCTGAAATCGGATGTTGGCGAGTCGAGGGTCATCAAACTCCTTGATGTATTCTTTAGCAGTGTTAAGTTCAGCCCGATTTAATGCATGTTGTGCGGCAAGTTCAATCAATTCGAGGTTCACATTTTCATTGACCAAAGCTTCATCCAAAAGAGTTGCGAAAGCACCCGAATGGGCATTCATCAATTCATTTGCGCGTTGCGACAAATGCACTGAAACATTCGTTTCACCTCTCTGAATCCGATGATGCAATTCAAGAATCTTCGCAAGTGCGTCGTCGTCGTTCTCCCAGTGTGAAATAGCAGACTGATGGAGAGCATCAATATCAGATTCTTCAAGAGAAGAACGACAAACGTTGCGAATGAGATGTTGCATCTCCATTGCCGAATTCTGTGCGCCCCAACGCAACAGCGTGTGTTCATCGAGCAATGGAACGTGGTCAGGTTCGGGCATCCGCATTGCAGGGATTGGAAATGGCAAGACAAGGAAGGGTTGCATTGCATCATGGACCTCTGTTGAGGCATGTTCAAGCACAACCTGTTCAACGTAGGCTCGAACGTCTTGATCCGTCTCTGGAAGTGGAGTCGAGACATTGTAGAGCAAAATCGCAAGCGGGTGACCACCCAATGTTTCAACAATTGACGCTCTGTTCTCGCCGAGTTCAGGGTCCAGTAATTCAATTGCATCGGATTGGTCCAACGGTCCCAAATCAACAACGGTTGCTTCGATTGAGAATGTTTCTCGATCTCTTCCAATCAACATGAAGGCGATGTTGTTGTTCAGGAGTGTTTGAAAGAAGCTGAGGAAGGATGATTTGTGTCTTGAAGAAATGGTATGCACATCATCAAACACCAGAACAACGTTCTCGGTTTCGAATATGTTAGCATAATGTTCAACCTCAAGAATTCTTGGTGAATCGACCTCCATTCGTTGCATCGCCTCATGCACGTCGCAGTAGGCGTCGAGAACCGCCCAGTGGATTTCTGTTCCTCGTTCAGCCAATTCCTGAACCATGGTACGAGCGAGCGTCGATTTGCCAATTCCCGGCATCCCTCGTAGATGAATCGGTCTTTTCTGCTCCAGGGATTTTTTCATCAATTCCAGTTCAGACTGACGCCCGTGCAAATTCGTACATTCAGGAATCTGTCCTTTCAACTTCAACGATTCTCTTGAACGTCGCTCGGGGAGGTTTTCCACCTGTTCTCGAAGTTGTTGGCGTCCCTTTTCAGTAATGTGGACAACTTTCCGTTTTCTGCGCCCTGATCCAAGTACATGGGCTTGTCTGGTTTTTAGGAATTCGTTATCTTCCAGTACGCTCATTGGCTGAAAAAGGGCAGAACGAACAACACCAATTCCGTCGGCGATGCCTTCCAATGAGATGGTTCGTGGGACGTCCCAAGCCGATTCGAGCGTGGTTGGGTGGTCATCCAACCAACGCAAAATCCGCAACATGGCTGGTGTCAGCATCGGAACTCATACCCTACCTTGGCAACATCGCATTTGATGTTGTCCTTCTGTTGATTGACAGAATTCATGCAGGTTTTTTTGACCTATGGATGCAAGGATTCGATATGGCGGTTGATGCTTCATCCATCGATTTGCCTGCTTCTCCAGGCGTGTATCTTTTCAAAACAGAGGAAGGGCGTGTCCTCTACATTGGTAAAGCAACGAGGCTCAATGAACGAATCCGGTCGTATTTTGCAACAAATCCCGACCGTCAAATGATACCAGAACTCGTTGCTCGGGCCGATGATGTTGAGTGCATTGTTACAACAACACCGCAAGAAGCACTCATTCTCGAACGTCAACTCATCCGAGAACACAAACCGCGGTTCAACTCAATGCTCAAGGACGACAAATCCTATCCCTACCTTGTCCTAACCAACGAAGAATTTCCCCGGATTATGTACACACGTCATCCGCCAAAAAAAGCACACCGATGGGGACCATTCCCCAACGCAGGTGCTGCAAAACAAGTCATGCAATTGTTGCGTCGACATTTCGGAATACGGGATTGCAAGGAACTGCTTCCACAGGGTTGTTTGGCCATGCATATTGGCCTATGCACAGGACCATGCATCAATGGTGAAGGTTATGCTGAACAAGTCCGAGCCGTCAAAAAAATACTTGATGGTGAGGCGACGGAATTCTTGGAAGAACTTGGTGAAAAAATGGATGCTTGCGCCCAGAACATGCAGTTCGAACGGGCAGCATATTTCCGTGATCTCATACGATCGATTCGAACGACAATAGGCCAGCACGTCGTTTCAAGCAAGTTGTATCGTGATTGTGATGCCATCGGATTTGCAGAACAGGGAGATCTGGCTGCACTTGTCGTCTTGCACGCAGATGAAGGTGTCGTCAAAGGTCAGGAAGTGTGGCCATTTGTTCACCGTGGTGACATTGGTGAAACCGTAAGCCGATTCATTAGCGAGCACTACATCCACCGAAGGCCTCCACGTTTGTTGTTGACACCGACACCACTTCTCGATGGAATACAGCAGTGGTTGGATGAACGAAGAGGTTCAACCGTCGAAGTTCGAACACCTATGCGTGGAGAGATGGTCACGCTCCGAACTCTTGCCGACCAGAACGCAAAGATTCAGGTAACTCGACTCGCCAACAAATCAAGCGGATCGCTCGAACAACGTGCTGCTGATGATGCTGCAATGTTGCTCAATGTTGAGCAAATGAATCACGTCGTTTGCTTCGATATGGCACAATTGCAAGGTGATGAGCGAGTTGGAGCAAGCGTTGTTCTCCGCAACGGCCGTCCAGCAAAGAAGGAGTATCGGACCTACATCGTCAAGGGGGATGCGATGGATGATTTGCGAATGATGCGAGAAGTCGTAGAACGGTGGCTCAAACGACAAGAGGAATGGCCGGATTTACTCTTGCTCGATGGTGGTGAAACGCATTTGAGTACAATACGTTCGATGTTGGACGAGCACGGTGTTCAAGACCGATTTATGTTGGCTGCTTTAGCAAAACGAGAAGAAACCCTGCATCAGGAAGAAAAAGACCCGATTATCCTTGACCGTCGTGGACGAGTCTTTGTTCATGCTCGCGATGAAGCACACAGGTTTGTCAACACCTTCCATCGAAAACGTCGAAAAAAGAGTCGACTAGGTGACCCTCTCGAAAACGTTCTCGGTTTGGGTGCGAAGAAGCTGCAGTCGCTCCTGCGCCATTTCGGTGGTCGCCAAGGAATCAACAATGCCAGCATTGAGGATTTGAAAACGGTACCTGGAATTGGTCCTTCCCTCGCAGAGCGAATTCACGAATCGTTGCATCGCTAAGGTTGAGGCGGTTCACGTTGCATCGCTTCAAATGGATTGATTCCCTCATCGTATCCTCCGACTTGACGGTCAACCGATCCAGCCATTTGAGCGAAGTCGGACTCCGATAAGCCCATCTTCTGGGCCTTGTACAGTGAATTCTTTGCTTCTCTAGCAGCTCGCTTTTTCTTTTTCTTCTTGCGGCGACGCCGTATCAGAAGGATGAGCAGAATAACAACAACAGCCGGATAAGCCCAAAATTGACCAAGCAGATACATCCACGTTACTTGAAGCCGAAGTGTTACTTCATCATCGAGACCGTCCGGCGGAATTGTGTACGTAATGACTTGACGCCCTTCATCATCTTCGGTGATGATCATGTTTCCTTGCGTAGATGTTCCCTCTTTGACGATGATGCCTTTTGGTAACGTGAAACTGACCGGTCCAGTCAAATCAAATTCCGTATCTTCGTGAATTGTCGTATCCCAAGAACCTGTTTCAACAATCAATGCTTCCTGCTCGAGCGGCGGGAATGTAATTCCCTCTGATGAAACAAGGCTTGCTGTCATCATCGACGACATTTCATCGACCATCATGACCATGGGTTGAAGCAGTGGTGAACGGAAAGCACCACTGATGTCCTCGGTAAGAAGTGAGAGCGTTATTGCGTCAGGATCGCCACTCAGTAAATCGCCCCATGGGCTCGATACAGCCAGTGTAAATCGAACTTTTGGAATCTTGAGACTCACGCTTAGGCCCACTTCATCAGAAACGGTTTGTCCTGGACTTCCAAGTCCTGCAAGGCTCGTTTCAATGACAAAATCACTGATGTCAACCTCCGAGAATTCAGGCCCTTCGTCACTCGTTTCTAGTTTTTCAACCTGCGTGTGAATCTGGTGTGTGAGAAGTTCTCCAGCATCGGTTCCAAATTGCATCAAACCATCGGATGTAAGATTGAATTGAAGCCTACTTTCCTCAGGACAGGCATTGGAATTTTTTATGTTTGACTCAAGGCATCGTTCGATGGAGATTGCTTTTTCCTCATCACGACTCATAATATCCCCAATCAACCGGATTAAATCGCTTGGAATGACCTCCATGCGGACAGTTGTGTCATTCACGTCGTAATACCCCTGTGGAACAGCGATTCGGTGAACAACTGCAGTGGCTTCAAGGCCAAACTCAATGGAAACAGATTTCGTCCATTCGTTGATGTCGAAGGTCTCGAAATCAATGGATAGGGATGTTGAAACACAGGTCTTCTGCGTTTGCAAACAAATGGTTTCACCGTCTTCATTGAGGATTGGATGATTATAGGTGTAAGGAGAAGGTCCTGCAATTGAGATTTCATTCCTGGTTTCACCTGATGCTGAGTGTTCAAGGATGATGCGGTCAGAACCATCGGCGGTTACAATCCAACTCGGTAGAATCAGTTCAAGTGTAATTTTTGACGGTGGAAGATCAGACGGAATCATGGTTTCGAGGAAATCTGTATCAAGGACCGTTTCAATCGACAAACCAGCATCCATCAGCCTTCGAAGGTCTTCGTTCGTAATAAGTTCAAAATAATCCTTCGTGTTGTATGTTTTACCATCCAGTTCGAATTCAGAATCCGGTATATTCTCTTGAATGAGGTCCAGCAACCCAAGATCAAACGTGTTGCTCGTTGAACGGAGATAGATTGGATGGTCGTAACCCATAGCACTGGGTCCTTCGATACAGTAGGAGATTGTGTTCGGTGGTGTCACAGTTTCAGAACAGCCAACGGAATGACTGTAATTCAATCCTCCAGCCGGCCCATCAATTCCCTCAGCGACTGAATCACTTACCCATGATAATTGTCCCATCTGAATGTCAGGCGATCCTGGGATAGATGCTGAAAACGCATCGCCAATCGATGCAACTGGGAATTGATCGGTGAAATCGTCGAGAGGAGCGATTCCGTTTTCATACGCTAAACGAATTCCATCGGAGGTAATTTGAGGAATGGTTGCTAATTCGGATAATTCTACGAGAGAAATGCCCCAATTGTCCATTGTTGTCGTATCAAGATAGTTGATACCTGCAACGAAGTCGATTTGAACCTCTTGTTCGTCAAATAAATCCACCTTGAGATGGAGCGATACGGCCTCTTTGTTCGGATCGAGTTCGACAATGGACGTTGTCGAGGTGTTTCGATATCCCATGGTCAAACTGACCGTTTGTTCGGCACGAGACGCATCTGTACCTGCGTTCAGATTTTCCACTGTCCACTGACCTGCGCAGGTCGCCACTGTACAAGGATTAGGAACGATGGAACCGTTTCCATCGACACCGACGACCGTGGCATAATTCGGAGGATGAATCGAGAAGGTTGAGACGTGACCGGGTTCTGCAAAGACGTTGAATTGCGTTGTCAATTCTGAACCCATAATAAGCAGGCCTTGATACGCACGTTCAAGTTCAAGGTCCGTATTTTCAAGTAAATTGAATGTGCTTGTTGATAACTGAATCTCGGCAATGGTCGAGAAGCAAATGGGCGGGTCGAAGACGTTGTTCTCCGTAACGCCCGAGCCAGAATCGTAGACCGAGTCTTCGTTTGCATCGGTCGTACAAATCTCGGTGTTTCCTCCCTCGGAATAAATTCCATCGTATTGTGTGTTGATTGCTGTAACGGTTCCGAATCCACTCGAGAGGAGTTCGCTGATTGTATCTTGAACGTCGTCCAACATTTGGTCACCAACGGTACCAGCTCCTGGGCTGGGTTCGTAGGCGAAGTAGGTTCGAATCATATCAGCTGGAATCCCATCATCCTCATCCAATCCATCATTTGCGAGAGCAGTACTCGTCGTCGAATCATCGAGACCGACTTTGCTGCGATCGAATTCACGCACCGCCCAACTCAATGTCATTTGGATTGTTGAAGTATCTTGCAAATCGAAATCGTACGTTCCACGAATCCAATCTTGTTGAAAGGGTGTTCCATCATCGTTTGAATCATAATCATCGCAATCACTGAAACCGGGTACGCCATCACAGGTTGTCATACCGTCTGCAGAGGCAAACGGTGCAAGTATGGGGGTTGCAAAAAACACGGTGAAACACAGTGCCAAAAATCGCCCTTTCCATACTGGCCGTTCTTCCATGATGTTGCAACAGACCGAAGACCTTCAAAGGACTTCCCCTTGGGAGGCATGTAGGCGTCATCATGCCAGTGCAACCGTGTCTTCTCGTACCGCTTGCCAAAGGAGAGGTGGCTCGACAGGTCTTGATTGACCTCGAAATTCTTGACCGAACCTATACACCTCAGCGTGTCGGTAAAGAATTAGCGTTGCCAATTCGAGAAGGTGTTGAATCGACACGCTTCGATTTTGAACATCGATTTCAACGAATTGAAGTTGTTGAAGCACCACCACCAATCGACCCACACAACCGATTGTTGAGTGCAATCCTTCCAATGCTGAATTCAAACGAGGAATTGATGCAATCCATCCCCAGAAGATGGGAGCGGCTGGATGACCTTATCTTGTTCCCAAAAGATGCTTTTCAAGGAAAGAATTGGGATGGAATCATACACCGAAATAAGGATTTCTTTGAACGTATTGCTGATGCACTTAAGGCCCGGAGAATCGGTCGCCAACAACCTATTGCAGATGATCAAATGCGTTCATCTCAAGTCGAATTATTGTACGGCGACGATGCTTGGGTCGAAGTCAAGGATAACGGCCTAATCTATGGCTTCGATGCTACAAAGGTGATGTATTCCTCAGGCAATGTGACGGAACGTCACCGCATGGCATCGATTGATGCAAAGGGAGAAGTCATCATCGATGCCTATGCAGGAATTGGATATTACACCATGCAGCTTCTCGTTCATGCCAATGTTAAGCACATTCATGCTTGTGAGATCAACCCTCATAGCATCAAGGCCCTCAAATGGGCAGCAAAAGCGAATGACGTAGAATCAAAACTTACCATCTATCCACAAGACAACCAAATTACCCTTAGGCAATTGGAGGGTTCAGCCGATCGTGTTCTTCTTGGTTACTTGCCAAGTTCGCAAGCAACTTGGGAGCCTGCAGTTTGTGCACTCAAAGCAGAAGGTGGTACGCTTCACATTCACATGAACGTTGAGGAGGAGCGAATCGAAGCATGGTGTGAAGCGACGATGCAGCAATGTCTGCAATATGCGAAAGAAGCTGGCAGAAACTGGCACGTGATGGATTACCACATTGAGAAAGTAAAGTGGTACGCACCTCGAATTCGTCACGTCGTATTGGACGTTTCATTTTCGTCAATCAATTCAGCATCGTAAACCGGAGCATCTTGTTTCACGTTGTTCTGGACAACAATGTAAGCAATACCGAGAGCAAGGACGACGAACAGCACGACGAAGAGAATGGTTGTTCCGTTGCCAGAATCGGCTTCTCCACTCGAGATTTCCCCCGAAAGTTGACCTTCAGGGTCGGCAATACCAATCATTTCTATGCTATTGATTTTTGTCTCGTAGAGGGGTCTTCCTGCTGTAGAGAATGGATTGTCCAAGTCCGTACCAGATGGGTCGTCCGATGTCGGAATTTCTGCTATCGCTCGCACATGACTCATTCCATCACGGACAATTCCAAAGGTAGCATAGCCTCCATCGTCACGGTTTTCGGGATCAAGCCCGTGTGCTTCCGTTTCAGCAATGTACCATTGCGAATCTGCCGAATCCTCCTCATTTCCACGAGCCATCCCAATTGCGCCATCGACATGGCTGAGATTTTCGTTGTGCTCAAGCGGAATGGTTTCCCCAGTTCCTCCACTACCGCATTGAGCAGGCAAGCCTGGAATGTAGGCACCATTTGTTTTGCATTCAGGATCGCCGGATTGTGTTACGAAATCATTGATGACTCGATGAAAAAAGATTCCATCGTAAAGGTCATCTTCGATGTGTTGAATCATGTTCTCGACCGTTATTGGCGCCCATTGTGGAAACAGTTCGATGATGATTGTTCCGGATACCTCGTCTTGGAGGTGGCCCGGTATGTAGGTAACATCGATGGCAAACACTGGGTCTCCAAAATAGGAATATTGCATCGGCGTGTCTTCAACGAGAGGGCCGTCGCTCCAATTTGAAGGATCAATACCATTGCTTTGCCAAGTGGATTCATCTTCCCCAGTCACAGAAAATGGTAGGAGAAGAAATACGAGCAAGAGCGACAAAACAATCCTTTGCCTGGATGCCTTGCCCATGGACAAACCACGATGCGCCCATTCATCAATCATTTGACGAATTACTTCGGCTCCAACAACTTTGCGAATAGGATGTAGCATCTTTTCTCCAGATAGGACTTTCATGAAAGCGATCAAGGAGATAATTGTAGGTTGATTCCAAGGCTTGTTTAAACGGCGTCTTTGGAGCCCATCCCAAGGCCCGTTGATGCTTCAAGTCCAAACATCTGCGAAGACGGCCAACCGGTTTGTCGAAATCGTGGAGAAAATCGCCCGTGAACTCAATGACATCAGCCATGTGTTTATGCATTTCATTGACACTTATCTCAAGACCCGAGCCTACGTTCATCACATCTGGTAGTGCATCGAAGTTGTCAAGAGCAAAACAAAGGAAATCCGCGAAATCTGGGGCGTAAAGGAATTCTCGCTTGGCCGTTCCATCACCCCATATTGTAACAGATGCTTGCTTGCTCTGTTTTGCCTGATGCATTCTATGCAAGATGGCTGGGAGCATGTGCCCAGTTTCCAAGGAAAAATTATCGTAAGGACCAAACAGATTGCAAGGTAGAATCGTCTTGAAGGAAACATCATGCTGTTCATTGGCCATTGCACACGCTCGATAAACGACGTATTTCGATAAGGCATAACCTTCAATCGGGCCTTCGAGCGGGCCGTTTCCAATTGAGGATTCGGAGAGAGGTTGAGGTGCTTCATTTGGGTAGACAGTGGCACTCCCGACATTGATGAGATCTGAAATGCCATTTCGAACACAGGCACGTATGAGATTCAAACCCATGGATATGTTTTGATCCAGAGAATGATGTTTGATGGTTTGACTTGATGCAATACCTGCAACATAGGCTGCGCAATGGATTACAATGCTGATTTGCTTGTCTTTGAAAAAATCCATTGTTGCTTCAGCATCCGTAAGATCAAGTTCTTGACTGGTTGGAGCACGGACATCATGTCCATGCTCTATAAGCATCGGAACGAGGTGTTGGCCAAGCATTCCCGACCCGCCTGTGACAAGAACGCTGGGCATGTTTGGAGGCACAACCTAGCGGTTAAAGAGCAATTTGATTGTAAGCTACAACCACTTTCATTCAAAGATAATTGTGGAGCAAACATGTCCGATGTTGGATGTTTCTTGTGCGAACTCAATCAAGATTCATCTTCGAAGGAAGTCTGCCGGGCTCGCTCCATCGCCTCATCGCTTGTAAACCAAAATGTTGGCGTTTCTCCTAAATCTTCGTCCCAGCGTTGAACAGCACGAGCAAACATCTCACCTTCTGTGTACGCCTCGCACCATTTGAGGCACCAATTAGCTTGTTTGACCATTGCTTCATCATCGGGTGAAGTGCGCTTCAAAACCTCGGCTTGTAATGCAATCGTCATGACCCAAATTGGAGCAAGCGCATAGGTTGCAAATGGGTTGCGCTCCATATCGACATTTCGATACTCGGTCCAAAGAGAGAACACTTGATCGTAAAGAAATCCAATTGTGAGAACGCCGAACATGACTGTGAAAAAGATGCCAGCAAGTGCAAAATACGTACTGGATATGCCAAAAAACTCGTCAGAAATACAAAGACCTGAAGCGCATTCTGCAGTGAATCTCCATTTGATTAGAGGCCAAACAAGTAGGGTGATGGTTGTCCCCCACAACAACAAACTGACGACAGCTTGAGATTGTTGCATTCTCCAGTATTGCCTCATGACCCACTTTTTGAAAAATGAACCCCCTTCAGGACTTTCTGTCATAGTGAGAACACCGGCTCCATCATTAAATAACCAATCCCATGAATCGGCTGATAGGACTGAAAGCGAGTGATTTAACGTCGTGTCCAGCAGGCTGAATTCGGCACGAAATCCAGTACTTGGAAAGGTTTAAGCACACATGAATTGACTCATAACCAACAAGATTGTTGGTTTGCATGTGTGTCCTCAGACCGGCTCACCGCCAGTGGTTCGCGAAGGAGTGGTGATGCAATTGACGAAACACCATATCCTCTTTATTCCCTCTTGGTACCCAAGCCCAGATGCACCTCTTTCAGGCACCTTTTTCAGAGAACAGGCCGAAATGTTCGCAGAAGTCGGCCACAAAGTCGGGGTTCTTCATGCAATATTTCATCACCTTCCCTCTGCAACATGGCTCAAAGGGCCGAGTCGGTCAATCACAACGACTGTGGAAAACAACTTGACCGTGGTACGAGCCAGCAAACGGTTGTTCCAACCGGGTCCACTTCACAATATTCCCTCGGTATACCGTTCATTTGTCCGTTCTCATGAGAAGTTGGCACTGAAGATGTACGACGCCTACAGAGCAGTGCACGGCCCCCCGGACATCATTCATGCCAAAGCAACAATGTGGGGAGCTATTCTAGCGAAAGCCATCGCTGAGAGAGAAAAAATCCCGTACATTGTGACCGTCCACTCAAGCATTTTCGGAAGAAACATTGTTGGGCCGCGGGAACAAATTACTGCAAAGTCAGCATTGAAATCAGCCAACCGGCTCTTGTCAGTCAGTAGTACATTGGCCAACGATTTGGAACAAGTTCTGGGCATCCAGGCATCAAAATTCACCACAATACCGAACATGATCGATGTAGAAAAATTCCCTTACACACCTCAACCAAAAAACGCTACATTCACGTTTGGATACATGGCTAACCTAGTGAATGACAAAGGCCACAAAACCTTGCTGCAAGCTTTCAAACAAGTCACAAACGCAAAACTTCTGCTGGCTGGTGACGGCCCACTTCGGAAACAGCTGCAGGCGTTAGCCTCTGCATATGGAATGGACGACAGAGTCGAGTTTGTTGGCACAGTACCAAGGGAAAAAGCGTGTGAATTCTTTCAAGAAATCGATGCCTTTGTTCACCCAAGCCGATACGAAACATTTGGCATCGTGTTAATCGAAGCACTTTCCACAGGTCGACCTGTCGTCGCCACCCGCTGTGGCGGCCCAAACGACATCGTCCGGAAGGAGGATGGTCTGCTCGTCGACGTCGACGATGTGGATGGCTTGGCAGAGGCGATGGGCAGCATGATTGACATGGAATGGGACACTCAAATAATGCGAGATGGCGTTGAAGCGAGGTACAGCAAAGATGCAATTCGGAACCGATTGCTGGAGGTTTACGAGACTGTCCTCTCATCCAACGCACCCTTGAAAGAGAATTAAAGGCACCGAGTTGGTAGCCCTTCCATGGGTCAGGACCGGGTGGTGACGGAATTTGTGTATTCCAATCAGCAAATCACCATGAAAGGTTACCACGCTGACGATTCAATCTTTGACCGAATCGTAACTGAGGAAACATTCTACGAAGAGAAGTTGCTTGAAAAAGCTCGCTCATTGGGTTTGGAGGGTGTCTACGTTGATATTGGGGCCAATATTGGCAACCATTCTATTTTTTTCAATCGCTTTTGCAACTCAACAAAAGTGTACAGTTTTGAAATCGATGAATCGATTTTTGCAATCTTGAAGGAAAACATGGAACTCAACTGCTCAGAGGACAGCTACATCCTTGGGGAAATTGGCATTCTGGACAGAAAAGGGTTTGTTGACCTCTCCGATACCAACCATCTCAATGCAGGTATGACAAAAATCGTGAATGTAGAAGGCTCCCAAAGAGAGGTGGACACCCTTGACCACATTATGCAGGGTGTCGACAACATTGCTTTGATCAAGATAGATGTTGAGGGATTCGAGCTTCCCATTATTCAAGGTGCGAAGCACATACTTGAGAATCAGTCACCCGTGATTTTTGCTGAATTGGCTACAAAAAATGAATTCAGATTGTTCAGAGATGCTGTGTCCAAATTTGGGTACACGACGGATCGTGTTAACTACGCCGCAACACCGACCTACCTGTTCCAAAAAGAGCACATTTCGGTTAGAAGAAAAGTCAAACAGTCAGCAAAACGACTCTATTGGGGAATGAAGGACAAACTCACAAGATGAAGGTTGGTCAGGTAGAGTTCTCTGACGCAGGTATTACAACAAGCACCAACTGACGTGTTATCGGTCGTTCAACAAATCTTCGAGGCCGCTACGGAAAGCCGCAACAGAGCGTCGATGATCTACCATTTGGGTGTGTTTTCGAGCCAATGCACCGTATCGCTCACGATCGTCATAAACCGCCTTCAAGGCGTCGATGACTGCATCCGTATCATGACCATCGTCCACCAGAATGCCTCCCTCACCCAAGGCTTCCTTTTGTGAGCCAACATCGGACGTTACAGTTGGCACACCGAACAAGCCTGCTTCTCCTATAACTCGGCCCCATGAACCGGTCGTTTCAAACAGAATAAGGTGAACATCGATGCCTGCGAAGAATGTCGCTGCATCGACATGACCCAGCACGCGTGCGTTCGAGTGACGTACGAGTTGTTGCGGATAAGCACTTCCACCAGCAATGTGGACTACTGCTTCTGGCCATCGCTCAAGCAACCTCGGTAAGAGGCGTTGATAGATTCGCAAACCCTTTTCTGGAGTTACGACAATTACACCGATCGTGGGCGGAGCTGTATCGGGTCGCTTTGCCTGCTCAGCCAGCCGCAAAGCATTCACATCGTCCATGCTTCCAAAGCGCCCTTCAAAATCAATTGGCAGAGGAACGCTGTGACCTTTTTGAATAGCAAAGCGAGAGCGTATGTCAGCGAGGAGGCCTTCTCCAGCGGCACAAACAAGAGCTGCGCCCTCCAGTACAGGGCGAAAGCGTTCCTCAAGGCGGAATGCCGTGTCATCACGAACGAACATGATGTATGGCATCCCACGGGCAGTAAACGCTTTTGCAGCTCCAGGGGCCCAGTCAAGTTGGGTTAATCCAATACCACCTGTATGTTCCTGTTTGTCCAACCACGAACCGACACGACCGGCGAATTGAGCACTACGTCGAGCGATGTGTCGATCGAGGGCCCACTTACGACGTCGCAACTCACCTCTTCGTTCCCTCAATCCCCAAGCAACCTTCGACCAGAGCCCTTCAATTGGAAGATCTGTGGTTGCATGGTTCACTTCGGGCTCGAGCAAGCCGATTGGTTCGCCTCGATCGTGACTCGCAAAGGCACTGACCGTCCATGCTGGATGGGTTGGTGCATCCTTCGCAGGGGACAGTGGTACGTATGTCGGTGCTGTTTCAAGTGTTGGACCCGGCCGAGCAATTCCGTTCAGCAGAGCCGCCAAGGAACGCTCTGCGCCGCCGCCGGGTGGATCAAGGTCCCGTACTGCAGCGAAGAGGCGACGGGTGCTCATATCTCTGCCTTTGCTCCGAACTCTTTGAGCGTTGTGGGCTCAATGCGACGCTGTTTCCATTCCGAGAATCAATTGTAGTACGATTTCGATGGCACTGGTATTCGAATGAATCTTTGAATTTTTGACTTCCACAGAATCGCCACCCTCTTCAACATCCAAGGCTTGGGTCGAATATGGCTGATGACGTTGTCGATGCAGATGTCATCGAGTCAACATCATCGTTGGCCAAGACGCAACTCAACATCTCCCTCTCTGCAACAATTGCGTTTTGTATCGCTTTCCTTTTCCTCTCAATGTCTTTTGGAGAGGCTCTTTCGGATGAAAAGAATGTTCAAAATAGTGAGAATTGGTGGGAAACACCACTCCACGACCGTCACATGATGGATTTACCAATGGACACGATGCGAGCACAACTCCCGGAAAACGGGACCTATGACATCCTTCCTTATTCAGAACATTTCATCACAGTGGACTTACCCGCTTCCGAGCAAGATATCGGTTATCCGGATGAAGCGAAAATGCATGTTGCACTTTGGTTGCCAGATGTTGAAGAAGGGGTCAAAGTACCTGTCATCATGACCATCCATCCGTACTATGACTTCGGGGGAGAGGGCATGCCAGGCATTGGTGAAGATTCCAATCCAAACACCATTCCAGACGGTGGAGTTGGACAGTGGGTTTACGACACCTTCGTTCCGCATGGTTATGCACTTGCCCAAGCAAGTACATTTGGTACAGGGAAATCGACCCATTGTCAAGATGTGAAAGGACTTGGAGAACAGGTTGGAATCCAAGCGGTTGTTGAGTGGTTGGGACAACAAAATTGGTCCAATGGAAACGTTGGCTTGATGGGGAAATCCTATGCTGGAACGACCAATTGGGAAGCCGCTCAACAACCAAGTGAACATCTGAAAACCATCGTCCCTATTTCAGGATCGATTGGCGTGCAAGAGATGTTCTACAGAAACGGCTCATCTGAAGCCCGTGCAATGGGTTACGACGCTGCCTACCAAGCTGCAACGGCGGATTTGACCACCGACGACATGCGTGTCTGCTCTGATGACCTTGTTGGCCCACTCAATCCATGGTCAACTTATGCCTTCGCTGAATTTGGAGGAGCTGAATGGAATGATTATTGGGACGAACGCCGACATCTTCCAGATGTTCTCGAAAATTACCGTGGAAGCGTCTACCTTGTATGGGGTCTTCAGGACTGGAACGTTGATCCGTATCATGCGTTCCCAACGTATCAATTGATGCGAGATGCAGGCATTAATGCAAGAGCCATCGCAGGACAGTGGGCTCATAATTACCCAGATCAACCCGATCGACACAGTGAGTTGGGTCCTGGCTATGGCGGAGAGGCTTATCCGAACATGAGTCGAATGGATTGGGCCGTTGAACTGTATGGCTGGTTCCAATACTATCTGAAAGACATTGGTGATGAACCCGAGCCGATGGTGCAAATTCAAACGCATGATGGTCAATGGCACGTCGAAGAAACATGGCCTCCTGAAGACATGACGTGGCAAATGGAAGAAATCGGAACGGAGTGGAATGGTGATGGGGTTGTCAGTGGCTCTGGAGGAACTGTTCTCCTTACGAGCCAAGTGTACGAAGATGGGCTCCATCTGTCCGGGCTACCAACGCTTCACCTCGACGTTTCCACACAGGCATGCAACGGTGGCCAGATTTTTGCGACACTCTACGATGATACACTGAATCTTCGACTGGGACATGCGACCATGGACATCCGTTACAGAGACGGGGGATACGAAGCCAACCCTGTTGCACCGTTTTCGTCGTATACGATGTTGATGGAATTTAATCCACTCGATGTTGTTGTCCCAGCAGGTCACTCGTTACGAATCGAACTGACAGAAAGCGGAGAGGATTATCTTCCAGGTCCATGTGCAACAAATCCACTCGGAGGCGTCTCCATTGAAGGAGGTACTATTGGATTGCCACTCATAGACCGGCCTGCAAATCATGAGGCATGGTTCTTGGCTCCACCTTGGTGGGATCAACAACCGATTCCTTCGTAATCAGTCCTCGTCCTCTTCCCATGGTAGCCAGTCAGGCTCACCTTCTGGACGGTACCACCAATAGCCATCATCATCTTGGAACCACTCTGTTCCATCCTCGTCGATGGAATAATTTTCATCGTCTTCAAAGGAATCTTCCTCTTCTTCCTCGACCGTGGTTGGATCGACAAGGCCAGACTCTTGAGAAATCATCGCCTTTACATTTTGAAGTTCGTCTTCTTCATCCGTAAACACTCGATTCTCTGTACGAATGGTGGCTTGATGGTCGCCTGCCTGAATCGCCTCATCCGATTCTGCATAGAACTCTTCAGTCATCCGCGCTTTGAATTCATCGAATTCGTCCCGGCCAAAACTACCAGTGAATTCTTTTCCAGATGCAGTCATTAAATCATCCAAGTTCTTTCGTTTCCCGAGATTGAGTTCGGGGGCATCCGGTGCATCGTTTGCATAAAATGCATCTTCTTCAGCAAATTTCGGAAATGAGCGCCCTTTGGGATCAACTTCCTCAATCGCTTCGAGAACAAGATCATGTTCATCCTCATCAATCTCTTCTTCTTCATAGGCGGTCCCTACAACGTCGACGAGTTTTTTCAGTGCCTTTCCAAGTTTGCGCTCATCGTCCGCATGTTCGTTCGCAAGTTTCTCGACCTGCTTGAGAAGACGTTCGTATGGCGTCCCAGTGAGGGCACCGAGGAATCGGCCAAAGCCACCTCGTTTTTTCTTCGCCATGAAAAGCGCTTGCACTCTAGATTTTTCAAAGGTTCTCCTCAAGGCGCTCCTTGATGAAGGATGATGCACTGGAAGGTCTGTGGTCGAAGCGTGGTTGGTTGATGCGATGCGTTCGTACAACGCTGAATCGTATTCGATGCGGCACTCCTATGCGGCACAATTGCACCTCCCTGGACCAGTTTTTCGCGAACTCGTCGTTTGGGCTTTGCAATCGCTTCCAGACGAAATTCTGGTCGGCCTAGATGTTGACCCGAAGAGGAGACACATCGATGAAGTCGAATCTGCGTTTGAGGGGCAGGAACACGTGTCAAATCTCTTCGGAGGTCAAGGATACGTCATCAAAGAAGCTCACGTGGTCAATCGTGGCGATTCGTATTCTGTCCATCACCTTCCAGAAGAATGGACGGATGATCTCTTCTCAGGACAACGCGGTTCTCGGGCAGGACGATTTACACACTGGTTGCACACGCACCCGAATGCGCCTGCCATCCCGAGTGGAGCCGATACAGATGCAGCACAGGAAACCACAGGCGTCGACATGATTCTTGGTTTGCGATTTACACCTGAAGGACCACTCCCTTGGTTCGATGATGTTGATGGTACGCGTCGTAGCCTTGGAACAGAAAAAGCACCCACAAAAACACGATCTTGGTTCTCACGAAAAGAATTGCCTGTTCTCGGCGTTGCTCCAACCGGTCATTCCATCCACGACATTCAATTGATTGCCTTCCATAAAACAGGATTGGGCGTCAATGTCCTGCTCATCGATGAGAGCGGTTATCCATATGGCTGGGATGATTTGATTCAGTCTGTTAATTGATTGTAAATGTCTTCCAATCGTTCTGGATTCACACCCAAATCTCCAACTCCGAGTCGAGATTGAGAATGAAGTTCAATTTCCACCGTATCTTCATCGATTTGTTCAATGGAAACCAAAACATCATCTGGGAAAAGCCAAAACGGAGTACGTTCAACAAAATGAACATAATAGGATGTATCCGAGACATCCTCAACAAGAATTTCGCAATCGTATTCAGAGATATAATCGGATAATTCGGACCGAATGTCATCCATCGATCGATCGATAATTGTTGAAGTGGCATCCATTCGATAATCAGCATTTCCCCCAAGATGAGCACAATTTGCGCTTCCTTCGGGACAGGTTTCCATGGATGAGATGGATTCATCTTGAGCAGCGACAAAGATCCATGCTTGAACCAAAAGCCATGGAGAGGCAATGAGAAGCCCCAACAGGAGCGCTTTCTTCAACGTTGGATGCATGGATTACACCGTTTGTGGGGTTCCATCTTTCTGCCATCCTCTTAATGCGTAGTATTTTTCCATGCAAGCCTTCTCATCGTCATCGTCAACAAACGAGACCATGCCTACCGCAACACCAGCAGGGATGGGTTCCTTGCGCAATCGCCATGAAAGCAAGTCGGCGTCCATTGGTTTCACACCAATTCGTTTCCAATGTTCGACATTCCATGCACGTGCCAAGTCCCATTGTATGCTCGCCCTCTGCATCAAATCGTCCCAAGAAGCGTCATCGCCTGTAATCGCATTCCATGCATCCAGCATGACTTCATCTGGTGTCGCCCCTTTCGCAAATGCACATAGAATCATTGAATCTCGAACAACAATGCTGTTTTGACTTTGTATCAATTCTTCCATTAAGTCAACCGCAGAAGCGTTCGGTAAACCGGTTGGCTCTTTGTAGCCAGCCCGCATGTGCGATGCGCCAACGTTCGCTGTCATGTAGGCCATCGCGTTGCCTCGTTTTCCACGCGGATCCCATGCAGGAAGATCAAGGCCTTTGCAGTGTGCTGTCAATTTGGTGGCAGGATGCCCCGTAACTCGCTCAACATACTCGGAAAATGCTACTGCTCCAGCACCGAGAACGGAAAACAATTCATCCGACTCAGGTTGAGCGTTCGCAAGCATTGCGAGAGCAAGAGGTGGTAACTCAGGTATACCAAATTGCCAGGGAACAACATCGCCTTGCTTGTACCGACCAAAATCAAACGGTGCATGGAAATGGTCCGACCAGTTTTCTGGAAGCCAACCATGCTCGACCAATTCACACACAATGGAAAGAGCTGCACCACCAGAGATGGTATCAATTCCTAAGCGATTGCAAGCATCGTTTCCATCCATAACGTCGAGAGAACTGGTCAATCCCAAATTCGAGCCAAGCATTGCAAGCGTCTCGTATTCTGGACGATCCACACGATTTAGGTGGATTGGACGCTTGCGGATCTTCTCTCCATCAATGGTTGGCCGGTCTGCTGCTTCACAAGCAATTGGACATGGAGCACAACAAGCGGACTGCTTCGCATCAGGCAAGGATTCATGCCAATGTTCGCCAGATAATTCATGTGCATCGAGTTTGGTGGTCATGGTCACTGCAGTCCCTGTTGAAGGAACAACTCCTCCTTCTCCACCACCCACTTTCAATTCCGAAAACTCTGGTATCATGGCATTGGTCGAACTGTAATTGGCCGTTGGCATACGGCCGTTTGCAGAGGCATAGATTGGTCCACGGCTCGTTCCAAAGGAATAGAATGGATCGCCTGAGCGACGTCGCAATCCCATTTCTTGACGTTGAACTTTCACCGCAGACTTGAGACTGGCTTCACTCGCAAATCGGATGGATTCCTTTGTTGTGGATTTTACAGTGACCGCTTTGAGATTCTTGAAACCGAATGCTGCACCAGTTCCACCTCGACCCGCAGCTCTTCGACCTGCAGTAAGTGGACTTGCAATACGAACGCCGTTTTCTCCCGCTGGTCCGATGGAAAGGCATTCGCCCTTTCCATCGAGCGCTTGTTCAACCTGCCAGGTGGTCAATCCTTGCAACTCCTTTGCCTCGTGCAATTCCGCACGGCCATCCACAATCTCAAGACGACAGAGACGCTCTGAAGCGCCTGTAATGAAGAGACCATCCCAACCCGCTTGACGAAGGACATGTCCAATGTTTCCACCAATGTAGGTGTCGATGTACAAATCGGTGAGTGGAGAACGCGTCACAACCACAGCACGACCGGACGAACCAACCGTGCTTGCTTGATATGGACCCGTCATGAAAAGGAGTGGGTTTGATGGATGTCTGGCAACGTCAACCCGATCGAGAACGTGGTGGTTGAGTTGCATCGCTGCATCATAATCGGTCGTATCCCATTCAACAAGCAAGCGAGTAGCAAGCCCCTTTCCGCCCATTGATTCAATCAACCAATCGTGTGGAATCTCTCTGGCTTCAACTGTTCCTTTGGTCAGATCAACCCAAAGAACACGTCCTGGGAAACCATCGAAGCGCCAATTGAGAAGCATAGCATCACCCCATCGTTCGGTTCCAAACATCATTCTGCAATTCGTACATCATCGGGACCCCAGTCGGCACTTCCAACTCAAGAACTTCTTCTTTGCTCAAGCCTTCAAGATGCATGATGATGCTTCGAAGAGAGTTTCCATGAGCTGCAACAAAGAGATGCTTCCCTTGCTCGTAAGCAGGTAGGAGAACGGATTCCAAGTATGGAATTGTTCGAGCAGCGGTCAATTCAAGACTCTCCCCGTTTGGAGGAGGAATGTCGTACGAGCGACGCCAAATCTTGACTTGTTCATCTCCGAACTTGTCCCGAGTTGCTTGTTTGTTCATCCCTTGCAAGTCACCATACATACGTTCATTCAACTGCCATGAAACGTAGACAGGGAGAATGTTGGAAGCATCTGCATCTTCATGCATTTGCGACCATTCAACCATTTTTTGCTCGTTTCCGCTCATCTGTTCACCCGAATCGGCGTATTGCAGAACCGGCGTCTTTCCACTGTTGTGTTGACTCAAGGCCAACATGGCCGTCATTTGTGCACGAATCAAAGTGGATGTGTGGACCTCATCGATCTGCACATCCGCCAACTTCTTTCCACCAGCCAACGCCTCATCGATACCAACTTGCGTCAACGGAACATCAACCCAACCCGTAAACAGGTTCGCAGCATTCCACATCGACTGACCGTGTCGCATCAAGATGAGTGAGGCCATGGACATCCCACTCGTCGGTGGTGCATCAAGGCTACGACACAGAGAGAATCTCTTTACGTTGATGGATGATGGTTTAACCATGAACTTCTCCATCGAACAATGGGACAAAATCAGTGAATATTTTGTCAGGATGTTTCAAGGATTGGGACGAATCGAAACTTCAGAGGAAATCTTGCTATTCAACTCCATTGAACCATATGTTGTTACTGGAATTTCGCTCTCAAGGCAAGGAAAGATGGCAGCAAACATGCCACTACACAATCTTGGCTCAACGTTTCACCAAGTTGCATTCGATGATTCACTCGAATCGCTAACGCTCATTGGAAAAGATTTCCTTTACACCTACAGAATTCCCGAGGAGATTCTCTCGATCAAGTCGAACTCAAACTAGTAGACGAGTTGGACATCGGATGCAGCACTGAGCTCAATTACACCGGGAGGCCCGCTCCACGTCATCCACTCTGAGTAGCCTTCAAGGAGGATTTCATCTGCGTTCTGTTTTGTGACACCATTGGCTGCTTGAGAACCTGTTGAACAGTAAATCTTGGATGCTCCTTCTGTGATAACGTTCAGCATATTGTAAATCATTCCATCTGGAAAGTTTCCTTGTTCATTGAGTCCCTTGATGTAATCAGTGTGGATCATCTTTACTCCGTCTGCTGCAAAGAAGACGGCAACGTCATGGCCATCGTTGATGGCTTGGGCTGCGCAAGCAACACCAACAACACACTTGCGGAGATCAACGTCTGGGTCAGTTACGATTTTGATGAAGAATTTCTTGCTCATGATTAAACTAGGAACTTGTAGTACTTTAGCGATTGTAATGTTCCGCCATATTTGACATCCAATTCAATAATTTGGGAATATACTTATTTGCTAAGATTGTAAAAAATATTCGTGAAGAAGTTATCTTTGCTACTTATCAGTGGCCTGTGCGCTCTAACGCTTACAGCTCAACCTGCAAGTGCAATGTGCGCAGATGCGGACTCTTGTGGAGTCTTTGGAGCAACATTATTTTCGTTAATTTGCGCACCTTTGTACATCATAGGTTTTGTTTTGGTGATTTTCCCAGTGACTAGGCCATTTGTTGTCATCATTGGAGGATTTGCCGCATTAGGAACGGTCGCTGTAGGAATAAACATCATTGGCGTTCGAAATGATCTCATTTGGATTATGTTGTTGCATTTGCTCTCTTCAATTGCGTTCTTTGTTGTTGGGATTAAATCCATTATTTCTGCAAAAAAGAGCAAATCCTATGTCGTTGTGCAAGCCCCTACACAGGAAAATGAGAACGTTTAGAATCGTCATAATCGATTTGTTTCGATGCAATTACGGTTTTTGATAATCCTCGCCATAGACCATCCATTGCTCCATCGTCCAACCAGCTGGCAAGCCTTCTGGAGGAAGCGGCGGTGCACGTGGAAGCGGTTGTGGAATTGGAGGGGCTGCGAAGCCAAACTCTGGCTCTACTGTTGTCTTCCTACGCATGATAGCAAACATGAGGAACACGAGAACAAGTACTCCGATTCCAAGACCTAGGAGCGTGAAGTCGTTGTCTTCTGGTGCCTCTTCTGAAGCGAGATACTTCGACGCATCGTTTGGATACGCATCGGTCTTATCGGACCAGCCATCACCATCAGAATCCAAGCACCCTCGGAAATCAAGAATTGATGTGCCATACGTCTCAGGACAATCATCGGAAAGATTTGTTCCTTGTTGGCCGGCATAGCCATCACCATCTCTATCGGACCAAAGTCGAGCGTCATTTACGTATGCATCGGAGCGATCCTCCCACCCGTCACCATCGCTATCTGGACAACCATACCGATCGATGGAAGAAAGACCGTACAGTTCTGGGCAACTATCTGGAAGATTTCCCTCTGCATTATCACCGTAACCATCTCCATCAGCGTCAGTATGTTGTGTTGGTTCTTGAGGGAAGGCATCGTTCAAATCCGACCATCCGTCACCATCCGGGTCCAAGCATCCAAAGAAGTCCTTTGTTGATGTTCCAGGAACACCGAGACAGTCGTCCCCTTGAAAGCCGTCCGTGGCATCTCCAAAGCCATCACCATCTTCATCAGAATGTTGGGTTACTTCGTTCGGGAAAGCATCGTTGAGATTCGACCAACCGTCACCGTCCGCATCGGGACATCCAAATGAATCCGCAGTTGACTGCCCTGATTCGTTTGCGCAGGCGTCTGCTTCGAAACCATCTGGATTGTCACCGTATCCATCACCATCTGAATCCAACCACTGTGTCGACTCTGTCGGGAACAAATCGATGGAATCACTGTACCCATCGGAATCGTAATCGCTGCAACCAACAACAAAACCAAGCGAACTTGTTCCTGCATCCAATGGACAAGCATCAACGTCATCAGCAAAACCATCGTTGTCGTCGTCCGTATCTTCAGTGGCATCTTCACAACCGTCACCATCAACGTCGTTTTGATTGTTTGAGAAGAAACCGAGAGAGCTTTGAGGGCAGAGATCGACGTTCGCAGTCGATGGTGTACAAGCCCAAGAGCTGCTCAGATCACTTGCATCGCAAACTCTGTCGTTGTCATCATCAACATCCTCCAGTGCATCCTGGCATCCATCCCCATCGTAATCGGTTGAGGGTGATGAGGTCCATCCCAAGTCACCTGTGGAGCATAGGTCGGAGGGATCAGCAACACCATCGTTGTCATCATCCAAGTCTTCCGTCGCATCGAGACATCCGTCTCCATCATGATCGTTCAGTATCGTTGACGTCCAGTCGAGTTGGCCGAGGATGCATTGGTCGTCAACATCCAGCACCGAGTCATTGTCGTCATCGGAATCGCAAACATCTCCCATTGAATCGTTGTCAAAGTTGGCTTGCAACGGATTTGCGATGCTCGGACAATTGTCGACTTGATCGCCGACACCATCATCGTCTTCATCGGTGTAAGGGTCGATTCGAACGACCTTATCTTGACCATTATCAACATAGTAGAGATGTCCATTTGGTCCAACTTCCAATCCCATGATGGACGTAGCAGTCGTCTGGATTTCGTCAAGTTCAACAGCGCTCTTTCCATCGGAAGCCAGTTCGTAAGCGACAATCTTGCCGTTCCCGTTCTCTGAGACAAAGAGCTGGCCGTCTGCGAGTGCTATTCCTGATGGGAGGTTGAGTCCAGTTGCAAGAACCCCCCATTCAACGTCGGTGATTTCTGAGTACTCTGCAAGCGGTTCCAATCGCGAGGCATCGTCCATGATATTGGTCGATGTGGTTGTCGTATCGTCAGTATTGACCCAAAGAACACGGTTTGCTCCAGCGTCTGCGATGTAAAGCATTCCATTCGATTTGTCCATCACCATGTGGCCTGGAATACCGTAGAAGTGTGTGAGACTAATTTCCGTGTAACGACGCACGACAGCATCGGAATGATCGTCTTGGCCCGTATCGTGATCTTCTTTGAAATCGTATCGAACCAGTTCGCCGTAGTAGCCATCGTTGTACCAGTAAACGTTGTCATAATCGTGTGCAATCCCAACACCGAATGGCGATTCATGGTTCATATCGATGTGGCTACCAAGGAGCCCATTGCCGTTGTTTTGGTTCTCAACAGCAAAATGATTCAACGATGATGGCCAAAGAGTCGGACCCATGAAATAATTCGCAGGGGCTTGACCGCAGTAGGTGTTTCCAGTTTCTTGGGCAGAACCCCATTGCCAATCGAATTCAGGATGATAGGCGCCGAAGGAAATCGCACTCACTTCTTCCAAGAAATGATTCCTGTTTGAATCTGCTCGATTTTGAGAGGTTTGATTCGACAATCCCGTGTTTTCAACGATGGTAATGCTGTCTGTCGCTCGATTGGCGATCCACAACTCATTGGCGCGACCTGGATGGAATTCCAAATCTCGCGGATCGTTGAGATAGTCCGAGGAATCTGCAATGGTTACTTCATCGAATCCAACACCGAACTTTTCAACAATTTCATCTTCAGTCCCTTCAGTCGCATAGGACGGAACGAAGGTAAGAAGCAACAAGAGTGTTAACACAACGGTCCGTTGCTTCAGCATAACAGGACCTCAAATTTCACACATATGATATGTTGCCAAGTCAGTGCAAACTTGAGTTGCTCTCATGAATGCAGTTATTCTTCTGACTCGACGAAGGGAGAAGAGTGGAAGCTTAATCGGAGAACGCAAGATGCAAGTGCTGCAGAAAGAATGAACAGAATGGCTCCAGTAAAGCCAGGGATTCCAATTCCAACACGTATAATCACGGTCGAAAGAATAAATCCAGTATTGCGAGCAAGTTGAGGAAAATCGGTAATGTGCCGATACGAGACCAACAAAATTACGATGTCTGAAACGATCAGCCACGTGAAGAAATCCGAGAAGAACACCGTCCTGCTCAAACCTGCTTCACCATCAATGACACCTGTCAACCATGTCGTAAAGGAATACAAAGCAACGAGGACATACACAGCGACCAGTGCACATGCGAGATGCTTCTTTTGCTGAACAAATGTTTGAACAGAGTCGTCTTGAAGCCGGGGAGTTTTCGAAGTTGCGGTTGTTGAACGGAAATACAACGCCGTTCCGAAGAGCACAACGAAGGCAACAGCTTCCATTGCAATAAAGGCAACATCAGCGTCGATGGAGACATCTTCGGATGCGCCAAGATCCGCCAAATTCTTGAAGATGTCGCGAACAACAAGAAGCGTAACGACTTCAAATTGCTTACCAATGGAGTTCGAGAACGATTCCGGAATCGCTCGAATGAGTTCGTACACTTCGTAAGCAAGAATAATTGAAAACGGTGTGTACAAGGCATCAAGATACGAGTCAACGAACGTCTCGATTCCAGATTCTTTGAGAACGCCTACATCGTAAAGTACACAACACAAGAGATGGAGCAAGAACCCAACAATTGCAGCATTAACCGCTAGACGTCTCAAAAGGGCATCCGTCGATGAACCGAGAAAAACCTCGTGAATACCCCGACGACGCATGGTATGGATAACGCAATTTGTTGTAAATAGGGTTGTTCAAATGCAGTGATGCAATATAACAAACAGAATTGATGCTCAATTCCTGGCAAAAGTTATTTTGGGAATGGGATGGATAGAAGTCATGGAGATACATTCAGAACCTCTGATTTCGGGTTTGGTCCTTCTTGCATATCTTGCATACGGTCTATTCGTCAAAGGTGGGTTTTGGAAACAAAATTGGACAAACAAAGGCGGCCGATGGGTTTCTGCTTCCGAAGGTCCAATCTTTTTCGCGAGCATGATCATTCTCTTCCTGACTCTCGGCGTTTGGTTAACCCTTGAAGGGTTGAGCATAGTCTAGTCATGGAATTTTCAGAGGCTACCCTTGTCATGAGGGGGAATACAAAGGGGATTTAGTTGGTCGATACGGACGCTACTGGGTGAATATAGAACAAGATCAATTCGTAAAATCGCTCAAGAAATTCCACATCAGTCGGTAGGTATCTGTTCCATCCACTTGACTGGGCCATGTATGTTCGTGCGCTTCCATTCCATAGTGTTCAATACGTACGTTTCCGAGACAATCGGAGTGAACAATGTGTTCGACATCATCGCCACCAAAGAGGTGAGAAGGGGTACTCTCATCCTGACAATTTGACTTTTGAGCCCAGAAATCGATCATACCGGGTACATTACTCATGGTTCCAACCCCTTCATGTTCACCATCTTTCCAATCCCAATCCTCATCATAATCGATGATGTAGTCAAGTTTACCGTGGATGTGAAGAACTGCCATTGAACCTGCCAAACTGCATGATTCTGGGCTTACTGGCATTGTACCCGCAAACGACGCAACTGCTGCAAATCGGTCATTGAGTTGACAAGCAACTTCGTACGTGAACATCGATCCCAATGAATATCCAATGGCATACAATCGGTCTTGGTCAACACAAAAGACATTGGACAATTCATCAACGATGGCCTCTGCGAAGTTGTTGTCTTCTCTCGACGTCGCCGCCGTGTTGAGGAACCATTCGCCTTCTGCTGCAGTTCGGTCGCTTTCTGCAATAGCATAAGCCATGATGAACTTCTCCTGTTCACCCAATTGGTCGAATTCGTTTTGTTGCTGGAAGTCTTCGTTTGCCCCATCTCCGCCATGGAATGCAATGATGATTGGGAGCTTGGTCCCAGCATCTGAATTTGGGACGGACAATCTGAAGAGTCGTTCCTCTCCGTCAACGGTAATTCCAATCATAGATTGGAGATTTGATTCAGTCGGTATCAGACATGGATTTGCGACTTCGGCCAATGATTCGCCTTGCGATTCCGTTTTTGGGACTCCTGAAGTTTCAATGCACCCGGAAAGTGAAACAGAAAAAAGAGAAAAAATAACAAAAAGAATCTTCCCTCGATTTCTCATTCAATCCCTCCAATTGCTTCACTTCACGGGTGTGGCTGCTCAAGACTAAATCGAACAATTATCTAAAGAATGTGGTTCTACGCACCGTTGGAAAAAGCAATCATTTTCTCAAGTGGAAGATGGTCTGCAGTGTCCTTGCAATAATGAGCCTCAACGACGGTGCCTTCTTCATCGATAAGAATGTCAACAGGAATGGTTGATAACTTGGAGATGGATAGAGTCAGCGGAACATAGCCTCTCAATGTAGCTTGCAGCAGTGTCAATGGCGAACGCATCGCTCCCCACAAGAATTTGAAAAACGACTTTTTGACACCGTTGTTTTGAAAATGCTCATACGTCTCATCAGCAACCACAACAAAAGGAGCATTGTGCTTTCGCATTCGTTTCTGAAGTTCCCCGATCTTCGCATCAAAAACTGCGACCATGACGGTATCCTCAGAGAACTCATCCCATCGTTGGATAATGCGGCGAATGCGCATGTTGCACAATGGGCACGATGAGAACCTAAAAAACGTCAGAATAACACGTTTTCCTTTCATTTCGGCCATGTTGAAAGTTGAGCCATCGATCGCTGGTAAGGAAAGCGTAGGTGCCAGGTCACCCGTTGTCAGTTGGGACATGACTCATACAGCGACGCTGATTCCTAAGTTCTTTCTATTGTGCATCGGTCAAAGGATGATTGGTAGAACGGCGAACAGTAACAAAGGGGATACTGCCATCGCTAAATCTCTCAAGAAGAGAATCAGGAGTGACTTTGTGCTTGTTTTTGCCACTTTGTCAAATTCTTCCTGCATTTTTTCATCGATGATATCAGACACTTTTCCTGCTCCTGCCCTTGCAGCCTCGATTGCTGCCCCAACAGCTACTGAACTAAGCAATCCAGCAGGGCTCAATTTCCGCATCTTCAGTACACGAAGTCCCCACACCTTTGCGCTTCGTTTACCAACTCGAGAGGCAGCATCAACTGCCGTTGTTTCATCTCCATCCTCAGTTTCTTTCCTTGAGAATCGCCTGAAAAATCTTCGAGTTTTGATCCCTACGTCTGCGATTTTCTTCAATTTGTCAACATCGTATCGATCAACAGATATCAGCATTCTTCGAACCCGAAAAATTCTAAATGCATCAAAAACAATCCACAATGAGAAGAAAATCAAGAGAAGAAGAAATCCAAGGAAACCTGCTTCTCCCCAAGTATCCCAACCGATTGGATCAAACCTCAATCTGAAGAGGATAACAGTCAATGGTGGTAGCATAAATGCTAGAGATTCATTGAGAACCAGAATTGAGAGTCCTTTGATCGGTAATTCGCGTAGTTGCCGAATAGCCCACCCTCCATGAGGAGCGAATTTCTTGATGACTCGATACAATGGTCTGGTAAGCAACAATGTTCTGAACAGAAATGGTAACCAGATCAGTACGAGAACGTACATTTCCCAAGGTCCTTCTGGCGGAAAGGAAGGGATTTGGAGTGGGTCAGACACAATTGCCCATCCCCCTACGATTCATGAATAAATCGCTAAACTCATTCATTCTTGAGGATGTTCTTCATGTTTGAATCGAGGCCATCGAGAGCTTCACAGACCTTTCGACCATACTTGCGACCGATTCCGTATCCTGAGCCCATTGCTGCTGCTCCAGCCATAACATTGAGCGTTGCTGAGACAACTGCAAGTCCACCAACAATAACTGGAATCATTCTTCCACCCCTTCAACGAATTCAGTGACGACAACGACTTCCTGGATGGAATCGTTCTTTAGGTCCTCAAACTCAGCATGCTTTCGATAATAATGGCGGAATGTGCTTGATGCAACGCCAGCCATTAGTCCAACAGTTCCTGCAACAATTGTAGCTGCAAACAATCTTCCTATCATTCTTCTTCACCTTTTTTTTGCCCGTTTGAACCGACGACGTTCTTCACACCTTGTGCCACCGAACCGACAACGTTGCCAGCGGTTTCTACGGTGATCTTAGTCACTTCACCTGTCGCATCGATGGCAGCCTTGATGACTCGGCTTGAGCCAACTGCTAGATGAACAACGGTTTCTTCTCCAGCGTTCACCATCTCTTTGACGGCTGAAGCAAATTCATCGATTAAGGAACCGAGTCCTTTGCTGACCTTGTCTACGGCTTTCTTTCCGGACATGATTTTGGGATAGCCCTAATGGATATAAACAAAGGAGGGTTTTCTTAGGGGGTTAAATTACCCGCTATCAGGCATCACTCGGAAGATAGAAAAAATTGTCTGGATAGTATTTCATTCGAATCCCTAAATCGATCCATCGGCCTATGTCACTACGTAAACTTCGGCCGGATTCTAAAATGTCATAGGTAACAATAGGGTGACCTCCCCGTCCTTTCTTATCTGAGTCAATTTGTTTGACGTAGCCCGCATCAACGAGTTTCTCAAGGTGGATTTTCAACTCCTTACGTTCAATACCTGTTGCCCGTTCAATACGCATCAAGCGCTTTGATTCAGCATCGCGTTCTCGCATTCTGGAGAGGTACAAGAGGATACGGTAGATGGTCACGGAGAGGTCTCGACGCCTGCGTTCCATATAGAGGGTAATTCACACCCAGTATTCTAACTTAATCCACATCGTTGGATGAATATTGGCTCAAAGAAAAGAAATGTAAGAGAGTCGAATCTGAATCGAGTCTGGAAAGTTTTTCAATAGTATAGTGTACGAGATAATGACATGAAGAAGATTAATTTGGATGAAAAATTTGCTTTGTTCAATGAACTCTGGACACCAAAAATCATCAGCGAATTGAACGATTATCAAATCAAGATTGCCAAGGTTGAGGGTGATTTTGTCTGGCACAATCACTCGGATACGGATGAATTCTTTTACGTCATTGAAGGGACATTGTTCATTGAATTTGAGTCCGAAACAATGGAGTTGAATGCTGGTGAAATGTACGTTGTTCCAAAGGGTGTACGACATCGCCCTTATGCAAAAGCAGAATGCAAAATTATGCTGATTGAACCTCGAGGTGTTGTCAACACTGGAGATGCTGAAAGCAATCTCACCGCATCCAACGATGTTTGGATATGAAGGATTATTCTTCCTCTGATTTGGCTTCATATTGAGGTTCAGAGCCAAACTCGGATTCCTTTTCTTCCAATGCATTTCTCAAAACAAGCCCATGATAAACCTTGATTCTCTTTTCCTTTACCATCGAATTGACAATTTTCTCAAGTTCAATGAGTTCATTGGATGTCGAAGCGGACTCAATTTTCTTCAGACAATTTCGGAATTCACCACGTCGAGCGAAAAAGACAGCAAAATAAATCGGAACAAGAAGAAGAGGTATCACCAATTCCTCAAACACAATTTCACTTAGTGCAGACAGAGAGATTTCGAAACTCTCAGGATCGTATTCGCTCGTGAATGAGTCTGCATTCAAACCGCCGCGATAAAAGAATCCTGTCTCCACCCCCATGTACATGTTGAACGGAGTTGAATCAGCATCATAGATACCAGAACCACGATCGAGTTCGACATCATCCGGCCAGCCATCGTTATCGTTGTCATCATCGAGGACATCGGGAAGTGTATCTCGGTCCGTATCGAGAGGGGTTGATTCTGCATTGTAGGGGTCGTAGAGGATTGTTCCCGAGGATGCTGCACGTTCCATTTCATTTCGAATTCCATCACCGTCTGCATCATCATCGTATTCATCCGGCATGAAATCTCCATCAATGTCGGAGCACCCAATAAGACGAATCTTGCTCTTTCCATAGATGAATGGACAATTGTCAGAAAGTGAATGCAAGCCTTGATCTGCGTATCCATCTCCGTCGGAATCTGACCAAATGCCTGCATCTTCTGGCCACAAATCTACATCATCGTTGGAGCCATCGCCGTCCATGTCTGAATCGATGCCATCACCTAGACCGTCTCCGTCAAGATCTCGATGCTCAGAAGCATTGTTTGGAAACGCATCGGCACCCATCGATTCGTTCCAGTTTGAATCTGGATCGGACCAACCATCTCCATCCGAGTCGAGGCAACCAACTCGGTCTTCGGTCGAGTCGCCTGCGGTACATTCGTAGGACGAATCTTCAGCATGGGCCATGGGTTGAACCAGGCAGAAAACAACGAGACCAACCAGCAGCACCCGATGTTTCATGCCTCAGGATATGGCCTGCCGTATTTGGGTTTTTGCGAAACCTATAGGGAAAACATTTCAATAGCACCGGACGGAGAAGGATACATGATGAAATCAAACCTCACCATTTTGGTCGTACTGCTGTTGATTTCAACAGGCTTTGCTGGATGTACATCCGAAGAAACTGAAGAACTGAAGGTCTTCCCTCAATTTTCAAGTGTTGCAGACGACAATGAAACCTACAACAAAGCAAAGATGGCGGGTTCTCCATATATTGTCATGTTCTCAGCAGAGTGGTGCAACAACCCATGTCACACATCGATGTTCACAATTTGGGAAGCGCTTCCTGAACTTCCTGTACTTGTCATGTCCACAGATCCTGCTGAAAACGCCAGCGGCATTACACTCCAAGATTGGCATGAATCAGCCAACGCCTTCGATGACGAATCTGGCGATACAGGCGTCACACTCACAACCTATGCGTTCATGAAAGGTGTTGAACCAGGGCTCGAACTTGACATCACTTCTCCAGGCACAGTGATGTTCGTCAATGCTGAAGGTTACATCACTGCGACAAAGGTCGGTATGCTGGAAGAACCGCAAGAAGTTCTTGATTTGTGGGAAACGGCACAATAGTTTGCAAACCACGAAACCGAACACCTCATCAAACCGTTGTCGTTGGGACGGACATGGTCTTCACACACGACATGGCCGATTGGCTCAGTTTCAACATTGACGAGGATTGGCTCAAAGAGAACATCTCCTGGAAGGATTTTGGAACCGGTGTACGCTTGGGCAAACTCAAGCGTGAAGAGAAAACATCTCTGGTTCTCTATGAAGCACAATCTGAAGTCGAAGTGGATGCGTTCATGCCTCACAGCCACCCTGGTGGCGAATGCTACGTCGTCCTTGAAGGTGAAGTCTGGGATGAAGATGGGACTTATCCAACTGGATCCATTGTTTGGATGGACCCAGAATCAACCCACACGCCAAAGACGCGTGGAAAGACGCTCATCCTCGTACTCTGGCCGCAAGGAGTCAAGGCTGCCTGAATCATGATTCGCATAGTCGAACAGAGCGAGATTCTCCATCGCCCAAAGAACACCCTCGACCCAATGGATTCATGAAGGAGCAGAGACGGATGAAATCCATGCATCATCGTAGCTTTGCCTTATTCTGTTTGGTGCTGCTCATATCCTCAATCGCTGGATGCTTCGGAGAAGGTGAAGGCGATGGTCCCCTTCTTGTCGCCTCAAACGAACACAGCGGCACCGTACCGGAGGTTGGTTGGATGACTTCCTACGGTGGCTCGCAGGAAGAATCGCATGGCCACTTCATTCTCGCTTGTGAGGACGGGGGTTACTTGCAAATCGGCGAGACTGGTTTCATCCCAAACGGAGCAAAGCTTCTCGTCGTCAAGGTGAATGCCACAGGGGTTCTTGAATGGAAGAAAGAATTCGGTACGAAAGGCCACAATTTGGGCAACAGCGCCATTGAGGTTGCGGACGGCTACGTTGTTGTCGGCGCGTTGGGCGAGGACAGTAGCATCATGAAACTTAACAAAACCACGGGTGAGAGCTTTTGGTTAAAGACCTACAATTACGGAGGCAGCGATGCTCTTGAACACCTGGTGGCGGTTCCAAGTGGCTTTGTTGCTGTTGGCTACACCAATGCGGAGGACGACGAGAACACCTTCTTCACCGAAGGACGAGGGCACATGATGGTCTTTGGACCATCAGGCGAACAAATTTCAGATAAATCACTCCAAGTCCACATGGCTCAAGCTTATCGTATTGCCATGTATGAGGGAGACCTGTACGTGTCCGGGCTAACCGAAGGCGCTGAGGATTATGCCCTCCTGAGAGCAGACATAACGGGCGAAGTGAAGTGGGCCAAAACCTACGGTGGCAGCGAGCCCGATCACAACTTTGCGTTCGGCATGACCTCTGAGGGCTTGATGTATCTCTCCGGACACACGCTTTCAGGAACTGAAAACTGGGACACCTATACCGTGAAAGTGAATACCCAAGGAGAGGTGCTTTGGGAGGCTACCAACGGCAACCCTCGAGGCTTTGATGCTCGATACATTCACGACGAAGTCTGGGGCTTGCAAGCGCTCGAGGATGGTGGCGTTGTCGTGGTAGCGGGCACGGGTGACGAATATTGGCGCTACTCGAAATGCGACGGTGAGGAATGTTCCGATGCATGGCGGGTCTACGTGCTGAAGTATGATTCTACAGGTATGTTGGAATGGGAAGCCACCTACGGACCTGAAGGCGGAGATTGGGCCGGTGAAGACATCTGTGTCAACAAAGACGGCAACCTCGTGGTGGCGGTCGACAACGGCGGATTTGGCTTTCTCGAACTCAAAATCAGTTGATCGAGTTCAAGACTCGTTCAAGCATCAACGTGAGATGCGGACGGTTCTTCGGCCTCATCTTCAAGATGAAGAACACCACTCGCGATGATCGGAGCCGCAAAGAGCGTAGTCATGACAAAGGCAAACGCGTCGAAGCCGTCACCGACCATCGAACCCATAATGCCCAAGGTTAAGCCGGTCACAAAAAGTCCACCACCGAACAATACGCTCAGTTGGGCCTGTGATTTCCCACGTGTCCAGAAGGCACCACCAACCATGATGATGGTCCATGACAATCCGATACCATACACCTGTGACATGCCACCTTGATAAGCCTCGATTGCACTTTCATCATCGGCAAGCGATTCATTGACGGTGTTACCTAAGTGTGTACCTGCAGCTTCGTCATCCGTTAGGACCGGTAGAAGATCAGCACTCATCCCAAGAGTATGGACCAAAGCGAATACGAGTAGCCATATTTTTGGTTGAAAAATACGCTTTGCATCCATCATCATGCCTCAGTTGCGGTGTCGTCCATGTTCCAATCGAGAATACCGCAGAGAGCAGGCATACCCCAAAGAACGAGTGGTAGAACTGCTTCCGGCATAGATGCGACCGGAGCCCCAAAGAGATTGAGATCCATAACCATACAAACGATAAACCAAACAACGACTGGTCCGCAGAAAATAACTGCCAATCGTGCTTGTACCTGTCCTGTGGTCATAAATGCGACATAAAGTAGGTAGAAACTAATCATGGCAAAGAATCCAAATCCTGCAAGATTGTCTTCACTACCATTTTCCATATAGTTGACAATGACACCCATGAGAAGATGCATAACGCCAATGATTGTTAGCCATACTTTCGTGTTAAGAATCGACTTTGCATCCATTCAAACCATTTCCGTGTCGTTCATGTGCAAGTATCCTGCAGCGAGAAGACCACCAAGGAACAAGAATGGTGGTACTAAGAAAGCAACACCTGGCATTTCGTAGCCAGTTTCTGGGAGAACAAAAAACATAGCGAGGAAGAACGCCATGATTGCGCCTGCATTGGCCATCGCAAATTTGGCCTGAGTTGTACCATCAAGCACGAAGGCACAAACAAGACCCATCACCCCAAATCCACACATGAAGAGGCCGAAGAGGGTCTCCATTGCTTTGCTTTGATCGTTTACGCCGTCCTTACCCCAGGCGCTTTCAGCCCAAGTTTCAGCGTTCATCATGTTTTCAATTCCACCAAAGAGGGCTATAGCGCCACAGATGATGTACCATATTTTCGGTTGAAAGATAGTTTTCGCGTCCATTTTATCACGTTAGCCAGCGACACAACACGTTACTTATAGTCTTGACTAAATAAAACTGATTATATATCAAATTACTTGGGGTCGTACTCTCCACTGATGAGCATTCCATCAAAGAGAAACGGTCCTGCTGGAACGACGGCAGCGATGAATCCGTGAATCAGTGCAGTCAGGTTCCATTGACGTCCTACACCGAAGAACAACAAACCAATGAACGCAACAAAAAGACCTCCGTGGATGGCGCCAACGAGTGAAACCAGTGATGGATCGCCACCGATATACTTGACAGGCATCGCTACTGCAAATAGAAACAGGGCTGAGAAACCCTCGAGATAACTAACAAATGAGACGAGTTGCTTCATACTTCAACTTCCACCATGGGCCGACTTGAGCCGCAGGATGGACACATTTGCTCATCGCTATCAACATAGTCATGCTTGCAGGCAGGACAGACCTGAGCAAGTTCCATTTTGCCCATGGCTTCGACCGAATCACCTTGCAGTGAAAGGTACCCGCTTGCCACGTTTCCGACGGTGTATCGTCCTGCTCCACCAAGGCGGACCAAAAGATCTGGAGGCAGTGTTACTGTTCCTGTCTCATCGATGATGAGTTCACGGTCCTTGCTCAAATCTTCAACGTCGATGGAATCACCATGTTCGGCCACAAAGCGACCATCTCGAAGTTCAAGCGATCGGTTTGCAAAAGAAGCGACTTCTTTTGAGTGTGTAACAATCAGGAACGAGACGCCATCGTTTTCGTGCAAGTCTTTGAACAAAGCAAGAACTTCTCTGCTCGTCACAGGATCAAGTGCACCCGTTGGCTCGTCAGCAAGAATCAATCGAGGACGAGTGATGAGTGCTCGAGCAATGGCAACGCGTTGTTGCTCTCCACCACTGAGCTTAGCTGGAAGCGCTTGTGTCCGATGCGCCATTCCTAGTCGTTCCAACATAGCATCAGCCTGTGCGAGTGCTTTCTTTGAGGGGACGCCTTGATGGCGAAGTGGTTGAGCGACGTTGTCCCGAGCGTTCAAGTCGGGAAGGAGGTTTCCTTCTTGGAAAATGAACGATACGGTCTTTTGTCGAAGTTCAACCAATTCTTGGCCTTTCAATCGGGTCATGTTCTTTCCAGCCAGACTGACTGAACCCGCACTTGGTTTCATCAAACCACCAAGACACTTCATCAGTGTTGATTTCCCTGAACCTGAGGGACCAACAACTGCGATGGCTTCACCCGCTTTCATATTGATGTGAAGACCTCGCAATGCGACGACGTTTCCATCTTCAGCCTTGGATTCGTAGACGTGGTACAATCCGTCGGATTCCAGAATAATTTCACTCATCTTCATTCCCCCTTCAGCACGCTTGCCAAATCAGCTGTTAATGCACGGCGTGTTGTCACCAACAAGGCTACGACGACGGCAGCAAAAACCGCCAAGGACACGAGAATAATCTGTGACCATGGATAGACCAGTGTCCGTTGTATCGTTGTTGACGAACCTCCAAAGATTTGGAAGATGAATCCAAAGATATCAAAGAATCCATTGAAGGACAGCGCCAAGCCAGCACCGAGAACAATACCGAGCGCCATCGAGACAACAACAATCGACAGAATCTCAAACAGAACCAATCGAATGATTTGGTTCGGAGAGGCTCCAATCGCTTGCAAGACAGCCAATTCTTTCTGTCGTTGACTCAACACAAGTGAAAGGAAAACGAAACTCGATGCAACAGCAGCAACACTCGCAACAACGAATTGCAGAGAGAGCAAACCCGGTGTTCCGAAGATCAGCCCGCCGTTTCGCTCAACATCCTTGTGCGTGCTTGACCAATCGAGGACTCCCGATACACGAGAATCTGCCTTAATCTGAGAAGCGAGCGATTCCAACGCGTCACCCGATAGGCCATCGACACGAACAATCCACGTCTTGGACGTCAGGTTGTTCGCTACATCATCTCCAACGAGACTGCGCCATGAATCCTCTCCGATGATCAATGCTGAAGCGATGGTTGCTGCTCCAACACCTGGAATGTATTCGTGTGTCCCCATGTAGTACATCGATGTCGTGAATGGCGTGACAATCAATTGAACACGCGTATCCGCAAAGAAGAGGTCTGCTGCGAGCGGTGGAGGAATCTCACTTGCTCCGCCCAAACAACCGGTTTCATCGCTGTTGGTTCCATCTGGGCACGTTGTATTCGACAAGGTCGCTGATGAAAGGTCAAAGAATCCAAAGGCACCTGCAAGATTTGCATCTGTGAAATCAGCATCTTCCATCGAACCACCCATGAAATTGAAGAGGATAGCATTCTCCAGATTTGCTCCAGTCAAATCTGCATTGCTGAGGTTCACGTCGACAAGAGCAGATTCGCTCATGTTCATGTTTGAGAGGTCTGCATCCGCAAGATTGGTGTTCGACAAATCAACGCGTCCCAAATCTCGCTCATCCAAATCTTGACCAGAGAGATTGAGTTCACCCCAGTCGGCATCCATCAGGAGCGTGTAGGCGTTGAACAGTTCCTGTGGGTCTGTTTCTTCCGAACCGCCAGAAGAGAAGTTGAACTCGATCTTTTCCCAGACGAAGGTGATCTCTCGTGATTTATCCTCACCCGGCTTGAGCAAGACGTCATCGAGTCTGTTCTCGTCGCCTCCACGATCGGAACCTGGTAGGTCAAGTGAATAGGCAGAATCTTGGCCTGCTGAGAAGCCGTTGTTGGAGTAGGCATTCATAGCAGCACCAATATCCGTACCGGGAATGGATTGCTCACTCCATCGTAAGACGTTCTGGTTTCCATTGAGAAGAACGAGGGTTTGCAAGCTGTCACCGCCTTGTTGATCGGCGAGTGCTATCTCAGGCACACTTGTAGCGACCGGATTCACGTCACCATCGGTAAATTCGTTGATCAAGGAGATGAGTGTCGTTGAATTGATGGCTTGTTCCGATGAAATTTGCAAATCTGAACCAACTGTAGCATCGGCCGTCTTTTCATCGACCAATGTCCCAGTGTATCCTTGAACAGCTGCTAAGGTGACAATCGAGAGTGTCAGGAGCATGATGACGGCAAGACGATTCACGGATTCCGCAGACCCCGACCCTTTCAAACCGCGCTTCACGTCCTTGAGAAGCGGTGAGCGTCCAAACAACAGTTGCATGATTTGTGGTCCCTTTGCACCAATTCTTCCGAGCAAAAGAGCACCTCCGATCCACAGAGCAAACGGTCCGATGATGCCAATCAATCCTTCAATGAAGAAGTTCGAAACAATACCGTCCTCACTACCATTCATCTCAAGCCACGTATCGATGACTGCGAGCATACCGAACAGGAATGCAGACCAGTGAAGCCATCGTTTTGGTTCTGCTTTGACCGTTGTTTTGCGAACACCTTCTTCGATTTCAAGTTCAATGAAATCTTTGGCACGACTGCGTCCAAAAATCATCGCAAGCCCAAGTGTAGCAATGGCTGTGAACAATGTTGAACCGATACCAAGTGTTGGATTCACATCGAAGTCTCCCGTTCTGAATTCCATGAAACCGACCGCTGAGAGAACGATAGGTACTGCCATCAGAGCCAAAATGTAGCCAATGAGCCAGGCAACTGAGGACATCACAAACAGTTCCAAGAGGACCATGCCTTGCAGATTCTTTCCATCCGCACCAATGACCCGATGGATACTGACTTCTCGACGACGTTGTTCAAGAGACAAGACCAGCCCATAGATGAGGACTGCAAGAGACAAGAATACGATTGGTATCATGATGATATAGTCGAAAATTTGAATCAATCCAAGGAAGATGTTGAGGAAGAGAATGGTTCCGGAAACAATGTCCGTGTAGTACAGTTCAATACCTGCATCGGTGTAATTTCCACCCTGAACTTCGGTTCCAAGATTTTCAAGCCAGTCTGCAGCATCGGCTGTCGACGTCGTTGGCAATTGGCCTCGATCGATGGTCACGCCAAGATACATGTGATCGTTGTCAATCAACGTCGCTCGCTCGGATTCTTCAAGTACTTCCCAGGTTGTGAAAATCGGATTGAATGGGAGCGTTGGGTTGCCGAAATCCCATGGTTCGTAAATGCCCATAACGGTGAGATTTTCAACGGTCATCCACATTCGACAGTAGATCATTTCGTTGTTTTCAGGCGTGATTTCACCTGCACAGTTGTCTTCGGTTATGCTGGCTTCGAGAAGGGTTGATTCGTCGACAACGTAAGCAAACGTGAGTTCATCAAGGACGTCCCCAACCTTCGCCTGCGCTTCGCTGGCAATCGTCGATGGCAGAATAATGCCACGGTTTTCACTCATGTTTTCTGGCGTTGGCCATTCACCAAGACCAGCAATGATGTTTTCACCAAGCCGTTCGCCTAATTCACCATCAAAGGCTTCGGGTCCAAGAAACCGAATGGCACGCTTGTCCGAAATGGGTGGTCCAGCATCAAGTGCTTCGGGATAATCAAAATTCATCGTATCCCATAACGGATTTTCGTTGTCGGAAATCGCTCGCATTTCAAGAGGTTGAGCAACAACGAACTCGATGTTGAAGAAGCCACCACTGTGAATTCCTTGACGCCCTAGAACAAGGGTACAATCGTTGAACTCGGAAAATTCATCCATCAATTCGTCACAGACTTCGGTCATCGTCGTCGTATTGTTGGTCCACCCTGATGCGTTCTCAACAGGCGTTCGTGCAAACTCGATCTTCGCATCAAACGGTTCGGAATCAAGGGATTCTTCAAAGAACAATTGGGATAAGCCAACTCCGTACGCAAGAACGGTCGTAATGACAAGAGATGCGAGGAATACACCAGCGATGACAGCCATACCGCGCTCTTTTCCACGCCATGCGCTCTGACCTGCGAGGCGAAGTCGACTTGGCAGCTCCATGAGAGCGTGTTGATAGCGTCGAATTCGCGACCGACCTTGCCCAAAGTCGCTGTCTTTCAAATCGGAGACTTCGTCACTCATTCTTCCTCACCCTCCTCTTCAAGGCCCCAAGCAGAGCGAATGTCGGATGCTTCCGTTTTCCCATCGTTGAGAAGAAGCATGCGATCAGCATTCGAAGCGAGATCTGGATCGTGTGTAACCATGAGAATTGAAATCGGGTTTTCCTCATCATGGCAGAGATCTTTGAACAGCTTGAGAACTTCTTTCCCGCTCGCAATATCGAGATTTCCGGTCGGTTCATCAGCGAGTAGGACCGGACGGTTACCAGCAATCGCTCGAGCGATTGCAACACGTTGTTGCTGTCCACCCGACAATTGATCTGGAATGAAATTGAGGCGATCACCAAGTCCAACCTTTTGCAATGCCTCCTCAGCTGCTGTGACAGCTTCGTGGGAAGGAACGCCTGACAACTCAAGTGCAATCGCAACGTTGTCGACGGCAGAGAGATTGTCGAGAAGGTGGAAATCCTGGAAAATCCAACCAATTTTGTTTCGACGAACATCGACCACGCTGGAGGGACCCTTTTGCCCATAGGTGCGCTCATCCAACGTGATGCTTCCTCCATCGCCTGCAAGCAAACCGCCGATGATGTTCAGGAGCGTAGATTTTCCAGAACCTGATGGACCCATGAGAGCGACCATTTCCCCTTTTTCGACTTGCATATTGACGCCTTTCAAGACGTCGAGGGAACCGAAACTTTTGGTTAAACCATCAACATTTAGCATCTCAAAAACTCCAACATTTTCTCATGCAGTTAGAATGGCGTGGTTATTTCTTTACAATGGTTTGTATCCAATGACTGTACATTTTAGTACGACGCTTTGAAAAAAGGCAAGCATCAGCAATCCCTATGAGCGGGAAGACTGCACTCATTACCGGAGTCACGGGACAAGACGGTTCCTATCTTGCTGAATTGCTCCTCGAGGAGGGATACACCGTCTACGGCTTGGTCCGTCGAGTATCGCAACCAAGCCTCGGCCGCAACCTCATTAATCATCTGATGAGCAATGAGAAGTTCAATTTGCTCAATGGGGATCTTGCCGATCAGAACTCCATCGATAACGCTGTTCAACAAGTCAAGCCGGATGAGTTCTACAATCTTGGTGCGATGTCCTTTGTTCCAGAATCATGGCGATCGCCAATGATGACCGCTGATATTACAGGACTCGGTGCACTTCGTTGTCTTGAAGCCGTTCGAAAGCACGCACCTGGTTGTCGGTTCTATCAAGCGGGTTCCAGCGAACAATATGGAAAGGTGCGAGAAGTCCCACAAACTGAAAAGACGCCATTCCATCCACGCTCACCGTACGGTTGCGCCAAAGTCATGGCGTTCGAAATCACACGTAATTATCGTGAGTCGTACGATATGTTTGCTTGTACAGGAATCCTCTTCAATCACGAAAGCCCACGCCGCGGACTTGAATTTGTCACACGAAAAGTTACCATGATGGTTGCTCGAATCAAGCATGGATTCGATGAGTGTCTTCACATCGGCAACGTTAATGCGAAGCGTGACTGGGGGTTTGCTGGCGATTATGTTGAGATGCAGTGGAAGATGCTGCAACAAGACAAGCCTGATGATTACGTCATCGCAACGGGTCGCACGCACAGCATTCGCGAGATGATTAATCTTGCTTTTTCACACATCGATCTCAATTTGACATGGTCTGGAGAGGGTGTTGATACAATTGCAACCGATCAACATGGTGTCGTAAGGGTTCGAACAAACCCGAAATTCTTCCGTCCTGCTGAAGTCGACCTTCTGATTGGCGATCCATCTTACGCAAAAGAAAAACTTGGATGGGAACCGAAGACAACGTTTGAGCAACTGATTGAAATGATGGTCGTTTCAGATTTGGCGGTGGTTCAGGAGGCCGTTGATGGGGGCTACGCTCCACCAACTCCACCGGAATGATTCACCGACCTCCGCATCAGCCGATTGAACAATGGCGGTATCAACGCAATCCAGAACATCTGGTAGTAACCACCAGGCAGTTGAGGTGATTCATCGTACGGGCGTAGTCGCTCGTACGGTGTGCTCGATCGAAGATGATGTGCAGCATGAAGGGGGAGATTCATCAATGTGTATCTTGACCAACGCGTTCGGCTTTCCCAGGCATGGCCTGCATGAGGACGCTCATTTTCTCCTCGTTCAAGGCCATGATGTTGAATAAAATTCACAAATTCGAGCAGATAGATGGCAACAACGGCTTGTCCTACGAATGCAGCAAGGTAGGGCAAGCCCCAGACTGCAAGCAAAACAAGAAGCGTGAGTTCAACAAGAATTGAGATTGTTGTATCCTTCTTCCTGATTCGGTACGCATTTCGCAATTGCTTAGGAACAGTTCGAATCAAATGGCCGTAGACGCTACGGCCCCATGGAGAACTTGTTGGATCGACCTTACGAGCCCAGTGCTTGTGATGTGTGTGATTGTGTTCAACAGTAAAATGGAGATAGAGAACGCAAAGAAGGTCGAGTCGCCCGAGCCACCAACTCCCCGATTTTGGACGACGATGTCCAAGCTCGTGTGCTGCAACAACGCCCGCTGCTCCGGTTGCCAATCCAGCAGATAAAGCCGGCACAATCATCGAAATGGAACCAAGACCTGCCCAAACCCGATACAAGAGACAGAGAACGACGACTGGGACAAGAATACCGTGAAGGTGAACGATGACATTGTGCCCTTTACCTTCTTCCTCGATATCGTGAATTGTTGATGAACCACCAAGAACATCAAGAAATGGGTAAAGACCGAGCAGAAGAACGATTGGAGTCACCATCCACCAGCCGCCAACAACGAGCGTTATAGCGGCGGAGACAGGCGTGAGCAAACCGATCAAATGCGGAGCCCATCGAGTCATATCGGAACGTAGGACTCATGATTCAAATGCGTTGCCTTTGAATCAAGAACGGCGAAACATCTTGGCTAGCCTTTGAAAAAAACCAGGCGTGAAGGAAATACCGTTGCGGTACACCTGACTGTCGAGGGCTCGCTCAACAAACGTATCGAGTTCTCGATCCATTCAGTTCTCCCTCCGTGTATTGAAGGCGGCACGTTCATTCGCAGAAAACCGGAATGAAGCGATAGCTTTCAGAATCGGTGAGAGCATGTCCGAGAAAATCCCCGAACGGTACTCTTGTTGATCCATAATTCGGTCGGTGTATGTTTGGAGTTCGTTATCCATTGTTATCCTCACTCTTATTTTGGTGCTCTACCTATTCAAAGGCGTGGTAAACTTGCCAACACATAGATGTAGTTTTTACATTAAATGTATTTTACTACACTTTGACGAACCGTTCGATTCAAGAACAAAACATCCGAGGGAGGCTCATCCGAGCCGCTCCCGACCGCACAGCGACAGTGGAACCCGGCCTCAGGAGGAATAACCATCGGTATGGATCCCGCACTCAAAGCGAAACTACAGAAGCAACGATATCACATCGTTGGTGAACACGGTGGAGTCAAAACCTGTCACTGGACCAAAGAATCATTACTCCGCGATCGAGCGTGTTACAAAGGTACGTTCTACGGTGTAAAGAGCCACACGTGCATGCAAATGTCACCGGTTGTTGATCAATGCAATCTCGCCTGCACATACTGCTGGCGAGAACCGCACATGGACACCCTCGAGCTCACGGATCAAGATCCACTCGAGCTTCTCTATGAAAGCGTACGTGCCCAACGACGACTCCTCTCAGGTTTTGGTGGGAACGACAAGGTTCCAAGAGAAAAATTCCTCGAAGCCCAAGACCCGAAGCATGTCGCAATCTCACTCAACGGTGAACCTACGCTTTACACCCGACTTGCGGAGTACATGGACTTGTGCCACAAACATGGGATGACAACAATGCTCGTCACCAATGGGACGCTTCCGAAGGTTCTCGAGAATCTTGATACCCTTCCTACGCAACTCTACGTCTCTGTTGACGCGCCGAACAAGCAAGTCTTCGATGATGTATGTCGACCAAAGTGGAACAGTGGTGCTTGGGATCAATTCGAGAAAACCATCGACTTGCTGCCAAGTCTTGACACGAGAATTGTTTGCCGACACACACTCATGAAAGGCGTCAATATGTCATCAACACACATCAATGAGTTTGCAGAACTCGACAACCGCGCCGATCCTGACTTTATTGAAGCAAAGGGGTACGTCTATGTTGGTCATAGCCGAGAAAACCTCTCCATGGAAAATATGCCAAGCCACGAAGACATTCTTTCGTTCTCAAACGAACTTGCACCTCAAGTCAGCCGAGAGGTCCTTTCAGAAAGTCGCCCGAGTCGTGTTGCTTTGATCGGTCGAGAGATTGTTCCAATTCCAATCCCTGAAGCAGAACTTTACTTCCCAGAGGATTTGGGTATTGCACCCCCTGTCAAAAAGCTCCCAATCATTCAAACTTGAGCGTTCATATACTGTTGATGTTCGATATGAACATGACAGCAGAGCCTATGCCGAAAATATTGATTGTTGGAGCAGGTGGAATTGGAGGATTCGCCTTCGATTTAATTGTTCCAGCGCTCGAAAAAATAAATCAAAAATGCTCCATTACAATCATGGATGGAGATACAGTTGAAGAATCGAATCTCGGGCACCAACGATTCTCCCAAAACGATGTTGGGAAATTCAAGACTTCTTCACTTGTTTCTAAATTTGCTACTCTTTCAAACGTCCATTGCCATTCTCAAACCGAAAATCTGAGAACAGCGGAACAATTGGAAGGCTATGATTACATCATCATCGGCGTTGACAGACCAGAGCCTCGAAGGCTTGTTCACGCAACAAACGTGCCCTGGATTGACTTGCGATCAACCGGCGATGGGCATGTTTATTTCACGAACGAATCGGATGAAAACCTCGTTCGGATGATGACGCCGGACCATGAGCCTGCGAGTTGTCAAATCAAAGGTGCAATCGATGCTGGAAACATCCAATTCGGATTTGTGAACGCTGCTGCTGCTGCTGCGACATGGCTTGTTGGACAACTGAGAAATCAACCACCACTTCGAGAACGAATGTCGAGTATCGTGTTTGGTGAACTCAAGTTTCCTGAGGTGAAGGCATGATTCCAGTGATGAATCTTGCATCCATAGGCATTACCTACGAACAGTGGATGAGAGCATGCATCCAGGCTGAAGCCCAAGCCGTTGAATCCGATGATGTCCTCGATGTCCAACGAAGCGCTGCTCAACACGGACGATGGGATTTGGTGTACAATCTCTCCTTGATTGCTGGACTTGAAACCTCTGTGCTCATCGATGCAAATGGAGAGATTCAGATCGATTGGGGCTCGCCTGGCCGAGTCCCGCTTCGACCTCCGGTCGGAATGATGGCTCCATTCAGAGTATGGGTTCACACCCATCCAGGATTCCAAGCGTATTGGAGTGGTACCGACAAAAACAGCCTTGCCATTGCACAAGGAATCCTTACTTCTGCACTCGTTCTCGGTGCACCTGGTATCAAGCAGAGTCGAAACATTGGTCCTGAAGGCATCCAATCGATTGGACAAGAAGGACCGTTAAAGCACTGGACAGAGGAAGAAGTTGTTCCTTGGGATCAGTGGTACGCACAACGCCAATCCGAACCAATCGAGGTGATTGTTTGACGTCCAATGTGCGAGCGCCACGAGACGATGAAGAAGAATTGAAAGCGCATATCGCTATTCTTCGAGGTCAATCAAAATCCTTGAAGGAGGTTCTGACAGATATGTTGGGCGAGATACCGGGCAACGAACTTATTGAAGCTGTTGAAAATCGTATACTTTTTGCACAACAGCAACAAGAATCCATCGATTTGGAGAAAATCGTTGAATCCATCAAAAAGATGCAATCGTGTTGGGTTTAGGCGTTCTTGTAGGTTGCTCTACGTCCTTCAATCAAGGCACTGAGGCCTTCGAGTGCGTCCTCGGTTGAGAAGATCCGGTCCAAACCTTGCAATTCGAGTTGTAAACCCTCATCGAGGGACATCGATGCTGTCGCATCGATTCGCTCACTTGCCATCGCTAATCCGATTGGAGCAGTAAATTTGAGAGATTTCAGCTGACGTGCTACCGTCTTATCCTCTGCATCAAAGCCATCTGGGCAACTTCCTGCAAGCAAGGCAGTCATGTTTCCATCTGAGAAGAATTTCTTTGCAAACTTGACCACTGGACTGTTTTCATTCATTGGTTTGCCAGGATACTTATTTTCCGGTTTTCCTGATGCATGAAGGTCTTGGATGCAATTTGGGACATCGTTGATGTTCACAAGGTGCGTAACAAGACCAAGGTCAGTGGCCGTTTCTGCATTCATGAAGTTTCCAGCAAGAACGGCCCACCGTCCGAGTTCACGACCCGCTATTCTAGCAGGGCGTTGGGTCCCACCAAGCGCTGGATAAATACCAATGCTGGTCTCTGGGAACCTGAACTGTGTGCGTCGGGTTCCAATTCGATAGTCGCAAGCAAGCGCAAGTTCCAATCCTCCACCAAGGGCAAGCCCTGTGGTTAGCGCAATCGTCGTCTTCGTTGAATCCTCAAGCGCTGCAAGCAGAACGTGACCATTCTCGGTGAAGGTTTCGATGTCTGGAATGTCATCAGAACGGATCTTATCGACAAAGAATTTCACATCCGCACCTGCAACGAAGGCTTTACCTGCACCATCGAGAACAATGGTCGAAACATTACTGTCGGAGTTTGCCACTTTCACCGCTTCCGTAAGTTGGGCCACGACGACTTCGTTCAGAGCATTCATAGCTTCAGGACGATTGATGGTGATGGTTGCGATTCCGTCTTCAACAGAGGAATCGACGTAGGAGAATTCCCAGTTTCGTGAAGCATCAGATTGGTTCTCAAAGAAAGAGGGTAAGGTCCACGCATCACCAGCGAGCGATTGGTACGCTTGTGCCATTCGGTAGGCTTCATCAACACCAATTCGATTCATCATCTCGAATGGACCTCGTGCCCATCGCAGACCAACCTTCGCACCTCGGTCAACATCTTCCATCGAACAGATGCCTTCCTCAACAATTTGTGCTGCAACTCCGAAGACAACGCCCAAAAGACGCTCAGAGACTGTTGTATACTGGTCCTCTGTGTATTCAGATTCATCTTCAATTGGCCACATTGCATTCTCCGCAACGAGATTGCGAAGGTTCTGTGCCCCATTGTATCGTGGCGTATTGAGCTGTTCAGCAAGGTAATCGGTCGAATGCAAAGCAATTGGAGGACCTGTGAGGTTCATCAAACCAAATGGACCGAGGCCGATGCGGAACGCTTTGCATGAAATAGCATCGATTTGTGCTGCCGTTGCAACGCCTTCTTGAAGCAGCAAGCATGCTTCATTCAACCATGGAACAAAAAATCGGTTGACGACGAATCCTGGTCGATCCTTGCATACAATCACAACTTTTCCAAGCGTTCGACAATACTGAACGGTTCGATCAAGCGTATCTTTGGAAGTGGTTTCTGCGGGAATGACCTCTATCAACCGATTCTTCGCTGGATGATAAAAGAAATGCAGGCCAACAAAGCGATCTGGTCGCCCCGTTGCTTCAGCAAGGGCATTAACAGAAAGAGAGGAAGTGTTTGATGCAAGAATGGTCCCCTCATCGCAGACTTCATCGAGTGTTGAAAAAACGGATGTTTTGATGTCAAAATCTTCGAACACTGCCTCGATCACAAGGTCCGTTTCCGCAGCAGTGTTTTCTGTTCCGACAACATCTGCAATTCGGCCGAGTGTGGCATCAACTTCGTCTTGTGAAAAGATCCGACGCTCAATAGCTTCTTGGAGGAAGTTCTCGATGATGGAACGACCACGAGCAACATACTGAGGTTCTCGATCGACCATTTGTACGTTGAATCCTTCTTGTGCACTTTTCTGTGCAATTCCAGAACCCATGTTTCCTGCACCGATGATTGCGACGTTTTCGACAGCCTTCATACTGCCAACGACTGGCAAACCGTTCATGAATCATACGCTCCTACGTTTTGTTCAATTCTTGGATCGAAAACAGTGTTTCAGACAAATTATACACTGACGTACAATTCTATTTTGTCATGGACCTTGGTTTCATCCTGTTTACGATATTTGTGGGATCTTGTGGCATTTTCACATGCAAAAATGCTACCCTCGATCGAAGAAGAGAATTGGAAGCCTCGTGTGAAATGAGTTAGGTTTTCACTCGTTGTTCCCTTTGGTGTTGAAAAGAAATCAAGTATTGGAAAGGAATCGGGTTATCATGCCAGAACCTCCGATGGTGCTTCCTGCAACTGAACTCAAGATTGTGAGTGACAAGATCAGTGAAACAATCCAAAATGGAGGTTCCATTCGTTCCTTGCTCGAAGACCACTCCGGCCAAGGTCAATTCAACCTCAATTGGGAAGTCGATGCTGCCGTTGAAGCACTCAACGTCTTTGGTTCACGATGGACGATTGAAATCCTATCAACGCTCTACATTGCAGGCGATCGCCGATTTAATGAAATGAAGCACCTTCTCAAAGGTATATCTTCACGAACACTGTCCGATAAACTCCGCTATCTTGCCGAGAAAGGACTTGTTGAAAGGATTGTCAACGATGGCCCTCCTGTTCGTGTAACCTATCGATTATCGAATCATGGTATGACCTGTGGGAGACTTCTCTCTCCTTTGGTTGCGTTCATGAAAATTCATCAAGGCTCCATCGTTGGCGCTTAGATACATCAATGCGATGCATTAAGATACCAAGAGGTCATGTTCGATGTATGGCACTTCTCACGCAGTGGGTTCGTGAACGCCCTTGGCTGGCGGCAGGAATCGCTGGTGCAGCAGGCGGTCTTGCTGGAATTGCACAAGCTCTAGCGGCCATGGCATCTGCTGCAACGGCTTTCGCTTTTGGTGGTATTTCGACCAAACGACAATCAAGCGAACATCCATTCCGAACGAGAGTCTTACGAACGCTTGAGCGCCATCCAGGCCTGTGTTACAGAGAACTTCAACACGAATTGAGTGCTGCGAATGGAACACTTCGCCACCATTTGGATGTCATGCAAAGCAGTGGAAAAATCACTGTTATGCCTGTCAATGGACGAACCTGTTACTTCGCTGGTGGACCGGCTCAGGTTGAAATCCTTCAATCAGCTTCAACCGACCAAGAACGTATGGCATCAAGTCTTCCGATTGGCCTCTCAACAGTTCAAAGGCAAGTCATCGATGATATTCTCGAAGGAGGGATTCCTCGGTCACAAGCACAACTTGCACGACGAATTGGACGAACACGGGCAACCGTTCATTCAGCGGTCAAGGTTCTGCGACGACGAGGGATTTTACGGCAGGACGTACTCAATCTTGCCTCGCACATCCAAATCGACACCTTCCGAAGATCGGAACGTTTGACCTATCATTGGAGTGATGGGCGTCGGGCTCAGGCATAACTTTCCCTTTCTGTAAAGCAATTGTTGCACAGGATTCAAAGACCATCGCCGATTGTACAAGAGTATGCTTAATGTCAAGTTGGAAGAACTTCCAATGCCGACCACAGACCGTTCAATCGATCGATTGATTGGTTGGTTTGTGGAGTCGTTTTGTTTTGTCCGTCGAAAAGGTGATGCTACTGCGGATTACGGTTTTGCATCACCTATACACCGTATGTTACGAGACCATTTCTTTTTGCATCCTCAATCTTCATGGGATGCACAGGCGTTGTCGGACGAACTTGCGATGACGCCTGCTGCATTGAATCATCACCTTTCTCGGTTGAGCCAATCTGGTTTGCTCTCCTATACCAATGAAGGGAAAGGTTGGCGAACGTACATTCTCAGGGGTGGAGGATTAACGCAAGCACTGGAATTGTGCTTTGCTCAGTATCGTTTGATTCTCGAACACAAGATGGATCTTCTTCAATCGAATTGGAACCGTGAGGGAATCACACTCGAAAATGAACTTGCTGAAGAATCGCAACTTCCCCTCAATCTCAACATTATTGATTATCGTCCCGCAACGGAGGGTGCTTCCGACGTAACCCAGTGGATGGCTGATTTTGGATTGCTTGGAGACCGCCCAGGTCATGAAATCCTTGCAGGTTCTGTCTCAGAACAACTGTTCGGCCTTCTTCTCAACACTGATTCACCCATCTCATTGGACGATGCTCATGAGAAGTTTGGAGGGCAAAAGGCTCGACTTGGACGCATTCTTGAGCGATTCCGAGCATGTGGGCTTGTTGAACGAATTCCTCGAACCGACCGGCTCGCTTCTGCCCTTTGGTCCGCAATGATGACTCAGCATCAACGGCGAGGAGAGGATTGGCTCTTGAAGAAAGGAGGTTTCATGCGTCTGATTCCTGAGGAAAATCACAACGCTTTGCTGAGGCCTTTGAACAAGGGAAAACTCACCATCGAAGACGTTCAACGGGCGATGGTGGGCATCAATGCTGCAGATCAAATGTTGTTGCTCAACCTACTCGGAGGTCGCTTGCCTCTCGGATACCGTCTGGTTGGGAACACAATCTCAGATTCCAAACAGAACATGATGGCTCGCCTCGACCGTTTGTTACGAAGAATACGACGAGTCGGCACGATGATTGAAGAGGTCTTGACAACGGGCGATGAACGATGAGTGGCGTCGGTTTCGAGACCTATGAGCCCTGGTCTGGTGAGCAGAGACCACTCTATCTCGCTCCAATGGCAGGAGTCTCAGACCTTCCTTATCGTCTGTTAGCAAAGGAATGTGGCGCGGACATAACGATTACAGAATTTACGAACAGTACAGCATTGAGCCGGGAAGCAACAACCTCATGGAGAAAAATGGAATCAGATCCAAGGGAACAACCGTTCATTCCTCAAATCTTTGGAGGCGAAATCAGTGATATGGTCAAAGCGGCGACAATGCTTCAAGATTCTGCAGATGTCATCGATTTGAATTTTGGGTGCCCTGCTCCAAAGGTTACCAATATTTGCGCTGGTGCAGCATTGATGGGAGAGCCTCAAAAACTCGTTTCAATGGTTGAAAATATTGTTGATGCTGTTGATGTTCCCGTCACTGCAAAAATGCGACTTGGTACCGGCCAAGGCCCAAACAATGCGGTTCATATCTGTCAATCGCTCGAGAAGGTAGGTGCTCAACGCTTGTGCATCCATGGTCGGACACTCAGGCAACGATATTCCGGAATTGCTGACTGGAAGACGATTGAAACAGCTGTTCAATCGGTGGACGTTCCAGTCGTTGCAAATGGAGACATCACCAATGCAGAGAGTGCACGACGATGCTTGGAGGCTACCAACGCTTCAGGACTCATGATTGGCCGAGCGGCAATTGGACGCCCCGATATTTTTGCACGAATCAAGGTAGGTCTTGGATGGTTGGAAGAAGAGGAATTGCCCTGGGTGAAACAGCATCAAGATTCGTGGGAAACAATGTCAGAGACCTCAAGAGCATTTGCTTCACGTCGATGGTGTTGGGATCGCTATGTTGCACTCTGTCGAGAAACAACAGGACTTGCAAAACAAACAATGCAACGTCATGCGATTGCATTTTCAAAAGGTCTACCCGGAGCAAAATCCGTTCGAACACTGATGCACGAACTTTCAGATGTTAACGAATCTGCGCAAGCGATTTCTGACTTCCTGAAGCCAATCTCAGAAGGTTGACTTCCAGTCCTCAAGATCGTTGGCTTCTGCCCATGCTTCGTCAGTGGTTGCTCCACGGAGTTTGAGGACTTCTCGCGAGAGGAGCCAATAAATGAGTGCAAGAGAATGTCGGCTCTTGTTGTTTGCAGGGAGAGCAACATCGACGTTTCGTAGCTTGTTGTTTGCATCAACAAGCCCAACAATCGGCAGACCTGTGTTGACCGCTTCGCGAAGCGATTGTTGGTCTGATGCAGGGTCTGTGACGAAAAGAACGTCAGGTTCTTTGTAGGAGCGGAGGTCTGGGTTGGTGAGACTTCCGGGAATAAAACGACCAACTGCAGAGAGAGCACCGATGGCTTCAGCAAACATTCGAGCAGGACGCTGTCCGTACTGTCGAGCAGATACTACCATGATTTGTGATGGCTCAAATTGATTCAGGAAGGAGGCAATAATTCGAATCCTGCTGTCGGTTTGATTGAGGTTGAGAAGGTACAGACCATCGGAGTTGACGGTATCGATGAATCGACCCATGTCTGCACTCTTTTGCTTTGTTCCAATGTTCGCACCAGATTCTTCATAGAGTTCAAGTGGAATCAAAAGTTGCGTTTCTTCAGACATAGTAGTGCCTCAGCAAGCAACCGACCTGAAGCCTCTTCTTAACCGCTTCGCAACATCTCGGAACTGTGTTTTTGACATAAGTAGGGGAAGAAATCAAATCTATGTGGGCTAGAGATGAAAACATGGGGGCCGATTTTTCGGATGCAAAACCCGGCCCAGAAGGCTATTACATCGACGATTCTGAAACGCCGCTCTCTGTAAGTGCCAGTGATCTGGAGCGATTCATGTACTGTCCTCTCTCGTGGCAACTCGCAAAGGAAGGTACCTCTGGAGTTGGAGAAGCCGTGGAAAAAGGTGTTGAGAAGCACAAAGAGATTCACAAGGATATGAATGAATTCCAAGAGGCGTTAATTCGAATGCGTCGCTCACTTCTCATTTGGTCATGGTGGTTTGGAATTATCATCGCCTTTTCAATCGACGCTGTTGCGTTTGTTTACATCGATGATGTAATGAATTCCCCAATTGAGTTGGCAAAAATCCTCTCGATGTGGTCTGTTTCGTTTCTCATCGCTGCGATTCTGTCAATCGTTTTACCTTGGCGAAACTGGCTCAATTTCGAACATGATTTGAAAGAAATTCGAGAAATGAAACAACGCTTTGCTTCAACTGGCATGGAGCCAACTTGGAGTCCTATCGGTTTTCTCGGAGGATGGTTTTCAGCAGGAAAAACAGAAGCAGGTCTCCTCTTATCGACAATCGTCATAGGCATCCACGCCATTGCACTCGCTGCAGCACAAGATCGAAGCCAGGCTGGCTTTATTCTCATACTCATTGCTTTTATATGGACATTTTTTGCTACTTGGCAACTTCAAAATTCGCTCAAAGCGGAAAATGAGATGGCTATGAACAGAGAAAAGGTTGGACTTGAAAGTGGAGCTGAAATCGTTTATTCTGATGATGACCAAACCAGCGACCTTCTCATCGATCGTGTATCAGGTCTGCGCGGGAGACCCGATCAAATCGTCATCATTGATGGTGAATTTATTCCGGTTGAGCAGAAAACTGGTAAAATACCAAAAAAACCGTATCCCTCACATCGATTGCAACTGCTCGCTTACATCTCTCTTGTCGAGACCAACACCAAAAAATCTCCACCCTATGGAATCTTACGCTATGGTGAAGAAGACATCCATCAGGTCTTCTGGGATACACACGAAAAGCAGCATCTTCGTGAAAGCATCATAGAAGTACAACGATTGATGGTCGAAGGCGGTGCCAAACGAAATCATGAACGCGAAGGCAAGTGCAGAAATTGCAGTCGACGATACGCTTGCAGCGAATCATTGGTCTAGTTGTCAACAACACAACGACCGTCATCTTGTGGATACAATGTGCACGTTCTTGTCACATCAACACTGACCAAGAAATTGTCTTGCTCAGTAAGGACGCCTCCTCCGGTACCAACGATGTTGATGTTCCATTCACCGGAGACGAACTCCCCATCAAACTCGGGTTCAATCAAAGCGTATGGGGCAGTTTTTGTTGTTCCATGAGTAGCATTGTATTTCAGTGCACCAGTGGGATCTTTTATCTCAACTTTTATTTCCCGCAAGTCAAAGAAATCAGGGAAGATTTCTCGAATAATTTCGCCTGCCATCTCAGTTTTGAAATAAACGCCAATCTTTGTAACTTCGGAATCGACCGTAAACCTCTCGTTCCATTCAACATTTATTTCAGCGTTGGTAAATGCATGCTCGACAACCGTCGTCTCAATCGATGTAGCCTGTTGAACATCACCGCGAAGATGCTCCATGTACTCTCTTCCTTGGAGCAACCCAATACAACCCGATGCAGATAAGAGCAGCATAGAGAGGGCCACAAAGACCGTCAATAACCTCTGCTGCATGAACACAGCCAATCAACTCAATGATATGAAAATCACCCCATCACAGGGAAGCGTTCAAACGAAGGATGCGATTCATTGATGTTGCCTGAATGACGCAACATTGACTCCGAGCGCAAGCGATGACGAACCCTATGAGTGCTGACAGGCAACAATCATTCGAACTTTGCACCGCACGTTGCGCATTCTTTGGCATCGGCGGGGATGACAGCGCCACATGCGCCACAATCCGCTGTTTGAACTTCAGGTTCTCGCTTTCGGCGAGGTCGACGACGTGGTTTTGTGACTGCTTTGTCACCGTCTTCAACAGTAAGTGGCAACTCAGTGTCGTCTTCAAATGCAAAGTCTGCACTGGCTTCTTTGATTTCATTTCCTGCAAGGGAACTGTCTGTAATCCCCATTCCAACATTCACCTTCTCACCCGGCATCACACCTTCTTCACCGGTTAATTCGTACAGATCACCGCGAATTTCCGCATCACTTGCCGACAGTGTTGTCCATGCAGCTCCATCTTTGTCTTTACCATCATCCTTGAGCGATTTCATCTCTTCCTTTGATGGCAAGAACGCATCCAAATTGTGCCCTTCAAACGACTCTTCAATCGTCTTCAAGGTCGTAACAATTTGGTTTTGCATGGCCTCAATCTCTTCTTCAGTCATGTCTTCCATCGCTATTTCGTCTGCATTGCGTGAATCATAGGCTGCTGTAACTTCTTCTTCTGCTGCTACAACATTCTCATCCCACTCATCTTCGAGATTTGATTCGTCAAAGCCAAATTCTTTGACCGCAGTCGCAAAGTCCTCAGTACCGGTAACAATCTCATTCTCATCTTCCTCAGGCAGTGAGACGAGCTCTTTCTCCTCCGGAACCTCACGAACACGTCGTTCTCTGCGTTCAAAGAAGGAAGAGACATCTTGTTCAGCACCACAGTATGCACAATTTTCCATAAGATCGGGTATGGATTCACCACACTCATGACAGTCGTGGAATTGCGAGCGAGCTTTTCGAAGATTGAAGGAACAATGTGGGCAACGGTTCTCATCACCTTCAAGTTCTCCATCGCAAGCAGGGCAATAATTGAAAATGTCACGTTCAACCTCTTCTTCTCTCTCACGAGTGAGAAGAATCGCTCCTACGAGTACACCAATCAATGCAAGTGCGCCGACAAACATGAGAAGAGCAGTTCCTGTACCGTTGGAGGTTCCACCGTTTGCACCATCGCCTTCGATGAGCGCAGTGGAAAAAGAGCGCTCGTATGTGTTCGCAACCATTGGGTCGGATGGTACAAGTTGTAAAATCGACATCTTTCCTGATGCAGTGAATGTGCACGAGATTTCAGCGCGATCCCCGGGATTCTCAATGCTGACATCCGTCGTCCCCCATGTGGTTTGACTGTTCTTGCATGTGAACGTCACATCACCTGTGCCGCGAGTCGATCGAACATCGAGTGTCATGGTGTATTTCTCACCAGATTCGAGAGGGAATGTAGCAGCTTCTCCACCCTCATCGAGCAGTACCATCGAGTCGCTGTCCCAATCCAATTGCAAATTTGCTTCAACCAAGACTTCGCCTGTTGCAACGCTGTTTGTAGGCACACGATCGTACGACCCCGTCGATGCTTTCCATTCCGCATCCAAAATTGCAGTGTGTTGGCCACTGTTGGTACCATGTGAAGTCGTGTAGGTGTAAATCTGTCCAGGATTGAGAAGAATCAATGGCGATTCAAAACTCTGTTCTTCCCACGTGTAGACAAACGTCCCAGAAACGGCAACGTCACCTGTGTTTGTTGCCGTCATCGACCAATCAACAAAATCCCCGGCGCCAACAGTCGTCCGGTTTGCCAAAGCAAGAGGATCGATGAAAACATCAGGTATTTCGGGTAAAGAAAATGTTGTTATGAGTTCGTCGTTGTCTGTATTTTCTTGTATGAACGTTCCGGAATCGTATGGATCGATAACTGCTGCGAGCGTGTATTGCCCTGTTGGCAATCCTGCGATGTCTGTGCTTGTGATGCTGGTGGTCCATGCCTCTGTACTGTAGCCCGTGCCCGAAATGTCAACTTCGAAGATTTGCAAGGGACGAACAAGAGATGCACCTTCCCTAAATTCCAATACCATGGGAACCGTGGAAGTCTCTTCACCAGATTCCCGTGCAAGAACGCCAGAGATTGTCCAAGGGCCAATCAAGGAACCTTCTGTGGACACGATACTCAAGTCGCCCACATGTGACAAATCCATTCGAGGCTCGACGATGAGCGATACGGTTGATTCTTTGCCCTGTTCAGAGGATTCGAGAATTACATCGTTCACGTCAGGCGTCAAGATGATGTCATAAGATCCGGTTGATGGAGCGATAAATATTGTATTGACCCAAACTTCAGCACCAGCTGCAAGTGCATCGGTTGGGAGTTCAACGTCGCTTATCGAACCAGGATAATTGATTCCAAGATTCGACGCGGATGCATCAACGCTTCCAAGGTTTGCAACTTTGGTGTTGAGTTCGATTGTATCTCCGGCGTGTATACCAGACGAAGGAGTCATTGTCGATTCAACGATGTGCAAACTTGGAAGACCTTGTACAGTAAACGACTTCCAAAATTGGTGTTCAGGCCCATTGTTGTATGAGTAGGTCACAAACACTTTGTTTTCTCCAACTGGTAAGCCATCCCAAGTTGTGGAAACTATTGATACATTATCTGCAGGAATGTTCACTGTCGAAGCCCAGAGCTTCGTATTATCTGAGACACCATTTGCGTAAAAAGAATACTCGACGTTTGCAGCAAGCTGAGAGTTTGTATTTTGCAAGGCCAAAGAAACTGTGACTGACCCACCTTCGGTTGGACTTGATGGAAGGATACTCAGACTCTGTTCTGAAGCCTGGACGCCGTTGCTATCGTAGGAACTCGCTGGTACCACCACAAGAGATGTCAGCATCAGAAGAACGCAACTTACCGCAAATGCCCCTCTCGCCATGATAATTCGACGACATGCAAAGCACTTGAACCCATCTGGTCAGAACCCCATAAGACACCTGAAATTCCCATGGATGAAGGGGAGATTTGAAGGATGGTCGCAAACCTAAGGAAAGCATGGGAGGAAGGGTTACGGCTGTGAGTCTTGTTACCTTCCTCCTCCTTTCTATGGTCTCCGTTTCACTACCTGTGACAACTCATCTTGATGTGGAACAGGAGCCAATGCGTGCTTCCTCAGCGACCATTACCTTCTCAAACGGACCGGTTGAAGACGAATCTGTTACAGGATTGAAAACAGTCAGTTTCAGTATTTCTGGAACGGGAACAATCGATTCAATCTTGGTCGAGATTGCCGAAGTAGGAGACGCTTATGCAACGCTAACCAACCTAACCGGATCTCCTTGGTTGTTCAATTTCGATTCAAATGCGTACACGAACGGATCCTACACACTCCGGGCTACGGGGTGGGATTCTGATGTCAGCGATACCACAGTGACGACAAGTGAGGAATTCACCATCGCCAACCAAGTTCCTGTCATCACTGCGTTTACCGTTCTCTCCCCTGACGTAGGAACAGGAACGGCAAGTTCGGACCGGGCATGGTTCAATGTTAGCCAATCCGCCACAATTGAATTCAGATACGGAATATCAGATGATGATTTTTCTCGAGCAACTTTGCAAAATGTTCCCGGCCCTGGATCGCCTGCAACCGATGGGCCCACTTCCTTAGCATACGGTTGGGATTGGAGCACCGGTGCATTCTCAGAAGGTACTTGGAACCCGCGACTTACGGTCTTTGACGACTCAGGTCTGAGTTCATCGGAGACGATTTTTATTGGAATTGACCGAACTGGTCCGTCCATAAATTCCGTATCCATTGGCAACGGAAATTCGTGGCAGTCATCGAATTCAATCACCATCAATGGAATTCTTGATGCAGCAAACGATGGATCAGGAAGCGGTGTAGAGTTCGTTGAGTTGCAAACAGATGGGGGCGCTTGGACCTCGCTTACGAGCAATTCTCATACCCTTGTACTGACTGAAGGGAACCACACCATTTCTCTGCGTGCGACGGACCGAGTCGGTAATGTTGGAAACACGATAACGGAAACTGTTCGTGTCGATACATCGTTGCCTGAACTTGTTGGTTGGACTGTCGATCCATTGACAACAAGCCTGATTGGAACTGCGAATATTTCGTATTCAACCTACGATTTGCTTTCAGGAATCGATGTGGGTGCTGCTTCATTGCAGTATGGATTCGATAGCAATGGTGTAGGATTAACCCCCGACCTTTCTGGTCAGTGGTTGGAACTCCCTGGCTCTGGTCTGGATCGTGGACTAGCAATGGCCAATTGGGCAACAAAATCTCGTCAATATCTCATGTTACGGGCAACGATTGCCGATGAGGCAGGAAACACTGAAACAACCGTTCCTCAAGCCTTCCAAGTCATGCCGGGACTCGATTTGTCTTGGAATGCAACTGCCACTGATGTTGATCGCTTGGTGGTTCGACCTGGAGAAACCTTCGGAAACGTGACCATAACTGGCCAGCTCGTATCCAACCAAATCTATGCAGGTGCCGTTGTGGTTAGTCTTGAGGCTGCACCTGCAGACCGGAGTGCAACAACGCAATGGACGGTCATGAACGTTCAAACACTTCCAGCCGGTTCGCTTGGCGATGGTGTGGAGACCATTGAATGGTCGTACACTGTACCCAACAGTGGTCAATATGACCTCCGTGTTCGTATCGATCCAACCAACGTTATCGATGAGAACAGCGAGATCAACAACGATCACTACATGGTTGTTACTGGTGCTGATGTTTCCAGCCCCGGTCTCGTTCCATCCTTTGCTCCAACAATCTCTGCGCTCATTTGTGCTGGTTTTGTTGTTGCATTGCTTCAACAACGAGATTGAAAAAGAGTGGCGTGAGGCAACTAACAATGCGACAAGGCCTACCACGTATCCCCAAGGACCGAATTGCTGTCCTTATTGGCTCAAAAGGAACAACTGCGAAAGCACTCCGTGAAGCCTCTGGCGCTCTTGAATTTCACATCGATTCCGAATCTGGAGACGTTGATGTTGTATGGGGTGAGCCTGGAACGTATGACCCAATCAAGGCGATGAAATTTCCAGATGTTATCAAAGCAATAGGAAGAGGAATGGCACCAAAGGCGGCGATTCGATTGCTTGATGATGACAATTTCTTTGAAATGGTTGATTTGAAAGATTTTGTTGGCAAACGCTCCCAACAACAACGCCGGATTCGTGCACGAATCATCGGAAGTCAAGGAAAGATTCGGCGACTGATCGAAAATCTCACCGATGTTGAAATTACAATCTACAAATCGACGGTTGTGTTGGTTGGCGATGCAGACGGGTTAGCACTTGCTCGTCAAGCAGTGGAGATGATTGCAGGTGGCTCCGAACACGGAAGCGTCCTTTCATTCCTTGAACGTAACCGAAAACGAATGAAATTTGAGAATCGCTCTCTTGATTACGTCGAAACACGTCAAGACACCGGTCGTAGCGATGGGTTTGACGGTCTGGTTCCCGGTCTTGCGAAGGTTTCTGAACGGAAAGAACGGCGTCTACGGGCAAGTCAAGTCGATCCCGATGATGATGAGGCAGTCGATGCAATGATGGAGATGGCGGATGATGAATCTGTCACTTGGGAAGAGGAATAGTTCACTCTTCTTCGACTCGCTCAACGACGTGGGATAAATCCATTTCAAGAACATCGTACATTGCATCGGCAAGTTCGACATCGATTCCATTCTTCTTCGCCCATTCCACGAGGCGAGTTACATCCCGAACGAGGAATTCTTTTGCTTTTGGATGATGTTGAATCACGCCTTGGCCAACATCGATGACTACCGGGGCATTTCCATGCCACAAGATGTTGAAGGGTGAAAAATCGCCATGAACCAATTCTGCTTTTTGCCAAGATACCGCGACAAATTCAAGCATCTCTTCGTAAACTGGTAGAGGGTTTTCAATCTGTACATCACGTAACTTTGGAGAGGGGTGCGATTCGGTTCCTAAATAATCCATTATTAGGACGTTCTTTTGGATGGCGAGAGGTTGGGGAACAGGTAGGCCCCATCGATGGAGTCGCATCAAATTTCGATGCTCTTTCCGGACCCAAATGTCGACCAAATCTCGATGTCTTCGACGTAGACCGCCAAATCGCGGGTCGCCCTCGATGTATTGCATCAAATTCTTGAAGACGGCATTGGATGTGTGGAAAATTTTCACTGCGACACTTTTCCCATTTGGATCCGTTCCATGGAAAACGTGTGCCTCCTTCCCACGGGCGACGGGAAAATCAAGTGTATCAAGAGCACCACCATTCATCAATTTGTACAAGGACATGAGCGTAAGTCGATCGAAGACCTGATCGAAAACTCGTCGATCAACCCAATCGTAAGTTCCAGTTCCGAGCGCTCCCTGAATTCGATTCTCGATTTTCTTGAACATACGCTTGTTCTTTTCATCTTTCATCCAATTGTATTGACTGTCTTTCTTGGCCAAATCAGAGATGAATTTTGAAGTGTGCTGATCTTCATAATCGTCGTCAGCTTGCTCTTCTTTGGAGCGCTGACGTTTGTTGCGCTTACGTCGTGTTTGCTTTCGTTGACGTGTTCGCTCAGTGAGTTCATCCCAATCGTCACCAGAACGTGCCATGTGAATGCCCCTCAAGCCTCGATTTGCTTTTGATAAACTTCAACCCTTTGCCAATTAAGCGAACAAAGCGTCGATATCATCGTCATCATCGTCGTCATCATCGAGTGGCTCAGGCTCAGGCATCGCTTGTGGAGCAGGTGGTTGTTCAACGATTTCTTGTTCGTCATCTGAGCCAAACATGTCATCGACGTCATCGTCATCATCATCCGAGCCAAACATATCGTCGACATCGTCATCATCGTCTGAACCAAACACATCGTCGACATCGTTGTCTTCCATGACCTCTTCAGGTGCATCAGAAAGACCAAACAAATCATCGCCTGTGTCATCATCATCAACTCGAGAGTTCATACCGAACATATCGACAACATCCGGTAGAACCTGTTTTCGGGAGAGGTACATCGCCTGCGTTTTTGTGTAACGGTGTTTCACGTCAGCTTTTGAATCTTGAAAATCCCAGGGCCAGACAATGATCAAATCACCTTCGCGAACCCATTGACGGCGTCGCATTTTTCCTGGAATTCGAGCCATTCGTGTCTTCCCATCCGCACAGAGGACAGTAACGCGTCGACCGCCAAGGATTTCTTCAGCAAGCGCAAACATTTCGCCCTTGTAGCCAAGCTCACCCTTGGATTTTCCATTGTTTGGAAGTTTAACTCGAATCTTTCCAGGTGACCCCTCAGGATTTTCCAAGCGAGCGAGTTCTTCCTCGTCCACCTTTTCCTCATGACGTCGTCCCATTGAGTCTCACCAGGTACTACGAAAGGTCAACCCCTCTTGAAGTCGCCCCTTCTTAGCGAAGTGATTCAGCAGCATCTCTGCATAGATCAATAAGTTCGCCACCCACCAATCCAAAGGCAACTGTTCCAATCGCACAAAGTGCGATTGCGATACGAATCGATGCCCCTGATGCAAGCGGCCCACGACGTCCTTCTTCAGGTTCATGGAAATACATGACAACACCGATACGGAGATAGTAGAACATCGATATAGCGCTGTTAATGACCATCAGTAAAGCAAGCCACCAAACCCAGTGAGCATCACCAATCGAGGAGAGTGAACCTGTTCCAGTAGCAACCTCAACAATACCCATGATGACAAGCAACTTCGAAAGGAAGCCAGCCATTGGAGGAACACCTGCAAGGGAGATCATGAACAGGAACATAGCGACCGCAAGAAGTGGCTCTCGCTTTCCGAGTCCTGCAAGGGATGAGAGACGAGATGCTCCACCCTCCATTTCAAGGACACCAAGGACAAGGAAGGCTCCGAGTTTGAAGAAGACCAAAACGAACATGTGGAAGAGGAGCGCTGCAACAACAACATCCATGGCTACACCAGCATTGTCAACCAATCCCCAATTCCAAGCACCGATGGCTGTCAATGCTGCGAGCATGTATCCTGCATGGGCAACCGATGAGTAAGCGAGCATACGCTTTGGGTTTTCACTACCGAGGGCTGCGATATTGCCCCACGTCATGGTTACCGCTGCGAGAACACCGAGAAGACCAATCCAAATGGCGGAACCATCTGCATCTGCCTCGGGAACGGTGATAATCAACAGAACACGCATCAACCCAAGCATTCCCATGGCTTTGCTTGCAGTAGCGAGAACACCAGCGACTGGACTGTTCGCACCCGAATATGCATCCGGAGCTGCAAAGTGGAACGGAACTGCACTGATCTTGAAGGCAAATCCAACGAGGACAAATCCGAGCGCCATGAGGCTGAGTGGTGTAGCACCATCTTCAGCCCACTTCGCAGCGAGTGCATCGAATTGGAGGCCTTGACCGTCTGCTGAGCCCGCCCATAGGTAGAGCATGCTCATACCATAGAGACCGACCGCTGAGGCGACAGATCCGACGATGAAATACTTGGCACCACCTTCTGAGCCTGCTCGGGTTTCCTTGTGAAAGGCGACGAGAATGTAAGTTGAGAAGGAGGCAACCTCGAGTCCAACAAACAGGACAAACATGTCTTGCGCGAGTGCAACAACGCTCATTCCAAGCGCTGATGTAAGCATCAAAATGTAGAAATCTGCTTGGCGACGGTTGTTGAACAAGACATCGATATCATCGCTTTTCTGAGAGCCTGTGGGCAATCGGTCGAGTGAGGCGATGGCAGCCAACAACAACGCTGCAAAGAAAATGGCTTCGAATATACGAGAGAACATGTTCACTTTGAAGATTTCAATATTCTCACTGGAGATGATCTTCCCATCGGCCGGATTCGCGTCAATCAGGTACCACACCGTTTGGAACAATGCAAGGGCCAATGTTAGCACGGCGAGAAGACCGGGCAAACGTGGTGAAGCCACTGCTTTGTACCGTGTTCCTCCGAGGAACCATGGAAGTCGAATGGATGTCCCAGGTATGCGGAAGGTCCCATTCCCGAGGTTTGGAACGATCATAATGAGAAGCAAACCGACAAACAACGTCAATTCTGGACCGAGCGTTTCGATCATTTCTGAGTCAAATCCACTGTGCGATGACATTTCAGATACCTCCTAATCCAAGGAACGTCATAGCACTCCTTGTCCACATGTCCATCATATCGAGGAAAATCCATGGCATGATACCGAAGAGAATGGTAAAGGCTGCAAGGAGAAGCATTGCAATCTTTTCTGAATTATCGATGTCGGGCACAGGCTCACCATGCAGAGTTTCAGGGGGTTGCGTCTCATCTCCACCCTCGAAGATGGTTCGCTGCATCGACCAGAGGTAGTAGGCTGCTGTGATAGCGAGAACAAGACCAGGGAAGATAATCCACCAGCCATAGGCGTACCAGTAGGCAACCATCAGCATCAATTCAGCAACGAAACCAGCAAGGAGTGGAAGACCAAGCGAGGCCATCCATCCGAACATCATGCTCGTTGCGAGCCATGGTGAGTGTTTTGCCATACCTCGCATGGCTCCAATTTCCATGCTGTGATAATGATGCTTGAATGCACCGCAGACAGCGAAAAGCATTGGGCTGATGATACCGTGAGCGAACATCATGAAGAGTGCAGCTGCCCATCCAAGTGGTTGCATGCTGGCAATGCCCAGTAGGATGACACCCATGTGCGAAACAGAGGAATAGGCGACCATCTTCTTGAGGTTGGTTTGTCCAAGACAGACGATGGCTCCCCAAACCAATGAAACCAATCCGATCATCATGATGATGAATTGGAACTCTTCCAGTGCATGTGGGAACAGAGAGATGGGTAATCGGAACATACCGTAGGCACCCATCTTCAGCATCACACCTGCTAGCATCATCGATCCTCCAGTTGGTGCTTGAACGTGCGCATCAGGGAGCCACGTATGAAACGGTGCTGCTGGAAGTTTGACGAGGAATCCAAGCATCAGCATGATGAACAGAACCTTCTGAACTTCGAGACCGAGCCAGACACCGCTTGCGTTTGCACCGCTAGCTTGTACAACCATCTCTTGCATGCTGAAGGTTTGCGTATCCATCAAGAAGTACATCGTCAACAGGCCGAGAAGCATAATGACGGATGCTGTGAACGTGTAGATGAAGAACTTCTGAGCAGCATACTTTCTGTCCTTTCCACCCCACTTCAGAATCATGAAGAACATAGGAATAAGGGTCAATTCCCAGAAGACGTAAAACATGAACATGTCAAGAGCGACGAAGACACCGATAAGTGCACCACCGAGCATGAGCATGAGTGGGAAGTAGGTTGCACCAGACTTCTCGTTCCATGTTGCAATGATGGTGATTGGCATCAAGAGGGTTGTCAGCCAGACCATTGGGAAGGAAAGCCCGTCAACACCGACCGTCCAGGTGATACCAAGTTGTTCGATCCAAACATAGGATTCTTTAAATTCAAAATTATTGAAGGCAATATCGTTCCATCCAACATCACCGATTTGTCCCAAGAACATCAATGTTGCAAGAACGAACATTGCCAAGGAAATAAGGAATGCTGCCATGCGCACAGGAGCGTCAAATTTTGCACGTGCTTCTGGGTTGAGACGAGACGTCAAAATCAGCAGGAAAATGCTTGCTAGAATTGGAAGAACAACCATCAATGAGAGGTAATCAATGTTCAAATCATCACCCCCAAGAGCAAATAGATGACAAGGACGCCTAAGGCCGCCATCATAATGTAATCACGTGCTGAGCCAGTCGTCAAGCGCCGTACTTGGAAGGAAATTTTCTGAGAGGTTGATTCAATGGTTTTGATGGTTCCGTCAACAACGTTGCGGTCGAAGGCTGCACTAATGTTGGCAAAACCTGCAACCAGTTTGAGCATAGCCGCATCGTACCACTTATCGAAGTACAGTCGTTCCTTGAGCGCATTTGAGAGCCCTGAGTCCGCCCATGCACTGTTGTCGAAACCACGCTTTGCGTTGACTCGAGAGGAGAGGTTGATGATCGGTTGCATCCATGGCTTGGCTTTCTCTCCATCATTGAGTGAACCACCATAAAGTGCCATTGCAAGACCAGGCCCAACGATTGCACCGATGAAGATGGCAACGTAGGTCAAGACAAAGAAGAACGGCTTGTCATTGGCAAAGACGTGTTCAAACTCGTAAATGAGGCCTTCAAGCAGACCTTTCTTGCCAAAGAATGCATACGTCGAGCCAGGTTCGCCAGCCCAATGCGTAAACATCATTCCAGCAAGAACAACGCTCGAAAGTGAAACGAATGTAAGAGTAACCAACGGGATTGGAATCCATGGTGTGTGCTCGTGGACGTTTTCCGCAACTTCGGTCTTTGGCTTGCCTGCAAACGTTTTCAGCCACATTCGTGACATGTAGAATCCAGTCATTGCTGCACCGATAAGGACACATGCAGCTGGGAGGAAGAAACGTGGATCTTCCAAAGCAACACGCCAAGCGTTTGCAATGATACCCTCCTTGGACCAAAATCCTCCGATGAGTGGCAATCCCATGATCGAGGCTGAACCGACCAGCATCGCCGTAGCGGTGATTGGCATCTTGGATGCGAGCCCACCCATGTTTTCCATGGATTGAGCATCGAAATGGTCGTCATGATGGTCATCGTGATGTTCGTCATCGTGGTCATTATGATGATGCAAATCGTGATGTGCATGATGCATTTCATGAATGACGGAACCACTCGCCATAAACAGCATTCCCTTTGCCATTGCGTGGTTGAAAAGATGGAAGAGTGCTGCACCGAAGGCAACGACTACGATGTCGTGGGCCTTGCTGTCGTGATGCCAATCGAGTGAATTGGCAAGCCATAGCGCTGCACCGAGACCGGTAAAGATGTAAGCAAGTTGACTCATTGTTGAATAGGCGAGAACCTTCTTCAAATCATCCTGAACAAACGCAATCGCTGCAGCCATAACGGCAGTGATACCACCAATTGCGGCGATGATGAATGCAAGATCGACCAATTCACCATGCATTGCTTCTGCACCGAAGAATGGGAACATGCGTGCGACAAGGTACAGGCCAGCATTGACCATGGTTGCAGCGTGGATGAGAGCGGATACTGGTGTTGGCCCTTCCATCGCATCTGGAAGCCAAACGTGGAGCGGGAATTGTGCGGATTTACCGACGGCACCAATGAACATCATTCCAAGAGCAATTTGAAGTTGCCCTGGGTCAACCGTTGCAATGAGATCCTCATTGAACACAACAGCGTAGTCAAGAGAGTCAAACAGGTTCCAAAGCATAACCAATCCAATGACGAGGAAAACGTCACCGACACGTGTGGTCAGAAATGCCTTCTTTGCTGCATAGGCTGCACTTGGCTTCTCGTAATAGAATCCGATGAGAAGATAGGAACAGAGACCCATCAATTCCCAAAAGATGAACAACCACAGAAACGAATCTGCCAGCACCATGCCGAGCATACCTGAACAGAACAAAACGAATTCAGCATAGAAGCGATGATTTCGATTGTCGTTGATCGGGTCGGTGTTCATGTATCCAATGCTGAAGATATTGATGAGCATGCACAGGAACGATGCAATGAACAGCAACATCACTGTAACGTGATCGATGTATATGCCAACTCCGAAGACCTTCTCATTGATGGTCATACCATCAGCACTCATCCACCCAAACGAGAGCCAATCGCCAATGTGGTGCGCTCCTGTTCCTTTTCCAATGAATTCCGAAATGAGGAGCATGGAGAGAACAAAGCTTGCAACCATGATTGGAAGCGCGATAAGCCCCCCTTCCTTTGCCGACTTGACCCATGTTTGGTTTCCATTGAAGATGTGCCCAAGGAAAAGAATGATTGGGAATGCAAGCATCGGTAAAAGAACGATGAAAATCGCATATTCGATAAATGTTGAACTGATTGTTTCTGATGTACCACCCATTTCATCACCTCAGTGTTTCAAGAGATTCACATCATCGAGTGAAATCGTTTCGTGTTGGCCGTACATGGCAAGGAAGATGGCCAAACCAATCGCAACTTCAGAAGCTGCAATGGCAATGGCAAAGATTGCGTAAACCCATCCAGTCGCATCACCGTGCTGGATGGCTGCTGCAACGAATTGGAGGTTGGCAGCATTAAGGATCAATTCAAGACACATCAAGACGATAATGGCATTCTTTCGAGTAAAAGCGCCCCAAACACCAATGATGAACAGTATAGCGGAAAGAACGCTTACCCATGCTGGATCAATCATGCGTCTTCACCTCGTTGTTCCCATTCCAGATTTTCACGACGTTCGTCACGAACAAGGTACGCAGCACCGATCATCGCCATAGCCATCAATACGCCAAGGACCAACAGTGGCATGGCCCAATCATCGAGCATTGTTTCCGCAAGGTCGAGGGTTGTGACCTCCTTTGGCTCTTCATCCCACAGTTCTGCCGTTCCAAGAACCGTAATCATTGCACCTGCAAGGAAAATCAAACCAACTCGGGTCAATGTGGACATCAATCTCATTCAAAATCCTCCTCCTGAATTTGTCGACGGGTCAGCATAATACCAAACAGGACAACCAACCCTACACTGGCCAAGTAAACCAGAATCTGAATGGCTGCAAGGAATTCAGCACCAAGGAGGATGAAAATTCCGGAAACGGCCATGAAACAGAAAATCAATGAAAGCATCGAGTGCGCAACTCGCTGCGCATAGATGAGCCCCAACGCACCAAGGATGGTAATCGTCGCAAAAACAAAGAAGATAATTGTCTCAGTGGTAGAGGCAACATCCATTTCAGGCACCTTCCTCGGCAGCCTTTGCAGCCTTTGCAGCCTTCTTTGCACGCTTGTCGCGTTCCTTGGTTGCACGCTTTGCAAGTTCGCCATCGACAGCCTCTTGATGGACCGAAGGGAGGACACGTGTCCGGTTTGCATCGAACCAAAGATCTTGTCGAGTAAACCCGGACATTCCGTCGTATTCATTGGTCATGAAAAAGGAAGTGAATCCACATGCTTCCATGCAAAGACCGCAGAACATACAGCGTCCTATGTCGATACGCCCAGATACGATTTGATCGTCAGCTGTTCGAAGGTCTGATTGCGCAAGGACTTCTTCCTGACCTGAATCATTCCAACGTACTGTAGCCGTATCTCCAGACAAATCGAGAACCTGAGCAAAGCGCCATTCTGATGGAGGGGCGGAATGTGCAGTGATTAAATCGAACGATTCGAGTTCTTCCGTCACTTCTTCGCGGAACTTGGCTGCATAACCACCAACTTCGAGTTCTGCACCGTAGCCATCGTATTCGCCATCTGCATTGTCAAGAACGTCGACACGAAGTTCGGTCGTCATGTGCAAACAATCGTTAGGACAAATGTTGACGCACATCTTACAAGCAGTACAGGTCTCCCAAATGACACCGATACGTCCGTTGTAATTTCCTGGAACGAAGAGCCATGGTTCCATATCCTCAAGACGTTCATATGGATACTGGACGGTCTGCGGCTTCCAGAGGCTTGGGAAAAGATCGGACGTCACTCGGTCTGGAGCAAATTCTTGTTTTGAGATATCGTTGTACTTTGCACGACTCTTCGCTCGATGTTCGCTTGCATCATCGAGGAACTCTGGGTGCGAAGTGTTGTGGTATCCCATACCCAGTTTCTTAGGGAACATACGCCCCAAAAATGGGAATGTTCGAAGTGCCGTAATCAAGGTGATCTTGAACGGATACCAGAACAGATTTCGGAAGTTAGGTTTTGCTTGAGGGTGTGTAGGCATGTTTCTTCACCTCAGTCCTGTCCAGGAGTGTGTGTACCTGCGGGTTGCACCGTTTGCACGTGGTACATACGTGCAGCGCGTTCATTCTTGCCCGTATCATTGAGCAAGAGGAAGAAGATAGCAAGCCACAAGATTGTGGTCAAAGCAGGAACGAGGAATGGTATTCCAAACGCATCCCATGCCGTTCCACCGTAAACAGTGTTGGACATTCCACTCAAGTCAAACAGGTAGAGTCGGTACACTGCAGCGAGAACGACTTGCAAAACTGCGAGTGGCAAGAGCATTCGCCATCCAAATTCGAGGATTTGATCGGTCCGAATACGAGCAAGAGAGAAACGAGCCCACACGAAGACGATGAGGAAGACAAGCCAAGCTTTGACCAGCACAACAAGTGCGCCCGGAATCAAGAGGTAGGCATCACCGAGATATGGAATGCTTCCAATGATGCCCTGGAATGGAAGGTGCCATCCGCCGAGGAAGAAATGTGTAAAGAGGAAACAAGCGGCGTAGGTTCGAATGTATTCAGCCATGAACAGCATACCAAATCGCATGCCACCGTATTCAGTCCACCATCCTTCGACAAGTTCAGCCTCAGCCTCAGGCATGTCAAAGGGCACACGCTCGACTTCAGCAATCATCGTAATGAGGAACAATGCACCGCCCAACGGCATCAGGAAGATGTTCCATGCACCTGCTGTATGTTGGAAATGGACGCTTTCAATGATGTTGAAGGTTCCTGTGAGCATAGCAACGGCAAGTAGCGTTAGCAGAAGTGGAATTTCGTAAGCAGTAAGTTGGGCTGCGGAACGAATACCACCGATGAGTGTGTACTTGTTGTTGGAAGACCAGCCTGCAAAGAAGACACCAATCGGTGCAATTCCAAAGATTGCAATGATGTAGAGGATGGAAAGATCGGGGTTGGTTGCGTAAATTCCGCTTGAGAGTGGAATCATTCCAAGAATCAGAAGCGTTGTGGAAACAATAAGGAACGGTGATACCTCAAAAATGAGTTTGTCTGCACGACGAGGAACCATGTGTTCCTTGATGAGGAACTTCATACCGTCAGCAACGTTTTGGAAGAACCCGGGGAAGATACTGAGACCCATCCATGAACGATTTCCGACACGATCAACGGTCTCGTATTCGGAGGCATTTCCAAATCGGTTGTTGAGCCATTTGTTGAGCGCTCCAACTGGACGACCGAGTCCGAATGGGAGCATGGTCCACCAAGCACCGGCCGTAACGCCGTTTTCTCCGACCCAGAGCGAGCGGAGTGCAGTTGTTGCACCGCGACGATCGTTCATTCGAGCAACAGCTTTTCGCTCAATCCACAGAATGGCGAATTGAGAGAAGAAAAGAAGGAGGAAAACAATGTTCACGACGGCAAAGGTCCCAACGCCAAAAGCGATAGCGGAAGAGCTCTCTTCAAGCGGTGTTCCTTCAAGAAGTGAAGTGATGGTTTTGTGAGCGAAACTATCCTCCCCGACAAGAAGGCTGCGTAAATCATACTTGTCATCCATCAAAATCACCTTAACGATCTGTTTCTCCGATGCAAGGGTCGAAACTACCCATGATGGCTGGAATGTCAGCGACCTTGTATCCAATCATGGTTTTTGCAACATATGGAATTGTGATGAACATCGGTGAACGTATAGAAAGACGATATGGGTTCTTACCTCGGCCATCTCCACCTCCTTGGATATAGAATTGTGAGGCGCCGCGTGTGCATTCGTAATTGCTGAAACCAGTCGCTCCTTCGGGGGCCCGCGTTGGTGCTTTCGAGATGATCATTTCATCGCCTGTGTTGTAGTGTGTGTCGGCTCCACCGGGAATTTTGTCGAGAGCATCGAGTGTCATTCTGCACGATTGTCGCATCTCTTCCATGCGCACACGATAGCGATCGTAACAGTCAGCTCCCTTTACTGAGGTTGGCTTTTCGACAGCAGGCTCCCAATCAACTTGGTCGTAAACCGAGTAGGGGTGAGCCCAACGCACGTCGTAATTGACACCTGCAGCACGAACGTTTGGACCTGAAACACCTGCATTGACCATATCTTCGGCACGGGCATAGCCAACCCCTTGAAGACGGACCAACCAAATGGTTGACTCATCGAGCATCATTTCGTATTCATCGATACGGTTTTCGAACAACTTAATTTTGGCACGAGCACGGTCAGCAAATCCAACCGGAAGGTCACGCTTGACGCCGCCAATACGAGGATAGTTGTAGTGCATTCTTGAACCGCCGAGTTCTTGCAACAAGTCAAGGAACATCTCACGGTCGCGCATGCACCACGTCATCAACGTGAGGTTTCCAATATCTGGGCCGAACGCACCGAGCCACATGAGATGGGAAGCCAGGCGTTGAAGTTCTGCTGCAATTAGACGAATAAATTCAGCACGCTCAGGGACTTCGACTTCAAGCAAATCCTCTGCAGCATAGATGTAGGAATTTGACCATGTCATTGCACTAACATAGCAGAGTCGGTCGCAATAGGGGGTGACTTGGGTGAAATCTCTCGCCTCTGCAATTTTTTCCACGCCGCGATGGATGTAGCCGAGTTCCGCTTCAGTATCAACAACGGTTTCACCGTCGACTTTTACTCGAAGTGTCCACAACCCGTGCGTCATTGGATGCTGGGGGCCCATTGTAATCCACATTTGTGCCATCTTTTCACCTCACTTTACGCGGCCCTCGTCCGCAGGTTTACGCGCAAAACCTTGTGCATCATCGTACATTTCATTGAAATCATGATATCGAATTTGATGTTGTTTTTGCAGTGGGTGAAATCCTTCAGGGCTGTCGTGAGGATTGAGGACACGATGCATGTTTTCATGGCCTTCAAATCGAATACCAACGAGATCCCACGTTTCCTTTTCGTTCCAATCCGCACCAACCCATATCGATTGAACACTCGGAACAACGGGTGCATCGCCTGCAGGCAAATCGATGAGAACCTCGATTTCAAGAGGGGTTGAAGCAACATCAAGTTCATTCGCTTTGAGAACATCCGAAGTGAACGGTTCAACGTCTCGAATTGGTTGCCGCAAGAAGTGGTAAGCAACGCCCCAGCCTCGTTCGTTTCCTTCTGGATAATGCGTCCCAGTAATCATTGAACAGTAATTGACCCCTCCATCGAAGCGCATCCACTTTGCAACGGCAATCCAGTGTTGTGGAGGGCACGACATTCGGACAAATGCATACTTTGCTGCATTGCTATGATGTTCGACTGAGACGGTAACACCGCTTCCGCCAAATTGGCTTTCAACTTGTTCAGCAAAAGCTGAAGCTGCTGCTGCATTTTGCTCAGCAGAGATGCTCATGCCCATGTTCAGTCCTCTCCCACAATAACCGGCTTCTCGCCATCTCGGCCTGTACTTGGAGCGCCGCCAATTCGGATGATCTTCTCTCGAAGAAGTCCGAATCCATCAATCAGTGCTTCAGGACGAGGAGGGCAACCAGGAATGTACACATCCACAGGGATGACCGTGTCGACGCCTTCGAGAATGTTGTACGATTGGAAATACGGCCCACCAGAGATGGCGCATTCACCCATTGCAATGCAATACTTGGGCTCGGGCATTTGTTCCCAGAGACGAACCACTTTGTCAGCAAATTTCTTGCTTATTGGGCCGTTGACGAGAAGAACATCGGATTGACGTGGCGATGAACGGAACAGTACACCAAATCGGTCACCATCGAATCGGGGCGTAGCTGCTGCAGCCATTTCAATGGCGCAACACTTGATTCCCAAATGGAGGGTGAAGAGTGATTTACGGCCACCCCAATTGAAAAATCGGCCAGCAAGTACAGAAAGAAGTTGCTTGATTTTCGTTGCTTTGAGCGCTTCATCCGTCACGTCACCGACGACCTCGACCAGTGCACGACTGTTGAATGCAGTGTAATTTTCTCCAGATTCTGCCATGTGATTTCACCTCAAATGTAGATTCGCCCTCGCTTGCGGAATACGTACCAAACGCCAAGAGACATGATGGCGAAGAAGATGCCAATGATCGCCAGTCCAGCCTCAGCTTTGGCAAGATCTCCAGTCGCTTTTGATGTCTCTTCGGATGCGACCATGCCTCCAAGAACAAGGAACATAAACGCAACATCGAAAACAAGGAAGACAATAGCGTACCAATAGTATTGGAAGTGGAATTGTATCATCGCATCTCCAATCGGTTCGCTTCCACATTCGAACGTCGAAAGACGGCGCGGATAGAGGCTGTGATCTCGTTCGTAACCTTCCAGTAAATACGACTTGGTAATGTGTGGACGAGAAGGGTCTGTTCGTGGACGAAGCGCCCATGACATGATGAAATTTGTGAGTGGCATGAGAATTCCAACAATCGCCAAGAAAGCAATCGAAAGATAGGCGCTCGGGACTGAACCAGTATCGACCATTTAACATCGCCTCAAGAACGCATCCGCTCTCTGATTAAACCGACTTGAATACCCTCCATAAGCGTTCCCAGTCAGCCTTGAACCAAATGGTCGCTTCAACCGGAGAAAATTCGATGAACAGCAACCAAATTAGAAACGTCTGCTGAGGATGTAGACAATCCCTACAGCCAAGAGGAAACCGCCTGCGAACATCACCACTGTTGTATCATCAGCAAGACCGAACAGTCCTTGTTCAAGATCTCCCGTCACCTCGAATTGCTGATTGACCCTTCCTATGACACCAATCTCCTCGGGCTGAGCAGAAATTGTGAAATCGAACGTATCGGATAATTCTGCTCCGAATGGAGGTTTAATTTCGATGGTGATGTTCATCACTTCTCCCTTCTCGATGGAGCAAATCAGCGACGATGTTGTCAATGATTCACAATCATCCTTTGGACCTTCCAATTCGATCTTCCAGCCTCGAAGGTTTTCTGATGAGAAAATCTCGGTTTCTGTTTCGACGTTCCCGTCATTTCGAATTTGCAACGTAAACGATTTGCTTTGAGGGTAGACCAAATCAAAGGAAGTTGATTCAGGTTCGAGAATGTTCAGATCAAAGATTTTCTGAACGCTCAGAGCGACTGTTGCCTGTCCCGTCCGGTTCGCTGCGTTGGATTTGCTGGTCACGACGATGTTCAGATTGCCTCCTTCTCCAGTTAGTGTGGCTTCATTGACCTGTACCTTCAGTTCAAGATAGATTTCATACGGGCGTACAGTGTGACCCTGACTGAGATTGAGTGTAAACAACATTTCGTCAAGCATTGCATCGGAAGTTGATTCGAGATATGGAGCGCCAGATGCGTCAATAACGAAGGCGCTGTTGTTTTCATCCCAAATACCGTACCCAAAGGGGACATCGAGTTCATTGCTTGCAGCGATCGGCAATCCTTTGTAGAACACTGTACGAGTGGCTATTCCGTTCAACCCAGTTATTTCAAGCACAGCCGTATCGTCTCCATTGCCCATGTTTCGAACCCACATACCGACGGTAGCCTCATCACCAGGAGCGAGAATAAGTTCACCTGTTCGGCCATCGAGACCACCTTCCTCAAGAGAAACGTCCATGGCGTAATCTCGGGTTGTCAGGAAGGCAGTGAACCGTAATTCGCGTTGATTGTCTGGTATACCATCGTTGTCGTCATCAATTCCGTTCGAATCGTCTTTGTTGGTGATTCTGAGTGTAAACGTTGAGTATTCATCACTATCGGAGATCGTGGCTACAAAGTAGAGATTCTTCGTTTCACGAGCATCGACCGAAATTTCGGTAAATCGATTACCAGCTTCATCTTCGAAGAAATAAGACCAAGCGGGTGACGCAGTTTGTTGAATGACGCTTAATCGGAAGCTGTCCTCCACGTTCCCTGTGTTTTCGATTTCGAATGGGAATTTCACTTCATTGCCATTCTTTCCAGTTTGCGTTAATGCTGTTGAATCTGCTTCAAATCCATGAACTTCTGCGACAGATACTGAAAGAGTCACATCATCGTACGCCTCTCCACCAGAACTCGCTGCTACAGAAATATCGATACGGACAATTTCGGTTGCCAGTGCGTCATCGGGCAACGTAACGGTCACGTCAATTGTTTCTTTTCGCGCTGGTTCGTGTTTTGAGTCAAGAGTGATCAGACTCTCATCCAATTCAACCAACCAGCCAGTTGGGACGGATGAGGAGGTTAAACGGAATGTATCGAGCCCGTTGCCCGTGTTCTCGACGGTCACAGATGTTGTCGCAGAGGTTCCAGGCTCGACGTTGGAGAGTTGTGATGAAATCATCGTAATGATGGCCCCATACGACTGACCAACAGTGATGACCAATTCTGAGGCGCACTTAACCTGCGCTCCATCTTTACCTTGAATAAAGATGGTTTGTTCTTGACCTGCGTTTACCGAATCATCAGGGCTGACCTCCATATTGAAGGCTTTGCTCGCAGTACCCTCGTAAGGCAGCAATCCGCTTGAACCTCCCGTGAAAGATACCCACTCTGCCTTTGGCCCTGCAGCATCTGCCCGAATGGTCCAATCCGAATTTCCTTCGTTGTTGAAGGTAGCGACCAACGTGCTTTGGCTTCCTGGCTCGATGTTGATCGAGGATTTCGAGAGTGAAAGGCTGCATTCTTTCAGGATTGGAACCGTGACGTCGAACGGTTGGTTGTCGCTGGTGTTTCCACTCGGATCTTCCTGAACAGTCCCTATAATGTCCCAACAATATTTCGCAGCCTCAACATCATTGGAAACATCGAGTGAAACGGTTACATCCGTACTTTCCTCGGAATCAAGTTGAACAGACGTTTCAGAAAGGGATGGATTGAGATTCTCGATGTCTTCGCAGCCAGAGGCGCTTGAATCTTCCGCGATGACCAAGTTTACATTCGCCTGATTCCTCCCTGTATTTTCGACGATAAGCGTCCATTCGGTCGTTTCTTCACCGCCCCATGTGCGGCTTGAGGTTTCCATCGAAAGATCAACACCAAACAGAGCATTCCCAGCCCCATCACCGGCCGTGGTTGTTGCAGTCGCCGTTTCAGTTGCAGGTTGACCCGGTGGTTCTGGAGGTTCAGGCGAATCTTGAGCGTTTGCGGTGACTGTTGTCTCACAGGAGCCTTCAGCGTTCTGGCCAAGGGTGACGTTCATCGAGGCCTCCTCGTACGAGTTGGCATCAATGGGCCCTGTAATTTGAGTAATCGTTGACGTGTAAGCAGCACAATCCTCGTTTTGCTCTTCTGCAGTACTCAACTGTACCGTTACAGGGTTCGATCCTGAATTGTAGACGCGAACAGTGTATTCTCCAGACTCTCCAGGGTTAATGGTTTGAGCGCTCGGCGTGACTGTAACTTGGATGGTTGCATCTCTTGCTTCATCCGCTGAAACGATGGGTGCAGACAAAGGAAGAATTGAAACAAACATCAACAAAATCAAGAGCGAAGCGAGTCGTTTCTTACGCCCAGAATCCTGCATTTGTTATCCTCCCCAAGGATTGGGGAGACATCGACCTATCAAAAGGATGCCCTCTAATGTTTACGAATTAAGCCGATACGAACCCTTCGGATGAAGCCCCACAGTTTGAGCAATTCTCAACCTTTTGGCAAATGGGTAAGTCTGCATGGTATCGAGCGCCACAACCCGGACAGCCTTGCATTGGGCCAAGAATTGGGGAACGACAAGCCCAACACATTGCAGCCTGTTGTTGAACCACCGGTGCGGGTGTTGGCGCTGAAGGAGTTTGAACAACAGAATGTCCTTTTGAACGAAGAATGAAGAGGATTGCAAGTAGACCAAAGAAGAGTGCAAAACCCACGCCAACGTACATCGCAGTGTTGCTTGCAGAGCCCGTATCTTCGAACGAAGCGGTAACCTCGATATCGATGGTTGTCATCGATGATTCAACGTCTTGAACGCCTGAGAGTTGCAGCGTAATTTGGTGAACACCTGTACTTCGTCCATTGACTTGCAGCGTAAATTGCTGGGATTCCCCTGCAACGGCATTCACAATATCGTCACCCTGAATTTGGGCATCGATTCCATCGTTCGTTTCAACGACCAATTGATGCGAAAGTGCCGTATTTCCAGAATTTAAGATTCGAACTTGCAGCGTTCCAGAACCTGATTCATCAAGAGACGAGGGAGAAGTGAACTCCCACTCAACACGCCTCGATTCTGCAACCAACATACTCGTACCTTCGGTCAACGAGACATCATCGTCGTACAGCGTGAACGAGAAGGATGGTTGCGATGCAACCTCAAGCGTAGTCGGGAGGATAATCGAACAGACGACGGGCACGACGTCGTCAGCAACAACGCCGACATCAAAACACTCGCCAAAAATGCCTGGAGACAACGATGTTGTGATTGAAGGACTCCAAGCAACATCAGCTTCATTGATGAGAAGCCATGTAAAAGTCATCTCCTGTCCAACGGGATGTGAACCTGGTCCAAAGGGATGATCGAACGTGCGTCCATCCTCGAATTCCAACTCTGTGAATGTAAGCGATGGTTGTGGCAACTTCAGTACGTCAATCTCACCCGTCCAAGTAAAGCGTTCAGAGGCTACATCAAGATTCAATTGAATTTGCCCGGATAATGCGTCACCGTTCCCTTGAATCGAAACAAGGATGTTTTTGGATTGCTCAGTCCAAGCCATTTCAATGGGTTGCAGCGATGTTTGTTGTGTCCATCCGGTTGGTAAAGACAAACTCGGCACCAATGTCATATCGACATTGCCACGGTTTTCAATCGTAAACAGAAGATTCACCAGCGCATCCGGCCGTGGTGTTCCGATGTTCGACTCGAGGAGCAATTCAACTTCGCGAACTTCAATGACTTCGATTGGGATATCAATCTCCCATTGTTGGGAGGGTTCTGTCTGAGAAAAAGCAGTTAATGTGACCATTCGCTGGGCACCAGCTGCGGTTGAAACCTGAGGAGGGGTAAATTGCATGCCAACATCCATCTGTCCATTTTTCGGAATTAATCCGGTTGATCCAGATGTTGCTCCTGGATCGTTGCTCAAGTCGGTGAATCCGGCACTCCAACCTGAAGGTGCTTGAAGGAAGAGATCGTAACCAATCTCTGTATTTCCATCATTGTACACTCGAACCGTTAGGTTGGTAGCATCGGATGGGTGGACGGGAACAATTGTGTAATCGTATTCAATTCGGAATTCTGGTATGTCAAGAACTTCAAGATACAGCGACAAGGGATACGATATCCCGTTGTCAACGTCAAGACCAGAAACATCGATTCGATACAATCCAGGCTCGGGAGCTTGAGGATAGACCACTGTTAAGGAAACTTCTGCAGTTTCTTTTCCTTGAAGAGAAAAGTTGGAAGCCGTCATTCCGAGATACCACGGCACTTCTGAATCATCTGCATCCGAGTAAATTCCAATTGCGTCAATCGATGCATTGGTTTGCAATAAAGCAGTATTTTCAAGCGTTAGATTCCATGTCGATGTCGTTTGTTCTGCAAATTGTACTTGTTGTTCAATCGTATCCGCTGTCACTTTCACACCCGGTGCTGTCACATCAACAACTTTGGTGAGAACATTGTTGTTTTCTTGAATTTCATCAACCGTATCATCGGGATCGATGATGAGCTCAAGTGTCGCTAATCCCGGTTGTTGAGGAGTCCAATACCACGTCGATTGGCGGAATGCTCCTGGATTAATGTCCAGCGTTTTTCGTTCAATTTCAAGTCCGTCAACATTGAAGGCAAAATCGACGGTTTCTGCTTTGATGTTTCCTGCATTGAATACTTCGGTTGTCAGGCGTACCTGGTCACCGACCTGCGGTATTGTGACGTTCAATTGCATCGAATCGAGAACGACTTGAGGGTCTGGACGCAAATCGTTGACCCCTTGTCCTGAAACCGCAATCGCAAACGGTTGAGAACCACTCCCTGCATGATAGGCGTCCTTTACCCGAACCGTCCAGATACCTTTCATGGCCATATCGATGAGAACAACTTCGAGATTGTTGATGTCATCTTTGGTCCCACCTGTCGTCGAGCGCCCATTGGCGAAATCATTGCCCAAGTAGATGGTTCCGTCTGGAGATTCGACCTCCAAATCGAGGTCATTGACCAAGGCTTTGCTGGCAAATCTGCTTCCTCGATAATCCGACCATGCGAGCACGGCCTTGAGTTGAGAATTGGCGTAGGTGACATTGAACACATAGGATTTTGATGTTCCTGAACTGGTGAGAACGGATCGATCGTCAACCCATATTCCACGACCTTGCGATGGTGCGAGCGTATCTTTGAGATTAACACGCCCCCAGCCTTCGTCGTTGTTTGGAATGTCTCTCGAGTTGATGTCCTGCGCACCAAGGACAAGAAGTGCCTTGACCAACGCACCCTGTGGCGATGGGCGTTGAGCGATTTCGATTAGATACTCTCGGATGAGTGTAGCTGCACCAGCAGCATTTGGTGTAGCCATCGATGTTCCTGTATATTCGAGATACCACGTCGATTGCCAATTTGAGCCTGCAATATCTTGCGCTTCTTGTGCACGACAAGAACGAACATATCCTCCAGGAGCAAGAATGTCTGGTTTAATTCGCCCATCATCGGTCGGCCCGCGGGAGGAACCAGACATGAGATTGTCCGGTGCGCCATTGTATCGAGCTTGGTGGTTTCCAACGGTTACAACGTTCTTCGCCGTTGAAGGAGAACCAACCGTTCCGGCGCCGGGGCCGTCGTTACCTGCTGCGAAAAGAATCGTTAGACCCTCTTGGCCGTTGCTTACCTTATCGTAGTTGAACGACCTATCGTCTACCGCCTCTGCTTCAGACGTGTATTCTCCTTGCGTTGAAGTTGCCGAAGATCCCCATGAATTGGTGTGAATTCGAGCTCCTGCATTATAGGCAGTGTTGAGAAGATAATTCAAAGAGGGCGAGACGAAGTTGCCCGTATTGTCATTTTCCATGGCTTGGAAATACAATTCAGCATCCGGAGCAACCCCTGCATAACCGCCCTTGTTCCCATCTCCGAGAACTGTGCATGCCACGTGTGTTCCATGCCCAGAATGTTTGTCGGCTGTCGAACCATCACCAATCACGTCATAATTTCCAACGATACGCGTTCCAAAATCACCATGATCTTCATCCAATCCTGAATCTGCAACTGCGACAATTTGGCCCGAACCATCGAGATCCGTTGTGAAATACGACCGCATTGTATTGATTTTCATGTGATTCTTTGATTGATCGTTCTCAAACGCCATCTGAGGCTCAAACCGAAGCCACATGACCGAAGGTTGCCGTACCACATCAAGAACCGTGTCGACCGCTAAGACACCCCGATATTGTCCTTGATCGAGATGTTGAGCATCATCGAGGGCGATTGCAGCGACTTGGGACAAGTCTTGTCGGATTGTGTTGCCCTCATGATCCGCAATTGAGAGCGAATCAAGTTGATGATGACTCCACCATCCTTCCATTCGAACCTCTGCGCCCAGCAATGCTTCGCCGCCAGTCTCGAACATCAACGCATCAAGCATCGAATCATCAAGGAACATTGCCAGTGGTACATTCCATTGTGCAATCACACTCTGGACGGATTGGGAGCGGGCGAGGGCAGAGGCTGTTCCTTGAACCATCAATCCCGATGGGCTGATGAATTCCCGCACTTCCAGACCTGAAATCTCAGAAAGGTCGTTTCGTACGTCCTGCATGTGGCGGTCGTTATCGATAATAAGGAGTTGAACATCCAATCTCGGCTCAAGAACATCGGCCGACAGTGGTCGGTTGAGTTCAAGCCCGTCGATTGAAAACTCGCCCAGTCGCGATTCTGCGACGAGTTCTCGTTGTTCATGGATTGAAGCGGCTTCGTAAGTTCCAACAAAGTCCGAATACGCATCCGTACGTATCGAGAAATACTCTGCATTCCTTTGGTCTTCCAAACTCTGTTCAGATTCAGATTCTGGACCCGCCATCGAACTCCAAGGGCTCATCAACAAGAGAACGAGAATCCCAAGGGCGAGGCGAGTCTGTTGCTCCATTGTTACCTACCTCGCTTTGATGACGCATTTATCGCTATGGGTCAATTGTTTGAACAACAGGCATTCAGAACAGTCGAGTCGTTGTTTCAACCTGATCGACAAAAATTTCGGACGCATAGGTCCCAACAACGTGATTGACTTCCAAGAAATTTTGACTGTTGTCGAACATTGTGTAACGAACTGAGATTTTGAGCGTATATTCGTCCCAGACGGTGTATCCAAGTACGATCATTTCCAAATCATCCCCTGCAAGAGACGAATGTGGTTTGACGGTGTCCACCTCAATCCGCATCGTTTGAATCAGGACGTCTTGTGCATCCAAAAATTGAATTTCAACAACGACGTCATGAATTGCTCGACTTCCATCGTTTTGCAATTCGGACATAATCAGATGTCCGCCTCGTTGCATGTACACGGTATGAATTTCGACATCATCACGAGGAATCACCCAGTACCACCCGCTTGCCACCAATCCAACCAAGAGCATGAGAATTAGTCCAGCGATGGCGACTCGAACAGGATTGATATCTCGGATACGCTCCTTGACAAAGAGAGCAACTTCTTGCGCCTGACGATATGCCTCTGCTTGTTCAGGATCGTTCAGATCAAAGCCCATTTCGATGGCTTCTCTGCGTTGGGTCGTCTCGAGCAGTCCCATCGGTTTGGCATCGACAATGTCGTCTTCATGAACCACCAATTCATCATCCATATTCTCACCCGAAAATCATCGCAAAGAGCGAGGCAATACCTGACGTAAACGGTTCGACAACCATAATGTGACGCGTTTCAATCGAACCGCCGGTAAGTGTACTAACGACCGAAAGGTCGGTCACAACCCCATTGACACCAATCGACGTTGAGGTTGGAAGAATGCCTGTGAATTGAGCATCGAGGAGTACAGCGCGTCCATCGACTTCAAGGTCACCAAAAATCGGAGCATACACGCCCGGTTCAACATGAACTTCTGCACTTGAAACAAGGCGTCCCGTCGTGATATCATCGAGAATAATCACCGGGTATCCCAACGGCCGGTGAATGGTAATGGTTGCGCCTTTGAGATCCTCACCGACGATTTCAAATCGATCGAGGAAGGCTCCAGGGGCTCCAGGAACATTGGACTGACGCATGTACAATTCTTCCACACCGTTATCCGATGAAACAATGCGGACTCCCCAATCTTCTGTTGTCTCGAGTTTGAAGGTCTTTGGTAGATTCTTGGCAATCATTAACGTATCACCTTTCGCATCGATAGCCCGTCCACTGGCTTCGATGTACATGTCCATTTTATTCGAATTTGAGGCGTAATCAAGCGTCATCATGCCTTGGAAGGATGTTTCCTCTCGAATATCATAACGGGTATCCGGTTCTGCAGCAAGCCGCATTTCCGATGGAATATCTTGGAAGAATGTGGTTGCTGGCCACCAAAAGCCATCAACAAATCGATGTTGTTGAATCATCATAGAATCAACACTCGTCTCTCCAACTCTGTACGCTTGTGGAACGTCAACGTTGAGCAGAAGAACGTCGCCAATGGTTGCCGAAAAGTCGGTTTGTTGTGGAACGCCTTCAATGAACGTTTCAGCACGAACAAGACTCTCCAAATCAATGAATACAGCGTAAGCAAAATCCAATCTTTGCCCTATGTCGTAACTCATTTCAATCGATAAACGAGGAACGGTGAGATTATCTTGACGAGAGAATTTTGCTGAAACAGATACATCCCTCGATGTTTCCGTATCAAATCCAAAGATTTGCAAATCTGCAGAAGATTGTTCGATACCGTTCATTGTAATGTACAAGTTTTCTCGGGCAGGAAGCCATTCTTCGAGATCCATGTTGAACTCGTATGTCGGCACATCCTCAACGAGCGAAAATACGTAGCTTATCTCAATTTTACCTGAAGGGAGTTGTGGCAACCACGTGCGAAGGTGCCAGCTACGTCGTTTCTCGAAGGTTACACCCAATTGTTCAAGCAAGGCAACATCAACACCAACCAACTCACGTTCGGTAATGATTCCATCATCAAGGTACGTCATAAGAGGGTAAGCGAACGAGAGGTTTGTTTGATAGAACGTTGATTCTATGATGGCAAGTTCAACATCATCAATGATGTAATCGGAGAGAATCTCGTCGATGATGATGCGGTTGGATTCCGTAAGGTTGGTCAATTTTGATAGATTGAAATCAATAACGCTTCGCTCAACAGCTTGCATGTCAAATCCATGTTGCCACGTTGGTTGCGCAACTGGAACACTCCCCTTTCGCATGTCAGCAACAATGTCGAAACTTTCACCTGTTGTCATGTCAAGTCCGTATGCGACATCTTCGGTTTCACCAGTGGAATCGCCAACGTTTGAAACAAGACCGTACACCAAATCGTTCACAAGACCGCCGATACCTACAACATCTCCAAGGAAGAAGGAAAGTGCTTCAACGCCCTCTCCTTGGCTAAAATCTGGAATTTCAAGACCGCTCGAATCCATATCACTCGGAAGGAGAATCTCAAGGTTTGCAGGCAATGGCTCAAGACGCATCATACCATTGAGACCGAGGAATGGGTCGTCGTAATTGCTCACATCCTCCATCGAAATGCTGAACGGAGAGGATACTTGACGTTGGAGCGAATACCTAGCGCTCCCTTCAGGTCCAGTGGAATTCGCATCGATTGGCGAATAACGTTGCACAGATTGTACATTGGAAATCTTCGCACTCAGCGATGCCTGAGCCGTGTCAGCATCAACCCAGAAGCGGAAGTGGTCACCATTCATTGTCAGTGGCGTCGTTGCATTGGTCATTTGAACCATGATCGACGTAATCGGCGTTTGTGCTTGGAATCCAATGTCATCACCGATGTTTAATTGGAATTGAGCAGGCAACCCCTCAAGTCGTATCGCATTGCGTTGAAGGCCTTGTTCGCCACCGTACGTAATCGTTCCAATCGGTTCGCTTGCAGTGTAGACCAATTTTTCCGGATCTTGAACCACGCTCAAATCTGCGGGCCGATTTGAAAACATGGCCGACTGTGCGGTGACATTGGCAAAATTGGTACCTGAATGACGAATATGACCGACAAGAAGGGCGCCAGATTGTTGCCCCTGCAACTCGAGCGCACGGACACTGGTTACAGGATCGTAGGACTGATACACCCTTGAAATGTTCGAAACGCGAATGCTCATCGCCACCGGAACAAGTGGTTCGACTGGACCATCCCTCCCATCAATCTTCTCAATTTCCGTATCTTGGGAAAGGAGAATGTGATCGGAATCCGTCAACCACGGATGATCACTGCTACCAATGGCCATGGAAATCTTTCCGAGGCTACTCGGTGCCCGAACTTCACCGTTCGACCACGTTTGCCGGACTTGACTCAAACAGAGAACTTCAAGTTCTCCGCCTGAACTACCAGCAGTTCCAACAATCAGATCGGGAAGCGTGTTGAGAATCGAGCCCAAATCAAGAACAATCTCAACAAGCGTTAGCAAAGCATTGTCGAGAAGTTGTGCAATTGTATTCAAGTCAGGGTTGTTGAAGTTCACACGTGAGAGGCCTGTTGAAGACAGTTGGAAACTACCCTTGAGGATAAGGACCTCAGGAAGATTTTCTACCTGAATGGTGAGGGAACTTACATCGTTTGCAAATCCACCTCGCTTGAGAGTTGAATTGTAGGAGAGGGATTTGATTCGTTCCGTCCCAGCGATCAGAATGAGCGTTGAAGGAGGTGCTGCAGGATTGACAGGCAATGTCAAATCGTTCTGGTTTGCGGTTGCATCTCCTGAGAAATTCTTGATGGCGAGGATGAATGAGAGCCGATCGGGAATATCTCCTGGCAAGTTCGTGCTTTCCGGTGCTTCTCCAATCATCGTAAAAATCGCATTGATTTCTTCTTGAGGCAGTGTTCCTGATGGAATTCCACGAATCCAAAGTTGTGAATCGGTTGTGTTTCCGAACGTCCCAGCTTCGAGTGTATTGCTCCGATCTTCAAAATAATGCAGCCACAAATCCGCACCAATATTGCTGTACAGTTCAACCGTGTCAAAGGTGTTGTCGCCGAGATTATCGTTGCGTAGGACAAGATCAACCTCTTCCGGCAAGAGATTTGAGCCATACTCGGGATGGAAGCCGACATCGATGTACCCCATATCGATGATTTCTGTTTGTCCGACTTGGTCGATCTGATCGAATTGAATGAATCCAATACCCACTCCGTAACCACATTTGTGTTCCTCACTTTTGGTACTGTGATCGTTGAATACATCATAGTACGAAGTATCGCATTCAGTCTGTCTGTTTTGTGAATTCGAATTTGAGTTCCGTATCGAAATTGAATAAGGGGCAGAAACCGATGTGAGTGAGAGCGCATTTGCTGGTAATGCACCTCCAGTCAAAAAATCGGTCAAAATACCAAAAACATTGCCGATTGTGTTGGAAATGCTGAATCGGAATTCTTGGATACCTACTTCAACTCTGAAATTGTTTGGCGGTTGCGTAAGTCGCGTATCAAGCACGAGAGCATAGGATTCTGAGTCTTGAATTGCTGAATCAAAAGCCAGCCCTTTGAGCAATGAGACCTCCATGTGAGCGAGTTCGTCCCAAATCGGATCGTTCTCATTCAGATAATCAATTTTCCATTGGAAGGTCGGGCGTAGCCACAAGGTATCGGGAATGTTGAGAGGATTGAGAGGATTCAATGGCGGTTCAAAGCCAAATCCTTCGTTCAGCGTTAACAGTCCAAGAACGGTCAACGAGATGGAGACATCGTCGACAGAATCGCCATCGATATCGATGTAATTCTCAAACAAGACAAGGTCCGTCCCAACGAATAATTCTCCTGTAAACGTTCCATAATCCCAAGCCTCGTATTGTGGACCATTATCCCTGCTAGAGAAATTAATGTACAATGCGTAGGTGTTAATTCCAACTGCCAAAGGGTCATTGATGTCCCATGATTCGAGTGAAAAGAGCGTTTGAACAAGGTTGTTCGGCCAGCCTTCAGGCTGTGTGCTGGTGTCAAGAAGAATCTCATACGGGCGAGGATGTTCAGGCTCAGGAGGTGACGTATCTCTGAGTTGTGTCTGGCTCAGATATTCCGTTGAATCGTTCAGGGGATCGCCTTCACGACTCTCTCGCTTTGCTGCTTCGACCAAAGCAAGAGAAGAAGCCGAAGAGCCTGCTGCAATGACGGTATCGTCACTAGATTCTTGGAGTTCCATAAGATCTGAAAGTTTCTCCATCAGACCAAAATCATCCCTCTCAACCGAGACATCTGCTTGGACGGGCTGGAACACGGGGATAAGAAGGACCATGACCAGAAAGACCGCCAATCGTCCACGTTTTGGTTGATGCAGCCCAGGCCGAATCAAACGAATCGCTTCCTCGACCATGATTGGAGGTTGGAGAACTCATATCTGAACCCATCCCCGAATTGTGCAAACAGAGAACGGTTGTTGACGACTCATTCAACGTTGGAACAGTTGCTCAGAAGAGCAGGATGGGCAAACAACAATCGCTTCCTTGACACCGACTGGCATTGGAACTTGGAATTCCAAGGAACAACTGGAACACATACCTCGGAGAAGGTTGGTGTTTTCAGATGAAACAGGGGGTTCCTTCGGTGCCTCAGATGCTTCGTTTTCCAAAGGAGGTAAGTCGATTGGTTTGGGTAATTCGATTCCAGGAGGTGGAGGATTTGCTTCTGGCTTTGGAGCATTCAGTTCGAGCAATTCGTCAAGTCCATCTTTTGTTGGAACCGATTTCGGTGCCTGTGGTTCATCATCAAAGAACAGCGCTGCTGCTTCATTTGCTGCTTGGCTCGAGGCTTGGGAAAGCTGCATTTGAGGGGCAAATTGAGCTTGTGGAGGTATTTCTGAACCTGTCGCAGAACCATAAATCGATTGAAGTTCAGCCTCTTTTCTAGCCTTCTCCTCCTCTTCTTGCGATACAACTTCACCGCCTGAAGCAAGACCTGCGAGTTGAATCGCTTTTGCAAATAGAGGAAGACGTTGGGTTTGTTTCACCATCGCCATGTGAGATCTCGCTTCATTTTCGGGCAAGCCTCGATCCGTGAGAAGTTTCAACGCAATGCTCGACTGCCAACGTCGATAACCAATTAGAGCGATGGACATCGTAACTAGGCCAGCAAAGATAACCACCACAAAAATGGCATAATCGGTTTCTTCAGTTTCAGCTTCGCTAACAATCACTGAAAAGGTGTGACTATCGCTGTTGTTCGATTTATCGAAAACGGTGACAATGACTGTCTTCGTACCGGGGGAATCGAAAACAATATCCGTACGTGAACCAATGTAGTCTGGATCGTCCAACAAGTTTCCATTCGCATCGCTGTCCTCAAGCGGATTCACATCCCAGTGGAATCGTAAGTCCGTATTCGCATCGTATCCGTCAAAAGCGGTCACGCTGAATGCGACCGTTTGGCCTTCAATAGCTTGGTTTTCAAGTGCATCAAGCAGTGCTTCATTGAGACGGGGGACCGTTGAATCCGTCACGAGAATCTGCGCAGTGGCGGATTGACTGTTTCCACTCGCATCAAGAACAATCAAACCAGCTTCATGCGTTCCGATGTCAGACCAATTGAAAGAAGCAGTCGTCTGTTGACCAAAGGGACTTCCGTCAATCGACCACGAACAGGCAGCAATTTGGTGATTATCGGTACTCGTTGCACACGAAAGTGTGACTGTTTCTCCGTGCTCAATTCGCCACCCTCCTTGAATTGGTATTGCTGATGAAGTTGACGACCCTGTTATTCGAGCGATGGGTTTGGTCTCATCAACAACGGTTATGTTGCTTTGCAATCGGTCAAAACCAAGTGCACTGGAAACGGTAAGCGAGACTGTTTTTTCACCTGGACTTGCCCATGAAGTCGAGGCCATCATGCCCACTGCATCAACATCGTTTGTCGCGTCACCATCGTTATTAGCGTCGACGGATGCGTCAAAATCCCAAACGTATTGATCGATTTGTCCAAGGTTGTTGGGTGAAGATGACGCATCAAAATTGAGAGCCGTGTTGAGGGCAACCGTTTGATTTTCCGCAACAAACATAGCCTTCATGACCGGTGTTAATTCAACGCGAATGGTTATTCGAAGAGTGGTTGATCCGTCGCCCTGACCATCCGGGTTGTTGGTGTTATCAACCACGAGTTTGAGCGGCTGGTCCGCAAAGGCTTCAGGAACGACCCAGTTGAACGATGCCGTTCCATCGACTCCGAGCAAAGAAGCACCCGCGAGCGCAACATTGGACTGGCCAGACAGGTAGTTTGCATTCATGGCTTCCGATTGGAGATATACATCACCAAAGCCTTCGAGCGACCATGCGGTAACAGACACTGCTGTTCCTTCCTCAAGTCGTAACTCATCACCTTCAAGCAAGGTCAAATACCCCCCTGGAATGATTCCAAGGAGGTCATGGTACGACGTCCATGGACCATCGTTGAGTTTTGTTATTGAGATTGAAACGCGACCAATGTTTCCTCCTTGATCGCCGTTTCCTTGGTCACCATCGTGTGCGAGATTATCGACGACGATGGTCCAGGATTTTTCTGAAATGGACAGTGGAACCTTCCAATGGAATTCATAGGAACCATTTGCAAACTCTGTTGAAGGTATTTGCTGATAGGCTGAACGATAGGATTGTCCCAAAAGATACGGCTGCAAACCTGCTTCATCAAAAACAAGAACATCGAGAGCGTCATCAATAACGAGAACTGTAATTTCGTAAACATCACCCGGCGTGAGCAATCCAAGCGACAATTCAACGCATTCCCCATCGTCAACAGGGACTTGTGACGCAAACGTTGAGGAGGACTCTGTACTGCAAGAAGGCACTGCCCTTGCTGATGTGCCCGAAACCAACGGTGCAAGTGACATACAGATGACGAGAGCGAGAACTGCAACGACTTTCCTCGAATGCATACGCTTCCCTTCATTGCATACTCTTTCAATGATGCGACAGTTTGTGCTGAACCCAGCCACTCTGCGATGCTTTGAGGAAGAATGCGTTTCCGTTTTCACCAATACGTACTCGGTCTCCATCTGAGGCTGCATCCAATCCGCAGGTTTCGCCCAGTATCTCTCTTGCTTCCTCAATCGCTTCCCCAACATCACGGAGACGTGCTGAAAAATGGGTAAGGATGAGATGTTCGGCTTTGCATTGTAAAGCTGTACGTGCAGCTCCTGCAGCGGTACTGTGAAGATGTGCATCCGCTTTGTCTGCCGATTCATTGAGGAACGTTGCCTCATGGATGAGAACGGTAACAGGAGCAATTGGATGTATTGCTTGTTCTGCCGTATCGCCAGAGACAATCATGCTTACAGCTGGTTTTGAAGGGCCTCGGAAGTTGGAAGCGCGTAGAAGTTCTCCATCCGCTCGTTCAAGATCGATTCCTTGTGAGAGCATCTTTCGTTCTTCTTGCGACAATCCAGTTAGCGTTGCTTTGTCGCGATCAAAAGACCCTTTTCGCTCTTTTCGAGAAAGTTGCCATGCGCATGAAGGAACGCTATGTTGCGTTGGAATTGAATCCATTCTGAACTCTTTGAATGCATCAGGTTGGGGCATGGAATCATGCCAAATCAATCCAGATGCATCATCGACAAACTCAACCCAGCGCCCAGATTGGGGATTGCCCAACAACCATCGCACTTTGTAGCCAAGATGCGTTGATGTACCTCCAAGGTCAAACCACGCACGATACTGATTCAACAATTCAGCCGAAGGTGTATCCTTTGGTAGCAAAGCCGTGACGCCGTTAGTCGCAAGTTCATCAAGAATTTCCGAGGATGTTGGCCCATAGACAATGAGTGGTTGTTGCCGGCCATCAAGTGAAAGCGTCTGCAAGAACGGCAGCAGCCCCCAGGTGTGATCCAAATGGCCGTGAGTCAAAGCCACTGCTACGATTCTATTCGGGCGTAATAGAGAAGGTTCTGCTTGGCGTTTTAATTGACTGCGTTGTTTGGAATAACGAATCTGGAATCCCTCTCCAGCATCAAGAACCACGATGCCTTCTTGACATGAAAACACACTTCCACTCACACTTCGTGTCGACGTCGGTCGCGCCGACGCAGTCCCAAGTATGTGAAGCTCCATCATTTTCTCACCTCATCGGCGTGGGATTGGAGTCTCAGGGAACCATCGAAGAATCACAGCATCACCGATCGACCGTACCCATCGCCATGGGACTGCAACGTGGATGGAACCCTCAACAAGATCATCCGGCGTATCTGTGACGAACAAATGGGTGCATGAAAGGCTTGCATGTTCAACAACGGCATCATGCACAACACCGAGCAATCGGCCATTTGGGAGGTAGACTTGGAGACCAGATAGTTGCGATAAATTTCGCTCACCTTTGCTCATAGGTTCCCCTCCTTGGTACAGGCAGGAAGAACAAGAACATCAAACAAACGCTTGATTTCACTTGCCACGGTTGAGGTTGGCCTTGAGGGAGGGTCGCAACTTCTCTGCACCCTTACCCTTGTTGAAGAGACCACGACCACGCTTTCCAGCGGAGGTCTTGCCACGGTAAGCACGGCCACGGTGGCTGTTGTTTCCGTTGGCTTGACAGAAGACACCGAGTTGCTTGTCGTTGATGATAGCAGGATGGTGTGTGTCGATCATGATGACTTCGAAGAACTTGTGCTTTCCGTCTTCGCCAACCCAGTAGGAGTTGAGAACCTCAAGGTTCGGGAAGTGGCGGGCGACACGCTCCTCAGCGATGCGCTGAGTGTTCTTTGCCATGGTAATCTTGGAGATACCAGCCTTGGATGGTTTACGCTTCATGTGAATCTTACCCTTACGAAGTCCACCACGGCGGACACGGGTACGGATAAGGACAACACCTTGCTTGGCTTTGTAGCCTAATCGGCGAGCGGCATCGAGGCGAGTTGGACGCTCGATGCGGCAATTGACAGGCTCGCGGCGCCACTGGGCCATTCGAGTCTGACGGAACATGTGCGGGAGAGCCTCTTTTGGCTTCTTCCAAGTTTCACGAACATAATGGTGGAGTCCTTTTGCCATGGTAACACCTCAATGGGAGCAACTCGCGGACTTTGAACCCCTTTATGAGTCTGTCCATCGATTGAGGTTTCAACAAAGTACTGAAATGTTGTTCATTCGATGGGTTTTGCAAGACCTTCTTGCACAAGGCTTCTCCAACCACCCCACAGGGAATAGACGTTGGAATAGCCCATTCGGACAAGGGATTCTGCAGCAAGCGCAGAGCGAAAGCCACCACCACAGTACAAGACAATTCGAGCATCTTCTGGGATAGGATGTTTTTCGATGTCTCGCTCGAGAACCCCTTTGCTCAGGTGAAGAGCTCCTTCAAATCGACCAGCCTCGTATTCATGTCGTTCACGAACGTCGATGACAACAAGATCTTGACCATCGTTCAACATCCTCGAAAATTGAGCAACATCGCATTCCTGGATCATCGAGCGAGACTGTTCGACCGTCGCCAAAAACTTCGGGCTGTGTTTCTTTCCCATACCTGGAAACAAATGAGATTTGCATTTGAAAATATGCCTACTCTTGAAACACGTATTCAAATATTCAGCACTACAGGTAAACCTGATGGAGTGCAACATTGATAGAAAAGGACGACTCGCTCGCCTCTACACTGGGATTCTCGCAATTGCATTTGGTATCGCAATTGCTCTTCTGACCTATTTGAGTGTCCTTCCTGCTTCTCTCGGCTGGCTTGCAGTCGCAGGAAGCGTGTTTGGAGGTGCTTTCGCCATCTTCGAAGCACGCAAAGGTTGGTGCATTGCACGAGCCATTGGCATCAATACACCTCTGTGATTTCGCCATTAACATCAAACATTACAACCCCTGACCCTGAATCATGGCTCATCAGGTGCAAGGTTCCGAAACAATTCTTTCCATGCTTCAAACGGACCATGGAATTCGACTTGTTCTCGTTGACCGAGAAATGGACACCAAACCACTACGTCAAGAATGTGAACGACAAGGCATTCCTCTCGAGGAAGGATCGACCAACGACCTTTGGCGTATGTCTGCTGCCGGCAGCACAGACGCACTAGCATTACTCGGGCGGGAACCACATGGTTCCTTGGAGGAAATCTTCCAACGTGGCGGTTCAATCTGGCTGCTCGATGGCGTCCAGTATCCAACAAATCTCGGATTCGGAATCCGAACCATTGAAGTCAGTGGTGCAGATGCAGTCGTTCTCAACATTTCAAGAACACACCAAGATCGAAGGACAATTCGTCGCTCAAGCATGCGTGCAGATCGATTCATTCCAGTCGTTTACAGCGATACAACATCCATTATCAACGAAGCAAAGAAGAACAATTTCAGAATCATTGCAGCCGAAGATGTAGGAACGGTTGAACCTTGGAATGCGGACCTTACAGGAAATGTTCTCTTTGTTGTCGGAGCTGAACGAGATGGCGTTTCGCAAGAAGTTCTGGAAGCATGCGATGAGGTTGTCCGATTGCCAATGGATGGATTTGTTCCATCTTACAATCTTCAAGTTGCAATCAGTGTTCTCGCTGTTGAAGCATTGAGGCAAAGAAAAGGGTGACGAAGGACTGTTTACATGGGTAGCCATGAATAGAGCCCACGCCAAGCCCATGTACAAACTCATTTTGGTTACATGGGTCTTTTGCAATACCCATTTGATAAATCGTAAAGCGACTTATTCACGCTACATTCAGTGGATATTTTTCTGAAATTCACTTATTTTCCTCTTCGAATTTTCGATCTCCATCATAAGTGAAATACTTGAAAACACAATAAGCAGTAATTAAGGAAATAGAGATCAATATCGTGATGAATGAACTCTCTTCGTGATTGTAGTCTTGGCCCATTGCTCCGTAATAACCTTCCTGAAATCCTCCAGAAAATAAACCCACAGCCATTATCAACGGAATAATTAGCCATTGATTCTTAAAACGCAATTGTTTGTACCAAAAAAACAGGAAAACCCCTCCTAGAGGTCCCTAACAGGTTTTACTTCAAAAACTCCATTGCGAAGAATGAATCAAAGGGGTCCCCTCGTATGCGTATACGACTGCAACGGTACCCACGTGGCTGCCTGCGTGTACAAGGGGCCCCCTTGTGTACACCAGAAACTTCTTGCCCAAAGAATAAGAGTTAGAGGAGCGTAGGGGCAGTATGCACAAATTCACAAGATTGATGTTAGTTGTAGGCATTGTCCTAACCCTAGTTTCGTTTATTGTGATGATCATAGGCTATGGATTTGCCTTTGATCAAATACTGGAAGAAGATGAGGAAGAAATTGACTTGAACCTTGAATGGAGTGGGTCGTCTCCAAACTCATGGGATGCTTCAAATCTTGATTCAGGCAAATTCGTCTATATTTTCGTCTCCACTGGAGACCAAATTGAAGTCTCTCTAAGTGGGGCAGATGAAAACAATTACTTCATCAACTGTGAATCTCAAGATAGTTGTTTTTCAGGAGTTTCAAAAGCCACTGGAAGAGCAATATCTTACATTGGCGAACTCGAATATAGTGGAGAACGAGATGTGAGAACACTTGAATTCTCTGGAGATGGTGAAATTGAAATTTACACCAGCGATTATGATGATTTACCAGGTTCAGAGGGATTTTTGCTTGCTGGATTAGGGGTTTGGGGATGTTGCTGTGGTGTATTATTTCTGATAATAGGGGGTGTCTCAGCCTTCATGATTAAAGATAATAAAACCAATCTTGTAGTGCTTCAAAATGGCTCAAATCTTGGCCAACCTTTCTTCTCACCTTCATCTACTGTTCAGCAAACAGCAAATGTTTTGACCCAACCAATGAACAACCCAGACGCACTTTCTTATTACCAAAGTCTGTTGCACCAAGGTTATGATATGAAGACCGCAAATGAAGCCACTAAAATTTACTATCCAGATTGGAAGCATGGAGAATAACTTACCTTTCGATAACATTGTTGCGAATTGAATAAGTGGTTTACTTATGATCACGAGGGGTTATGCTAAACACCCTTGTACACAAACCGCTTATTCATAAGGGCTCTCGGTGGGTCATATACAACGCTACCCATTGACTAGAATCTGAATCATAGGGTTAGCTGGGCGACCATACGGTTCGTATCTTTATCACAGGGCAGGGATGTCACTCTGTAATTGCAGTTATCCTACCTTCTACTGAGCTGTAGGTTGAGAGGTCTGGGAACTGCTCGATGTACTGGGATAGAGACTGCTGATAAAGAGCACCGATGTCAATGTAATCGGCTTCCTTGTTAGGCCAGTCGTAGAACCACTGGTCTCCTCCGCCAGCGATGTAGTCGACTGTGACCAGATCAACAGTTGCACCCGATACCGCTTGTCCATTTTCCACGATCTTTGTTCCGTCGTCGAGGGTCACGGACA
>CBFIJH010000004.1:0-162072 GCA_965662895.1 Candidatus Poseidoniaceae archaeon | reverse complement strand
CCGAATGCGGTAGGTGTCGGTGTCAACCAAACCATAGCACAAGTCACAACATCAAGCGTTGTCACAGAAGAAATGACCAGAGCAGAACCCTACCAGTTCCCATCAACGGACGAATCCGTCAAGACTGAAGAAAAGACCATTGCAGAATGAATTGAGTCCTCCTAAGGAGGCATTCTTATAAATTGCCAGTTGAAAGGACGCATCATGCATACAGCAGGTAAGGTATTGTTAATCATTGGTGGAGTAATTACGGCTCTTGGAATTGTTTTGATTGTTGGGGGCGCAGCAACTGCGAACCTTGACCCATCAAACGAGAACTACTATGCAGGAAACGGTGGAGATACCTGGACGGTGCCTGGTGATGATTTCTACGCTGTCTACACTTCGAGCTCAGTCAATTGTGAATCGTTTGAAATGACAATTACGAGCTCAGGCGATCCCGATTACAACCTCTTCAGTTCCTCTTGCGACTACAACAATGAGGATGACCTAATTGATGATGATTACATTAAAGTCGGAGATATTAGTTTCTGGGACACAAACGCAGGAGACACACTTAATTTCGGCCAGACCTCCTCAACAATCTACGTTGTTGGTGAATTTGAGGCACTAGGTGACGCAGCTGGAGGATTCCTTGCTGCGGCTGGTGGTGTATTGGTTGCTATTTGCGGTGGTGTCATCCTTCTCATTGGACTTATTCTCGCATTGACACTCAAGACCAAAGATCCTGTTGTGATGCAACAAGGACAAATGATGGGTGGTCAAATGATGGCAGGACAGATGCCTATGCAGCAAATGCCTGCACAACAAATGCCTGCGCAGCAAATGCCTGCGCAGACAACAGCACAGCCTTACGAATACGAGCAGAAGTAATCACTCTTCTTCGTCCTCGTAGAGGAACGTCTTGCATGCAGGGCATGTGAATGATTTGGGTCGGTCTCCATCGAGTTCAGTAACGACACCACATGGTCCACAAAGGATTGTTGTCTTTTTTGGTTCATCGATGGTGACATCAACTCGGTACATGATGCGGTTCGCATCAGGGAGTTGCTCTGCACTCGGTTTCCAGGCTGCAATGTCCTCTTCGTTCATGGATCGTTGACTTGGAGTGCTCATTCCTATCACAAACAAGAGTATACCCGACACGCCGATGACTGCGCCCATGGACAAGACGCCCCCAACGGAGAGGAACCCTCCAAATGCGATGCAAATCATTCCTGAAAGGATGAGGTTCTCTCGCACGTTGCGAACCATAGTTTTCACCTAGTTGAGAACGGTTGCGAGCGTCTTTGCGACTCGTTCAACTGCATGAGTGGGCATGGCACACAAACCGATTCGAACACCGCCGCGTAAAGGTACGAGGTAGACATGATGTTCAGCACAAGCTTCCGTGATTGTTTCAGGTTCTTCATGTTCAAGCCACGCAAAGAATCCATCGTGTGTTGGATTGATTGGCACGTTGTACTCTTGACATGCTTTGACAAAGATGTCCCTTCGCTCTGTCAGCAAGCCTTGCAATCGATCTCGTTCTTTTGACCACTCCTCTGCCGATTGTTCATTCCCGTGCAACTGTGCAGCAGTGTATTGGAGGATTCGAGGTGCTGCCGACCAGGTTTGTCGTCCAGTCGTTCCGAAAATATCTCTCAAACGCTCTGTTACTGCTTCATCAGGATGGATGCCGATGAGTGCTCCAGTTCGCAAACCGTATGCTGTGTGGGATTTGGACAAGGAAAGTGCGTAGGTTATGAGGAAGTTTTCAGGCCAAGGCGTACCATCCTCCATTGCATCAACGATGGTTTGACCCCAACCATGGGGTTCATCCGCATACAGACTGTATGCGGTATCAAGAAGCAGTGTGTGGCCAACGTCTGGGTGCTTTGACGCACTCGCCATCATGACATCCAAGGCTGCTCTTCGACCTTCTGCTGTCATAGTCAGTCCTGTTGGGTTATGTGCGGGGTCATTCAGCCAAACCATCACTGTACTCTGGGATTGAGCGAGTTGTTCAACAGCCGTCTCGAATGCTTCATTTGCAAAATACGGATAGTCGCCTTCCTTTTTGGGTAGGAGCGGCCATGTGGCCATGTTGAGGCCACATCCTTTGAGAAAACCAGCATATGGTCCCCAATGTCGATCACGAAGCAAGATGGAATCGCCTCGTTCACACAAGTTGTTTGCAGCGAGGAACAGTGCCCCCGAACCTCCTGGCGAGGCTGTTGAAACAAAATGAAATCCCATACGTTCCATGACATTACGATGCTCTCCAAGAGCAAGAGAGATGCTTAGATCGAGGAAATCAGGAAGGCCTTTGAGCGGAGCGTATGAGGAAAATTCCACTGCAGGTGCTTCTCGAAGCATTCGATCAACAACATCGTTGATTGCCAATGTACCATCGTTTTCAAGAAGGATACCTGCCGTTCCGTTGACTGCATCATGGCCTTGCTCCATTGCAGCAAGGTAGCGTGCGTACCATCCAAAGATGGTATCGTTTCCTTGACGCGTCATAGCAAGTGCGTTAACAAGAGATGCGCCAGGTTCTTCGTCCATAGCCAAGCCAAGCAGGTTTCACTCTTGACCTTGTCGAGGTTGAACCGTTTCCTTCATCAAGGGGTGACGTAACCCACGGTTCAAGGCCAACGTAGCACAGTCTGGTAGTGCGTCTGATTTGTAATCAGACGGTCGGGGGTTCGAGTCCCTCCGTTGGCTCCACCATTGTTCACTATGAGAATCCTCAAACCGTTGAAGCGTCTGGTCGTTTCATGACCGCTGTTCGTCTTGATGGGAAAGCATGTGCAGCCGATTTGGAAGAACAACTCAAACTGCGAATTGCAGCGTGTCCAGTTCAACCTCATCTTGCAGTGATCATTGTGGGTGATGATCCTGCATCGCACGTGTACGTCAACAACAAGATTCGATCTTGTGAGCGGTTAGGAATTCGATCAACCCACATTGAACTACCCGAAGACACCGATGAATCATTGGTTGCTGAACATATTCGTACTATGAACCAACAAGCCGACCTGCACGGAATCCTCATCCAATCTCCTTTACCGAAACACATGGATGAGGAAGCTCTTACTGAATTGATCAACCCTCGAAAAGACGTGGATGGCTTTCACCCGGTCAATCTTGGACGCTTGGTTCAAGGCAGAACCGATGGAATGGTCCCTTGCACCCCATCCGGTGTCATGGAAATGTTGCGATGGGCGGAAGTTGATATCTCGGGGAAGAAAGCCGTAGTTCTCGGACGTTCGTTCAATGTCGGTATGCCACAAGCCTTGTTGCTTGCAGCTCGAGGGGCAGATGCGACCGTTACCGTCGTTCATTCACGAACCAAAGATGCTCGCTCGGAATGTCTGCAAGCCGACATCATCGTCGCAGCTGTTGGTCGCCCTGAGATGGTTCAACCCGATTGGGTCAAAGAAGGAGCGATTGTGATTGATGTTGGAATCAATCGCGTTGATGATGCAACGCGAGAGCGGGGTTGGCGGCTTGCAGGAGATGTACACCCTGATGTGGCTGCTCACGCCTCCCTCTTATCACCCGTTCCTGGTGGTGTTGGCCCAATGACGGTAGCGATGTTGATGGCCAACACGGTGACGGCTGCAGAGTATCTGAGTGCATCATGATGTGATGGTATGATACAACGTGCACCTCGAACCGCAGCATTTGCTTCGACGGTTGCGACCATGTCGTTGATTGCTTTATTCGCAAACGCATTTCTTGGGAAATATCCCGGGCAAGAAGGTCAACGGGTTCTTCTGGAGCCACTCTTCGATGGGATTCTTTTTGGAAACGAAACCGACTATTGGGCCTCAACCGGTTGGTCGTTGCAAGAATGGATCTGGCTGGTCATGACCATCTGTCTTGGAATGCTTGCAGTATGGGGGCGTGGCGAACGCTCAATACCTGAATTGCCGGGACAAAGGTCAGTAGAGGAACAAATTGCGGATTTTGAATCGACGAGTACGATGGTAAGCAGTCCTTCAACGTCGTTGGTGTCGCAACACACATCGAGCATTCTTTCATCGATTGTATCCGAAAAGCCCACGATTGATGAGGAGAAAATTCAATCTGCGACAGAACTTCTCTCAAATAGTGATCTTGGCAAATATGCCGCATCCATTGTTTCCGAGCGTAACACGGACATTGAATCTCGAACCATGGAATCCGAATTGCAACCGACGGAATCTGAAGAGATTCACCTTGAAAATCGGGAATTCATTTCAGATGGACCAGCATACATACCTCTTCCTGGTGTGGAAAAAAGCAACAAAACCCCGGTTCCGGTTCGGGACAACAATACCGCATTTGTTTCTGACGGCCCAAAGAACGTCCCGTTACCAGAACTTCCCGATTTGGATGACGACCATAAATACGAACTACCAGAAATGCCAGATCTGGATGACTTGTTTGACTCGAAGGATTCGACACCCACATTACCCAACCTCGATGATTTGTTCTAAAATCGGAAGGCGAAGTTCAAAACCGTTGGTCGTTAGGGGAACCCATGTGGAGTTCGTCGTTTGATTTGCACTGCCATACCACGCACAGTGATGGTTCGCTTTCAGTCGATCAACTTGCAGAAGAAATGGCCAACCAACAGGTCGAAGTGTGGTCTTTGACAGATCATGACACCATCGCTGGTTGGGAAGAGGCAAGAATTGCTGCTGCAAAACGGGGAATTCGTTTCATTCCTGGTGTTGAATTAACTTGCGATGTCGAATTGCCGTGGGACGAGAACATTCTGGAATCGAATGCTCGGAACCGACCTCCTTCATCGTGGCATCTTCTTGCATATTTTCCAAGCAGTCCTCAACCAGAGGGGCTGCAGAAATTTGAGGAATGGCTTTCGCCTTTGCATGAGGACCGAGTTCCTCGGATGCTGGAGATGATCGACAAAGTCAATGCATTCGGTATGAAAATTGAAACTGAGGACGTTCTTTCACGAGCTCAAGGCAGTGTAGGAAGACCGCATCTCGCAAAGGCCATGATCGATGCGGGGCACGTTGAATCCATGGATGAAGCATTTGAGAAATGGCTTGGCGATGGTCGCCCTTGCAATGTTGAGCGTCCGAAGCCGTCGCTTGCTGAAGCGACAGCGTTGGTTCATGCAGCTGGAGGCATTACATCTCTCGCACACCCGCGCTATTATGGGGTCGATTATGAAGAATTGATTCAACACCTCAAAGCTTCCAATGTGGATGCAATTGAAGCATTTCATCGTTCACATACCGATGACGACCGTTACCAACTGTGGAAGCTTGCTCAAAAATACGGACTCTCGGTGACCGTCGGGTCGGACTTCCATTCCTTCCATGGAGGGCATCGTCCCGGACACATGCCGGTTGTCGTCAAGAGTTTGCCTGATTTGATCGCATTGGCATAATTCGGTGAAGTATCAACGCGACCTCGAACAAAAGAATCACTGGTATTGAGACCAAGAAAAGCGAAAGTGGATCAGGTGGCGAAAAGACTGCTCCCAAAACGAAGGCTCCAAACCAGATGTGTTTTCGATACGTCGTCAATGCCTGAGGTTCAACCATTCCGACGCGAAGTGCAAGAAGCGTGATGACGGGTGCCTGAAAACCAATTGCGCTTGCAATGCACAGGTTGAGAATAAATCCAACGTATGCTTCCAGTCTCCATTGTGTTGAAAGTCCAGCCTGTTGCGCATCACTGCTAAGATATTCAAACAACATTGGCGTCAACAACTCCCACGCGTAGAGAATTCCGCATACTGCGAGAAGGATGCTTGAAATTGTTGCAAGGACGAATGAGAACGTAGGTTTTGGTGCTTGGATGTTGAGTTCCTTGATTCGTTCAAGTACCAACGGGTGCCGAGCTCCTCGAAGGGTTGTTTCAGTGATTAGAAGAAGGAGGGCAAACAAAAGACCCAAACTTGCTGATAATTGAATTTGAAGCATCAAGAACTCAACGGGTGATGTGACGATGATGTCAACATCATCTGGAAGCCGCTGAGCTTCAATCAACCACGATACAACGGCCTTTGCAATTGGGAATCCAAGAACCAAACCAAAGAGGAACAATCCGGCCAACGCAGTTGCTCGTTTCCTCAGATATTGTCGAATAGCCTCAAGCAGTTGACCACCGGGTGATTCCATCAATTCGGACACAGCGTCTTCCAAAGATGATGAGGACGCCATGCTACCCCCACGTGTTTGTTGTCAAAAAGTGAATGCTCACTCCTCTTCCCAAGCATGAGATGGTTGAGAATCGAACCATCTTCGGCCATAGTTCCTCAATCGATACAATCGATAAACAACAAATCCAGTGATGTACAACGATGGTAGGGAAAGCGCAACGGCTTTTGTCATCGTATCATTTGAATGTCCGTAGATGGAGTCAACTTGAACCTCAAGGATTCCACGTTCACCGGAGTGATGCAAAAAGATGTAGGTATACACATCTGGGGATTGCAAACTCAATTCAGTGCTCTGATTTGGTAGGATTGTACCCGTACAAGCGACTCCTTGGATACAATGTTGCTCTGCTAAATCTTGCATCTTTTCCCAATCGACTCCGTAACCTGAAAACCCAGATTCTGCGAGGTCGACTGTGATAATGGCATATTCAAGGTGCAGTGCATCATCGAAATTCTCAATGGTTGTTGTAGCACTGTATTTTGGATCCATTTCCGCAAGGATGTCTTGAACTGTGTCGCCCGGGCCAAGACGGAAGGACGGTTGCTCATCGTTGAGGAGTTCGTGTTGACCAATCGATCCCATGATTGCAGCAAGGAGCAAGAGAAGAATCGTACCTTCAACAAGCACATGATTCCTTACTTTTTTCTTTGTCACACCCTCAAACATTGCGCCGTAATCGTTTCGTAATCTGGGCTGAAGATGGTGGATGAAAAGCGCCCCTATTCCTCCAACTATCATTCCAAGAGGTATGTCGATTATCCAATGGATTCCGAGATAGAGGATTGAAAAAATAAACAAAATTGTATTGAAGAGAATAAACAGATGATATCGGTAATGGCGCCAATCTCGCATTGCAAGGTTTTGTTCTTTGACATGGAGATAATTGAGCATTAAGATTCCAAACGGTATGGCAACATGCAATGAAGGAACAGCATTGTCCAATGGGTCATGTGCTGCATAGAAGGATGCGTACCATGCATCATGATACAACAAAGCGTCCATCCCAGGTATCCAAGAAGACGTTACTTCAACATTGAAGAACAAGTAGTAAGGTACGGCGAGTGCGTAGATGAGGAGATAATTCAACGTAACTTTGTCTGTCATATCCCGATCGTTGGTGTATGCAAAATACACCGTCGTGACATATATCAAAAACAAGTAGACAAACAGATAGTGAAAGTTGAGAATGCCTGTGAGCGCATCGTTGTTGAATGTGGTTTGAATCCATAATACGATATTCCCTTCGATGCCATGAACACGATCCGTCCAATGTCCGACGTGTTGTTTAACGGGCTCGTTGAATCCATCGGTCAATCTCTTCCAGAGAATGATGACGAGATAACCGAGTATGTGGAGATAATATCGCTGCTCTTTGATGGTTTTCATCCACGTGCCGAACTTGAGTCGAGAGGATTTGTCATGAAGTGAGAAAAGGATGCAAATGAGTGGAGTAAGGAACAGAATCATGGTCATCATGACTGCCCATGGATTCATGAAGATGCCTCAGATGTTGTCCATATAGAGATTCTCCGAGATTCTGTGACTTGTTACCCGATTGGTGGCATTGCTGTATTCAATGGAATTCAAAAACCTCCATGCCTTGGTTGAATTGAATCCGATGTATGATCCACCGCCTGAGAACACGTTCACAAGCCTTGTCAATGGCATGAACATGTTTGATGCGATCGAATTTGATATTCGTTTGACAAAGGATGACCAAATCATCATCCACCACGATCGAATGGTGGCAATCGATGAACAACGTCGTGAGAATCGTTCACCTTTTGTTGAAGATTGGACCTTGGACGAACTTACCGAAATTGGGTTCTGTTCCTTGCAAACCTTGCTCGAAGATTCCAGCATCCAAAAGGCAGTCAATGGAGAAGGTAAAGTCCTCATTGTTGAATCGAAACGTCCCAGTTTGAAGGTCAAGAGAAGTGGTGGATGGTTTGAGAAAAAGAAGCATGATGTGCACATGGGCACGTTGATGAAACAAGCAGAAATGTTGCTCAATGAACACGATTTTCCTGAACAATCCACGATCCATTATGCGTTTCATGCGTCGATGAAAGATGCTGTAAAGGCAGGTGGCATACAGCGAAATTGGTCGACGCTCCTGCCTTCAATTCGACCGTTTGGTGGGAAGAACACACATCGAATCCTGGCATTTCCTGAATACTTTACCACCTCATTCGCGCGATTGATGCGTAAGCACCAAAAAAACGGATCTCCGATGATGCCTTGTGCGATGGAGTACTTACGACCACCAACAAATCGTATTCCAATCGGTCGAACAGTTGGGCTGCATGGGAAACAATTGCAACGCCTAACGGATATTCGCAAAGGTTTCCCAGTCTACCTGTGGCCAGTGATTCCTAAGGTTGAGCATTCCGTTCTCAACGCTGGACTTTCAGCTTTATCGGACGAAGGCAATCCGGACATGACATGGCTGCCAAGTGGTCATGCACGTTGGACGCGTCCTGCAACCAATCCTCTCGATGCTGGGCAACAGGACCAACTCAACAAAGCAACAAAGGAAAATCATCAGGCCGTTGTCGCTCTCCTCAAGAGCGAAGTTCCATCTTGGAAGGAATGCGATGCATCACGAAAGCGCGAACTGTTGACCTACTGGCGGAAAAAATGGAAGTGGGGAAAAACCGTTGATCAGCTGCTTGATTTTGAGAAACAACACCAGAGCATGCCTTGGGAAGTTGTTCGAATGATTGGTCATCGTGGTTCAGGAAAAACCAAACGTCCGATCTTCTGACTATTCCTGCTCAACAGGGTTGAGATGGTGATGCTTGGCATCGTGTCGAAGGAACGGTCCATACAGTGTTGGTAGGAGTGTGACACTCGAAATCATTGCTAAGCTGATGGCAACGATGAACACCTGTCCAAACAAGCGAAGAGGAAGCAATCCTGAAAAGTTGAGGATTGCGAAACCACCTGCAGTACTGATTGCAGCACCCAGCATGGCTCGTCCAGTTGTCGCCGTTGTCTTCGAAGTCCATTCTGCAACCGTTTTCTCAGGATGCAATTCGACTTCTTCTTCCAAACGTATCACATAATGCACGGCATAATCAACACCCAATCCTAAGGCAAGAGCACCGATGGTCACCGTTTGTGAATTCAGTTGGTAGCCTGCAAGCCCCATGATACCGTAGACCCACAAGACCACAGTGATCAATGGAATCCAAATGACCCCACCCCGAAGAACGGCTTGACTGATGCTTTGAGTTCGAATGAATTGTATGATAATCAAGACAAAAAGAATGGTGAATGCTACAATTGCAGTGGAGGTTATCGCTGAAATCGCAACATCGGCACTAATTTGGGCGAGGATAAGAGCTCGGCCACTCAGTTCCATGGAAAAATCACCGTCAACCGTTGATGAGGCATCCTCCAGCGATGCAGAAAGTGCTTCTTCAAAATCCACAGTCGCTTGCCAGTCGAGTGTATTGGCTTGGAAGGAGATGATGGTTTGTTGTCCATCAATGTAGAGAAGCGAGTCAACAAGACTCCTACCATCCTCGGTGTCGAGGAGGTAGGTTTGGAGTTCACCAAACCCATTCTCGCCCGAAAGATTGTCAAGCAAACTATCCAATGTTGGGTTTCTTCCACGCTCGGATTCCAACGTTTCCCAAAGTCCAGTAGGAACGCCAGTCACGCCCTCTGTATTGCTGAGGGTTGCTAACGCAGTGTTGTAGGCTTGGACGCCTTCAGGAGAGAGTATCTCACCTTCAAGAACAACATACAACGGTGTGGGGCTGCTCTGGAACTCGTCAGCGATCATCAGGAAGTCCTGAACGACTTCAAGTGAATCATCAAATTGTCCAGCTGTATCAAAACCAACTTCGAGCGTACTCATTCCATAGGCCATTGGGAGGGATAAAACAAGTGCAACAAGAAGAACTACTGCTGGCTTGTTTTCCGCCATTTCTCCAATTCCGATTGTGAGTTTTGTTTCGTTCATAGCACCCGATTTCTTGAGTGGCAAAGCCTTCGTGGGCAAGGCAGTCATCAATGCGGGGAGGAGAGAAATGCTCAGCACGTAAATGGCGAACAAACCCAGAGCAATGACCGTTCCAAAATTGACAAGGAACATTTGCGAGGAGAGTCTGAAGGAGAGGAAACCGACCATATCAGTAAAAATCGCAATCACCAATGCTGCTGATGTGAGCACAGCTCCAGAGCGAATCGCTTTGATGCGTAGTTCAGCGTCGAAATCTTTCAACGTCATTCGTCCTTGCGGATCATCACGCTCCATGTCTTGCATTACTTCTCGAATTCGTGTGACGACGTGGATACCATAATCGACACCGATCGCCAAGAGCAGAATCGGAATGCTGTTCATTGCCGCATTGAATGTTAACTTGAAAATCCCAGCTGCTCCGTAGGTCGCTGCGATGGCAAGAACTGTCAGTCCGATGACATATGCAGTGTCTCGTACAGATCGGAACTTAATGTACAAGAGCACAGTTAAGAAAACCAAGGCTAATGAGGTCAAAATACCAATTTCTTTGCCGATGTTGGCGTTTTGTTCGTATTGGAATGCTGAGAAACTAAACACTCGGAGATTCTCATCGCCCGTGGTATTTCGCAATTCGGAAACTGAAGAATCCGCCCATTTGACGACAAGTTCCTGTACATCACCAATGATGTCTGCTTGTTCGTAATTCGTTGGGTCGGTTGAGACAACCATGCTGATGAGAATAGGGCCATCGCTCTCCCATGGGTTTTGTTTGTCCTCAGCGGGCATTGTCGCAACGATGTTGCCGAGGTGGTCGATGTTTTGCAATCCCATGTACGTTCCGAGCAAACCTTGGAGCGGGCCGGTAGCTGTGGCAAGCGGTCCTATTTCTGCTGGGTTTGTACGACTTGCTTGAAGCCATTGTATTTGGCCAAGAAGTGCACCAAGTTCGTCACTGATGTTAAGATTGGAATCCATCCTGTCCTGCCATTCAGTAACGGCGCCAGGATTCCAATCCAGCAATTCTTGAGGAGTCGGGGCAACGGGAGACGGTATGCTGTCGATGGCTCCTTGCAAGTCACGAAGAGCGACGGTGAAGTTCTCTTCGCTAGCAGCAGTGACATTTCCAATATGGAAACTTAGCGTGTCTCTCCAGGCCTGTGTTGTGACGGGGTCCTGCGTGTTGAGCCAAAACAAAGCCGAGCCTGCCGGTCCATTCGTTGAACTTCCACCAAAAAGTGGTTCCTGATACGGGAGAAAGTCTTCGTTGGTTGAAAGTTCGGACTCAATTCTTGCAAATTGTTCCCATGTTGCTGTTTGTTTCATATCGCTCGCTTCGATTTCATCAATAATTCGAATAAAATCGAGTGATGCTTGGTAGCGATCTTCGATTTCGTACAGCAGATCTGTTGTGTCGTTTTGCGGGTAAAAAGCATCCTCGCTGTTGTCGAAATTGATGTATTGCGCCATCGATGAAAGCGCTATGGTGATGATGAGGATTGAAGCGATGGTAGCCTTCGGTCGAGTCACAGAAATGTTGGTCAACGCGTTGAATGGGTTCTCCATGACTTAAAGTGCTGAGCACCATGTATAAATGGATGTTCAGAAACTGAAACAAATCCATTGTGAATTTGAACATCTATTGATAAGTCAAGAAGTAGATTTCAATCTATGTCCGAGGCCCAAGCCAAATGGAAACGCGTCTGCAAATCATCAAAATTGAAGATGAACAAAATCAAAGGAAAGGCAATTGGAAGCAAGATGGTTCTTGTCATGCGCACAGAGGAGGGTTTGTTTGGAAGTAATGCCCTCTGTCGCCACATGGCTTGGCCGATTCATTGGGGTGGGAAAATTAAGGACGGATGTTTGCGTTGCCCTCTGCATCAAACCTCGTACCATCCTGAGGATGGTTCTGTCAATGAATGGTCGCCTGCGCATTATTTTCCGCCACTCGGCAAGCTGCTCGGAAAATTGCGAAAACCGTCTTCGTTGAAAACCTATGAAGTCCGTGAACACGATGGATACGTCGAAATCAATCTCAATTCGTAGTCATTCAATGTGACGAAGTTCTTGTTCTCGGGCAAAGTATTTTGGACGGTAAATCGGAACACCCTTGCCGTTTCGGAGAACAACTCGTTCGTCGTAGATTTGTGCGCCGATACCGGCAACTCGAGCCCAACCAAAGAAGGTGGTGTAGTAGTTCGGGTCCTTGAGTCCAACGTGATGCAACAACGCTCCAGATGCAATGTCGACGTTTGCGTTTGGGTTGGAAATCTTTGGATTTTCACCAAGGACGCGAGGTGCAACTTCGCGTAGTGCGCGGATAATTTTGAAGTTTTCATCGTCAGGACAGATCTTCTCACCGAGTGCAAACTGTACCGTAGCCCTCGGATCCTCTGCTCTCAGAACTGCATGTCCGAATCCAAACACTGGACGTCCAGCAGCGAGCTCACCACGAACAAATCGTTCAACTTCGTCTGGGTCGGATGTTCCAACCCGTAGAACGAATTCCAAACACGATTGATTGGCACGACCATGAAGCGGGCCGCTCAGCGCGTTCATTGAACTGGCCATTGCCGAGTACAATGTGGCGTGTCCACTAGCGACTGCCTTGCCAACGAATGTTGAGAGATTCCCACCTCCGTGGTCCATGTGCAAAACAAGGTAGACCGAAAGGACGCGGGCAAGTTTCTCCTGGTCAACATCGAGTTCAAGCGTGTTGGTAAAGCGTTCAATCATCGATAAGGATGGGTCATCGGCCGGGATGTTGTCAGTACGCCCCTCTCGGTAGCGAAAGAGAAGACCCATCATACGCGGCATTCGGGCGACAAGATTGAGTGCATCCTCGCGCCAGTCATTCTTGCAATCCCACATTCCAAGAGTTTGGATTCCAACAGCAAGCCAATCCATTGGATGCCCATTTATTGGAAGTGCTGAGAAGATGGGATGAAAATCGCCAGGAAGCGTTGCTCGTTGAGCAAGATTTTCGCGAAAGGCAGAAGACTCTTCGGGTGAAGGTAGTTCCTTGTTGTGAAGGAGGTAAACAACATCCTCGGGATCCATCTCAGCAAGTTCTGCGATGGGATAGCCACAATAGTGAACTCCCTCGGTGGGGGTGACAAACGATGTTCGACACGTGCCGACTGGAACGCCTCGCATACCGATGTCGAGATGAGCCTCCGTCAAGTTCAGCAAATGGCTTGCTTCATCTGTCACGGTCTCACCGATTTGACCCAATTCGGTCATTCGTATAAAGGAAAGCCCGGAATGGAATCCATTCGGTGTGGGAAATTACACCAAATCAGTTTTCTTCCCACACTCGGAATCCTTGCGTTGATTGCCGGTCAGCATCGATATGGAGCCGTATTTCTTCCCCGCGAATGAGGATTGCATCCTCTGCAGTTAATCCGGGACAACTCGCTTTCACATTGTTCCACGAGCGTTTGCTCCGCAAATTTTCAGCCCACCATGGAAACGCTTTGCATTGCTGAGGCCGAACCTCATAAATGGTGCATTGCTTCTTTTCATCCAAATAGATGCAAATACCATCCGACTGATTTGATCTCAGGATATAGCGGCCATCCAATGTTGTTGTACAATCTCGCTTCAGAAATTCACGAACGCTAAGACGTGCATGTTCGGCAAGTCGTTTTGCATCATTCCTTGAAAGGTAGACAATGCCCCCAGGCTCGTCACAGCAACGTCCACAATCGGGTTGACACGTGAATTGGACACCATCCGCCCACCAAGCGCCCCTCATTCTTCCTCACCCAAAAGTCGAGTTGTTGGTTTTATTGTTGCGAGGTGAGCAATCCTGATTTCTTCATCTTCCAATTCGAATGCTTCCATTGCATCTTCGCTAACGAGTCCAAGTTCATGCTCAATCACTCGAAGTTCATCGACAATGTCGTTGAGTTCATTTGCATCCGCATGAGCCGTTCGTTCGAGAAGGTTTTCCATCATCAACTCAAGGTGCCGCAAGCGTAAATCATCACGTACAATGATCTTTTCACGTTCCGCTAACGCTTCATCTATGGAAGCATCAATTCCTGCCAAAACATTTGCAGTTCGCTCAACGTCAAGGCCTTCAACCGTCCCCAGTTGGTGCGTAAGGTGGCGATCTTGAGAATCAGCATCAAGCACGTTCGGTGCTTCAGGTGTCAACTCCTCAAGCGTTGTTTTCAAGTGCATTTCAAGCAAATCGTTCGCAGTCGTAAGATCCTCGGCCGTCACCACTGACGGTTCCCAATCATCGTCCTCGTCATCAAGAATTGCATCAGTATGGAGCTCGATACCACCAACATCCACCTCGGAATAAACAACGTCTGTTGCGCGCTTGAAGATATCTGATGCGAGCGAAATCGAAGTCTTGGAGGGCATTTCCATCGTTTCCGATGCTTGGCTTTGTCGGCCACTGAGAATGATACCGATGTCCTCAGGTTCGACGACAGTTTGGCCGAGATCACGGGCGTCCTTAAGGGCAGACAAAGCTGCCTCGACTCCCCTCCATGATGCACCACTTTGCTTCAATACCTCCATCGTATGGATGTCTTCAAAGAGCATTCCAAGCAACGAAGCCTGTTGCTTGACGTGCATAGCCAAACTTGCTTCTGATGTAGGGTGGATGGTCGAAACCGAGGCGTGGCGTAACATTTCCCAGAGTCTTGATGAATTCCACTCGCTTGGATGCGATGTTGATGACACCAGAACGTGAACGCCGAGATTTAACGCATGGTCTACGATGTGGCCCATGCTTTGAGCATGCTGTTCATGCTCTGCAATGAGATGGACATCATCGATGAGAAGAAGCGCTGTCGAGGCAATTGCCTCGTGCCAATCGTTTGGAATTGCAGCAAGGCTGATTGTATCCGTAGCCCGTATAATTCGCACATCACCATCGAAATATCGCAACACGCTCTGCCCGGTTGCATGCAAAAGATGGCTCTTTCCTACCTCACGCTCACCAAGAAGAATGTGGGGATTATGGCGCTCTCCGAGGTTATCGACAATCGATTCGCATACCTTCGTTGCGTGCGAATTTTCTGGAGTTACTTTCCAATGCTTGAACGTTTTTCGTTCATTCAATTTCAAGCGCATTGGCCAGTCGGCTTGATTTCGAAGAACATTGCTGTGATGTCCTTTCTCGCCGGACGGATGTGTTGCTAATTCTTCTGGAAGCGAATTGATTGAAGTGTTTCTTTGCTGGTCCAAGATGGTCGACCACAACGGTTGACCAGTGGCTGAAAATCCTATTTTTTCACCGAGGTTTCCTTCCGGAATCGGTGCATCGTTTCTTCGCTCTCGCAAATCCTTCAATCTGGAGACAGGATGGTCTCGATCAAGTTCAATCAAAGGCTCGTATTCGGTTTTGTCACCCAATACCTCCTTGCTGATTGCATCGAAAACCGGACGCTCATGGATGGGTTGCGATTGGATGAAACCACGCTCCTTGGGGATTGTTCGTTTCTTGTTGAGCAATCGGCCGAGTTTCGATGGATTGTCAACAGGGGTCTCTTCTTGTCTTCCAAGACCGGATTTTGCTTTTTGCAGAGCAATCCGCAATCGGTTGGTACGCTCAATACTCATGCGTCTTCCTCCTGTTCAGATTCGTCGGGTATTGTCTGTTGTACAGAAGCATATTCGCGAGCATGCGGCGATGGCTCAACCGCTTCAATCGGTTGTTTCACAATCGGAAGTGAAGTTGCCAGTTTTCTCTTGGCTTGGATTGGCGGAAATTGCGCCTGTTTTTTTGTTGATGTTGATGCAGCAGCCTGATTCATCCCTCGTTGAGCATAGGAGGGTTTTGGTTGAGGAAGTTTGTGCTTTTTATCGGCTGGAATAGGGACGAATGGTTTACCAGGCGTTGGAGTGTGAAACGAAGGCAATTCGATGTTTTTGTTTGCAGCAGCGTCGATCGTTGTCTGCTTGCTTGTTGATGCAACATATTTCCGTTTGCGGACAATGCGTTGAGGAATTCGTGGGCCTTTAGCAGGTTTTGACTCCTTTTTTCTTTCAGATTCTTCAACAACTTGAATCTTAGCCTTTGTTTCCACAGTTTCAGGTTCTTCGCTTGCCCAGGCTTGCATCTTCTTTCTTAATTCATCATCAACCCTCATGGATTGATGCTCAACAGGCAATGGGACTTGTTCAACCAGCGGCTGCGTTTGCGTGGTTGGTTCGAAACTCGGCTCAGGCAGATTCGCACTGATGTGTTCTGCAAGAGCTGTTTCGACTTCTTCGTCCATTGCAGTGAAATATGGGTGGTGGCGAAGCAAATCAATATCAAGCAACCATGCTTGTATCTGGTTGGATTCTAATTTGCGAAACTCTCGTTCCAAACGTGCTCGCTGTTGAATGTTGAAGGCTTCAAGGTTTGAAGAAAGGATGCAAACATGCCCCTCAAATCGCACATGGTCGACGATACTTCGAATCATTTCAATGACTCGAGCCTCTCCATGGATACCTGAAAGATACTCAATGCCTTCGAAAATAAAGACGCTCGATGGATGCTCGGAAAAGAACTGTTCGATGGTTTGGCGGATGGTTTCCAGAGACGGCTCTAGCGTATTGACATGTTCAGTCTCTGACAACCATCGATAGTGTTGCATATCGATGGAATAATTCGCCTCGACTCGAGTTGGTGCTTGTCGTGAAATGACCAAGTATGGTTGTTGCATTTCACCAAGAATGCTTGCCAACTGGAACACTTCATCCGGTTCAATGGTGTGTTCAAGCCACGCTTGTCCACGCATAAGGACAGGCCCATCGCGGTTTTTCAATCGGGCCTCACTTTTCCTTCGTAATGCTTCAGGAACTGGAACACTTGGTTTCAATTCAGGCAAACGATCCTCTCGGTCAATGCGTCGTCGAGGTGCACGTACAGTTGTCCACCACGATTCATCTCGTGCTTCCTTTTCAGGAACGATAAGCCGGGCAGAAGGATGCTCAGATAACGTGGTCATGTAGGCTGCTTCTGACAATTCATGAAGGCTTACATGAGCATCGAGTGCAGCAGCATCGGACTCAATCTCAAGCAAGGCTTCGATACCGTACCGTTCTGCATCAGCATCGTGAAAAGCCGCTGCGAGGGTTCCGTCGTAAATCAGAAGGTGGCCAATCCGTTGTCCAACTTTGGGAACATTGCGTAAGATTTGGATCGATCCATGACGCTCTAGGGTAGCCAATTCCTGTGCGAGATGGCGGAGAACATCGACACCTCCGCGACGAGTTTCAAGCACATCTCCTGCAACAAAAACTGGCACAAAATCCACCCCGCGTTGGGGAACATTTCCTTTTGTCTTTTGAACTGTGTGCCCTTTGAAGCCGAATGAGAAGCATTTCAATGGTCGAAGGTTTCGGCCAATCATGGAGCCATCACCACTTTCCGCGCAGGAATCGGAATTGCTCCAGAAAGGACGGCTTGATTTCGACACCGGCCGGTATTGGCACGCACACGAGGCTTGGGAGGACCTATGGAATGCTCTTAAGCAAAGAAACGCTGCGAAGGATGAGATATTGTTGATTCAAGGTCTGATTCAAACTGCAGCATTGCTCTATAACCATCAGCGTAAAAAACCCCGAGGGGTTCGGAATCAATGGGAGAAATTGGTTCCAAAACTCGCACCTTGGAAGGACGCCTGGGGCTTCGATATTGCGTTGCACATGCAGAACATATCGGTATACGTCGATGATGTTGACACCTGGAAACAAACCTATGAAGACATGCGGTTGCCTGAATCATCAGGGGTGGAGGGATGAGTCGGTTTGAGGAAGGTCTTCCTGAGCATTTTGTTGTGTTTGCTCAGACGCCAAAAGCTCAAGATCAATCACGACGTCTGTTTCTTCGTTATGCTGCTTTCTTAATGACGCCAGTGCTTGGAATCATCGTTTTCCGTACGATTGTGCTTAGCCTTATTTTTGCGTGTGCATTTGTCGCTCTTCTCGGTCTTGGGTGGAGGGAATGGAAGCGTTGGCAGCAGATGCCTTTCGCAGTCAATCCACCCCATCCGATGATGGAACTCGATTCGGATAAGGATGCTGAAGTCATGATTCGATTGATGGATGGGCGATGGGTCAAAGCCGGACAAGTTCGCTATCGCTTGATTGCTGACGATCTTCTTTCTGGTTTCAACTTGGTCGCTACGGATGATGATTACACCATACTTGGCTTTTTCACAGAATCGAAGACGATTGATTCCAACCTTCGTCGAACCATGGCTTTGCTCAATCAATCTCTTGCTCTGCGAGATGCCCACAACAATCTAGAGGACGACATCGAGCATGCGCGTCAACGTGAAGGATTGGATTATGGGTTGCTTGAGCGAGAATGGCCTGAAGAGATGGAACTTGAAGATGCAGCAGGACCAATTGCAAAGAAATTAATGGGTCAAGAATAGACAAATTCTCGATGCATGAACGGGTGCATTGAAAACCTCAACTTGTCAGCATATCATCATGGAGCCTTCAACTCGTTGGTCTGAGGTCATCTCAGAACTGAATGAAGAACAGAAGGACCTCTTATTCGGGACATCGCTCTCTCGTCGGTTCTCTCGACTTCCGTTATGGTTGTCCCATCCTGCCAACATTGGTATGTTCTATGGCTTCCTCATTAGTTTGGCACTGATTTTTCCATACACACTTCGTTACGATAGTATGAATGAATCCTTCTCCAACTGGCTCGTATTTTCAGCACTGTTTATGGCAGCTTGCCTAGTACTAGGCTTTTCTTCGTTGATCTTGGTTGCCTTTTCAAATCGCATGCCGATGGCGCCGCCTCGGCTTCTCCTTTACCCGATGCCGTTTTTCGGAATCGGTCTGCTTGGGCTCGACTACTCGAACATTCTCGATGTACCTGGTGGAATTTCTCTGTTTATCCTCTTGCTCCCTGGTCCTGCTTACGTTCACCTCTCGTGGGCGCCTCGATGGCGTCTTCTTTGCTTGATTGATGAGGGTGTGAACCCATTTGCTGGAGGAAAGGCGGATGTTCCTCATCCACAAGAATCTGCGGACGAGATAGCGGGAAGTGACCTTGAACTGCTCGAAGTCGTCGACGCGTTTGAATCCGAATAAGTCCAACAGTTGGCAAAGAGACGTTGTTGAAACATCTATAACATTGACTGGTAAGTATCAATCTCATGGAAGTCAATGAGTGCTTTATTGCATCGGTCGGCAAAGACTGGCACAAGATTACAAACTGCAACGTCCATATGAGCGTGAAACGACGATTGCAACGAACCGTGATCCGTGGTCAGGAGGGGGATGATTTGCTGGATGAAGGTTCAGAGTCTGCAGAATATACGATTACTGGCAACATGTCCATGACAGAGTACAAGCAGATTCTCAAAATATTCAGGGGCGGTCAACCGTGGTTTCATGACCCATTCGAGGAGCGGCACATGAAGGCCTTGTTTCTCTCGATTGATTACGACAGTGCCACTGGTGCGTTTGAATTCATTTTGATGGAAGATGCGGAACAACCTGAGATTAAATCTTAGGTTTTCACAGCAGTCCGACCTTTGGTCCAATCGATTCAAGCAGTCTCAAAACCTCATCCAAGTCTTCTCTTGTAAGTCCAGCCGACATTTGTGTTCGTATTCTTGCCTTGTCTCGCGCCACCATTGGGAAGACAATGGCGCCGGCCATTACGCCCTCTTGTTGAAGATGGTTTGTCATCGCTTTTGCAGTTGAAGACTCACCGCACATGATGGGTATGATGGGTGTTGAGGACACGCCCGTATCGAAACCAAGCGATTGCAGTTCTTTGCGGAAATAATTCGTATTCTCCCAAAGCTTTGCATGATGCTCAGGTTCTTCCATTAACACTTCAATGGCAGCTTTTTGTGCAGCAGCAACACCAGGAGGTTGAGAACCTGAAAGAAGCCAAGACCGTGAGTGATTGAGTGCATGTGTCCTGGTCATCTCAGTCCCCGCTAAGATTCCTCCTTGTACACCGAGTGCTTTTGAGAACGATCCGACTTCAAAATCCACCTTTCCTTGGAGTTTGAAATGATCAACAATACCGCGACCACCTTCCCCAAGAACGCCTTCTCCATGACAATCGTCAACAAGGACCATCGCACCAAATTCTTCGGCGAGTTTGTTCACTTCGTCAAGTGGTGCATAATCGCCATCCATGGAGAACACTCCGTCAGTAATGATGAGTTTCCGTTCTGCATCTTCGTGGGCTCGAAGCACTGCTTCAAGTTCGCCCATGTCATTGTGGGCATAGACGCCACGTCGTGCTTTGGTCAAGCGTACGCCATCAATGATTGAACCGTGATTGAGCTCATCGCTGATGATCACATCTTGCGGTCCTTGAACCAGCGTAGGAATAAGCCCGACGTTGGCAGTATAACCTGCTGAATAAATCAAAGCGGCTTCAACTCCCTTGAATTTTGCAACTGTCCGCTCTGCGTCAAGGTGGAGGTCCATGGTCCCTGCAATGGCTCGTACGGAGCCGCTGCCTGCACCGTAGGTTGTTGTCGCATCAACCATCGCTTGAACCACTTTGGGATGTGTCGTTAGGTTGAGATAATTGTTCGCAGAGAGCATAATGGTTGGTTTTCCTTCCATTGTGCAACGCGGTTCATTCGGTCCTTCCAAGGTCGGAGGTTCCCATAACAACGACTTTTCATTGAGTTCATCAAAGCGTTGTTTCATCCACGTCATGTCGCCCGGCACGGTCTCACCATCCCTCCCTCAACGAGGTTGATTAAGGGCTTTTGTGAGATATGGACTCAACACGCATGATGAAAAAGGAGAATGTTCACCATAGCATTGTGCAACTGAATGGAATCGTTAGCAGCGGCTTAGGTCGAGCTCATGTCTTCATGTCGCAACCACATTACCAAGAACAATTCCGTACCGTTCTTGGTACAACGGCTTGGCCAGGTACGCTCAACATCACTGTCGAGGATGAACATTTGGCCCGGTACATTGCACTACGAAACAAGGCTGGAATCGACACACTCGATGCAGATGAAGATGCATTGCAAGATGCAACCGAAGTGGATGTGGACGATTTTGAAGCACTGCGTGTACGCGGGTTCCTACGTGACGGGGTTTCGTTTGGTGGGGCAACCGCGTTCCGAGCCAAAATTTCGCATCTCGAGCAGGTCATCGATTGTGCAATTCTGATTCCTGATTTAACGCGACATGTCGACGTGGTTGAGGTCATTTCTGGGCCGTTCTTGCGTGAACGTCTTGGAATACAAGATGGTGATGATGTAACACTCCACGTTGGCAATTAGTCAATCCCAAATGCCCATATCCATTCGGGCGTCTTCCGTAGCGTGAACTCTTGGGTCCCACCTTGGCGTCCAAACCAGATTGATGTGCACGCTCTCCAGACCATCCGTTTGCAGAGCAGCCCGATGTGCAGCAGCCATGATTTCGGGTGCTGCTGGGCATCCCGGTGAGGTCAATGTCAAATCGATTTCAGCATGTTTGCCTTCATCACGATCTTCGAAGCGAACAGCATACACCAATCCCAAATCGACAATTGAAATGTCCAATTCTGGATCTTCGACCGTTTGCAATGCTTGCATGACTTCTTTTTCATCGACCATTACTGCGCCTCCTCTAAATCGTTCATGACTTTATCGAACATGTTCCGAAATCCATTGCTTCGTGATGGTGAGAGTGAATTCAAAATGCCCATCTCAACGGCGAACTCAGGCGTTAACGATAAGGCAAGTTCAATCGGTTGATTGTCGATTGCGATTGTTAACACGCCCATGAGTCCTTGAACGAGTTTGGAATCCGCACCGGAATGAAGGCGAACCGTGTTTTCTTCGACTTCGACGCGCACATGTGCTTCGGATTGGCACCCCTGTATTCGTGTTACGTCGCTCCATTCATCAACAGGAAGTTCGTTGACTTCGGAGGCTAAGTCAAAGACGTATTCGAGTCTCTCCATTCTGTCGTCAATGGATTGAAAATCTTCGATCAATTCAGAAAGTTGTTCTGGGTAGCTCATGCAAACCGCTCCAAAATAGCACGAACATGGGTAAGAAATTCTTCAGCATCTTGCATGGTATTGTAAATGTAGAACGAGGCACGAACCGTTCCGCTTATTCCTAAACGGTTCAAAAGAGGCTGAGCACAATGGTGGCCCGTTCGAACAGCTACGCCACGAGCATCGAGGAGGTGAGCGAAATCTTCGCTGTGAAGTGTGGGGTGAAGGAACGAGACGACCGCAGAATCACCGTCATCGTGGCGCCCATACACGGTCATTCCCATGGATCGTAATTCGCTTGCAACATGTCGAGCAATGTTGAGGAGTCGGAGATGTTGCTGTTCAAGATTCAATTCTCCAAGATAGGTCATTGCAGCATTCCATCCAATTGCTTCTGCAATGCGTGGTGTGCCCGCTTCGAATTTGTGTTCATTGGTTTGGTAGGTTGAACCTTCGAGTGTGACGGTTTCAATCATATCGCCTCCTCCAAGGAATGGCTTCATCTCTTGGAAGGTTTCCTCATTCACCAAGAGACAACCAATTCCGGTTGGGCCACACATTTTGTGTGCCGACAACGCCATCATATCCGCACCAAGTTCAGCCATGTTGATTTGGCAATGGGGAGCGCCTTGGGCAGCATCGAGCAAAACCTTTGCACCGTTCGCATGTGCAATACGAATAATCTCTTCAATTGGATTGCGTACACCAAGAACATTGGATGTGTGAACGACACAAACCAGACCAGCGCCTTCGATGGATGCCTCGAGTGCTTCCATATCGAGTGTCAGGTCTGGCTTTACGGGTACGTACCGTAATTCGTTACCAAAAGTCTCGGCCAGCATTTGCCATGGAACGATATCGCTATGATGTTCCATTTCGGTCAAAACGATGGCACGACCTTTGAGTTGAGGATGGCCCCATGCATGCGCTGCAAGGTTGATGGCTTCGGTCGTCCCGCTTGTGAGAATGCATCGCTCAGCGTTGAACCATGTCTTTAGGGTCGTCCGACAGGCCTCATACCCATCGGTTGCTTCTCCTGCAAGTGTGTGAACTGCTCTGTGGACGTTTGCGTTGTTTTTGGTATAGTAATCATTCATCGCATCGATGACAACAGCAGGTTTCTGTGTCGTCGCAGCATTGTCGAGGTAGATGAGCCGATGCCCATTGACTTGGCGTTGCAAGATTGGAAAGTCGTCTTGAATCGCCATGAGAATCACCCAATGAGTTGACATTCAAGATGAACAGTCAATCGTGTCTGCATCGCTTCCCGAACATGATCGGAGTCAAGGCCAGTAAATGCATCCACAAGGAACCCTTCAACGATCATCGAAATTGCTTCTTCTTTTGACAGGCCCCGGCTCATGAGATAGTGCAGTTGATCTTGATTGATGGGGGCTGAGGCAGCACCATGCGCAGCAGCGACTTCATTGGCAAGAACTTCAAGTTCAGGTATTGCTTCAGCACGGGACGATGGTGAGAGCAGAAGATTCCGAAAAACCTGCCCTGCATCCGTATGCTGTGCAACTTCGTCGATGGTAAGAGAACCGGTTCCAATCGAATGGCTCCGGTCATCGCATGCAGCGTTCAACAACAGGTGCGAGGTTGTATGTGGTTGCTTGTGATGGATTTCGATGTGATGATCATCATGCCGTGTCCCATGTCCATGAACAGCAATAAATTGCTTGAGTGAGGCGTTGGTTCCAACCAAGGTTGAGCGAATATCGGATTTGTTTCGATGACCACCCATCGACAAGGTCGCAAGTTCAAACCGACCATCACGTTGAATGTTCCAGTCATCAACGCGAACCAGAACAGAATCGGAGGACAATTCGTTGATCACTCCCAAACTTAGTTGGGCGTTCGCCGTAGTCTCTCCTGTGAACGCAAGACCGAACCAATCCGCCTCGCCATGAAGATGGACGACGATGCTGGATTTCGTTGAGCATTTGAAATGGAGGTGAAGGGCAACGGCATGACCGCCCGCATGGATGTGAAGGTGTCCTTGGCCATCATCGCATGCAACAACAATTGTTTCTTCCAGAATTTCGTTCATGAACATACGAGCAATATCGCTCGTTGGAAGTGGTTCAAAGGGGACATTGGTGAGATTGAAATCGTCGCTTTTAACAACTGGAGCATCGACTTGTGGAATGGAATCAACTTTTCCTGGGTGAACCCTTGACCATGGCGTGTAGCGCCAGAGGTGTTCGGATCGACTTGGAACTATGGCATCGAGATACGATGTCATCCAATCGAGCCCTCCATTTCCAATTCCAAGAGTCGGTTCAATTCGACAGCATATTCCATCGGAAGTTCACGAGTAAACGGCTCAAAGAATCCATTCACAATCATGCCCATGGCCTCTTCTTCGGTATGGCCTCTGCTCATAAGATAGAAGAGCTGGTCGCCAGAGACTTTCGAGACGCTTGCCTCATGTTCAAGGTCTGCGGAAGAATTTCCAATCTCCATCGTAGGATAGGTGTCGCTACGACTATGTTCGTCGAGCATCAAGGCATCACAAACGACTTTTGAGCGACATCCTGACGCCTTTGGTGTCACTTGAAGCATACCTCGGTATGAGGAACGACCGCCGTTCTTTGAGATGGATTTTGACAGAATGTTGGACGTTGTATTCGGGGCGAGGTGATGGACTTTGGCGCCAGCATCTTGGTGTTGTCCTTCACCAGCATAGGCGACAGAAATCACTTCAGCGTGGGCACCTTCGCCTTTGAGCAACACTGCAGGATATTTCATCGTTAACTTTGAGCCGATGTTTCCGTCAACCCATTCAACCGTCGCATTCTTGTGAGCAACGCCACGCTTTGTAACGAGATTGTACACGTTCGCTGACCAATTTTGGACGGTTGAGTAACGAATCTTTGCACCTTCCATGGCAATCAACTCGACGACGGCTGAATGGAGGGAGTCGGTTGAATACGTCGGTGCAGTGCATCCTTCGACGTAATGGATTGACGAGCCCTCATCGGCAATGATCAACGTTCGCTCAAATTGACCCATGTTCTTGGCATTGATGCGGAAGTAGGCCTGTACGGGCAATTCGACGTGGACGCCTTTGGGGACATAGATGAACGATCCACCAGACCAAACTGCTGTGTTGAGTGCTGAGAATTTGTTGTCAGTATGTGGAATAACGGTGCCAAAATATTTCTTGATGATTTCGGGGTATTCTTTGAGGCCTGAATCCATGTCGAGGAAGAGAACTCCTTGTTCTTCGAGGTCTTCACGGATTGAGTGGTACACGGCTTCGCTTTCGTATTGGGCGGTTACGCCACCGAGCCATTTCTGCTCAGCTTCAGGAATACCGAGTCGGTCAAAGGTCCGCTTGATGTCATCGGGAACATCGTCCCAATCTTTTTCGGTTTTATCCGAAGAACGGAGGAAATAGGTCACGTTGTCAAAGTTGATCCCTGCCAATGAATCGCAATTGCCCCACGTTGGCATCTCCCGCTCCATGAAGTGATGATAGGCTTTGACGCGAAGGTCGGTCATCCATTCTGGTTCTCCCTTTAATTCCGAAATGTCTCGAACGACCTGTTCACTCAGACCCTTGTCGAAACGAATCGTTGCAGCTTCAGGGTCATGAAATCCATATTTGTAATCACCAACGGCGTCTTGTGCTTCTTGTGTCACCATATCACCTCAGGCAAGGGCGTCAGCCCAATCGTATCCTTCCTTTTCGAGTTTAAGTGCCAACTCAGGGCCACCACTTTCGACAAATTTTCCATCGATCATCACGTGAACAACATCCGGTTTCACCAGGTCCAAAAGTCGTTGATAGTGGGTGATGATGAGACATCCAGTGTTCTCTGCGACAGCATTGATGCCCTCTGCAACGATTCGTAATGCATCGATATCGAGTCCCGAATCGGTTTCATCGAGGAGAGCAAGGTCCGGCTGAAGCAGCAGCATTTGAAGAATTTCAAGTCGCTTTTTTTCTCCCCCGCTGAATCCGTCGTTGACATAGCGTGACAAGAAGGATTTGTCCATGTTGAGTTGGTTCATAGCTTGGTTGAGTTCCTTTCGAAACTCTCGTGGAGAAGGGGCTTCGCCTCGGACAGAAGCAACCGATTTTCGCAAGAAGGTTCCAACCTGAACTCCCGGGATTGCGGCAGGGTATTGGAACGAGAGAAACATCCCTGCACGGGCCCGCTCGAAGACTTCCATATCCTCAATGTTTTGACCTTTGTAGTGGACGCTTCCTTCGGTGATGTTGTACGCTGGATGACCCATGACAACGTTCGCAAGTGTGGACTTTCCGGCTCCGTTTCTGCCCATGATGGCGTGAATTTCTCCTCGTTTGATGTCGAGGCTTATTCCCTGAATGATTGGTGTGTCCCCAACAGATACGTGAAGGTTTTCAACACGCAACAGGTCTTCCGTCATCATCTCACCTGTTCCTTGGTACCGTCTCCCCCTTATCAATGGATGCAATCTATCACGATACCACTGCTTTGCAACATTTCAAACACCACCGCAGTTAGGCCACGGTATGGACGACGATTTGGTTCGGGCCTATGCCCTTGAGGCGCAGAAGGCCATGGAACAAGAAGCACAGCGTCGCATTGCAGAACAAACCGACGCAGAGGAAGAGGCCCGATTGAGAAACACTCGAATCGAGGATGTCGTCGAAACAGAACACATCGTCCCCGTGTTGCTTTCCAGGTTGGGACCGGTTCGAGCAGCACTTGATGGACACGGAGGGGGTATCGCAGTATCGATGTGGGACAAGACCGAGGATGGATTCGATTTTGTTCTCGATCTCACGGGCGCTTGTCTCTCGTGTGGGGCTGCACCAGGAACGCTTCAAGGGGTTCGCGATGACTTGGAGAAGGATTCTGAAATCGCTCGAATTCGGTTTTCTTCAACGTTGCTCGACACGTTTGATGAACTTGGTCGAGAGTTCATCCTCGCTCATGGAAACGTGGAATTCGTTGATGCATCATCGGGCAATTGAAAAGCAAAGGTTCAGGAGGTCGTTGTATGACTGCATGGATGGACGCCTCGAGAGAGAATCCCGAGCCGAGTCGAGAGGTCGACTGTGGAAAGTTTGAGATTGTCGCCCGAGACGGCTGTGCCCGCATCGGGAAACTCCATACCGCTCACGGCGTTCTTGAAACGCCTGCGTTGTTGCCCGTCATCAATCCAAACATCCGAACAATTGAACCGAGAGAGATGTGGGATCGCTACGGAATTCAAGGATTGATCACGAATTCCTACATCATTTGGAAACACGACGACCTCAAGCGTCATGCAGTCGAAAAAGGCGTCCATGACTTGCTAAATTTTCCCGGCGTTGTCATGACCGACTCGGGCACGTTCCAATCCTATGTATATGGGGACGTTGAGGTCGGTGTTGAGGAAATCGTCGAATTTCAACGCAGTATTGGCGTTGATATCGCAACCATGCTCGATGTATTCAGCCGGCCAGATATGACGGAAAATGAAGTCCAAAAAGCAGTTGAAACAACCATTGAACGTTGTGAAGCTTCACTCAATGCAGCAGAACATGTCATGCTCAACGGACCGATACAAGGAGGAACGTATCGCGATTTGCGAAAACACTCCGCTCGCGAAATGGGACGATTTGATTTTGCAATTCACCCAATCGGGGGAATCGTTCCTATTATGGAGAAGCATCGCTACAAAGACCTGGCAAAAATTATGCTTGCAACGATTGGCGAGCTCCCTCCTGAACGTCCACGTCACATGTTTGGTTGTGGACATCCCATGCTGTTTTCGATGCTCATTGCGCTCGGTGCAGACTTGTTTGATTCTGCAGCATATGCTTTGTTCGCTCGAGATGATCGCTTGCTTTCACCGCAAGGAACCTACCGATTGAACGACCTTCATGCATGGCCAGAATTGGTTCCCTGCATCGTCAATTGGACGCCAGAAGATGTTCGGAAATTGGATGATGATGAGCGAACCACACTTCTTGCAAAGTACAACCTCGAAGTGACCTTGGCTGAACTTTCTCGATGCAAACAGGCTGTGTTTGAAGGAACGATTTGGCAACTTGCTGAACAACGTAGTCATCAACACCCTGCGCTCAGAGAAGCGTTCCTTTGGCTTACAACACGGCCACTCCCCTCGGGCCTTTCGTCCGAATTGTTGGATGATTTGGTTCAGGACGACCGAACAGCCGCCCGCGAACATCACCCAAGTGGAGGTCTGTGGGAATCCGATTGGTCTCACATCGTGAACAAACAAGCCTTACAGCGAAAGAAAGGCGAACGTTGGGGCGGCGAAGATACACTCTCTCGGCCGTACATCCTCGCAGCTCGGAAGCATCTGCAACATCGCTGGCGGCCACAAACATCTGGTCCAGTTGATGTCTTGGTCCTGAATGGCAAACCTGGTCCTTGGCGGCAACGTTGTGACCTTCTTGTTGCGCGCTTGAAACATGTGTTGCCCGAACTTGAAATTCTCGTTCAGACACCCATCGGACTCTTGCCATATTCACTGGAAGATTTGAATCCGTTTGGCCAAATCGATGGACCGACGTGGTTGTGGAAGCGCCGATTGAATCCAGTCCTTTTGCGAGAGGAAACCAAGCGGTTGCACATCGATGCAGACCGGATTCTCATCTTGGACATTGGCCAAGATGCACTTATCCAACAAGCCTCTAAACTTTTGTTGAAGCACGGTCTACTTGAAGACCAAATCCTCGTCGATGAATCAGAACTGGCCACACTTCGTGACGAGCTGCGTCGTCGACAAATTCTCGACAAACTCGCAGTGTTGGCAAACGTCGATTACGATGAGGCTGATGAACTGATTGATTCTTGCACGTTTGTCATCGGTGGAACGGGACGAGTGAAAAATGTCATCGATCGACATGGAAATCACATATTGAGTCCAAGATTGACCGATGGAGGCTTATCTATTACGGATTTGGGAGCGAAAGCCATGTACGAACGTCGTTCCATTCCGATTTCGGAGGATGGCTTCTTCAAACCAAATGACGGGGTGGGGCAAGGTCTTCCGATCCTCGTCGTTGAACAGGATGCTGTTGAATTCGTGTTGCGTGGGCGAAACGTTTTCCACGGATTTATCGTAACATGTGATGCATGGCTCAAAGCCGGTCAACAATGCCTCATTGCAGATGAGCAAGGGGTGTTGATTGGACACGGGCTTGCTCAGTGCGACGCCGATGAAGCACGACGTTTCAAGAAAGGCATTGCTGTGCGAACACGCAGTGATTTTTCCAAGACATTCAAGTAACCATGTGTAAAAGGATTGAAAGACTTCCTTTCCGTGTCTCCAATGGGAACAATGTCGAATGAACTCATTATCGAGACGACGCAGTTGACCAAATCGTATGGTCCTCATGTTGCTCTTGACAATTTGAGTATTCAAGTCCAACCAGGTGCAACGGGTCTCCTCGGTCCAAATGGAGCAGGAAAATCGACGTTTTTCAAGACCATTCTTGGCCTTATACAGGCCACATCTGGGGATGGCCGTGTTCTCGGTCACGATATCCGTACGGAAGGCATGGCCATCCGTTCAAAAATTGGCTACATGCCTGAATACGATGCGCTAGACGATGATATGGACGCCATCCATCAAGTAAGGTACAGCGGGGAATTGCTGGGAATGAACCCAGTTGTTGCGATGTCCAGAGCGCACACAGCGATGGAGTACGTCGGGCTCGGAGAATTACGCTATCGCCCGATTTCTTCCTTCTCAACGGGTATGAAACAAGCGACAAAATTGGCGTGCTCCATTATTCATGACCCCCAATTGATCATTGCCGATGAACCATCAAACGGTCTTGATGCCGATTCGAGACAAGCGATGCTTACTACGCTCTCGAACATGGTGAATGCAGGAAAGAGGTCCGTTCTCATGGCGAGCCATTTAATGGAAGATGTTGAGCAAGTATGCGAAAACATTGTTCTGTTGCACAAAGGAAAACTTGCAGCTCAGGGAAGAATTGAGGATTTGAAAGCCATCGATCGTGAAATTGAAATTCACGTTTGGGGGAAAACGCGTGAACTTGAAACAGCACTTGGAAAAGAAGGGCTCGAGGTCCGTCGAGAAGGACGTATGATGCGTGTTCGCCACGATGGTGAAAAGACGACGCACCGAATTCTCAAATGTGCTGCAGAAACGGGTGCCCAAATTCGTCGAATGCACGAATACGAAGCATCGCTTGAAGACCTTTTCATCGTCATCATGGAACGTTTTGGATACGAAGTGAAATCGAGTGAAGACCTCCTCGCATCGCCTGCTGAGGCTCGAAAAGTCGATGCTCCAGAGTCTATGGGAGGTTCTGGTGCATGACGGAAGAACCTCTTATCGATGCTTCAACACCGGTCACCGGTCAAAGCCGAATGGATGCGGCCTGGGGCTCGGAATCGAGCGAACAAGCAGCCGTTGCTCAACCCGTTGCTCAAACCGGCCAAGTGTTTGAGCAAGTCTACGTTCCATGGCAAGGTACACTCAATCCACGGTGGATGCGAAATTGGGCCATATTCCGCCATCACGTTCTTGGAATTGTCCGTAAAGGGCATCGGCCTTGGGGTGTACCAACAAAACTCGTTTTGATCTTTGTTTTGATCGCATCGATGACCGATGTCGCCTTAACGCTCCTCTTTGCTGTCATCGGTGAGCCGAATTTGTATGAGTTGTGGGGCGTAGGTCGAAACAATTTGTACGGACACGTGCTCGGCTTTTTCCCAAGAAATATGTTGTTCTATCCATTGGTTGCAGCTCTGTTGGTTGGTGGTGTGATTTCAGAAGATCGCTCAAACGGAACAAGTGCTCTGTATTTCTCACGACCCATCAACCGCTTTGATTATGCTGGAATGAAATATCTCGCCGTTGCGACGATTCAGTCGTTTATCATCATTGGAACGTTGTTTTTGTACTATTTTGTTGATATTTTAGCGATGGGAAGGGGCTGGTCATGGATTCTCGATACCTTCCCATTGTTCTTGAAAACCTTGTTTTGCGCGCTCCTTCTCATTGCAACGTACACCAGTCTTGGTCTGGCTCTCTCCTCAGTCTCACGAGGAAAATTCTTTCCGGGAATTGCGCTTCTGGCTCTCCTTTTGGGGACGAAAACTCTCGCAGCAATTGTCGAGGGATTGTTTGACCGTTCAATTCTCTACCTTATCTCGCCGTACGACTCTGTTGCCCACGTCGGGCAAGCGCTCATTGGTACGAATGTAATGTATGACCATCCTTGGATTTGGTCCCTCGCTTCGGTCATTGCCATTAACGCCATTGCGTTGTATGTTTTGAGCGTACGTGTTTCATCCATGGAGGTGACTCGCGAATGATACCCGATCTTGCACAGGAAGGAAAAGCAGAGGAACAGAAGTGGGTTCCTCAACCAAAAGCACCGGTTGTGATGTTCAACAACGTCGGAAAGACGTACGGTCGCTACCAAGCCATTGGCGGCATATCGCTGGCGCTGAGCGGTGGAGTTACAGGGATTTTGGGATTAAATGGTGCTGGAAAATCAACGCTGTTCAAGTTGCTAATGGGCAAACTTCAGCCGACGCATGGTGAAGTCCGGTTGTTTGGTACAAACCCATGGAAAAATCCTGCACCTTATGCACGAGTCGGGTATGTTCCAGAGAACGAAAACATGTACGATTGGATGACTGCGCATGAATTTGTTTCGACGTTCGCACGACTTCATGGCCTTACGAGAGACGAAGCAAAAGCAGAAGCTGAACGAGTTCTCGAGTTTGTTGGCCTAACGGATGTCATGCACAAAAAGCTCGGTCGTTATTCGAAGGGGATGCGACAGCGAGCAAAGATTGCTCATGCATTGGTGAACGATCCCGAACTTATCATCCTAGACGAGCCTTTGCAAGGTTGTGATCCGCTTGCTCGTACTACGATTATGAACGTCATCCGGGAGCTTGGTCGAATGGGTCGAACCGTATTGCTCAGCAGCCACATACTCTCTGAAATCGAACGAATCACCGAACAGATCGTGATTCTGCATCAAGGAAAGTTGCTCGCCATAGGCAATCTTCACGCGATTCGTGAGCAACTTGACAACATTCCGCATACGATTGAAATTGAATGCAGGAATGCGAAATCGTTGGCGAAGGATGTCCTCAGTCTTGAAGTCGTTCATGGTCTTCAATTTCCAACGCCAACCAAATTGAAAATATTCACACATCATCTTGGTGAATTTCACCAACGTTTGCCCAAAATCATCGTTGACAATGAACACGATGTCATGGTGATCAACAACCCCGATGACGACCTTCAGTCGATTTTAGGTTACCTCACAGGAGGTGTACGCTGATGGAAAAGAAACGAGGAGAGACCATTTGGACATCACTCGATCGAAAGGCAACTGCACTTGCAGAGTTTACAATTCGCCAGTATCGCACTCGACTCTCGACGTGGGTTGTGCTCGGTGTAGGATTCCTTGCTCTTTCCGTTGTCTTACTGTTCTACATCGATGCGATGAACACCGAAATTGAAGCCATCGACAACGACGGCGATTCCTTTGATTGGGATGGTGATGGCTATGTAAACGGTCAAGAACTCAAATATGGAACCGACATTTATGACGAATTTTCGCATCCTGGACTCCTTGATGCTTCCATCGAGCCTGAACCTGCTTCGATGTACATCAATGAGGACGATTATGACTGGGATTACTCCGATGCCTCATCCGTTCGCGTTGGATATGATGATGATGGCGATTGCTTGGAGCAGAATCTTCTTCCGAGTCAACAGGACTCAAACGGGGACGGTACGCCTTGCAACATTCTTTTGCAATACGATTCCATGAGTGGTTCGTATTCGATTTTAGCAGATCCAAACGTTGACGAAGACCCCGACGAAGACCGGTATGGAAAGGAAGCTCAACATCGAGCGTTTATTCTTGGTATCGGCAAGCTTGGATTTGTGTTCTTGCTGAGTATTTTCATTCCTCTTTTCCTTGCTACGGGCTTAATCCGAGACGAGATGACCTCGGGAACGATGCAATACATGACAGCAAAACCAATCGCACGCGGTGAGATTTTCCTTTACCGTATGCTTGGTTATCTTGCCATCGTTTGGCCCTATCTTCTCATCGTTTGCTCGCTTCTTGCGCTCGTTTCAGGATTCATGGGTCCTGGTGATCAGTTCTACCGGTTCGGGGACCTTGGCGTGTGGTTCGCAATTCTCATCGCAGCCCTCCTTGCGACATTGGTTTACGGGATGTTGTTCGCATTCCTCGGCGTATTGTGGAAATACGGTATCATACTGGCACTGCCCATTGCAGCCTGGGAACTTGGAATGGCCCTTCTTTCGATGTCTGTCCCGGAGTCGAGTTTCTTGCGAATGTCGGTCGTTGGTTGGTCCATGAGCATCATTGATTCTGGCGCTTACCTTGCCTGGCCTGACATGGCGATGTTCACTGAAGCAGGTTCTTGGGCAGGAGGTTCAAACGACTCAGGCTCATTCTTTTTCATCAGTGGTAACGAACTTCCGGGCTACGGTGCTTTGGAATGGGCACAATCCGACCTTGGGTTGGGAATGGGGCCCTATGCGACAACGGTGGTCTCCATCCTTGTCCTCGTGTTTCAAGCCATCTTCTTCTGGTTTATTGGGCAGTTGATTTTCAAGTCCAAAGAGATTGTATGAGGGATTTTTATGGATTCCTTTGAAGGTGATTTCTCGACCTTGTGGACATTGAACCAACGGCCACCCATCCAACATCTGACATGGGACTGGTGGTGGTGGCTTGTGATGCTTGATGATGATGAACACCCCAAGGCAGGGAAACAGTTGATGGTCCTTTGGTCGACCAAGGAGAACGATGAAGTTCACATCAACGATGTTGAATGGAAACCGAAGGGGACGCCTGGGTTTGACGACCAAGGCGGTATCCAAATTGATGGTATGGTCTGCGCATGGTGGTTTGACGGTTCGGAGATGCACGATGAGATCATTGCTAAGGTATGCGATATGATTGTCCTACCATCAAACCACTCTTCATGGCCAGGTACGAAAGGTCAGGGTGGTGGAGCTGTGGTTCCATTGCTCGATGGTGATTGTTCAATGGGCATGCATTCCGATCGCTCACAATTCTGGCTCAACCTCGATTTGGACCATGATGCTGTGCAATCCATACGATTGAACATGACGCCGTGGAATCCAGCGATGTCAACCACTCGCGAAGCGACAGCAACATACCTCGGCTCCTTGGGATATGATATCCTTCGTCTTCATGGAACCAAGGTCACTGGAACCATCGATCATATTGATGTTACCGGAACAGCTTATTTCCAAAAAGTCTGTGTTCAAGCACCGAGCGTTCCATGGTACTGGGGCGTTCTTCACTTTTCCGATGGGTCCTATTTGGATTGGTTCTTACCACACGTTTCAACGACGATTCTCAGCCGTGATCCTCGTGCATGGAAACGTCGTGATGTATCGCACATCGCTGTGAGTCAAGGTGGCTTATTCCACGACGCGAAACACGGTCGAAGCGAGCGTTTTCGAATCGTAACCGTTGACAAGCAAAAGCAAGACAATGAGTTGCCGCTTTTCGACATTCACCTCAAGAACGGTCGAACCTCAATCCGTGTGAAGGTCCGCGCCGTTGCGCGTGCATATTGGGATTTCCATCAACCAACTCGGGGTGGAATTTGGTCGCACCTTACCTACAACGAATACCCTCTCGAAGTTGAATCGCTCACCATCGAAGATGAGCATGGACTTCGTCAAGCGTCGATGTACGAATGGATTCGAGGAAATGCAGAGCACAGTTGGGGGCTTTTGCACTAACCAAATGCGACTTGTTTGGATTTAAATCCGGCAAAGGGCTTATGTGCTTGTGTGACAACACCATAATGGGTCAACACGATGAGCGATGAAGAGGTCCAGTCTCGAGAAACTGAAAACACAAGCACTGAAGTCGATGATTCTTCGAAAAAAATGTCCAACGAAGATGCGTTGAAGCACCGGTTTAAGCTCATCGAAGGAGAGGAAGTCCTTCTCACGAAATCTCCGAGTCCCGTTGGATTCATGGGTATGTACGTCCTTGGATTAATCGTCTTTGGAATCCATTTGCTCTTTTGGAAACCGGACGCTCTCTTGAACGAAAATTCCGGAGGGTTTGCGAAATTTATCGTTTGGGTCATGGGATTGGGAGGTTCTACGTTCCCGTTTGGGTTTGTTTTGGTCATGGCCATCATCACATGGTTTAACAGAATGATGAACACATCGACGTCCGGAAAGTGGGTAACGGTTTGGTTGCTCCTAGCGACCTTCTTGCCCGTATTTATTCAGATAGATGGTTTCATCGCACTGATTCGAGACCTATTCTCTGATGCAGATGTTGAACCATTCCTCGGCCTTACCTACAATTTCCTTATTGCAGGGCTTGTCCTTACGCTGACATATTGGGCGCTGGTGTTCTACTATCAGCGAAGTTTTGATTATGCCATTACAAGCAATGCTGTCATCTTCAAGCATGCATTCCTCCTCAGTCGTGCTCATCGAAGAATTCTTTTCGATCGTATTTCAGAAGTGCAGGTGGAACGCACGCCATTTGGAACCATGACGGGATTTGCTACGCTTTCGATTCTGACCGATTCCGGTGTCGGAATCGTCGAAGAATCTGTTGGTGGTAGTGTTGGAGTCTCTCCGAACCTGCCTGAAAATGAGGGCGACACCACTGCCGAAAAAGCAGGAAAGAGTCTTCTCAAATCCTTCTTTGCGTTGTTGTTCTACCAACGCACAATCCGCACCGTTCGGCCCGATCCGAAACACTGCTTTTACAAAATCCGTGGTTGGGAGGATACCAAGACTCTCCTGAATGAGATGCACAAAAAGCACAGTCAGTCTACAAAGTTGGACAACCTCGCTGAAATCCTAACCGAACAAAACCAAGGACAAGAATGAACCGCTGTCTTCAAGAACCCCCAATTTTTGGTCAAATCGGAGAGAGAAGCATGAGTGATGATGTGATGGCAGAAGCGATGGAATTATTTCGCTCTGGTGACTTGAAAGGTGCTGTTGAAAATTTGGATGGCAAACTACGTTCCAACCGAGACAACGCAATACTTCAGCACACCTATGCAGAATTTGCAAACATGCTCAACATGGAAGAACAGGACGATGTTGTCCCCGGTACAAAAATCATGATGTCGTACAAAAAGGCAATGGAACTTGATGAAGAAAACGATGAGTACATCGCTGATTTTGCCTCGTTTGCCCTTGAATGTCGTCGAGTACCTCAAGCGGTCAAAGAGTTCCAACGGTACAGCCGCCGTCTCGAGATGGCAGACATCCCAACCGATGACGTTCTTTACATGGCTGCAAGAAACATAGTTGACACCATTGAAGTCATCGACCCAGAAAAAGGCAACCCGATGGTTCAACCATGGGTTAAGCAAGCTTTGATTTGGGCAGTTGGTGGACTTGGCTACACTCCAGAGGAAGCAGCAAAAATCCTAACCTCCGAAGATTGAGGCTCGGTTATGTCCGATGCAGAAACTCGTCTGCATTTTCGAATTGGCTATCTTGGCGACGCTTTTCATGGCAGCCAGATTCAACCCGATGTTCGTACCGTCCAAGGAGAACTGATTCACGCATTTCAGAAGCTGGGATGGATTTCGGCAAACCAAGAAGGACACAATTTGGTTCTTTCAAGTCGGACGGATGCTGGTGTCCACGTTCGTTTGAATGGCGGAACCGTTCGAATCGCTACCTCGCTCTGGGAGAGCATCACGCCTCGTAAATTCGTTCGTGCAGTTGATGACCTTCTTCCTGATGAAATTGCTTTTTTGGATGTTCGAGAGGTTGATGGTGATTGGAATCCGCGGATGGCGCTCTACCGTACGTATCGATACAGGTTGGAAGGGATCGAGTTTTGGAAAGATCCTGGTGAAGCAATCGTGGATTGGTTGAAGTTGTTCGAAGGGACGTACGATGCTCGAAACTTTGCCCGACTTGAACCCGGAAAAAACCCAATTCGAACCGTTCGTTCGTGCACTCCATGGATTGTCGATGGTCGAACTGTTGGATTCGAAATCGTTGGTGAAGCATTTCTCTGGAATCAAGTTCGACGTACTGCAATGGCAATCCATCTTCTTGCGCTTGGAGAGATTACACCAAGTGATGTCCAAAAGGCGATTGAACATCCAGAAATTGAGGTGGACTTTGGTGTCGCTCCTCCGGAATGGTTGATTCTATGGGGTGTTGAGTGGAACGATGCACCCATTCCGAAGGCTGATGAATCGAACTGCAGGTTTTCTGCTCCACCTCTTCCAAGCCGAGAGGTTGAACGGACCATGAGGAAACGATGGAGACAAGGTGCTCGAATGGAAATGAAGACCCTCTTGCATTTCGAATGGATGCAACTTGGTCAATTGCCAGTTGCCTACCACAATTCAAACTAATGTTTTCAACGGCTTTCCGTGGTGTTTAAGTCGGCATAATTCAAGGGCGGTGCATGCTGGGGGTGGAGCATGGTCCTTCCTTTCGGAAACGACTCCTTGCCTTCGCCTTGTTCATGTTGCTTTTCTTATCGGGCTGCCTCGGAACTGATCAACAATCTGGTGAAGCAACATCCGTAGACGGTCAAGTCGTTCTCGAAGTTTGGCATACGTTCGCTGCTGAAAGCAAGGAAGAACAAGTCTTCATGAATTCTATTTCGACCTTCGAGACTGTGAATCCGAATGTTACGGTTGACGTGACGATGGTTCCGTTTGGTAACGCTGATCAGTTGTTCATGACTGCTGCTCAGGGTGGACAAGCTCCTGATTTGATGCGATTATCGAGTGACCAACTCGGCGCTATTGGAGAGGTACGTGTCGATGGATACCCGCTGTTGGAAGATTTACGACCTCACCTCACGCCACAAGACCGAGCCCAATTCGAGGAGCGTGCTCTTCAAGCGATGCGTTACGGTGACGCACTGTACGGGGTTCCAGCAAGTCAGGACTGTCTTTCTTTGATTTACAACAAAGCGTTGTTTGACTCCCGCGGTCTTGAATATCCGGATGAGAGTTGGACGGAAGAAGACTTGTTGCAGGCAGCGAAATCCCTGACCTATGATGATGTGCAAGGACTGGCAATTCCAGTCAAGACCGCATATTGGTGGTTCCCAATTCAGGAAGGATTTGGAGGTTCGCTCTTTGATGAGAACGGTGAGCCTACGCTCAATTCGAATGGTTCGAGTGAAGCGATGCAATGGATGCTTGATTTGGAATTGGAACACGGTGTGGTCGCAACGGGTACACAGATTGAGGGTATGAAGAATCAGTTTATTTCCTCAAAAGCAGCCATGATTTTCGATGGTCCATGGAATTGGGCGACCTATGAAGCCAGTCGGCTAAACATTGGTCAAACGTTGTTGCCAACTGTCGAAAGTACTGAGCAGCGAATGTCGCCACTTGTTACCTACAAAGGGTGGACTGTGAGCAAACAAAGCGCCAATAAAATTGCAGCAACAGAACTTGCACTTTGGCTCTCATCGGAAGATGTCCAGAAGGAATTTGCAGTTGAGACGTACACGATGCCCACACATGTTGCACTTGAATCAGATTCAGAAATCAACGAAGATGAAGTGCTCGCTGGTTTCCTTCAGCAAACCAAGGAAGGAACGCCCGCTCCGACCACAAGAGCCATGTCCCTTGTTTACGATCCGTTGTCAACCGCTTTTGAGCAGGCGTATTCAGGCATTGCCTCAACAGTGGATGCCTTGTCAGGGGCCAATCAACAACTCCAAGAGCAAATGGATTCAATCTCTCGTGCAGAGCCTTACCCGCTTGCAGAGGGTTACCGTACGATTACCATCGAGTTTGAGACAACCAATGCGACAGCGTACGACGTTTTTGTTGATGATCAATTGCACACAGAGATTCGTATCGAAGCATCAAACAACGGTTCACTTCTCGGTTATGATTCGTGTACTGCTGGAGCCAATGAGCTGTTCCAAGTCGGCCAACAACGGGTCGCCTTGGAAACTATGGATGCAATAGAATGCGACCTTACAGGTATGGTTCCTGGTCAAGAACATCGAATTGAAGTGTACGGAGATGGTGTTTTGATTTCTTCCATCAATGCGCGTACCAGTGTTGCCGATGAACGACCTGAAGCAGGTGATACATCACCAGTCATGTTCGCCTTAGGAGCAATTGTTCTTTCGCTCATTGCATTGCTCAGTTTTGCAAAGTGGAACGACACAAAACTTGGTCGGACGAAATCAAAACTTGCGCACTTCTATGTTGCACCTGCCTTACTCTCGTTGGCAATCCTGACTTTCTATCCTGTTTTGTACGGGTTTTGGCTTGCATTTACCGATGCAAATCAAACGCAACTTGGCGATCAATCCTTCATTGGACTCGAGAACTTCTGGGAGGTTTTTGCTTCGGATGGCTTCCTCCGTGTGACCTTGTTCACCCTTGTTTGGACCGTTGTCAATGTTTCAGCACACATCGGAATTGGGTTGTTCCTCGCTATCATGTTGCATCGTAGTCGTATTCGAGGTAAGGTTGCCTACCGCACGGTTTTGTTGCTTCCTTGGGCTGTTCCATCTTACATTTCTGTACTCGTCTGGAGGGGTATGTTCCAACCGGATGGTTTTATCAACGACCTACTCGGAACCAACATCGATTTCCTTTCAGATCCAACTGGGGCACAAATTATTGTTATTCTTGTGAACATTTGGTTGGGTGTTCCGTTCATGATGATGTCCATAAGTGGTGCATTGCAATCGTTACCCAAGAACATGTACGAGGCCGCTGAAATCGACGGTGTAATGGGGTGGCAAGCGTTCCGACATCTGACGTTACCAAACTTGCGAAGTGCCTTAATTCCGCTCACGCTTCTTGGATTTATCTGGACATTCAACATGTTCAACGTCATTTATTTGATGACGGATGGTGGTCCGAATCTCTACTTTGGCGAACCAGGTCAAACAGATATTTTGATCACTTACGTCTACGATGTGGCCTTCCGTGAAGGTGCCTATGGCGTTGCAGCGGCGTGGTCGGTCATCATCTTCCTGATGTTGTTTGCATTCTCTTGGCGATACATGAAGCAAACCAATGCCACGGAGGCGGTAGGATGACCGATTCCAATGACATGCGCTGGTGGTATGTGCCATTGGAAATTGTCATGTTGCGACGATGGCTTGTTGCTGCATTTCTCATGAATATCCTTCTTCTTACAGTGGATTATCTCCGTGCTGAATCGGACTTACTCCTTCTTGGGGTAATTACTTGCCTTCTCTTTGCGGCTCTTCGTGCATCGCTTCCGAACGTTAACGACCATGTACGCAGGAACATCTCTTTGGTCTTAAGTGCGTCACTTTTCGGTATCGCTGTGTACCGGATTCTACGAACCGACCCAACCATCTTTAACATCTGGTTTCATTGCTGGAGCCTTCTTCCATCCGGTTTGACACTCTTCTGGCTGTCGGGACGACCTGTTACAGTTTGGACCTCGAGGAAACTCTCCGATTCAGCAATTGAGTACGGGTTGATGAGGAATGCGAATCTAAGCAAATTTTACCATGCAACATCGACACATATCACGCTTCTTCACTTTGTCGCCATTACGGTCATTCCATTGGTTTGGATTATTGACATTGCGTTCTCAGAAGGGAATGCTCTTGGGGGACAAATCGGTGATTCCTTCACAACGGATCATTTCTCGAAGATACTCAATGGGGATTCGTTTTGGACGTGGTTAACAAATTCGCTTATTGTGAGTGTTGGAACTGCTCTTCTCGGACTCTTCATCGCCATACCTGCAGGTTATGCGTTTAGTCGATACAAATTTACTGGACGTGACGCTTCCATGTTTTCCTTCCTTTTGGTGCAAATGTTCCCAGGAATCATTATTCTTGTTCCATACTTCTTGGTTATGAAGACGCTTGGTCTTTTGAATTCACATTTGGGACTTATCCTTGCTTACTGTGTTACAGCGTTACCACTTTGTGTTTGGATGTTGAAGGGGTTTTTTGATACAATTCCTCGCGAACTTGAGGAAGCTGCTGCCCTTGATGGTTGCAACCAATTCCAGGTTTTTACGAAGGTTGTGTTGCCTCTCTCAACCCCCGCCATCGCCGTCACAGCATTGTTTAGTTTCCTCGCTGCTTGGAACGAATTCTTGTTGGCATTAACGTTCAACACCTCAAATGACATGTACACACTTCCGGTCGGGTTGGCCTCCCTTATTTCATCCACGGGTCAAGCATGGGGTGACTTTGCTGCTGCCAGTTTGTTGGTAAGTTTACCTGTGGCCCTCTTATTCCTCTTTTTCCAGAAATTTTTGATCGATGGTTTATCCGCAGGTGGCGTCAAAGGGTGAGATTATGGTAAGTGTAGAATTTGAAAACGTGAACAAACTGTACGAAGATGGGTTCCAAGCTGTCCAGGACTTGACCTTGGACATCAAAGATAAGGAATTCTTGGTACTCCTCGGTCCATCAGGTTGTGGAAAGTCAACCACGCTTCGAATGCTTGCTGGACTTGAGGAAGTCACGGCGGGTGACATACGAATTGACGGCATGAAAGTGAACCATCTGCCCGCAGGTGCGCGAGGACTTGGTATGGTGTTCCAATCTTATGCTCTCTATCCTCACATGACCATTCGTGACAATTTGTCGTTCGGATTGCGAATGATGAAAGGCGATGAGAAATTAAATGGTGATGAGATTTCAAAGCGAGTCATCGATGTAGCTCAATTGTTGGAATTGAAGGATCATCTCGACAAGAAACCAAAGGAGTTGAGTGGTGGTCAACGTCAGCGCGTTGCACTCGGTCGTGCTCTGATTCGAAGACCGAAGGTTCTTCTCATGGATGAGCCACTTTCCAACCTTGATGCAGAACTTCGTCATCAAATGCGGAATGAAATACGACGCCTGCACAATGAATTGGGAACGACCACTATCTATGTGACACACGATCAAATCGAGGCCATGACATTAGCCGATCGCATTGCTATTCTCGACAAGGGTGTATTGCAACAGCATTGTGAACCAATGGAGGCTTATCATAACCCTGCAAACGAATTTGTTCGTTCTTTCCTTTGCAAGCACATTGACGATTTGGTCGATACAGCCAACGCATTGTTCAAAAAACCACAGGAGGTTAACGAATGAAATTCGCACCGCGTTTCTTGATTTTGATGATGCTCCTTGTTGTCTTTTCACCCCTTTCATCAAACGAGGTGCGTGCGACGGAACATTCGTTATCATCAACGACGTTGTTCTCGTACGAAGGTGTTGCCAACGAGGTCTTTGTTGTTGGAGAATGGAACTGGAGCGACCATATTCCAATGACTGAACAGGATGGTATTTGGACGGCCGAAGTTGAACTTCAGGAAGGCTTGTATTGTTACAAATTCATTGTCGATGAGGAATTCATTTTCGATCCAATGAATTCGGAACGATCGTATTGTGGAGATTTCGAAAACTCCCTTGTTCGTGTTCGCGACCATGTTCGGCCACAATTCAGTGCTGAATTGACGGATGAATCGCTTGTTGTAACCTATCATCCCGGTTCTTCTGGAGCCGCTTTTAGTGGAACGCCATCCGCCATTTCAGGTGCTGTCTGGGATTCACAACAACACACTTGGACGTATGATGTAAGTGGATTCACTGATGGTAAGCACACCTTGAAAATCGATGGATTCGATGTAAACGGGAACCCTGCATACGACCTGTTGATACCCTTTTGGACAGGCCCAAGTGCTGATTTTGAATGGCAAGACGCACTCATCTACATGGTCATGACCGACCGATTCGTCAATGGAAATACATCGAACGATGAGCCCATGGTCGGTGCTGCTCAAGGTGCTGATTGGCAAGGGGGCGACTTTGCTGGAGTCACCCAAATGATCGAATCGGGTTATTTCGATGAATTGGGTGTAGGGGCACTTTGGCTTACCCCTTTCAATACGGCAGCGAATGGAACCGGGAAGGCTGCTGATGGAATACATGATGTCTCCGCCTTTCATGGATATTGGCCAACCGAGCCACGAGGCATCGAACCCAAACTGGGAACTGAAGAAGAACTTCATGCATTGATTCAAGCTGCCCACGACCGTGACATTCGGGTCATGATGGATTTTGTTGTCAACCATGTTCACGAGCAACATACCTACTACGAAGAACATCCAGAGTGGTTCAATGCAGGTTGTATCTGTGGTTCTCCAGGCTGTGATTGGACCGAGCATCGCTTGGATTGTCAATTTACGTCGTACATGCCCGATGTCAACTGGAAGATTCGGAATGCTTCTGAACAATTCATCGATGATGCGCTTTGGTGGCTCGAAACTTATGATTTAGATGGATTACGAATCGATGCCGTGAAACACGTCGAAGATTTAGCGACAAGAAATTTAGTCGCTCAAGTCAATGAACGGTTCGAGACGGTTGGAACGGATTACTATCTCAAGGGCGAAACTGCTATGGGTTGGGAAGGACACTCGCTTGAAGATAATCAAGATCAATACGGGACGATTAATGGATACATGGGTGAGGATGGATTGGATGGTCAAGCCGATTTCGTGCTTTATCATGCAGTTGTCGACAATGTTTTCGTTTCTGGCAATGAGAATTACATGCACCTTGATTACTGGACAAACCGAAGTCAGGACCAGTATCTCAATGGTTCGATTATGGTGCCATATGTTGGCAGTCACGATGTGCCTCGATTGACGAGTCGTGCAGATACTGGAACCAATGACGCGTTCAATCAATGGGCTGAAGATGGACTTCCTGGTCAACCAGGTGATGTCTCTGCCTACAACGCTGCTATGCAAGCGTATGGCTGGTTGTTGACAACCCCTGGTGCTCCACTTCTCTATTATGGTGATGAATACGGTGAATACGGTGGTGCAGATCCTGACAATCGTCACATGTATCGAAATGAAAGTTTGTGGAGTGCTATGGAATCGCAATTGTTTGAGAACATCTCAGAACTTGGTAAGGTACGGTCAGAATCGATTGCATTGCAACGTGGCGAGTACAGTACACGTCTCGCAATGGCGAATCTCTTGGTTTACAACATGACGCATGAGAATCAAACGATGTCCGTCGTACTTAATCGAGGTGCTCCAACGACTGTTGGGGGCTTTGAGAGCAACGACATTGTCCGTTTTGGTGAATCCTCAATGCTCGATGGTACACTTTCTGTGGATGCCCATTCTGTTACTGTTATCGAACTCGATGTTGATATTGAGGTGAATCCTGTGTACGGTTGTACAGATTCAACAGCAACCAATTTTGACGCATCTGCTACGGTAGACGATGGATCCTGTGAATATCCACCCGAACCAATTCTAGGCTGTACGGACAGCACAGCAACAAATTTTGATGCTGAAGCAACCCAAGATGATGGAAGTTGCCAGTATCAAACCGACCCGTGTGCTGATGCGTTCTGTGATGCATGCCCTGATGGATGGACAACGATACCAGCTGCCGAGGGGGAGTGTTGTCCAAGTTGTCAAGGGCCAAGCGACAACAATCAAACAAATACGACAAATCAAACGGATGATACCACAAATCAAACAAGTGATACGACAAACCAAACGGGCTCAACCAATGAAACACAATTACCCGACTCGAACAATGAGACGGTTGGAAATGAATCTGGCGTACAAATTTGTGACCTTTGCTGTGGTGAAACCTACGAACACCCCGTCGATCAACCGTGTCCGGTTGCAGCCTGCCTTCCATGTGAAAATGCGGAACCATCGGATTCCAAATCGTCTGCAATAACACTCACACGAACATTGTTGATTGGAGGGGTCATCATCGCAGCTCTCGTCCTCGGTCTATCTGCAAGAAAGAAGGGATGGCAAGAGGATGAATCGTTTGAAATCGATTTGGAAAATCAAGAGAATTGATTGTAAAATTCAAGGTAGTCTTGAACCATACGCTGTCCAGTAAAGCCTGCTGATACTGCGATGCTTGCTTTCATCATCTCAGCCCAACCATCACCTGCCTGTTCCCAGAGCGGGATGACTTCATCTTCAAGCACCTTGTAGATGTTTTCAGCATCTCTGTCATCGTTTCGATTATCTTCTGCGTTTCCAATTGCCCACCCATTCACACCATGAAGACAGGCTTCTGGCCACCATCCGTCGAGAATCGAACAGTTCGGGACACCGTTCATTGCAGCCTTCATGCCAGATGTGCCTGATGCTTCCATTGGACGAATTGGATTGTTCAGCCAGATGTCAACGCCACTGGTCATCATCAATCCGGTATGCATGTCGTAATTCTCGATGAAAGCAACTGGAATTTCGTCTTCGATTTGGTGTGCAGATTCAAAGATATCACGAATCAATTGCTTACCACCCTGGTCTTTTGGATGTGCTTTTCCAGAAAACACAAATTGTATTTTTCCTGCACCAAGTGCTCGCAGTCGCTGCAAATCTTTGAACACTAGGTTCGCTCGCTTATAAGTTGCAAATCGACGTGCAAACCCAATCGTTAATCGATCGGGAGACAATTCGACACCTGTTGTTGATCGAACGTAGTCACGAAGCTGGCTTCGAGCCTTTGAGCGTGCTTCTTTGAGATCTTCCGTTGGCAACGTTTCGGCGTTGGAAATTGACTCCGGATGAGTTCTCCAACCAGTCAGATGCTTGTCGAAGAGGGATGACATAACCGGGGATGTCCACGTGATATGATGGACCCCATTGGTGATTGGTTGGATGTTTTGTTCGAACATTGTCATTGCGACGTCCGCGTTGAGTTTGGAAACAGCGTTCACACTGGTTGAAAGTGAAACGGCGAGATGCGACATCGAACAGCGAGCAGCATCCTCGGGGTCACCTGCACTTCTCACCAATTCCTTCGCATCTGGCGGCAACAAGTCTCCAATGACCTCCTCGACCAACGACCAATCGAATCGATCATGTCCTGCAGGTACAGGAGTGTGGGTTGTGAACAGACTCCGCTGAGCTAATTGTTCACGACTCCAGCCACGCTTCAAGAGTTCAAGCATCGCGAATGTACAATGGCCTTCATTCAAATGAAGACCATCCATTTTGATTTCCAAATGGTCAAACAAATGGATGCCCCCTACACCGAGAACGTACTCTTGTCGAATTCGCATACGATCATCACCACCATACAATCTCGAGGAGAGTTCCTGATGTTCAGTTGTGTTTTCAGGGTGTCTGGTGTCGATGAAGTAGACGGGAACCTTGTGACCAGATTGCCCAACAATTTCAGCCATCCAAACATATGCAAACAATGGTGTTCCATCAAGTTCAAGTTCAAGAATGGTGTTTGTTTTTGTGAGAAGATTGTTCATGTCAATTTCGGGAAAAGTTTCGGTTTGAATTCCAGCATTGTCAATGTGTTGTCGTGCATATCCTTGATGGTAAAGGAGTGTTACGCCGACCAGAGGTATACCTGCATCAGCCGCTGATTTGACATGGTCTCCGGCAAGAACTCCGAGCCCCCCTGAGTAGGTATGCAACTCTGACCAGAGGCCAATCTCTGCTGTAAAATACCCCACTACAGGCATGGATTATGCTATTCTTGTCAGGTTATGAGTTCTTTGTCGGTCGCCTCACCTAACGAGTTGCTGCCATGTAAATTTCCAATTCCAGTTTTCCCCTTTCTGACCAGGCACGTTCATCCGAGCCTCGGAACCTAATCCCAAAAAGTCCTGCAACGGGAAGATGGATATTCTTGCATCAGAATCCATTGCTAACCGCATCAATGTGTCTTGTATGGCTTCACCCGGTAACGCAAGGGATTGAACGTTGGCCTGCTCTTCCTCTGTTATCTCTTCAAACCAACCGACTGCAGTATTGTTGTCATGTGTTCCACTGTATGCAATTTGCTGCTCTGTTATGTTGTTTGGATGATGTGGGTTTGTTGCCAAATCTCCCGCAAACCCAAATTGCAAGACACTCATTCCGCGAAGGTTATGTCGATTACGAAAGTCGATAACAGCTTCCGGAATGATGCCCAAATCTTCTGCTATGATTTGGTCTGGAGAGGTTACCAATGCCATCAGATGATCGAAGAGTTTGTGCTCAGGTCCAGATTGCCAGTGCCCATTCATCGCGTTCTCTTCTGGATAAGGTACGGCCCAATTGGAATGGAAGCCTCGAAAGTGATCGATTCGGACAACATCGTACATTCGAAACATGCGTTTCATGCGTTCCTCCCACCATTTCCACTGCTGTTTTTCGTGTGCTTCCCAATCGTAGAGGACTGTTTCCCAGACTTGGCCCGTTTCACTAAAATAGTCCGGAGGGACGCCAGCGATGAAGGTTGGATAGCCATTGTCGTCCAATTGAAACAACTCTTGATGCGCCCAAACGTCTGCAGAATCGTGGGCGATGAAAATAGGGACGTCGCCAATGATTTTCACACCATGATGAGCAGCATATTGTCGTAAATTGTTCCATTCCGCCATAAAATTTGCTTGTTGCTCGATGAAAGGTTGGCGTTGACTGTTGAATTTGCTTAATGCATCACTGTCTCGGTTCTTGAGTGGTTCGGGCCATTCGTACCATGGCTTGCCACCCTGGTCGGCTTTGATTGCACAATACAATGCCCAATCGTTCAACCAATATTCATCCTTCTCCATCGATGACGTTGCATCCGAATCGCACAATGCACTCCAACCAGCAAAGGCTGATGGCGACGCGTACGGTGAGGCGTATTTGTCTGGAGGTGTAAGTGGAAGCAATTGCCAATAATCGAATCCATTTTTGCTCAACCAGTCAACAAATATGTGGCCCTCTGCCAAACTTTGGTTGGGCAATGAAGTGATGTGACAGAGAATCCCGATCGCTTTTTCGGACTCCATCAAATTTTGCAAAGTCTTTCAAGTTATCATTTCTACGGTACAGCCATGCGGAGAAGTGCTGTGATTTTGTCGCTGCTTTTCATAACCTCGACCATGGGCGGATTTGCTGCCGGAGTTACCCCTTCAACAATAAGTGTTGATGGCGACCTTTCCGATTGGAGTTCAGACAGCCAAATGGCTTCTGGAAATGTTGACCTTCACCTAACGTGGGACGAAAACAGTCTCTATTTCGGTTGGGAAGGAACAGACTGGAAAGATACCTTTGAAGGAGCAGATTTGTTCGTTTACTTCAACACCTCTTCGACAGGCTCTGTACTGAGCAAAGATTGGGGCTTTGCCCACACCTTGCCCTTTGCGGCAAACTACGGATTCGTTCTTGAAGATGATTCATATTTTCGCCTCATATCTTTTGATGGAAGTGCTTGGATTGATTCTTCACACGTCGTTGAAATCTACAGCGGATGGAGCGACAACAAGGTGACTGAACTTGCAATTCCATGGACTGAGATTGGAACGCCTTCAACCCTCGATGTCATCGTTTACGCACAATGGCAAGATGAAGGGAATGTCTGGGTATCCTTCCCTCAACAAAATCCTGCAAGCAATAATGGTGCTGAAACGTTTACGCATGCTTGGCACATTGAAAACGTGAACAATGTTACGAATCCAAGTCAACTTCCTGTGATTCAACCTGCAGCTTCCGGAAAGGTCGACGATGCACTCAACCTCGCTATCGTCTTCCATCAACACCAGCCCTATTACAAAAACAAACTAACTGGCATGTACGAGATGCCATGGGTTCGGGTCCATGCCATGACTGAGTATGTTGACTCACCAGGCATACTTGCCGATTCCGACACCAAAGTGACCTACAACCTCGTACCATCGTTCATTGAGCAATTGGTCGATTACCATGAGCAGGAAACGCTCGACGTTCACACAGACATTGCGAAACGTTCGTGGACAGAGGGCGGCTATCCCAATGCAACAGATCTGGAATTGCATACCATGCAGTTTCAGTCATTTTGGAACAGCGGTTGGATATACAACGTATCCGAAGATGATGCCAAGTTAGGATGGCTTCATCCTTCGAGTGAGCGGTACAAAGAACTCTATGATGAAACCCTGCACAACCTCAAGCCTGCAACCATTATGGATGACGATTTGCTTGCTCCTCAAGATTTCCTCGATCTTCAGGTCCTGTGGTATCTCTATCAATTCTCACCTGATTACGTCCTAGGAGCCTACAATGCCAGCCATCGAGATCAGGGTTTGATCGACTTGTTTATGCAAAATGGGAATTACGATTTGGATGATTTGAATTATGTTCTCGACGCTCAACATGAACACATGGGCAATGTTTTGCCGATGTACAGCGAACTTGCTGCAAAGGGTCAAATTGAGTTGACAACAACACCGTACTACCATCCAATCATGCCGCTGCTGATGATGGATGGTTGGACGATGGAAGATGGCATTCGAGTCAACAAAGAAGCATGGCCTGAAGATGTGCAGAATCATCTCATCACAGGAATGAATCTCTTTGAGGATGAACTTGGATTCCGTCCAACCGGTATGTGGCCCAGCGAAGAAGCCGTTTCTCCAGCGATGGTTCAACCCGTCACAGATGTCGGAATCGAGTGGATGGTGACGGATGAGGAAATCCTCAAGCAATCAACCAACCAAAACGGTGATTACATCGATGTTGAGGACGTGACCAATCTTGCCACACCTTGGACAGTGACCGGTGCAGATGGTGGTGAGGTTGCTGTCATTTTCCGTGATCGAGTGATTTCTGACCGTATTGCATTCCAATATGGAACAATGACGCCAGAAGCAGCCGTTTCCGATTTCATTGCATACCTCGATAACATCCGTCAGCAACTTCTCGATGCAGGCGAGGACCCTTCAGAACACCTCCTTACCGTTGCATTGGACGGTGAAAACTGGATGTTCATGTCCGAATTCCAACATCAGGACAATGCTCGACCATTCATGGCAGAGTGGTACAGTCGACTTGCAACTCATCCGACCGTTGTCACGACAACGCCATCAGAGTTCCTTGAATCCGATCCAACGCTACCAGAAATCCAAACCATAGGAACGGGCTCTTGGATTGATGGAACACTACGCACGTGGGCTGGTGAGGAAGAGGAATCGCTTGCCTGGCAACGTCTCGTTGAAGCACGGCAAGAACTCGTGGCCTTCGAAGAAGAGAATCCAAACCACAGTGGTCTTGAGGCCGCATGGGAATCGCTCTACATCGCAGAAGGAAGCGATTGGTTCTGGTGGTATGGCCTTGACCAAGACAGCGGTTACGATGAGAATTGGGATGTGTTGTTTAAGGTTCACCTGTCAAACATCTATCGTGCGGTCAATCTGGACCTCCCTCCCTACTTGCAAGACCTGTGGACCAATCCAGCAGTTCCCTCGCCCGCGTCCTCATCAATCATCGAGCCGATGATTGACGGTGTTGCATTGCCAGGTGAATGGGATGGTGCTGCACGGTACGATGCCCCGGTTGACGGCTCACCGTTCAACATTGATGAGTTCTATGTTGGCTATGATGCATCCAATGTGTTCATTCGTGTGGATGCGACAACCGTTGCTGAACTTCAGGATGCGTCGCTCGATGAAAAGTCACCCGATTTGGCTCTCTACTTCATGCAGGCCAACGCAGTCAATTTCAACGAAGCTGAAACCAATTTCCGAACGTATTACGGAAATCAAATTCTTGGTTTCCCTGCAAAATACATGATTGCCTTTGACTTTGATACGCTACGAGACGATGGTCGAGCAAAATGGAATCTCTTCACGGCGAAAGGGAAGAGTGGAGATCAAGAGCAATGGGTTCTAAGCGGAAGTTCCTCGCTTGGAAGTTGTGCAGTTCAGGATGTTTATGAATTTGCAATTCCATGGTCAGAGATTGGACTTGCACCTCGATACTCCACTCGAATAAAGGTGGTCGCAGCACTGGCAGAATCACTTTCTTATGGTGATGGAGAGGATAAGGAAATGGCACCACCTGCTCCTGCTGAAGTTGTCCTTCCTGATCTGGAAGAATGGGTGACACTGCTCGAACTTGAAGATGCTGCTGGTGATGAAACAGGTGATGGTGACTACTCGTACCCACTTGCAAGCGATTTTGCTACACCAAACAATGGTGGCCTTTGGGATGCCAAGAAACTCACCATTCGGCAAAGTGCTTGGAATGCCCAATTCATCTTAGAGATGGGTGAAATGACCGATATTTGGGGATTGAGCAATGGATTTAGTCATCAAATTGTTCAGATTTATGTTGATCATGGTCAAACATCGTATGGATCAACAGAGATGCTCGATGGTGCAAATGCAGAAATCGATGAGGATTGGGCTTGGGAAGTTGCCATCAGTGGAACGGGTGAACCAGGTGCGGTCCTCGCAGTTCAGTCTGAAACCGGTAGCACCTCTTCACGAGGCATCGATGTCTCTGGCGATGTCGATGCAAAAACCATCACCTTTACTGTCAGTAAGGACGTTATCGGTGATGATATTCCGAATTATCGATACATCGTCGTCATCGGAAGTCAAGACGGTTTTGGAACTGGTAAATGGCGAGATGTGGATGAGACACCATCAACATGGACGCTAGGAGGTGGTTCAAACCCTGCTGCAGATGATGGTATTGACTACGATCCAAACATCATCGATATGATTCTCAATGGTTCTGGGCAAGAACAAATGCTTTCTTCGTACGACGTTGAGAATCACGTCTATGCGAAACTTACAGGCTTTGAGATGCCTGAAGTTCCACAGCAGATTTTCGGAGCATCCATTGAGGCTGTTACTGCTTCAACGGCGGTGATTACTTGGTCGACAACCGTTTCAGATGCGACTTCGATTCAATTTGCTCTTGCTGGTCAACAGCCTATCGATGCAAGCACGAACCTTCTTGAAACGGCAAGTGGTACAGACCATGCGGTCACCCTAACAGACCTCGATGTTGGTACAGCGTACTGGGTTTTCATTCGTGCAGAAGGTACTGATGATGTCATTCTTTACTTCAATACGAGTACGGTTGTCGACGATACGCCTCCTGAACTCCTGAATTTGGATGCTGAAGTTCTTGAGGATGGCCGTGTGAAGATTACGTGGTACACCTCCGAAAGTTCAACCGAGGAGATTCTTATTGGTTCGACATCGATTCATAGTGACCCATTCGCAGTCAAAAAGAACCACGAATATGTGACAGAAGGCTATGCGAATGGCGATTATGTTTTCATTGTCAAGAGTGCTGATGCTTCAGGAAATTCCAATGAAAGCAGCGTTTCTGTGCGGATTAATCTCGAGGGTGAAAATACAAATCCAAGTCCAACGAACCCGAACGATTCATCCAACGAAACAGACGTGGACGACAAAGCATCACCTGTCTCAAGCGGTATCGTTCAAGTTGGTATCCTCGTTACCGTACTGGTTCTACTCATCGCCTTTGTTCGTGTTCGTAACAGTCAAGACGACGATGACAAATGGGTCTAATCCTTTGATTTTGAAAATTCTGGAATCCATTCGCCCAAGTAAGCAGCGATTGCGATCATTCCAAGTTGGGCAAGTCCTCGTAAGACGTGCGCCCACAGTGGGAATGTATTCCCATCCAAAGGGATGTCATTGATCCACATGTTGAGATTTGCCCAATACAAGACAATCAGTAAGGCCACAGTTGCTTTTCCTGCAAGGACTCGTGTTCGAGGAAGAATCAGTCCAATCCCGCATGCGATTTCAGGAATGCCGCTGACTATGACCCAAAATTCTGCACGAAAAGGAAGAATCTCCGGTACGATTGGCGTGAACCATTCAACGTCAGTAAAGTGCATGATTCCAACATTAATGAAAAACAATCCTAAGCCAATGGCTAACACGTCTTTGTGATACCGCCGCAAGTGTTTCATCGTTTCACCACGATGGTTAGCAAATCCCCATCCTTGAGTTGATGATCAAGCCCAACACGCTGCCAATCAAATTTTGCAGAAGGACCCTTAATTCGAGCAAATCTGAATTTTCGAACAAAATCACGATGCAATTTGTTGCAGATTGTTTCCACGGTTGAATCGTCTTTGACAATGAGCGGCTCCTCGAGGTCCGCCTCTTGGCCTTGTGGTTTGAGGAAGATACGCATGAATCCAAGATTGTCGTAAATGAAATCCTTTAATTCCGTGAGTCCAATGTCCTTGAACGCTGAAATTTCCATGATTGGCCAATCACTTGGCAGTCCCGATTTTGCTCGTTCAATGTCTTCTGGTGTTGCAATGTCAATTTTGTTGATGGCAATGACTGCCTTTTCGTACACAATATTTCCTGCAAGACAATCAACAATCTGCTCTGCAGTTGTGTCCTGTCGAAGCGTGACAATCGCGGATGTATATCCAAACGATCGAATAATTTCACCCATCTCTTCAGGCGTAAGGTGTGTTTGTTCGACTGTCGTTCGTACATCGATTCCACCTTTATCGACACGTTTGATGAAGACAGGGGGCTTTTGTTGATTTAATCGAAGGCCAGAATTGTGCAGTTCTCGATGCAGGACAGTGAAGTGCCCATCTTGGAACGGATCGACGATGTACAAGACCATGTCCGAGGAGCGAATAACATTGAGAATCTCTTTTCCACGACCCTTTCCTTCTGCAGCACCTTTAATCAATCCCGGCAAGTCAAGAATCTGAATTTTTGCACCGCGATGCTCCATCACACCGGGGATGCAGGTCAAGGTTGTGAACGCATATCCACCTGCTTCAGAATGAGCATCGGTTACTTTGGAGATAAGTGTTGATTTACCGACAGAAGGAAAACCGACCAGTGAGACGGTCGCATCACCAGACTTCTTGACTTCGAAGCCTTTGCCACCACCACTCGCTTTCGAGTGGGCAGCGGCTCTCTCTTCCTTGATCTTCAGTTGAGCAATCTTAGCCTTCAACTTCCCAATGTGGGCGTTTGTAGCCTTGTTCTTTTGCGTCTTATCGATCTCAGCGCGAATCATTTCGATTTGCTCTTTAATCGTCGCCATACGAACCCCCCTGTCCTTTTGGAACAGGCCCTGTTCTTCAATCCTGTTGCCTGTTCAAACAGAAATTTTCTATTCTTTTGTTTTTTGATGCTGCCGAATGCCTCAAAGAAGAGCCGGTCTTCGGTTCTCATATGGGACTGGAAATCGTTGTTCTTCTCGTTGATGTCCCAAGCTTGCACAAACTTGTCTCGACACCGTGGTGTGATGTTTACTCTGGTCTTGATAAGCGCACCATGCGATCGATTCGGCCGGAACAGGATTCACGGCTGAAGGTCAATTTTGACATTGATGCTGAGGCAGAATTGCTCGATTGGATGGATACACAACAACGCAATTCATCTGACACTACGGCCTTTTGGGCGTGCTTACGTGATTCAGGAGATGGTGAAAAGGGTCTTCTTCTCGCCATGAAATGGGCGAGTCCTGGCGCTTGGGAAGCATGGGAAGGACGAGCTTACATGTACCTCGACGTAGCGCTTTCAAAAACGATTGAAGGTGAAGACGAACTCTACGGCGGTGAAACGTGGGATGGAGTCTGCCGAGCACTTTGGAACATTCCAGAGCAAGAATACGCAGAACGCGTTTGTTTGGATTGGATGGAGCGCCGTAAAGAGTTGGGTGAGACGATGGATGAGAAAGAAGATCCAAGAATCGTTCCAACCTTCGAAGCTCACGACAGAGCAGCAAAGGCCCTTGTTCACACCATGAAGCGTTGGAACAGCGAGGATAGTCTCGTAGCTATCATTGGTCGAGATCATCTCGAAGCGAGAAAATGGGGCACGTTCTCATGGAATCTCTCAACTGTTCTTGCGAACGAACTTCCTGATGAAACAACAGCGTCGGGTTGAAAGACCACATCCGTTTCGGTGGAAACATGTCGGAAGAGAACGAAGACGTTCCTTTGGATGATGTCCCCGAATCCCACGATGATGAGACACCTGCTTTCGAAGAGGTCGATGAGCAAATGGATTTGTCAGAACACGTCGAACCTGTTGATCCTCTCGAAGAAGCGATTCAGCGGGCAGAAAAGGCTGAGAAAGAAATCGCATACAAAGACGCAGAGATTCAAAATGTTCGAAAGCGACTGATGGCGGAAAAATCAACGCTCATTCAATACGGCGGAATGGGTCTTGCTCGTCGCATGATTCCAATTCTGAACGACGTTGACCGTGCTTTGGCTCAAGTCGAAGATGATGATGAATCACCAGTTGCTCAGGGCCTTCGATTGTTGCGAAACAAATTGTGGCGAGAACTCGAAGCTGATGGAATAAAACTCATCGAAGCGAAAGGCCATGAATTCAATCCAGCGACCATGGAAGCGATTACCACATTACCTGCTTCAGAACAATTTCCTGCAGGTCAAGTCATCGATGTTCTCGAACCTGGCTACATGTACAAAGAACGGCTCCTTCGAGCCGCTCGTGTTGTCGTTGCAACCGAGTGATTAGCCGGCATGCGGGCTTGTGTTGATTTGCGAAAATCGGTACAGAGCATCGTGTTCAATGAGCCACTCGATGACAGGTACAGGAACACTCGGAGCCAAAACCATCCTCGTAGCCTCGTCATCGTAGACTGTTGAAAGCATCATGCAGGTCTGGCGAATACGCCAACCTTCGAACTGCTGACGCTCATGAAGATCAACCCAACTGACTTCAAAATTCGCCTCCTCATAGAGTGTCTTGGTTCTTTCATCGGACGTTACGAGTGTTCCCTCACCGTGATGGTTCGATGCATGCTGAACCCAGTTTGGTGGGTCATTGATATCTTCAATTCCAACGATATCGAGTTTCTCCTTGTGCCCATTTCCGTCAGCCCATTTTTGAATCATGTCTCTTCGTTCTTCAAACGAAAATGGGTTATCCACCGTCCATTCTTCTTGAGCAGAGCCAATGGCGATCGTAACGAGTTCGAATCGTGCAAGGGCTTGTTCAACCAAAAATGCATGACCGTTGTGGAAAGGCTGGAACCGCCCCAATACGATTCCTTTGCCCATGTATCATGCAAAGTAGGATGCAACATCAACGTTTGGAAGTGTATGTCCCATTTTGTTGAAGCACGCAATCATCCGATTGCAACCCTCAATCATCTCATCGATGCTCGTCATACCCATACTACCTACCCGAAACATCTTGCCCTTGAGATGGTCTTGGGCACCGATAACTTGCGTGTGATAATCGTCTTTGAGTTTTCTTCGCCATGAATCGTCGATACCTTCAGGATACATGATGGCAGTCACTGTATCGCTTTGTTGACCCGCATCAGCGAGCAGCATGAATCCAAGATCGGCGAACAAACGACGAACGCCACTTGCAAGCGTTTTGCATCGCTCCCATCGATTCTCAAGTCCTTCATCTTCGAGTTCACGAAGTGCTGCAGCCCATCCCATGGCTAAGTTGATGGCGGGCGTCCAAGGTGTTTGATCGTCGCTTCCTTTCTTGAGGGCTGGTATCAAATCGAGATAGTACACAGGGTTTGAATCACCTTGTTGTCGAATGGTGTGAACGCGTTCAATAAAATGCTCATTGATTGCGATTGCAGCGATTCCACTCGGTCCAGATGTGCACTTCTGTGCTCCCATAACAACGGCTTCAGCACCCCATTGTTCAGGGTGTACCGGCATGCCTCCGACTGATGTAATTCCATCGAGAATAAACGCAACACCATGCTCATCGCAAAGTTGTGCGAGTGCTTCAGCATCCTGGGTAATTCCTGAACTTGTTTCATTGTGGCAAATAAGGAGGGCTTCGAAGGTACCACGACCAAGTTGTTCCTCAAGTTCCATGACGTCAAAACTGCGTCCCCAATCGTACTGGATGTGTTTGACTTGACAATACTGTTTGCAAATGTGGGCGACACGCTCACCAAATTTTCCGTTCGTTGGAACAAGAACCCGGTCGTTCGGTCTGAATCTGTTTGCGATTACCATCTCCATTGCCGCTGTTCCACTCCCTGAAACGGCGATGACCTTGTAGCCATCATCCCCAGACCACGATTCAGTTCCCCGTTGTCGCGATGAAGGAGAGAGATTGAAGGCCGACCGCAAACCAGCATTGAGGTCTGCCATCACATCGCGAAATTCTGTACCCCGTGCAGTCATGACAGGTGTCGCCATGGCCTGTAAGCAAGCATGACTCATTCGTACGGGCCCGGGGACAAGAAAACAGTCACCATCGTGTGCCATGTGTGAAGGGTAACGCGCACGGTTTTTCAATACGAACACTGGATTTCCCATGATTCGAGCGTTTGCATGGATGCTATGTGCTAAAGACATGGAGGTTTAGGAGCAGTCATGATGCGAGTGGGTCTTGCGATGTTGCAAGGTGCTCGATATGAGCATGAAGAGGCCATACTCTCCATCGCAAATGAACTGCAACATGACGTCGAGGTCGTCCAATTGCGCAAAGGTGAAGATCTCAATGCTTCGATTCACGGTCTGATTCTACCTGGGGGTGAATCGACAACAATGCGGATTGCTTCTCGTTTCGAAGGTCTTCTTGACTCCATTTACAATTGGATGAATCAATATCCAAATCGCCCAGTTCTCGGAACTTGTGCAGGAGCCATTCTACTTGCCTCCCCCAGTCATAATCGGAAACCCTACATCAGCGTCAACATCTCACGAAATGCATGGGGTCGACAACGCCAATCCTTCGAGGCAGACATAGAGGTCGAAATGGAACGTTTGGAAACGAGCGGTGTCTCTGTCCAGCGTACTCCTGATGTCTTTGGACACACTCCTTTGGTCGTTGGTGATGTTCAAAACGCGCATGAAACCGACGCATTCCCGGGCGTTTTCATTCGTGCACCACGTTTCGATTCCGAAGGTCTCAATTGTAAGATTATTGCACGGCTCGGCGAGGAAGTAGTGGGTGTCCGTGATGGATCAAAGTGTGCAGTCACCTTTCATCCAGAACTGACCAACGACCGTCGATTCCACGCATGGTTATTGAACGAAATCGCTGTGCTTTCACCGACGGATTGAACAAGGAGTACACTGGGGTTCTTTCCATGGTCGTCCATCTTCCGATGCATACGGAAATTCTGCCACCTGAGGCAGGTGAAGCAGAAGGTTGCGTTCAATGCCAAGAAGGACGCAAACTCGTTCTCTTCGTGACTGGCAAGTGTCACTGGGGATGCGACTACTGTCCACTTTCTGAGAACCGACGTGAATCTCCCGATATGTTCGCCAACGAGCGAAGGTGCAGCACGTGGGACGAAGTCATCGAAGAAGGCCATGCCATGAAGGCTACGGGAACAGGTATCACTGGAGGAGACCCGATGCTTGATCCAGAACGATCGGTCGAAGCCATTAAGCAACTAAAGCAAGCCTTCGGACAAGAACACCACATTCACCTCTACACATCGATTCCATTCAAACTCGAATGGGTCGAGAAACTTGCATCTGCAGGTCTGGATGAGCTTCGCTTCCATCTTCTCGATGGAACTACAAAGCAGTATGAAGAGGTCATCAAAGCATCCAGTGACGCTGGAATCAATGTCGGAATCGAACTCCCATGTGAACCAGACAAGGAAAATTCGCTCTTCGAACTGCTCGAACAATTGGAACAACTACCTGTCCAATTTCTGAATTTGAACGAATTGGAAATTACAACAGGCAACCAAGAGAACATGGATGTTCGAGGCTTCAATCTCTCGAGTGGTCTTTCTGCAGCAGCAGAAGGATCGTTTGAACTCGGTGTTCGACTGAAGGAAGCGGCAAAAGACAAGTCCTTCCATCTCAAATTCTGTACGGCTTCCTACAAGGATGCTGGTCAACTCAGGGCTCGATTTCGACGTCGAGCAGAAGCGACACTTCGACCCTATGAAACGCTTTCAGAAGACGATACCATTCTTTTCGGTGCGATTCCAACAGAGCCTGAAGATGCTCGCGATGATATGATGGAATTGCAAGAAACCTTGCACATCAGTTCCTCTTGGCTACGGTACGATGCAACTGCTCGCCGAATCGAAATGCCTCTGAGTGTTGCTGAGGAACTTGCAGAAGTCATTTCAGTCCCTGTTCAAATGGTTGAAGTCCATCCAACGCATGAGCGCTTGGAAGTATCTGTGGTTCATCTCAATGCAACATCGATGGAGCAGCATTAGTTTCATTTGCAACCAGTGAATGGAGAAGTTATGGGGATGCTTGATCAGGCCGACTGGGGTGTATTCAAGCGTTCTGAAACGTGGAAAGCGTTCGGTATTGCAGTCGTTCTCTTCGGTGTGATTGCTTTTGCTGGCTTGTCCTTGTTTGACAGCATGGATGAGATATTTGAGTCGGATGCTGAACCTGCTCCGATTCCTGAGATCATTGTTCAGAGTTTGAACCGAACTGGAATCGAAGAGAACTATACGGCGGAGGGTGAGATTCGCTTATCAGAACTACGTGGCGATGTCATTATCCTCGATTTGTTAGCACACGATTGTTCAAACTGTCATGCTGTTCAAGCTCATCTTGAGGAATACATGGATGAATGGAAACAAACGGCTGATGAAAACGGCGTCGGTTTCCATATTGTTGGTTATGGTGCCTGGTATCAGGAGTCATTGGAATATCTCAACGAGTCTGGCGGTGAATACACGGTTCCACTCTATCCAACTGGGCTTGGCTCAACAGAGTCTGCGGTACTTGAAGATGGTTCGACGACCGATCCTGTGAAACTGTTCACAACTGCTGGAACTGGCCAAATACCCGTTGTCATGGTCATTGATGTTGAAGGTTACATCATTGAACGTCAAGCAACTGGGACGCCAATCGGCGGTTGGGATGAGTTCGATTCCTCGGTTGAGAAGGCCCTCTCGGGGAATGTCTCCCTAACTATGGATGATCGGATTGCATGGGAAGAACCGTCAACATCGTTCGTTGCAGTTTTTGTTCTTGGAATGATTCTCTCTATTCTGGTGTACTTTTCTCCTTGTGCCTTCCCTGTTTTGCCAGGTTTCATCTCGTACTATCTCAGCCTAGGAGCACGAGAGGACGATTTGATCGAGGAAGGGAAATTAAAGACGCCCATGCCTTCTTCTTGGGTGATTGGAACGCTTGCAGGGTTGGGAATGTGGACGTTCTTCATCGTCATCGGAATTATCGCCTTCGCCATGGGTGAGGCCTTTGCTCAATCCGGTATGATTCATTACATCGCGATTGGGATTGCAGTCCTTTTGATTATACTCGGTTCGATTATGCTTCTCGGGATTACCTCTCACGTCCTTGGCTTCGTCCAAAAACTGGTCGATCGTTGGTCGACAACGGAAATGGACGAAACCTTCACGCCACGACGAAACATGTATCTCTACGGTATTGGGTATGCTGCCGCATCAATTGATTGCACTGCAGCTGCTGTGTTGCCCTTCGTCATCTTCCTCGGTACACTCGGTACAAGCGCCACGCTCTCCGGTTTGTCAGGTTTGATGCTTGGTTTGCTCATTCTCATGATTCTGGTAACCGTTCTTGTTGGCCTTGGTCGTCAGGTGATGATCAATTTCCTGCGACGAATGACTGGAATGATCAAGATGGTTGGTTCGTGGATGATGATTATGGCTGGTGTGGGTTTGACTATCTACCTGACTCAACCTGAGGTTGTCTCAACACTGTTTGCCTGAAATTGCTCAAAGGCATCATCCAGTTCCTTGGATTTGCAGCGCATGATGGTTGGTTTAATGAAACCAAAATGTGCAATTAGGCCGTAAATTGCGCCCGTTCCAACATCAAAGATGTAGTGTTGTTGCGATGTCATCGTTGATATTGTGAGCAATAGCCATGCAATCCAAAGACAAATGACAGGAGTTCGCCGTAGTTTGAACACAAGAGGTGTTGCTAAAACGACACACAAACTGTGTGCAATATGAAGACTGGGCCAAGCATTGTAGGGTTGGTCAACGCCATGCAAAATCAACAGTATTGAAGTAAAGACATCGTCACCTTCCACCTGACTTCGAAGATCAACTTCGACAGGCAACAAAAGGAACATGAGGAAAACCGGGAGCGTTATGATGAAAAGTCGCTGTGAAAAGACAATCGCACATTTGCGTTCCATCTCAGTTTGAGCCATTAATGGGATTACGACATAGTAAACATAGAACGAAACATATGCTAAATTTAGAACAGGGACGTATGGAATCGATTGATCAAGAGGAATCTCTGGGTTGAAAGCCGACCGAGCCAGTGTACCTGAAACATGGTTGATTGCAATGTATGGAAGTCCAATGAGCACCAACAGAAAGCCACCAATGGATGAGGTGAAGGCCACTTTGTTGTGTCTTTTTTCCCAGGCGAGTTTCCACAACTTCCAGGGGCGCTCACCAAACAGTCTAATCTTCATCGTCCCCACCCGGTTGTAGGTCCTTCCAGTGAAGAACTCTGTCCCCAATAATTTCTGCTTCAGCAGGGTCGTGCGTGACATGTATCGCAGGAATGGCTCTCGATTTGAGTATGGAACGTATCTCGTGGGCAATCTTACGACGCAATTCAACATCGAGGGCAGACAGAGGTTCGTCCAGCAACATGAGTTTCGGATTTGTGAGCAGTGCCCGAGCCAAGACAACGCGTTGAGCTTCTCCACCGGATAGAGTCTCGATTGATTGATGCTGGAGACGTTTGATTCCCAACTCCTCCATGATGGAATGCACTGCGGTCATGTTCCATTCGCTCCTCCGTTTGTATGCAAAGAGAATGTTTCCGATGACATCCTTGAACGGGAACAGGACTGGTCGTTGGAACAGCATACCTACGCCACGGGTTTCACATGGAATCGTATCAATTCGATTCCCATCAAAATGAATTGTTCCTGTCTCGAATTCTTGCAAGCCTGCAATTGCTCGCAACAAGGTTGTTTTTCCGCAACCACTGGGTCCAAGTATTGCAACAATTTCATCCCTTTCGATTTCTAAATTGACATGGGACAGAATTTGATGTGAACCAAACGATACACTCAGATCACGGATGGTAAGACTCATCAAAAGCCCCCTCCTTGATTGGTGCGGAACCGTTCAGCAATGGCGAAGAGAAGAAACGTGACGCACATAAGGACACTCGCAGTTGCCATCGCAACTGGCTCAACGAGCTCGAAATATTTCGGTCTTGACATCAGTTGGTCGACCAAGACGGGTAATGTGTCCCATGAGCCCGATCGCAGTAGAATCCAAGATGCACCGAATTCTCCTAAAGAAAATGCCATCGAAAGTGCTGCAGCCACAACGATTTGCGGTTTGAGCAGAGGTATCTTGATTCGGAAAAAACGCTCAACAGGGCCATAACCGTAAATCATTCCGACCTCTTCATAACTTGCATCAATTTCTCTCATCGCAGGTAGCATAATTCTCACGACGAAGGGTGTTGTAAGCATCGCATGGGGCAATATTGGAAGGGCGTACCATGAAAACAAAGCAGGCCAAACCTTGAGGATTCCAAGCAAAACTCCCAAACCGACCATGACTCCAGAGAGTGCCAAAGGAAGCATGGATAGAACATCGATGACTTGAGCCAATTTTGGTTTCTTTTGTTGTTCAAGGGAATGAATTGTTTGTGCGACAAAGAACCCGATGCAACAGGATACGAGAAGACACCCGATTGCATAAACGAGTGAATTTGAGAGGGCCTCGGGTACGGATGTGTAGGAGAAATCTCCACGAAATGCGCGTTCCCATGCTTCAAGACTCCAACGATAGGAATCTGTCGTTCGATTACGAATCCGGAATGAAGAGAACACCATAATGACGAGAGGTGTAAGAGCAAAAACGGTTGCACAGAGAACGCCGATGCGAGCAAGGAGCCCAGGATTACCGATGTATTTCCGTGAATAGTTCTCGGATACAAGATCGATTTCCGACGTTTGTTGTTGTTGCCACTTTCCAGCCAAGCCAAGCGCAGTGAGTAAAACAATCCCTTGAAGGGTTGCACCACCGAGAACAAGCCGACTCACATCGACCCGATAACCAGGTATCCCTGCTGCACCTCCTTCTGTTGCCATCAATGCTTCCAATGTCCACATGTCCGGCGCCAGCCATCGAACCAAAGCGAACGATGTGAAAGAAAAGATGAATGCAAACACAAATGCGGAGAGAATGGACGTTTTGAGCATCGGCCACCAAAACTTGGTCAAACGTTGAAGGGGATTCGTTCCAATTGGTAGCATCCGAAAAGCATCCTCATATCGTGGCGGTAATGTCGAAATCTTTGGTTCCACAAAGCGGATGACAAGTGCAAGATTAAACCACGCATGTGCAAGCAGGAGAGCAAGAATGTGGCCTGAGTTTTCGATTCCTGTAATCGTTGAAAACGCACCAATTATTCCTGTTTCATTTCGAAGGTCAATCCCAATCGAGTCGAGAAGGCCTCCCTGTTTGATGAGCGCAAGAAAGCCCATCGCTGCAACAATTGTTGGTGTGACGAAGGGTAGTGTCAACGCTGCGCGAATCAACCCAATACGCTTCCAATTGTACCGTCCAAGGCACCATGCAATTGGAAGACCAATTGTCAAGGTGAGGATGGCAGAGAATGTTGCTTGTAAAATTGTGAATTGTATGGCCTGCGAACCGAATGGGTGCTTGCCAATGAGAAACATCGCTTCGAAGGGATTGGTTCCAGTGACGTAGATTAGTCGATCGACTGCGAACAACAGTGGTACGAGTATCATCGCAAGATAGATGAAAACAGGGAGATACTTCCCTATGCTCTTGGTCATGCCAGACAACTCAGAGAGCTTGTGTCGCTTCGCGCCAATCCTTCAACCACGTTTCCATTTCTGCATCAATGCGTTCAGAGGTAATCTCTGCGGGAGAGGACGGTATTGGGCTGTGGTGACGGAAACCATTTGCTAGAGGCATGTCCTCGCCATCAAGAACCGAATACATGTAATTGTTCAACGGCATATTTTTGTTGACTTCTTCGCTTAGAAGATACTCGATGAAGGCATCAACGGCTGGGCTTGATCCCCCACCGTTAATTTTCGCTGCGTATTCGATTTGATGGAAGGAAGCATAGTCGATTTCAACGGCTTTTGAAATCGTGTAATTTCCACCGAAGTGCGCTTCGACGCCAGGAGAGTGACAATATGAGACAGTTAACCAAGCATCACCAATGAAGCCATCTTCCCAAACGCCATAACCTCCGCTGTAATGAACTTCATAGGCTTCAGTCCAGCCTGAGGTAAAGATAGCATCGTTTTCGGCCATGGCTTTCCACCAATCCATAGCGTCCATCGTCGATTGTCGTTCGAAATAATCGATTGTTGCAGTCATGAATGCACGGCCTGGCGAGGATGTCGTTGGGCTTGGAAAGGCCGTTTTTCCTCTCCATTCTTCACCGGTAAGTTCCTCAAGCGTGGTTGGGAGCGATACGTTGTTTTCGTCCAGAGCCTCGACATCCACATTGAGACAAACATAGCCGTGATCGAAAGGAACAGCAAGTTCTCCCTGATATGCCACCCACGCTTTGGAGTCGAGTTCAGGAATTTCAGCAGAATGCGGAGCAATCAAGCAACGGTCGAGTGCGGTTTGGAGATAGGTGTTGTCAAGACCGAGAGCGAGATCGGCTTGCGGAACATCCTTGGTAAGAAGTAAGGATTCAAGGATTCCACCCGCATCATTCACCAGTTTCATCTCAACTTCATATCCTGTTTGATTGGTGAATTCCTCAAGAACTTCACTCGTTAAAGCGATGATGTCGTAAGACAGAATCGTCAAGGTATTATCATTCGGACCTTCTGCAATAACACATTCATCATCGATGGAATAATCTCCCAAACATCCTGATAGTGGGGCAAGCGTGAGAATCGTTAGAATCAAACCTGCACGAATCATTCGGATCCCTCGAGTGTATTGATGAGTGTGTGACATCGATCGACAACATCCAGTGGGCTTGTACCGACAACATAAAGCGAAGGTTCCCAGCCAAAATCACCGACGTCAAGGATCACATCAATCTTTGAATTGGAATCTTCCAAACCACTTCGGTCAGCATCGGCCAATTCCCAATTGAGTTTGTTGCAAGCCTCTTGCACAGCATCGATGTCGGTGCCTTCAAAGTCGCCGGGAGGACGAATGTTGATGATGGCGCATTTGGCTGCATCATGTTTTCTTGTTTTGAGAAGCATTTCAGCAAGGTGTTTTGATGAACCAAACTGAGGTTTGCTGTGCGTTCGCAATTCGCCACCAACATCCGTAATTTTACCCGGAATAGCCGCAACCTCCTCCGGTGAACTTGCTGATTGCAAGCATGCAGCAATATTCATTCCAACTTTTGGAATCACAGGCAAAACGATTCGAGAATCCAGACGTCCAATTGCCCACTCGAGTCTTCGAATGAGTGCGTGTTCATTTTGATCAACTTCCAAATCCAATCCAGTTAGGGTTTTGTCAAAACGTAACACTTGATTTCCCGTGAACTGAAATTCAATAATAAAACGCTGACGGAGCAATTCTTCATTTTGACCCACCGAGAGCAAGCCGCCTGCGACTTCCTTGGCCCAACCATCGATTGTCAGTTCATCGGCTGAACCCGGCAATTCGATGATTGGCTTTTGATACTGCCTCGATATCGTGCTTTGGGTGGTACCCAACATCGATGCAATGTTCATTTGAGACCAACCGTGGCCTCGTAGTTCTCGTGCGAGTTGCATGTGCAAACGTGTCAGCCATGCATCACCTGTTTCTCCTAGCATGATCTCGCCAGAACAACAGAGTTATTCAATGTATGTAAAGAAAAATGCAAAACGCATAGTATAATGTCAGCAAATGGAATGACCACGTTCAAAGACCGAATCATGCACCATCAAATCATGGAAGCGGAGAAGTTTCTCGATGAGGTACTTTCTCGGGTTGTTTCTTTTCTTGAAGCAAGCCAAGTTGAATCCGAAATCCGTCCGACTGTCTCGTATCAATCCCTTCGGAAGACATCCGATCTGAAACTTCCCATCGAAGGGCGAGGGCTTAATGCAGCACTCGATGACATCGAATCCGTTCTTCGAAACTCTGTACGGACGACTGCTCCAGGTTTCATGAATCCGTTGTGGGGTGGACTATCCACAGCCTCCATCGCAGGAGAACTTGTGACTGCAGCTACGAATACCGCGATGTACACCTACGAAATCGCTCCCATTGCAACCTTGATTGAATCAACCATTCTCAAGCGCATGGCGGAACTTGCAGGATTTGGAACAAGTCAGGGCACGCTAACGACAGGCGGATCGAATGGGAACTTGCTCGGTATGCTTTGCGCCCGTCAAGCCAAATTACCACTCTCGAGCCAATCCGGCTTTGATGGGACAAAGATGGTTGCTTTTGTGTCGGAGGAGTCGCATTATTCGTTCAACATAGCATCCAATGTAATCGGTATAGGTCGGTCAAATCTCATCAAAGTGCGGTGCAATGAACACGGTCAAATGCGTCCAGACGCTCTCGAAGAGGAAATTGAACGTAGCCTTCGAGATGGGCAGATTCCTTTCGCAGTCCTTGCAACAAGCGGTACAACCGTACGAGGGAGTTTCGATCCATTGCGTGAAATTGCTGCAATCGCTCACAAACATAAACTCTGGATGCATGTTGATGCTGCATGGGGTGGATCATGCTTGTTTTCCTCCCAGTACCGCTCTCTGATGGATGGTATCGAACTTGCTGACAGTTTCTGCTGGGATGCGCACAAGATGATGGGTATTCCTCTGATTTGTTCTGCGTTCATTGTGAAGGATGAAGAGATACTACGAACGGTTTGTTCGAACGGCAACACTGCGCACTACCTTTACATCGAAACTGGAGAAGATGTCGACTTGGGGCGCTACTCACTCCAATGCGGACGAAGAAACGACGCCCTCAAACTTTGGTTAGCATGGCGCGAAATAGGTGATGCTGGCTGGGCTTCTATGCTTGAACGATTCATGGAATTGGCGAATTATCTTGAGGGTCGAATCCAGGAACACCCCTCCTTGGAAATGGTGAGCGACAGGATGTGGACCAATGTCTGCTTCCGCTACGTCGGTTCTTCTGACGACAGTGAACTCAACCGAATCAACGCACAATTGCGACAACGTTTGATTCAGGATGGACGTTTTATGGTTAGTCGCAGTACAATCGAGGACAAAATCATCTTGCGTTCCGTTATTGCCAACAGGAACATCAGCGAGGAATCGCTCGATGCCTTCCTTGATTGCGTCGTTTCACTCGGAAAGGATATTGAACGTGGTTTGCCTCAATCATGATACGGATGTGAATTCAATGACGGATGGAGACATAGTCAGAACTGCGCTGTACGATGAGCATGTTGCCTTGAATGGAAACCTTGTCGACTTTCACGGCTTCGAGCTGCCGATTTGGTACACCAACATCAAAGCAGAGCATATAGCAACACGAGAATCAGCCGGTCTCTTCGACGTTTCGCACATGGGGACGTTTCGATTTCGCGGAACGAATGTGCGTCAGTGGTTGGAAAGTGTTGCAACACAGAACGTGACAAACATACCAGTCGGAAGATGTGCCTATACGCATTTTCTTGATCACGATGGTTACATTATCGATGACATGATTTTTGCAGTTGTATCGGATACAGAAATACTTGGTGTACCAAACGCTTCGATGATCGGCGTGATGTGGGATTGGTTCCAAGGATGCAACCCCTCCGATTCGGGGGTATCCATCGAAAATCTTTCGTCTGAATACTCTATTCTTGCGCTTCAAGGTCCGAAGAGCCAAACCTATCTCGACGCTGCTTTCGGTGAGGGTCAACATGTCGGGCGCTTCCGGTGGTCGCAGCTAACACAAAACAATCTCGATGTGACGGGATGGATACAAGGAACTGGGTACACGGGTGAGGCAGGTTACGAAATCTTCGTGCCCAACGATTCTGTCGCATCCGTGTGGCGTGCGCTGATTGATGCAGGCGCAACGCCTGTTGGGCTTGGTGCTCGGGACACGCTGCGCCTCGAGAAGGGATACCTACTTTCAGGTGTTGATTTCTTATGGCCCGAGATCGATGATGGCTCGAACAAATTCCTTGCTCGTGATTCGTGGGAAACAAACGTTCCATTCGGCCTCGATACGAATCATGCGTTTATTGGACGAAGCCGAGTGATGTCGCATTCTGACTCCGATGAGCGCTGGTGGGGAATCAAATATCTTGAACGTGGCCCACTTCCTCGACCCGGAAAGGCTGTCTTATCCCTCGAAGGAGAAAAAATTGGCCAACTGACCTCTGGTGCTCCTTCGCCATCGCTCGGAAACACTGGAATTGGAATCGGATACATCTCAGGTGTTAATGAAGGCGATGAAGTTCTCATTGCGGCAAGTCCTCGCTCATCGGTCCGTGCTGTTATTATTCGTCCTCCTTTTGTATAGACGGCACCCGTTTCTTGACGGTTCAATGACGAACATTATGAGCGCTACGCGATTGGTTGAACTTGCCTGCGGGGGAGTTCTCTATGGTCGACCAGTTACCAAACCTTGGAAGAGAAGAAGAAATGCTCAAAGAAATGGGTGTTGAATCCATTGATGCCTTGTTCGCTGATGTACCCGAATCCGTGCGAATGAATGACGATTTACCGTTGCCTGAAGCACAAAGTGAAGAAGAATTACTTGCTGATGCAAAACGTTTGCTGGGAGCAAATCTCGCTCTTGGAAATCAACCATCCTTCCTCGGAGCAGGACTGTACCGTAATTTTGTTCCATCAAGCGTTTTTCAACTTGTCACCCGGGGAGAATTTCTCACTTCATACACGCCTTATCAGCCCGAAGTTTCCCAAGGCATGCTTCAGGCAATGTGGGAATTCCAATCGCTGGTCTCTGAGCTTATTGCTATGCCAATCACCAATCTTTCGTTGTACGACGGTTCAACAGCTGCTGCAGAAGCATTGACATGTGCTGTTCGTGTTCATAATCGAAAAGCTGAGCAAAAAGATACGGTCTACATCTCCGAGTTGACACCGCCAGACCGCGTTTCGGTCATTCACAACTATTGTCAAGGTGCTGGCATCGAAGTCAAAACATTGCGTCATGATGAAAATGGGTGCATTAATCTCGATGACGTCAAGCGCGCCCACGGATCCTGTGCAGTTTACGTCGAGCAACCAAATCCGCTCGGTATTATTGACGGCGGTTACCCTGCACTCAAGGAAATCATCGGTGAAAAGACCGCATTGATTGTCGGTGTTCAACCTGTTTCGCTTGGATTGCTTGAAGCACCGGGCCACTATGGCGCAGACATCGTTGTCGGCGAAGGACAACCTCTGGGAAGCCCAATCACGGGAGGCGGACCTCTCTACGGTATCTTTGGTTGTACCAAACCCTATCTACGATTGATGCCAGGTCGAATTGTTGGAAGAAGCATCGATGTCGACGGAAAGGAAGCCTATTGTCTCACGCTATCGACTCGAGAACAACATATTCGACGTCATCGTGCCACATCCAACATATGCACCAATGAGACGCTCATCGCACTGATGGGTGCCATGCACATGTCCTTACTTGGGCCAGAAGGCCTTGAGCATCTCGCAGTCCGTAACATGGCTGCTTGCAAACAACTCAAACAGCAACTTGGAGCAATTGCGTCGCTTAATTTACCCTACAACGACCAATCGCACTTCAATGAATTCGTTGTCGAATTGCCCAGTACAAGTTCTGCATGTCTTGCTCATCTTGAACAACGAGGCGTTGTCGGAGGCTTTGACCTCTCCAACTGGTACGTGGACAAAGAGAATCAAATCCTCGTAACCGTTACCGACCAAACAAGCCAGCGTGACATCGATCGTTTGGTTCATGCACTTGAGCATTGGGTTCAGGAGGTGGTTGCTTGAGTCGCTTGTTTGACCATTATGGCGCTGAAGGGAAAGGTTACGCACAACCTCCTCCACTTCGACCAGCCTCTGAATTGAGCATCCCTTCGAACATGGTTCGAAAGAAACTTCCACGCTGGCCACGCCTTTCGGAGCCCGAAATGGTTCGCCACTACACATGGCTATCAAAGAGGAATTTTGGAATTGATACAGGCTTCTATCCGCTGGGTTCGTGCACAATGAAACACAACCCTCGCGTCAACGAAGTTATTGCACAACTCCCTGGAATTGCTGATATTCATCCGCATCAGCCCGAACATCAACTGCAAGGCTTGCTTTCGATTTACTACGAGATGCAAGAAATGCTCGCAATCTGTGCTGGAATGGATGCAGTTACCTTGCAACCTGTCGCAGGTGCGCAAGGAGAATTTACTGCAATACGTTGTTTCCAAGAATACTTCCGCCATCGTGGTGAACATCATCGTACCAAGGTCATTGTACCCGATTCTGCACATGGGACCAATCCTGCCAGTGCTGCAATGGCTGGTTTTGAAATCATCGAAATTCCAAGTCAGGACGATGGCCGAATCGATCTTGCAGCCCTGCGCGCTGTTGTCGGCGATGACACTGCTGCTATGATGATTACAAACCCAAACACGCTCGGTCTTTTTGAGCAAGATATCGCTGAAGCTTCTGAAATTGTTCACAATGTTGGAGGTTTGATGTATTATGATGGAGCAAACTTCAATGCGATTCTCGGTCGCACAAGTCCTGGATTGATGGGCTTTGATGCGGTTCACTACAATTTGCACAAGACCTTCAGCCAACCGCATGGTGGTGGAGGCCCAGGTTCAGGACCAATCGGCGTAAAGGAGCATCTAGCAGCCTTCTTACCATCTCCAATTGTAACACGACGAGAGCCAACTGGAGAAGAGGCTGCCCAAGCTGTTGATGCGCATTGGTACACGTGGCATGAACCCGAACATACCATCGGAAAAGTCCAACAGTGGCACGGAAATGCGGGTGCTGTCTTACGATGCTGGGCATATTATCGACGCTATGGTAAGGAACTTCGAACAATGTCCGAACACGCTGTTCTCAATGCGAATTACCTTCGTCATGCAATTCATCGTGAAGCCAAAGCCGCTGGCGTTGATCACCTCTTCGTTGATGGTGCAGACACAGTCGTCGCGAAACACGAATTCACCCTCTCACTTGGACCAGCGAAAGAAGCGTTAGGAATATCAGCAATGGATGTCGCAAAAGGACTTCTTGATATGGGTTACATGGCACCGACGGTTTATTTCCCGCTTGTCGTTCCTGAGTGTATGATGATTGAACCAACGGAAACGGAATCCAAAGAAACACTCGACACGTTTGCGAAGGACTTCTGCAAGGTGCTGCAACTCGATGCCGAAACGCTCCATAATGCACCGACGACGACGCCTGTTCGCCGAGTCGATGAGGTCTATGCTGCTCGAAATCTCTGTCTGCATCATCCGTTCGATGATGAATGAGAACGAAGCGTAATCGGTTCTTGTGTAAACTGCAACAATTCCCACGTGAGTTGGGATGAATAGACGATGAAAGCCGTTCCAATAAACATCAACTCAACGAATAGCCACAACCACGAAACGACGAAGGAAGTTGCAACCAAAATCGAAGATAACACAAGTAATCCGAGTATTGGAATGCTTGGCCGAAAACGCACGACCAACTCATCACCAATCTCGTTGTATGTGAGTATCACATATTGAAACAAGCCACGGTGGACTTGAATCTCTTGTCCACGATGAACAAGTTGCAAATTATGATGCTCGTTCAATCGAGATAAGAACGAATCTGAGTCGCACCTGTACACCTGTTCCATTGTGTGAACAAATCGTCTTTTCGATTTAACTTCATCGCCGATACCCAACAGAAACAAGAACTCGAGTGTTTTCCAAAGGTCATGGTAGGACTGTTTGTTGACGGTTGGTATCCTTCTGAAGAGAGGGCCGTCATGATTCTTCCATTGTTTACCATGGCTGGATCTCTATTGACCATGGCCTTTCCGATTCTCATGCTCGTTTCTGGGAAGTACATTTTCCTCGTTCAATGGTTTATTCTTGTTACCAACGCTCTACTCGGTTTGGCACTATTCTCAACATTTTCCCAACGTCGTGTACTTGTTTTGCATCGAGGAGTACACCTTAGTGTTCTCTTGCTCTTGCTGTCGCTATGCTCAGCATTTCTGATTGAAGTCTCTTTGTGGATTCCACTCGGTTTGTGCGCATGTCTCTTTGTTGCAACCTATCGCGTCGCAAATCAAACCTCGGCTGGGCGCGGCGTTCAGTTCCGCAGAGAGTGGAATCCTTCCCGATATCTGAAACTCAACCCTTCAAGATTGGGCCATTGGAACATTTTGAATGCGAAACCAAACAATGGCCTCATGGCGATTTCTCGAACAAAACAACAACTTGCGGTCATGTATTGTGCTTTCGATGAAGAGGGTTGTTGGCTGCATCTCGATGTTTTCTCCGAGAAAATCTTTGATCTTGAGAGATTTTTGTTCGAAGAAGAGTGAGGGTCATCTAAAAGAACTACCCGCGATGGGAAATGGTCATGGATGTATCTATCTTACTGGGTTCGAAGTCTGACATGCCGATTGCTGAAAAGTGCACAAAAGTGCTTGACAAATTCGGAGTAAATTACCAACTGCGCGTAGCATCTGCCCACCGCTCTCCTAAATTCGTTGAGGAAATCATCCACAAAGCAGAGGGGGATGGATGCAAAGTCTTCATCGCAATGGCAGGCCTCGCAGCCGCTCTTCCCGGAGCAGTCGCTGCTTTAACCACCAAGCCCGTTATCGGTGTTCCGTGTGGAGGCCGTGTACCGTTTGATTCGCTCCTTTCCATCGTCCAGCTACCACCTGGCGTTCCGGCTGCAACCGTCGGTGTCGACCGTGGTGACAATGCAGGACATCTTGCTGTCCAAATGCTGGCACTCGTCGATGACGAAATGGCACAACGCCTCGTTCAAGACAAACTCGATCAAGTAGAGCGCGTACTGCAAATGGATCGAGAAGTCAACGGCAGGGCTTGAGATGTTTGATGCGCCTGAATTTATCGAGGAATCGATTCAGCAATTGAAAGCAACAATCGATGATGTTGCAATCATTGCATGCTCAGGCGGTGTTGACTCGACAGTTGCCGCAGTTCTTGCCAGTAAAGCAGTCGGGGATCTCCTTCACTGTGTGTATGTTGATACTGGCTTCATGAGAAAAAATGAAACTGAGGAAATTGAAGCGATGCTTTCCGAGCAGGGCATCAATCTGATCACTGTGAAGGCTGCAGATCGATACTTTGAGGCATTGAAAGGCGTTACGGAACCTGAGCAAAAGCGGAAAGTCATTGGTGAATTGTTCATTCGTATCTTTGAAGACGAACAGAAAAAATGCGGTGCAAAATACCTCGTTCAAGGTACAATTGCTCCTGACTGGATTGAATCTGGGGGTGGTGTTCGCGACACGATAAAATCTCATCACAACGTTGGTGGATTGCCCGAAGATATGACGCTTGAAGTCGTTGAACCTCTTCGTGAATTGTACAAAGACGAAGTTCGAGAACTTGCCCGAGAACTCGATATTGTCGTAGCAGAGCGCCAACCATTCCCTGGACCAGGTCTGGCTGTCCGAACATTGGGTGATCTCACGCCAGAACGTGTTGAAGTGGTTCGAGAGGCATGTGCCATTGTTGAGGAAGAATTTGAAGCAGGAGCTGAAGCAGGTGAAATGGAATTGCCATGGCAATATTTTGCTGCACTGTTACCCGTTCGATCCGTTGGTGTTCATGGTGACGTCCGTGCCTATGGCGAAACCATTGTTGTTCGAGCAGTCCGAAGTATGGATGGAATGTCGGCACGGTACTCAGAGATACCACATCATATTCTCCAGAAAATTAGTACGCGTATTACCAACACGGTCAAGGGTGCTGTCAATCGAGTCGTGTACGATATTACACACAAACCACCCGGAACCATCGAGTGGGAATAATATTCCTCTCCTAAAAATCATTGAACTGTGTTTACATGCATGGTGATATCTACAGTCATGCCTCAACCTGCATAACCCGCTGCAGCCCCCACATCAACAATGGGTGGAGATATCAACTGGGGTCAAGGTTGATTCTCATACTCTGCTTGTTGTCTTGCCAGTTTCAATTGCTCATTGTTCTTGAACATCGCATACCACGACCAGAATCGAACGGCAAAGGCAAGTGGAAACAAGAAACAGAACAACACGCCGAGAACAGTTTCGGAAACCAAGTTTTCACCTCGTTATGGTTGGAGTTCAATTTACGCCGATTGTGGGGCTCGAACCCACGACCTTGGGATTAACAGTCCCACGCTCCACCAACTAAGCTAAATCGGCGAGTTTGGCCAGCAACATCTCCTTTATGACGGCTTCCATCGGTTCAAGTCGTTGAGCCATCGTCAATTGTTAGACTTTCAAGAATCCTTGAAGCAACACCAACTTGATAATCGGAGATTGTAATCGAATCTTTCAATCGCTGAAGGAGGTGAACATCGAGGCCAAATGGGCCATCGAGCGTTAGAATAACATCATCTTCTTCGATCTTTGAACCGATGCGATGATGAATTTCAATGCCTACTCCATGGTCGATGTCATCACCTTGCATCGAGCGACCAGCGCCTGCTTCGCAAAGAACTTGACCGATTGCTAGGGCATCCATATCCGCTACATATCCGGATTTTTCGGAGAGTATTGCGTATTGCTGGGGTGCACGCTCCAACACGCTCCAAGGCTCATCGATGAGTTTCTGAGCGGTAAGGGCGTCAACATCTTGACGTTCCAGCATTCGCCTGAATTCTTCAAGCGCTGAACCGTTTGCGATGACTTCTGAAACTTCAAAACCCAATGCATTTGCTTGAGCATGCACCAATTCCATGGTATCAACAGGTCCTTGGCCTTTGAGACACTGAATCGATTCAACAATTTCATGACTGTTTCCAAGCATGTTGCCGATTGGATGATCCATTTCTGTAAGTTGAGCCGTAACTTCAATTCCGAGTTCAGTGCCAACACGAATCATCGATTTTGCAAGTTTTCTTGCATCATCTGAATGTTGCATAAATGCAGCTCGGCCATATTTGACATCGAGCACGAGGGCTTGGATTCCTTCCGCAGCCTTCTTTGAAAGAATGGATGCAGTGATCAAACCAATACACGGAACCGTTGCTGTAACATCACGAATTGCGTAAAGGATGGAATCGGTTGGAGCAATCTCATCGGTTTGGCGCGAAATAAAACACGGATTGTGTTCCATTTGTTCAATGCTTAGTCCCGTGTTGAAGCCTGGAATCGCCTCCAGTTTGTCGATGGTCCCTCCAGTATGCGCCAATCCTCTTCCCGCCAACATTGGCACGATTGCTCCACAGGCACGCAATGCAGGAGCAAGGATGAGGCTCATTTTATCACCAACGCCACCTGTTGAGTGTTTGTCGATAGCCCCGTCTCGATTCGAAAGGCGTTTTCCTTGGTCGAGCATGGCCTTGGTGAGGTATGTTGTTTCCTCAGCATTCAAACCATTGATTTGGCAGGCCATCAAAAATGCACCAATTTGTTCATTCGGAATCTCATGAAGATGTTGGATAAACCACTCGATTTCTCGTTGCTCGAGCCCATGCCCGTCCCGTTTTTTGGCAAGCAAATTTGGAATATGCATTGACTTCAACCCTCGTCAATTGATACCAATCCAATTTCAGCAAGTCGTTGATGAAGATACTCACCAGCAGTAATTGATGGGAAATCTGCCGAACCACTGGTTCGGTCGATAAATTCGGGTAGTGGCGTCAGATCAATCTCGTTTCGTGGGTGAACAAACATGGGCATCGAGAAACGTCGTTGTGTTGGGTCGCCAGGGTTAACAACCCGATGCGTCGTCGACTTGAACAAACCGTTGGTCAAATTCTGAATCATATCTCCAGAATCAACAATGATTTGTTCATGATTTCCTACAACATCAATCCATGTCCCATCATGATCCATGACCTGAAGGCCTGCAGCAGTTGCAGTCATCAATAAGGTGATGAAATTGATGTCCTCGTGAGCCGCTGAGCGAACCGCACCTTCAGGCGTGTTCGAATCAAGAGGCGGATAGTGGATTATTCGCATGATTGTGTTCCCTCTTTCAGCCATTGAAGGAAGCCAAGTGGACGCTTTGCCAAGGTAGATGCTGCAAGCGGAAAGCAATTGATTGGAGATTTCCTCCATTCGGTTGTACAAGTTGTCAACTTTTTCCTCGAAACCGGGGATGTGCCGGTTCGGCCAGACATTCATCGGATATTTTGTATCTGTTTCACTTCCTTGCTGACCTCTTCCAGTCTGCCAGAATTCTTTGAGGTCTGGAGCAGGATTGTCTTTTGCATGTTCAACACCAAAAGCAGTGTAACCACGTTGGTGAGAAATTTCTGGTTTCGCATATTGATGCTTCACAGATTCCTCAAGCAAAAAGAATGATTCAGCCACATCGTAGGTGGCCTCGATTAATTCAAGATCAATACCGTGATTGGTCAGGGCAAAGAACCCAATGTCTGCAAGCGAATCTCCGACCGTTTGGATGAACGCTTGAATTCGTTGTTCATCACCGGATAGAAAATCATTGAGATCAGCGATGGGCAGAGGACGTGCCAACGTATCACCTTGAGTCGCGGAGTTTGGCAATCAAGCGAAGCATTTCGAAATACAACCAAATTACCGTCACCATGATTCCGAAAGCGCCCCACCATTCTTGCTTCTTCGGTGCCCCCATTCGAACGCCAGCATGAATCATGCCGAAGTTGGAAATCAACATCATTGACGCAACGATAATGATGAATACACTAATCCCAATTCCAATCGGTCCCGAGGAGTGAAGGAAGGGTATCGTCCAGGGAGTCAGGAAGTAGAGGAATATGTTAATCATGTACATCAGCATGATTGAACCGGTTAGGGTGAAGACAATCTTGTTGAATGTAGGTGTTGGACGTAGAATACCTAGAGAGTAGATGGTGAGCATAGAAGCAACAACCCCGAAGGTTGCAAGCCCCGCCTGAATCGCTATACCTGGATAGAACACCTCGAACACGAGCGTAAGAGGTCCGATAAACAGACCTTCGAGCGTTGCGTAAGCAAGCACAAATCCTGTTGGTTCAGCCGGGCGAGCAAACATCAAGAATACCCCCATGCCAATCGTGCCAAACATACCCAAGATCATTAGTGGATAAAGGAGGGACGGCATGATGAATCCGAGTGCAATCGATCCGACAGCACTGATTGTTGCCATACCAAACAAAATGCCGGTTTTTTGCAGTGTCCCTTCAAGGGTCATTCGGTCATTGCCTTGAATCGAATTCCAAAAGGCTGGTTGGAAGACAGGGTTCGACGAGTTGTAGGCCATGGAATACCTAGGGTGTGGTCCTTTGTCAAGGTTACGCGACTTATCCCTGTTCTGCGACCTGTTGTTGGTAGTATTCCTCCAACTGGTCCAGCGTCCAGCCATGGTCCAAGTATTGCTGCAGCATCTCCTCGGTCCAACCGGGGAAGCGATCAAGTTCCTTCGCAAGTCCTGAATCTGTTTCTTCACCTCTTCCATCAAGAACAGGCTGCTCCCATTGAGCTTCCGTACCAACAACGTCGTCAATATGTTGTTCGGTGACCCAATCCTTAGTTGCCTCATTTTCTTTGCGAGATTGAACAATGCCGTACACAGCCCCGATAAGTAAGAGTAGGCCTCCAAGCATTAGAATCAGCATGAAATTTTCTCCGAATCCTTCGTCAGCCTCACCAGCCGCATCACCTGCTTTCTGATTGCGTTGTTCAGAAGAACAACCACTCACATCGGTCGGTGTGTTTGCAGGCGTATCTGGACATTCATCATTCACATCCAACACGCCATCGTTGTCATCATCTGTGCTCGTATCGTTTGTCTGGTCGTCGTTTGTATCAATAGGGTCAATTCCACCTAGATCACAACCCAATGCATCCGCCTCATTTGTACCGTCACCATCAGCATCTGCGCGATTGATTGCATCTTCTGGCGAAACGTCTTCAACGCTTGGATCAAGAGCGGTTGTTTGTGCCCAACTTACTTCAACAGCATCAGGAATACAATCACCGTCCGTATCAGGATTCAGTGGATGACCTCCGAGCATGTACTCATCAAGATTGGACAATCCATCGTTATCGTTGTCCATGTCCGCTTCCAAAACACCATTGTGGACCGAAACAGTCCGGTTCAATCCATTGTTCACTTCAAAGATGTCTGGCATCCCATCGTTGTCCGTATCCGTGACATTGTCCAAACGGTTCCAATCAGCGTACCACGATTCAAGGAACGGAGCAGCGACTTCGGATGAGGTAACAATGAGGCCCATTTCACGATTTCGAACCATCGCTGAATCGCCCCAGTTGATGCTTGAAATGAGAACGGACTCACCATCAACAATGGCTCCTTTGTTGTGCAACTTCATGACATCGTCATCTTCGCTCATGATGACGGCTGATGCATCCCAACCATTGGTGATGTTCCAATCGTTGTTGATTTGATCGACAACATCCTGAATGTCCTCGTCGAGATAAGCCCCGTTGATGATGAGACGTATAGCAACACCATCGATTGCAGCTTGTTCAAGGGCAGAAATCAAAGGATTCTCGCCCCAGCCCCATTTCCAATCCAAATCGAGGTATTGCAATGAGAGCAAGATCTCGTCATCAGCGGATACAATCAGATCGGTTAAACCTTCAACACAGTCATCCGGGCACGTCAGCAACTGGCCGCTAAACGTCCCAGTAAGGGCTTGCGCTGTTGCTTGATTGATCTCTTGTGCCTCGGGAATGACATAGGAATTCGTCGGGGCAGTGGACGATACATCGAGGACGTAATTGGACGTCTCGTCGTACGCCATATTCGATCGAACGATGTTGGCAAGTTGGACGCTCTCAATCAGAAGTCCCCAATCACGATTGCCTCGATCTCCGTCGTACGGCAAGGAGGATGGTTTCCAGTTCCCGGAACCAATCCACACGGAAGAATCGTCCCTCACTGCGACTTTTGAATGGAGGTAGAGATAGGGGTCGTCACCAGAGCCGCCAAACCAATGAACATCAATGCCCGATTGTTTCAACGAATGCGCATACGCCTGCTGTGCTTGTTTATCGTTGGAATTCCACCAATCCTCAGGTTCATTGAGAACAACAACGACATCGACTCCACGATTCTTCGCATCGACCAATGCTTGAGCGATTTCGCTCGATTGCAGGATGTAAAGGTGGACGTGAAGGGAGGATTGTGCGCCATCAATCCAATTCAGAATGTCCATCAGCCCGTGTTCGGGAGCGATTAGCGGCGTCACCGTTGTTGCATCATCGAATCCACTTTCGGCACAGAAATCGCTCGCACCCAACCGTCCCCACCGTTGGTGCCAATCGGTGGATTGGTTGGTATCTGTTAAGATCCCACAACCATCTCCTCGGTAGAGGATGAGGTTGTCAATACCACTCACAGGTTCAGAGAGGGCCACGCCACTCCAACCTTCACTTTCGACGGGCCCATTCTTGTAGACAATCGTATCAGCAACGACTCCAGTTGGATGAATCAGTTGCAGTGCCATTCCACTGTCGAGAAGATAGATTGGGTTTTCCATGGCAGCACTCATGTCAAGAATCTCTCCGCCTTCAAACAACTCGAGGGCTGTAACGTCATTTGACAACTTGACAGAGGAGGTAGCATCGATTTCGAGGTTGGTTATTTGCGATTCAAACGATGTGCCATCTGAAGCAATTCGACGTATTGACCAACCATTGAGAATGGCTGTATCCGTCCCGATGTTCGTTAATTCGAAAAATTCCATTTCGGTTGATATCGAGGAGACACCGTCCCACATAATGGAACTAAATTTGATGTCATCAAGCGAAGCCATCATTGTCGCATCTGGCTCAGGCGAGCCCGGAGTTGGCCACAGGAACTCCAGCCATTCAGCATTGGTCGAGTTGTATCCATACGTCGCGCAAGTTGTACTCAGATGCGAAACAGGGGGTGCTATCGTGAGAACGAGGTCACCGTCAGGATTGAGGAGATTCATCGCGCTGACATCGTCCAAATCAGGTCCGAAAATATCGTGTTCAAGTTCGACAACCATTCGTTCCATAGGTTGCAAGAGGACATCCGTGGATGTTGAATCCCAAACCATGCTTGCATCAATGAATTGACGCCCCATGAGAGGATTGGAACTGTAGTCGGTTTGGAGAATCCAGCGACTGAGATTGACTTCGGATTCTCCGTCATTGTATACCTCAATCCAATCAGCTGCTGGCTGGAATGTCGGAAGGTCACAGGATGTGGCGATCTCGGTTACCAAAACATTCTCGCTTTCAGTGTATTCAGGCCATTTCGGGTTTTCTTCTCCCGGAGTTGCCCAAGCGCTGTTGATCCAATCGTCTACACCCCAAGTTGTTGATGAAGAGGGTGCATTGGCTCCATTGGGCCCTGCACCCGCATGAGATTCAGTGTTGTTGATGAGAGAGCCACCTTCGAGCGTGTGTGTCCACTGAGCGCTGTGGACGACCACTCCGTTGCCATCGTTAAGGAAAATTTGGTCAGGTGTTGTATGTTTGAGATAGAATTGGGAGGTGCCATTGAGAGCGATTAGTGCGGTTTCTCCGGGTTGGAGGACAGTGTCCGATTTTGATGGCATGTTGTATTGATGAAGAATCAGGTTTCGATTTTCGGCTGAGAACCTCCAACCGGCAACATCGACTTCTTCAGTGCCCATGTTTCGAATTTCAATCCACTCACCGTTCGGGTAGGACGCCGAATCACTTCCCACAGCGTCAGGTAGAACTTCCGTGATTTTGACATCACCAGTGGTCGGCGTCGGTGTGGGTTCAGGTTGTCCCGGTGAAGGCGTAATCGATGGCGTCCACGGGTCATGGTAATTTTGTCCTCGCAACAACGAGATGTCTGGTCCGTAATTGGTCGTGTAATGTCCCATATCGACAATCGCTCCAGTTGAATCTCGAATCACGAGATGGTTGTAATTGTCCCAGAGACGCGTGTCGCCTGTGAATTCAACGAGTCGTCGCTCATCGGCGTGAATCATCGTGCTCCCTTGAGAACTGTTGACAACGATTGAACCGGGATCGAGGAAGGTAACGTTCCCCATACCATCAATGATTGACCATCCATACAGATCAACATCAACAATACCACCATTGTAGAATTCGACCCATTCACCATCAGGCGCAGCGGTTCCATCCATTGTGCTGACTGGAAAAATTTCGTTCAAGACGACATCGCCTGCTGAGGTGATTTGTTCGATTTTCGGTGCGTTCGTGGCGTTTGGAGTCGGGTAGGTCGAGTATTGCCACATTGTTCCAGTCGATGAGGCTTCGAGTGAAAATCCGGGTTGATTCGAACTCCACAGAACCTCATGGCCGATGCTTCCGTTTGCCAAATACAACCGCAACGTTTCTTGTCCGTTGTTCAAGACGCCGCTGTTCGTGGTGGAGTTCACCGCAACGATTCGTGTCTCTTGAGGATGGATGAGGAAGGAAGAGGCATCAGTCGATGCGCCAATCAGGTGATTTTCATTGAGCGTGATCATATTTCCAGCAACATCTTGCAACCAGTATCCGGCTAGGTCGATGGCCGAGGTTCCGTTGTTGTACAATTCAACCCATTCACCACTAGGCCAGGTAGCATTGTCATAACTTGGCCATGGATCTGCCATGACTTCGTTGATGATGACATCGCTTTGTGCATACGTTGGTCCACCGGTACCTCCGCCTCCTCCAGTGTTGACAGAACCGGGGGTCGGATTGGACGTAGGTATCCAATCGTTGTAGGCATTTGATGGATCTTCCTCCAAACTTACTCCACTTGAAGTTGAATTCCATGTCGCTTCATCAACCCAACCGTTTGATGAATCGTACAGCGTCATGAAATCATTCGAGTTCGCAACATAGAAATTGGTTGAGGCGTTTCGCGCTACAATCATGTAATCGCCTGGAGCGATTGTGTATGTTGATGGATTGCTTGCATTGTAACCAACGATGGAAGCCGAATTCAGCGTCAGTATTCTCGAAGCCTTGTTTGAGAAATACCAATTTCGTACATCGACAGACGATGTTCCACCGTTGTACAATTCGAGCCACTCACCATTTGGCCATGCTGCATCATCGTACCCGTTCGGATTCGGCATGACTTCGTTGATGCAAACTGAACCACCGCAAGGCTGAGCGCGAGCCGAGGTTGCTTCTGCAGGTTCCACCAATGGGGTAAGTGGTACCAACAACATCAGGCTGATGAGAAAAATTGTTTCAAAACGCATAAGGCATCACTGATTCCATCCAGCGCCTTCCCCCTCATATCTTTTGGTACGGAGAATCCTCATTCTCTCAGATGAAACCGAAGCTGTCTGCCATCTGTGCGAAGGTGTAAATCATAATGGGAACGAGGATAATTCCCATTCCGTGGCTTCGTCGAATCCCGATACGTGGAGGCATAAGTCCGAGAATGGTTCCGACAATGAGGACGCCAATGCCGACGAATCCTGTCGAAAGCCATACCAATGCTGTGACGAAAATGATGACGCCCATGACCATTGATTGCAAAGGAATAGCAGCATGGAGCCTGAGCATGCCTTTCCCAACAATTTTCATGATCGGCATCGCCATGATTCCGGCTGCAAGCGTTACAGCGAGAAGTCGCACAAAGTCGGCAGTGGGCTGCGTTGAGTTCCACGTTTCAATCGGGTACATCATTTTCAAGGCAAGTGTTGCACCAGAACGAGATCGACCAATGATGTACAAGAATCCAAGGACCATGACTGTGACAGCTGTGTTTACGGCTGAAAGAATCGCAATGACTTCCAAATCTTGCTTCGTTTGCGGACCTTCGTATCCATCCTCTGCTTCTGCAACGGCAATTTCCAACAATTCCTCATCGCTGAGTTCCGTTAAGCGTCGGGTTTCCCAGTCCATACCGTATCCTTCCTTTCCTTGCACCTTTGCCGCAACATTGCGGCCACCCATGACGAGAACGGTTGCTTGGGATGCGGTCATACCGGGCAATACACCCATACTTGCACCGGCAACGGCTGACCAGAAACACGGCGCAATGAGCGGTTTAACCGGGGGCAAATCCCAGTTCTCTTTTTGTGGAGGGAGATGGCTGGTGGTCGCATAGATGTCGAGAAGGTTCGCGATACCAAACAAACCCGCTAAACTCGGAAGCAACAAGGAAGGCGATGGCATACCTACTGGGCTATCGACCGGGAGTTCGAACACAGCCCATCCGTACAATCCAGCAAGCAAGAAGAAGACGGTTGCAGCAAAGAAACCAGCAAGCCGACTGTCCTTTCCGAGACGCTTTCCCGTTACCTTTTGTACCCATTTCGGCCAATCAAGACGGGTGGTTTCGGTTGCGAGAAGCAGAAGGGATATCACGAGAAGAATAACGGGCAACCAGTCTCGAAGTCCGTCGTACCAATTGAGCTCAGGGCCGAAGGCAATTCGAGCAACAACGATAAGGGGCAAAGATAGAAACAGACCAAGTTGGGATCCTCGAGCTGACCATGCAACACCACGTGCAGCATTACCAGCAAGCAACATCCGATGCCCTGGAAGTAACGATAACGCTGTATCTCCATCAGGTGCGCCGATGAGCGCAGAGGGAATGTAATTCAAAAATGTGTGAACGGTTCCCGTTGATACAATAATCGCTGCGACGGCTGATAGGGGTATGCCCAATTCCAGCAATCCTGGAGAAACAGCAAGGAGAATCAATGCAACATTGTTGACGTGAAAACCTGGAATGAGTCCTGTGAGCGAACCAAGCATGACTCCAAAGAACAAGGCGCCCAAGAGCCACCAGAGTTCATGGAAGTAGGCTTCGATCATCAAATCACCTAGGATTGTTCGATGTATTCTTGACGATCGCTCGTACCATCGCCATCCGTATCTTCCGTGTTGGAACTTGTACCAAATGCTGATTCAAGTGCGTCGCTTAATCCATCATTGTCGTTATCATCGACATCTGCGTCGTTTAATGTGTAGACCATTGTCAACGAATTTGCATCCTCTGCTTGTCGCAGACGACCTTCCCATGTCATCGCCGTGCCAACGTGCAATTCGTCCAATCCGATGCAATTGTTCACGGCCTGCAAGAGGATGCGCTTGTCGCTGCCAGGCTCGGAAAGGTACCACGTTCCGTTATCCTCTGTAGCGAGTCCATTGATTCGCACAATCTTGTTTTTGTCGTACCCCCAGTTCGTTGCACCATCGGACCAAAGAAGATTCATCGGATTGGCCTTTTGTCCCTCTGAATATTCGTGAACAAGCAATTCTACCCGCATGTTTTCGTCATCCCACGCAACGGAAACATTGGCGACAATTTCCTGTCCAGCTTCGAGCCAAGAAGACCTTGGCCCCGGGATTGTTACGGCGATGCTCGTCCAACCCGGTGTGTAGCCTGGTGAATCGACGAAGTATGCGCCCTCGTCTTCGACACTGGGTTCCAGAGCGTATTTCATGTAGGCCGAAACGACATACCGCTTGTTCGAGTCTTGAAGGGCTTCACTCGGGTTTGCGCTCAGAAGCAACAACAAGTCATCGATGCTCGATGTCGCAGTTAATGCCTCGTTCATTGAACCACCTTTATCCAAACACCAGGAAGAAATCGCCGTATTCCAGACCAAACGTCCTCGCATTTGTATGGCAAGTCCACTCCATTGCTCAGCGTTGTCTCGATCATCGTCACTTGGCAAGACACAAAGCGGAGAGCCTGCAGAACCGGTTAGCCACCAATCGCCCTCGTCGATGGAAAGAACACCAGCGACATCGACGGTACTTCCAGATTGGTACATCCATGCGGATTGGCCGGCCCAGTCCAACAATGGGATTTCAACCGGATGATTTCGATCCAGAAGAATTTCAGGACCTTGAACGTGTATGCTCCACCGAAGGTCGCGTTGTTGGTAAGACAGGATTCCTTGTACGGTGACTTTCGACCCTGATTCAATCCATTCACCTGTCGATGAATGCATGATCATGTGCATCTGGTGTTCTGAATTTCCGTAGGTAGGATGGTCGCCGAGGTATGCGCTGTTGAACGACACATCCGGTGCAATTGATTCAGAAAGGAACCCAGTGAGTTGAATCACTTCACCTGCATATGCCTCAGGTTCGAGAGCAACATCCGAAATTGAAAGTAATGGTGCATCTGGGATGTCATCTTGGTCCCAATTCATCGCTCCTGCACCGAGCGCTTGAAGCCACATCCTTCCTTCGTACTCGATGACATCACCAATGACGGTAACATTCGTGCCGATGGGTGGCAGCTCCGCTGGACGGTACCATCGAAGTTCGACGACACCAGTGCCATCGTCAATGATTGCGTCGAGACGGTCGTCGCCCGAATTGTATGGATCTTCTACCCAAGAGATAAGCTGTCCTTCGACCTTGACGACCTCATTGACGTAATCCGTTAGCTCATCAACGTCGACAACGGAAGGTTCCCGGACCATTGCGTACCAGTTGAGCGTCGCAACAAGAAACAAGGAAATTGCAAACATGACCCATAATCTTGGACCGTTGGTTTCGGGATCATCGGTCGACAGTCGAGCAAGGAAGCCTTTGAGACCTTCTGCCATGATTCGTCGTAAACCTCTAGAGAGAATATCCTTTTCCTCGGCCTCGTTGGTAGGAGATGCCTTGAAATGCGATGCATTGACAGCATTTACTATGCGAGACCGTGTGATTCGCGATGAAATTCATCGGGACATCTTGGTCCCGGCCCATCACGCACGCATCATTGACACCCAAGAGTTTCAACGATTAAGAAACATCCAACAACTTTCGACCTGCGAATTCGTCTTCCCGTCAGCTACGCACACCCGTTTCGCACACTCATTGGGTGCATATCATCTCGCATGTGAGTTAACTTCCTCGATTCAAGAAGTCCAACCGGGTCTTTTATCCAATGCAGATGCAGAACTTGTACAACTTGGTGCTCTTCTCCACGACATTGGTCACCCTCCCTATTCTCACCTCTTGGAAACACCAGAGGTTTTTGCGACGTTTCATTCTCATGAACACTGGGGTAGGATTCTTCTTGAAAGCGAGGATTCCGAAATCGGGAAAGTTCTCAAGGATGTCCTCGGCGTCGAACGTAAACAACGTCTTTTTGCTCTTCTCGATGGTCAACTGGAATGCAACGGTGAACCCATCGCTCCATTTCTCAAAGAAATTATTAGCAGTCAGCTCGATGTGGATCGCATGGATTACATGATTCGTGACCAAGCCAATACCGGTGCACAAATAGGTGGGTTTGACAGTGCCCGAGTCATCAGGGCATTGCGCGTCAACGACGATGGCCGACTGTACGTTAAATCATGGGGCTTACCGGCCATTGAGGCCTACCTGGTTACCCGATACCACATGTACAATCAAGTCTACTTTCACAAAGTCAACATGCTGACGCAATCCTACCTTGTTCGGATGCTTTCTCGGGCAAAAGAACTCGTGTCCCTTGGGCAACTTGAGGTCGAGGAAGAAATACAGCACATGCTAACTAATCAATCGCTGACTCCAGAGCAATACGCCTCGTTGCATGATTCGCACATCAAAGTTGCAATCGGACGCTTTGCTAACCATGAAGATCAAGTGTTGTCCGGTTTTGCTTCCCGCTTACTAGCCCGAAGAGATTATCACAAATCTCTGCGCATTTCATCCTTGACCTCTGAGATGTTTCAAGTCGTGAAATATGAAGTTGCTGAAGTTCTTCGCAAGGAAGGCTTCGATGCGGAACATGACCTCATCACGGCATCGATACGTAAGCGTGGATACATGCCTTATGAACAAGGCATCATTCTCGAAGATGGCCGTGATGCTGCAGAGCATTCTCCACTCATCCGATCACTAACACAAACGGATGAACGCATTCTTGTTTTCGTCCCCGAACAAATTCGCGATGCATGCGAAGCATTGGTACGTTCCAAAACCAAACCTTCCCAATCCTCTCTGGCAATGTTTGATTCGGCAAACTCATGAAGGACCTCTACACCGGACGGTCAAGGGCCTGTAGCTTAGTTGGTTAGAGCACCCGGCTCATAACCGGGCGGTCAAGGGTTCAAATCCCTTCAGGCCCATTCTTTCGCCAAGTGTAACGGCACTTTCTGACACAATGGTTATGAGGGTCGATTGGCTGGATGAAGTTAGTGAGCACGATGTCCACACGAAAGAGTACCTTTACAGTCCTTGTGATTTACCTTGCTTCTTTGCTACTCGTTGCGGTTCCTGCACAGGCACAAGTACCAACTGCTGCGATTTCGATTACGTGTCAGCCCGCAGAAATAAAGGTCGATGTTAAGCCTGGTTCAACACTGGTCGGCTTTACGACTTGTACGGCGTCAAACCCGACGGCGTACATCGAAAAAGTTGCCCTTTCTGTTACATCTGACGGGCTTGCCGCCGCTGCGCCCGGTGATCTTTACGTCGGGGCAAACAGTGAGGAAGACTTCCAAGTCGTTGTCCGTGCACAACAATTCATGACCATGCAAGCACGTAGTCTTGTCGTCCAAGGCAGTGTCCAAGAAATACAAGGTCTTCCTCCTGCAAACCAAGCAACATCGGGTGCAAACATGATTGTATCAATCACACAATACGCTCTTTTGCAAGTCGAAGCGGTCGAACCGTTCGTTCAGCTGATGCCAAAGACCGACAAGGATTTTGAATTCAAAGTTTACAACCTCGGAAACCAATTCGATTTCATGAAGGTCGGAATCTCTGAAAACTCCCGTGAATCTCTTCAGGATGCAGGATTCAACATCAACATCCCAATCAGCAAGGTCAACGTTGAGCCGATGGTTGCTCCTGCGAAGGTTCGAATTCAAGTCCGCACGCCAAAGACACAAGGTTGGAGCGATGCGTACCACACGCTTGACTTCTACGCAGAGTCGGATTTCTCCTGTAAGAACGGTGGCTGTGACCGTGAATCACAAATGATCACAATCTATGTTCGTGGAGTCTATCTTCCGGGCTTTGAAATCATTCCTGCACTTTCCATGGTGGCTTTGGCTGCTGCTGTCGCCGGTCGACGTTTCATCAATGCCGATGACGAGGAAGAGGAATGGCGTGAAGCCGCTCCTGGCCTGTAACCTGTGAATTCTCACAAATGCTCGCTCTTGTTGGGGTTGGGTTCATAACCTATCCATGCGAGGATACTTATGAGTTGAGAAGATGAGTGGACTCTTGAGCAAGGCTACAGCAGCAGAAGAAACAGCCCAATCCAAATCTGTGGAACATGAAGTCAAGCCAGAAGCTGCCGGCGGACTATCCAACGTTCAACCAAACGATGGACCGGACATCCCAACAATCCTCACTTCGATAGGTTGGGCAATCATCGTTGTTGGCGGTCTACTCTCCCTACAGGGAGGCTCTTGGGGCCTGATTGTTGTTCTAAGCGTGCTGGTAATCGGAATCGGTGCACTCTATGCCGGCCAAAACATGTCTGAAGAAGGCGTTAATCCGGTGCGGATGGGTGGCGCAGCGGTACTTGCAGTCCTTCTTGCTGCAGGCCCATATGGTGTTTCAATGATTATGCCTGATAGTGGATCCTTTGGTATTCGTGATCTCGAATTAAAAGAAGACTCCGATGAGATTTCCTTCCGTGTTATCGGTTCTGCCAGTTCTGTTGATGCAGTCATCACCGCTGATGGCGTTGAGAAATGGTCACAGAGCAAAGAACTCAACGCTGAATCAGCTCGATTTACGGTTGCTATATCGGAAATTTTTGTTGGTAATGCTTGGCAATGCAACTCGGGAAGTTGCCCAACCACTCCTGCAATCGAGTATCAGATTTCAGTTACCAGTGGGGATACCACACAGACCATCGATATTAATCCTGAATTCATGACAAGAGAAGTTCTTGATTCAGGAGTGAAGATTACGCCCAAAACAAAAACAGAGACCAGCAACGGTGATACTTCTACCGAAATCGATGGAATTGTTGTTGAAATGATGGCTGGTTTGCTACCAACTTCACACACGCACGAAAATGGCGGAGGACACACCGACGCAAATGGGATTTGGGTGGAAGGTGATTACACGCTTGAGATGGTCATCAAGCGAGGCAACACCGTCGTTTATGGGCAATCCAGTTCACAAGGTTGTCCCTCTGCCCAAAATGGATTCCCATACATCGAAGTTTCAGGAACGACTGCGACATCCTGTCGAGGCGATTCAAGTGTTAGCGTGAACGGCTGGTTTTTGATGCCTGGTCCTGCGACGGATCAAGTTGGAACCGAGTACCTTGACTTGGATACATTCTACGATGGAGATGATTGTTATACCTTCCAAGTAACCATCACAAATTCATTGAGTTCTGGTGATGATTTGGTTCTCATCCAAGACGATGTTTCCTGGGATCTTGACTTTGAAGCAAACAAAGAGGGCCCGTGGGATATGAACACCTGCTAGGCACAACTATTCGTTTGAAATAATCGGGTTGCCTTCAGCATCGAGCCATTCTTCTGTAGGCTCGTCGGTGACATCCTCTTCGATGCGATCCTCTTGTTCAACATGCGTCTCTTCAGCAATGTAATCTTTCGAAATTTCCTTGCTTGCGCGTAGACCAATCGCTGCTGCAAGAACGACCACCAATAGGATGATGGCTCCATAAAGCACGATTGGTAATTCCTCAACCTCTTCTGCCGTCGTCCATGACACCTCGCCTGATGTTGTTCCTTGTTCGTTTGCGATGAGGCTTTGAACTGGTTCAAGAACATCCGGGTAAAGGAACTTGCAGGTCAATTGAACAGCTCCATCGGAATTATGATACCACGTGATTGGAACATCCTTTGTTTGACCTGGTTCGACCGCCCAATTCGCAGTACTCGCCGTGGTATCTGCTTCCACGTCATCAACATAGCAGCGAACGTTCGGATCAACTGCAATCGTTCCAGTATTGGAGACGGTAACCATCACTCCATGGGACCGTCCAGTGTCTGCAGTAACAGCTTCAGGTTCGATTTTGTCGATGTTCAATGTCGGATATTCAATATCAATCGCTGCGCTTGACAAGCGTGGTGCTGTGGTATCGGCAACAAAATTCCCCCAGTTGGTTTCAACGGTGACTTTGATGGTGCCAGATTCCTCTCCGTAGACTCCACTGCCATCGAGCCATTCAACAATTCGCTTATGTTCGTTTGTTCCGATGTCAACCACCCACGTGCTGGAATCGTTCGGGTCACCATTGATGATGGTGTTAATCGTGTTTCCTCCGTAACCAATTCCGGTAGCAACAACTGTAGCAGTTGGAGCATTGATGGACAATTCTCGCTTTGAGAGAAGTCGAATCCATGCATCCGTGTATCCACCAGTCCCCGATGAATTCGTGTACTCAATGGTTGCCTGATCATGCAAAATAATGTCCTCATCGGTGCGGGAACCAAGCATTGTTGATTCAATGACATCGATGTGATTTCCATTGGTGACATGAATGGGTCCACTACCGTGCAGATCTGAGTTGAGGACTGAGCATGCACCGTCACACGTGATGTTCGCACCAAGAATTGTCGAGGCATCGATAATGAGCGTGCCATGGTTTTCGATTTTGAACGACGCTTGGTTCCAAATGAGGTTGCCTCCGGTTTGTTGAAGCTCATCCGCATTGATGGTTCGTAATTCAGCGTTGGAATGGAAAAGTTCGACGTGTGTAATCCCCAAATACAGTGGGTAATAATGCTCGACAACAATATCGACCGCTTGTGACAAATCGACTGTGAATGATGCACTGTCTCCAGTAATCTCTCCAGTTGTAACATCGTCGATTGTGAGATTAAGGAATGCCGTTTCTGGGACGTCAATGTTGAAGAACAAGGTCATTGTTGCTGACGAGTCTGCTATGTTTTCGTCGATTACAATCTCACTCCCATCATAGATGAGCAGCGTTGATGCCGCATTTTCACCAACAAGCATCGCCGAATCAAGGTGCAAGGTTCCACCCTCCTCGATGCGAACGTGAGAATTTTGCTTGACTGAGATGTCCCCCGACCAGTGAAGTTCACCCCCGCTTTTTACAATGACTTCTCCATCAAAATCTCCATCTTCGGTCCATGAGACAGTGTCGGTAATGGTTTCGCTACCTCCTTGAGCGGGAGGCGATGCAGTAACTGGGACCGTTACTGCAATCGATGTAATCAGAATGAAGGCTAGGAAGGATGCGGTTCGCATGGTCGTTCCAGTACGCTAAAGAAAATCAATCCTTCTCTCTTTAGTACGGAACATCCTTCCAACCGATTGCATATCCAATCAGATTGAATGAACGGTGCAAGATTGGAGTGATGGCGATGATGATGACCATAGGAAGCATCAAATCGGTTGAAGACAGCAGCGATGGGCCAAGGAACAACTGGCCCCAAAGAAACACCATGATGGCGAAAGGCAACGTATCGAGAAGTGGGGCTTTTGACGAAACATCACCTTCGCGCTTCAATCCACGTCGTCGCTTGAAAAAGGAACCCGTCATGTCACCAATCAGGCACGCAAACCCAAGAAACGATCCAAGGATGTAAGCCGTAAGCCAGGGTCCACCAACCGAGAACCACGCGCCTTCCGAACCTGTTAGTGGTGTGACGAAAACCGATGCTTCTTCGAACGCCGTTCCAACAATTGCAACCTGGAGCATGCACAGGAATCCCGCCGTAAGCGACCCACCAATCAAGCCATTCCAAGTCTTCCCATCTCCAAGCATACGATTGCCATCACTGAGAACTCGTCCTCCATCTATCGGCCAAGGGCCATATCCTGTCTTTGGCAGCCACTTGCCCCACATCATTGCGAATGTATTGGCGATGAAACCAGGAAGATAGAGCCACAATGTCATCAATGCGAGTAGAAACAGGCCCATGTCCGTCGCTTCTGCAACGTTGCTCATGCGTCTCACGAAGCACACGAAGCACATGAAGACTGTTGTCCACTGAAGACCAAAGCGGTTGAATTATCAGCCCAATGCTGTAGCCACGTGTATGGGTCGGACGGTACTTGTCGTGGGTGGAGGTGGCCGGGAACATGCATTGTGCCTCGCTTTGTCAAAATCCCCATCGATTCAGGGGATACATGTGGCACCAGGGAATGCTGGGACAGAATCCTTTGGCTCAAATCATGACATCAGTGCGTCGAACATTGACGGTTTGGTCGAACTCTCAAACCGATTGAACGTTGATTTTGTGGTCGTTGGTCCTGAAGCGCCGTTGTGCGATGGACTTGCAGACATGCTCATAGAAAACGGAATTCCGTGCTTTGGGCCACAACAAATTCACGCAGAGCTTGAAGGCTCGAAGCTCTTTGCCAAGCAAGCAATGAAATCCGCAGGAGTTCCGACCGCTGAATACGATCTTCTTGACGACACAACGGACATTGATGCTTGTCTGGAACGGTACTCCGATGAACCATGGGTCATCAAACGCGATGTCCTAGCTGGAGGAAAAGGGGTTGTCGTGACCTCAGATCTTCGTGAAGCGAAAGAGTTCATCCACCAATCCATCAAGTCCGATGGACACGTTTTACTTGAGAAATTTCTCCCTGGTGAGGAGGCAAGTATGCTGGTCGTTATGGATAAATCCGGTTATGTTTGCTTACCGGCGAGTCAAGACCACAAGCGTGCTTTCGATGGGGACAACGGGCCCAACACTGGCGGCATGGGCGCATACTGCCCAGCCCCAGTCGTGACCGAGGAAATTCATCGAAAAATCGTTGAACGCATCGTTGAACCCATGTTTTCCTATCTCTCATCGATGCACATTCCATACCGTGGTGTTCTCTATGTTGGCCTCATGATTGATGCAAATGGAGATCCATCTGTCGTCGAATTTAACGTACGATTCGGCGATCCTGAATGCCAAGTAACATTGCCCCTTATCGATGCGGATGTCGGCGACCTCTTGTTCAATGCCGCGACCGATTGCTTGGAAAGCATGGATGTTATATCAAAACAGAAACATGCGCTGACTGTCGTTCTTGCTTCCGAAGGATATCCACAAGCAGCAGTCAAAGGTCGCCCAATTCATGGAATAGACCGTTCGTTGGACACAACGAAAACCTGGGTGAATCATGCTGGTACAACCAAAGATGAAAACGGTACATTGCTCTCTTCCGGAGGCCGTGTCTTATCGGTGACCTCGGTTGCCGATTCTCTTCTTGAAGCACGAGAACAATCCTATCAGAGATTGCATCAAATTGAGCTCGAAGGCTCCCACCATCGGACGGACATCGGACATCGAGCTTTGTGAACAAAAAATTCGGTGACGTACACCGATTCACTCTCCCCCCGCATCGTCATTGTTAAAAGAAGGTCGAAAGTGGGCAAAACGCTCCAGCCCTGCTGCTGTCGAGCAATCCTCTGAGGGAACAAAATGGAAAAGGTAACTACGACCTCGCAACGACCCGTTTTTGGCTGGCTTATCGCCCCACTTGCGGTTCTCATTGCAGTACTAGCAAACTACGTCGATGGACTGATGTCGATCGATGTCGAATTGAACAGCGATACGATGACGCCATTCATCGTTACAGGAATTGCCGGTCTCTTGGCCGTCACTCCCCGCATTCTCGACCAGCTCGGTAGCCTTCCAGAGTCCGTATCACAAACACAAATCTCCCTCGCAATGTTTGTCCTCGCACTCGTAGGTTCTGGATTGGTTGAAGGCCAAACCGATGGTTTCGTGGGCTTTACATTCTTCATCATCCTTTTCGGTGGCTATCTGCTTGATTCCCGGGAACGATATGAATGGATGACGATGCTTGTGTTTGCAGGTGTTGGCGTTCATGCAGCGTTTGATATTGCAGCCGCAGCTGCCGTCGATGGATATTTGCCAACCGTATACGAGTTTTCTGAAGGACAATCCTTCGATGTCTCGACGTTCCAAGAAACAGCCATTGGGTTTGTCTTCTTTACGTGGTTCACAGTCTTCGTCATTCTCGGTCTGCTTGCCGGTGTCGCTGGCCGTGGTCTTCTGAACCCTGCTGGAGAAAAGGGATGGTTCTCATTCAACAAAGTCGAAGAAGGCTGGAATCGCCAAGCTCTTCCTCTGCAAATTGCACTCTTTGTTTGGGCAGCAGCCCATCTCGCCACAATCTGGCACTTCGACCAAGGCACGATTGCAGATCGACTACGCTTGGGCGGTCTCGGCGGCGTTGAAGCAAACGGCTTCGTCGGCTATTACTCCGCACTTCTGACAGGAATTGTGGCCATCATCGTTTCTGGTATGGTCGCTGAACGCTGGTTGACACGTGCAATGACGCTTTCATCACTCTGGGGTCTGTATCTCATCGGCTCATGGTACGAAGAAGGATTCTGGACCAACGAAACGTTTGCAGAATCATGGGCTCCACTGATTTGGCTCGCCATCACGTTCTTCCTCGGTGTAGCAATTTCGATCATCGGGAATCATGAAAAATACGGTGGTTGGTCAAATCGCGAAGAACATCGACCAAGCGGTGCTCGACAATTTTGGAATGCCCATTGGGCAGGACTCTTGACAGCCGTTGCGTTTATTGTCGGCTTCGTCATTCGAATTCAATGGTATGCTGTTCCTTCAATGCACGCATTGGGGACGGATGGTTTTGACCTCACAGGTGGTTCTGACCCATGGTACATGAAGCGCGTTGTCGATTACATCCTCGCTCAAAATGCGCACTTGGTTCTCGATGCCGATCGAGCCTACCCGCTCGGCGGAATCAATCCACGTCCTCCTTTGTTCACCTGGTGTCTCGCAATTGGTGCGATGATTATGGAACCCGTCCTTGGTGATGATGCAGTGTGGTGGAGCATGCTTGCTCTTCCAGCAATCTTCGGGGCATTGACAATCTTGCCAGTCGCTGCAATCGCACGCGACCACTTTGGCAAGGCCGCTGGTGTCATCGCTGCGTGGTTAATCGCATTCATGCCAGCTCACGTCACGCACTCGACGTGGGGACTCGCAGACCACGATTCCTTCGTGATGTTGTTCATCTCGCTCGGTTTCATGTTTTACCTTCGTGCCGTCCGATACGCAGGTTCGGAACGACTGGTTCGCACAACATCGATTCGTCCACTCGATATGCTTCGAGCGATGGGTGCTGTAGCGCAGCAGCGACAATACGCCATGGCAAACGCAGTTTTGGCAGGTGTAGCATTCGCTACTGCAAGCCTCGGTTGGAAAGGGTTCGTTGTTGGGCCGGCAATTCTCTTCTTGGCCTATGCAGCACAAGTTGCACTGAACATGTTCCGACGTCGTGATTCAACGATTCTCAGCACACTATTCCTGACAATGCTTTTGACGAACCTTTTGATTGCACTTCCATTCTACGCTCACCCACAAATGAATTTGGTGCTCGATGGAACTGGTCTTCAACCATTTTTGTTCATTCTGCTGTTTACAGTGGTAATCATGTACATTACCACAGGATTCCGAGACAAGCCTTGGTTGCTCGTCCTAGGAACACTGGGCGTAGGTGCAACGGTCTTTTTGGCCACCTTGTACGTCCTGAAATTGACGGATCTGAGCAACGCTTGGGATGTCTTGTTCACAGGTAGCGGTTATTTCACCAAGACCAAGATTTTTGGAACCGTTGCGGAAGCGAACGCTCCCGACCGTGGATACATGTTCGCAAGTTTCGGACCGATCGTCTTCGTGTTCGCGCTCGTTGTCGGTTTGACATCTCTGTGGAGGGCTTTCAGCCAGCGTAGTCAAATCTCATTGGTCTTTGCTGTATGGATTTTTACCGCTTCCTACATGTCGTGGACAGCTGCTCGATTCCTATTCAACGCAACACCAGTTGTTGCCGTGATGGGTGCAGCAGGTGTTGTTGGATTCTGGAAGTGGGCTGATTGGAACAATCTTGTACGAACCTGGCGTCGTGCAGGAATTCGAACGCCGTCGGAGCGAATTGCAGGAGCACGTCGTGCAGTTTGGAGAACACCATCCTTTTCCGCAGTTGTTCTTGTTCTGATCATGCTCTCGGGACAACAACTCACCTACGGTCTCGATTCAGCAATCCCAAGCAATTCACCAGCCGAGAGTGACTTGGACGAATCGTTTTACTACACTGTCCCTGACATTATGCGTTGGGATGGACTTGGCGTGTCTATTCTTGACAGCCGAGATTACGAGGCTTTTGGCGGCCGAGCTTACATGGGTTCGTTCGGAAGTGGATTTAACGGTCAACATTGGAACGATGCGCATCAATGGTTAGCGGAACAAGACAGGTACCACGAAGGTGTGACCGATGAATCTGGTTGCGATCAAGAAAACGGTATTTGGTTATCCGGCTCAGGTCTGTGTGAAATGAAATTTGGTGACAAACCCGCCTTCGTATCCTGGTGGGATTACGGATTCCAAGCACTCAACACAGGTGAGCACCCGTCCGTAGCAGACAACTTCCAAAGTGGAATTCCTGCCTCAGGAAACATGCTGCTTGCGCGCAGTCAGACCGATTTGGTGGCCATGTTTACGCAACTCCTTATCATCGGAGACTTGACGTACAACGTGGAAAAAACCGGTGAATTGTCGTTCACACCTCAATTTGAAACTGCTATGAAGAATGGCTTGAACAATCCTGAGCAATACGCTGAACTCGAACGCCTCGTTATCCGAGAGGGTATGGCCTTGGATGATATGCGGGATATGGTCGTCGACCACTCCTTTGAAGTTTTCAAGAACAAAGGTGACACATTCATGTCCAGAGGATATCCTCTCGATTCGAATGGTATACCTGATGAATCGCTTGGTCTCCATTACCGAGTTTGGGCGGATGGAGAAATGATACCCTGTGACAATCCAAGTGAGGACATTTGTTCAAACGGTGATTATGTTTCAGAGCAAGCAGCGAACAGCACATTCCGCAACAATGCGGACGTAAGTTCATCCGAAATCTCCGAGATAACGCATTACACCTTTGGTGAATACTGGTACACGGCGGACATGGTTGAAGAATACAGTTCCGTATCGACCAACATCCACCGTTCAAATGCCAACATCGCGCTCGTTGTCCAATTCCTTAGCAACGCTCTCTCTGACGATGAAATTGTTGATCTCTATCATGCAATCATTGAATTGGAGGACATTTACGAAGTGCAAGATTACAACGGTGCTCCAGGTGAAACTCTTGAGCGAGATCACGAAATTCGATACTTTGCCATCGATGACAAACTGTATCCACGTGCGGGTCGTTACACAGCAGAATCAGGATACAACGGAGGAAGGCCACTTGGTATCTTCGGTGCTCCAACCATTCTCTCTGGTCAAGATTTCAATACCTTCACAAACGAAGTCTACGAAACCAAGCGCGGCGACCAGCCTGTCCGCGAGATGGACCGAGAAGCCGTCGATGAGGCCATGTTAAAGGACGTACTCGACCAACAATCCGGTGCTGAAATTGAACCACTCACCGTCCAGGACATTCGAATTGATCATCTCCCTGAATTCTTCGATACAATGTTGGCTCGTTCCTATGTCGGTTACGGAGCTTCTACGCTTGGTGCTGATTCAGGTTCGACGAATCCTCAACCACGTCAACAGTTGGGTGAAAGCGCACGAGGGACTTCGTTCCTGCAGCAGGCATATCCACTACCTGGTGCGATGATGAATCACTTTGTCATCGCCAACTGGTACGACCCGGACACGCCTGCAATCCTAGCTAATGCGAACGTGAAGGTCATGAAATACTACTCTGGGGCGGAAATCTCAGGAACTGTCATGACCGAAGATGATAAACTCGGGTTGCCAAATGCTCGCATCCTCATCGAACGTGACGCATTCTCAGGCGAAGATTCCGAGGATTTGGACGAAGATACGTATTGGATTCCTATCGGGATGACCGACGCAGATGAAAATGGAGATTGGAGTTTCCTTGCACCAGCAGGCCGAATTCGAGTCTCTGCATTCGCTGGAGTCTTCGATGACACATTAGCGATTCAAGAGATCCAGAGCGGTGAATTTGCCCAAGGATTTGGCGACGTTCTAACAGATGTCAACGATGACCGAGAAGTCTATGCCATCACGGCAGTGCTTGGTCAAGTTGCAAACATGACATGGCTTGGCGAAACAACACTGAATGTAACGGGTGCGCAAGCTGACCGTGATGTGAATGCACCTGCGCTAGAATCGATGGACATTGAAGTACAGAGTTCGGGTGTTTCCGGTACAGTCACGTGGTCAGGTTACGGAGATTTCGATGGGGAACCACTTATCGAGACAGATTTCGTTCTGCGAAACATTTGGTCAATGACGCAAAACTACACGCTCACAACGACGAACGGTTCGTTTGATTCAGAAGAATCTCGTGTGCTTCAGGGTACGGGAGAAGTAACATTCTCCGACGTTGGTACGTTCACCAGCGAAGGTGTAGCACTAGCCTACGACTTTACAGGCAACTTTACTCGAGAGATTTCTGATAATCGAGTCTTTTCCGGTAACGGAACTTGGGTTGGTAAAGGTACCATCGAAGCCACTTGGATTGAACATGACAATGCCTCTCTCGATTGTGCAGAAAATTCCACAATGCCAGAGAATGCTACACTCTGTTTGATTTCAGCAGGAGCCGATTACTCTACATATCTGCTCGATGGCGAGGTCCTTGCAAGTGGCCGTTTAACATCCGATGGAATCAGTACCTTGACAAAGGAACTTGATGGCGAAACGTTTGAAGGAACCGGTATCTTTGAAGGAATTGGAACGCTGAACGGAACAGGTCTCTTCGTTGGACCTGGTAGTTTCAGTGGTGACATTGTCGACCCCGGTTCATTCTATCAGACAGGGCTCGTTCCAGGCGTTTACAACATGATTGCTCAAATGCCAAATGGCAGAGAGATCTTGCTGCCTGACCCAGTCGAGGTTGGTATCGAACCAAGTTATGACCTAGAAATGACCTTGCCAGCTTCTGTGTTTGAAGGAACGTTGAAATCGATTACTGATGAGCCAATCGCAGACCAAGAGATTCAATTGATGGATGTAGAACTCGGCGAAGATTCAGTTGTGACCTTCAACACCGATGAGGTTGGTAACGTAACCTACGGCCCAATCACATCCGGAGACTACTATGTCCGTGTTGACATGGATGGCGATGGTTTCTACGAGGTCAATCAAACCATCCAAGTGTTTGACGATCCAATGAACTTCACTTTTGATGGCCCTGTACCGGACATGTATGACCTCACAATTGCATTGGATGGTCCAGATGGCTTTGATGTTGCAGAGCGAAACATCACCTTCACGGATTCACTCGGTCTCGAAACAATCGATGTTGTCTCTGACGAGACTGGTACGATCGTTGTCGAACTTCCATCTGGGGAGTGGACAATGAGCGACGACAGTGATGAGGATTACATCCTTGTCGAGGACATACTTGTTGAGGATAGTGACATGCTCCTTGACTTCACATATGCCATCTCAGTGTGGGTAAATGGTACCATTGAAGCCCCGAGTTTCCAAGGATTCAGTCCGGAAGAGTGGTCCCAACTTCCTGAGAGTGAGAGGCCATATGCAAATGCGAGCAATGTCCAAATCCGGTTCCATGGAAACGGTCTTGAGTTCAACTCCGTAACGGACATCTCAGGCGCTTTCCAACAACGACTTCCTGCAGGCATGACGTTCAACATGAACGCGATAAGCACCATCGGGTATGCTGCTGGTGCTTCGATTGCCGTTACCGAGGGGATGGATGAACTTGGAGTTATTCGAGTTGAATCAACGAACGATGTGACAGGATCGATATTCTTGTTTGACAATGAAAGTGACTGGAACCAGAACATACCTGGTTACGAACCTGTAGAGGTTCATGCTACGAATGAGGACGGCATTGTTTGGACCAGTGCAACGGATGCTGGTGGAATTTTCAACTTCCAACTCATGAATGGGACATGGTCCTTTGCAATTCCCGCACCAGAATACAACGCTGAACCTGTTACCGATTACATTGTCGACGTCAATAATTCAGAAAGCATGGACGAGCTTGTACTTGTTGCGAACCCAAGCAACACCACGGTCGTTCTCAATGTCTTCACTGATTTGGGTGATGGTGTCTTTGAAAACGGAACAGCCGTTCGACCTGATCTCCAATTGGTTCCAATCACATCGGTTGGTAAACAAGTGAATGTAACCTCTGATGACTATTTGGAAGATGGAATTGTTGAAGTTGTACTCAGTCCTGGTGTCTATTCAATCTCGACCAATTATGTCGATGCCTCTGATGAAAACGCTACGGATTCAAGCCTCGAAATCAACGGCCTGCTGAACCCAATCGAAATCGGTTTGAATGGGCCAGATGAAGCAGTACTCGTTCCAATCGTCGACGAATGGCGAATGAACGGTACCATTACGTGGGCCAATGGATCAGCGATGAGTGACAACTTCTTGCTTTCCACACCAGATGGAACCGATTATGTGCCAATTGCGGTTGATGATAACGGCTCGTTTGCTACGTACGTGCAAAGCGGAGACTACATCGTCGTCGTATCGCCACTCGAAAACGAAGAGGGTGTGACGGAATCCTTGCGAATGCCGATCACAATCGGAGCTGACTCGAGCGTGCGAACGGATTTATCCCTCGCACTTGTTGAAGCGGTTGAAGTAACCTTAACGCTCAAGGAAACCGGCACTGAGAACACGCTTGCAGACAAGAAAGTCGTCCTCGTGAGCCATGATGGGTTTGGCAACATCACCATGAATCCTTCCGATTCTGAAGGAAATTCGTCCCAACTTGTCATGCCGGGAACCTGGAGCCTCTACATGAACGAATCAGGAGCTCAGCGATATTGGAACATCGATACATTTGAGTCGCCTGTTCTGATGGATTCCAACACTTCTCTCGGAGATGTCTATGCTGCCCTCGAAGTCGAAATTGGTGGTAAGGTCTACTGGGATACGGATGAGGATGACGTTCCTGACATCGACGAAGGTGTTGAAGGTGCCAATGTTGTCATTCAAGGCGGAACTGTTGACACAACGGTCTCGACAGACCCTGCTGGAGTTTGGCGAATGTACGTGCCAATCTTGGAGAATTACGCCATCACTGTTTCGAAAGACGGATTTGGATCCGTCTCCTACGACGACAACGACACTGGAACTTATGTTGTCGAAAACGAGCCTGTCTCACAGGACATCGAAATGTCGGCAGCAGAAGTTACTGTAACTGGAACCATCACCGATGTTCTTGATGCATCACGACTTGATGGCGCTTCCATCACATTGTATGGTACTTCTGAGAACCAACAAGCTTCTGTTGATGTCGTGGGTACACTCGAATCCGAAGTCCTCTCGTTCAGCGCAGTTGTTGAACCAGGTCAGTGGGTTGTTGTCGTCTACGAAGATGAGGCTCCATTCAATGGTGGAGGCGTTGCAGTCGGCCTACTTGATGCAGAAGTACAAAACGGTGGAAGCATCGAATTGGTGATGAGCAAGGGTGGATGGGTTGACCTTTCCACTGAATTTACATCCTTCGGTCTGCAAACATTCAATGCTGGTACAGACAACGAGTCTTCTCCAGTCAGTGATGTTGTCGAGGTCGAAGTGGACCTTGGTGACGGAAAGACATGGGAAATACCTCTGCTATCGAACGGAACCCTTGAGGTTCTCCTACCAGCCAACTCAGTTTCCTTCAACTCTGAGTTCTCTACGGTCCAACGAGACCTTGTCATGAACTACACCGCTGGAGTTACGATTGAGAACGCCGGCGAGGGTCGAACTGCACTCATGCTTTCCTACAACCGAAAGGCGAACAGTGACCTTACTCTCACCGTTGGTGGTGTTGAGGGTGCAACGGTCTTGGGTGATGAAAACCGAGATCTGCTCGCAATTGTCGACCCTGATGACGCAGCGAACTACACCGCCATCGAGTTTGATGTCCTCGCACAGTATGAGGGTACTGAGATTTCGGATCCATTTGATGTTACTGGAACCGTATCTGTTTCACCGGACCAAGGTGATTGGGCTGTTGAATTCTACAACGGTACGGACTGGATTAGCAGTACTGACGTTCTCCTCGGTATTGGGGATGTTACGGAGAATGCCACTTTGGAGGCAACGATTCGTGCACGAATTGTTCTGCCCACAGTTGAAGCAGCTTGGTGGCTCGAAGACGGACACGATGTGAACATCCGTTTCTCAGCAGACAGCGGTGATATGACGGAAGTTTCTGTTAACGTCGAAGTTCCTCAAACGTATGCGTTCAACATGACAGATGTTTCCTCAACAATTGGTGTCACACCAGGGGGAACAACGACCGCATCACTCACCATTAACAACAATGGAAACGGAGACGACTCCTTCACCTACGAAGTATTGGACAACATTCCTGACGGATGGACGGTAAGCCCAATGAACGGTGTCACAACAATCGCTAAGGACAACTTGCGTGACCTTGCTTTCACCGTAACGGCTCCAGCAGACTTCACAGATAGTTCCATCACGATTGAAGTACGAGTTACGAGCGAAGATGGTACAACAGAAGACAAAGCAGAGATTGTCGTTGAATCCGCACGTATTGCACTCAACTGGAACCAAGACCTCTCGAAATCACGCAGCAATAACTTCGCTGATGTTGATCCGAACATCCTTGTCATTGTCATTGAAAACGATGGTCTTCGACAAGCCCAAGCAGTTACAGTCTTCGTAAGTTCAGATGGTCTCACTGAAAGGAACATGACGTTGAGTGTACCTGCTGAAGGTTCGACCGACTTTGAGTTCGTTCTACCGAAGTCCAGTCAAGGAATCACGCGCTACGATGTACGAGCTGTTGTGTCAGACGATGAAGTGAATTTCTCGACGACGACCGTTGGTGATGATTTCAGTATCGAATACTTGGTGCAAGGATCTGAAGATTCCTCCAACCCGATTGTGATCGTGACGATTATTGCGTTGATCTTCATTATCCTCTATTTCGGATTCAAGGCGTCTTCGAGAGCCCGCAGTTCAGGCAGCCGTTTCTGATGAGAAATCAGACAAGAGTTGATACGCCGAACTTGCCCATGGGAGTGGGAAGGCTATGGAGGAATTGCGTGGAGTCGAGTTGCTTCCTGAGCCAGGTGAGCCAAAAATACTCTCTGCAGTTGACCCTTCAACTGGTGAGCATGAAAGCCAATGGAGAGCAGAAGTGACGGGTTGGGCTCCAGTCGTCCCTAATACCATACCGTATCGAAGCAGAAGATTTTCTTCGCTCGCTTCTGGATTCATTTTGGCAATTTTCCTTGGAGGAATTGTGTTGTTGTGGCAATCCAATCTCTTGCTTTTGCAGTTACCACCGCCAACTTCTGAGTGGGCATTTGAAGATACAGATATCCGAACATTGCAAGATGAAGGCTTGACGGGAGATGGAGTGAAAGTCTGCATGGTTGATACCGGTGTATCGTTAAGTCACACTTCGCTGAAAGATGCCACGATCGTGTTCGAAGACTTCGTTGGAAATTCCATCGAACCTACGGATTATGGTTCGATTGCGCATGGAACGCTCATGGCAGGAATTCTTCTCTCTACAGGCTTGCAGCAGGGTGTTGCGCCAAACGTGACGCTTGGAATGGCTGCTGCCTTGAGCGCTGATGGCCAGAACAACACGGGTTCGGAATCAAGGGTAGCGGATGCGATTCGGTGGTGTATTTTTGATTTCAAGGCCGATATCATATCGCTCTCATTGGGTGGTGAACAAGATCAGTCCGCATCACGAGAAGGCCCTGCAGCTTCAGCCACACGTCAAGCAATCGATGCGGGCATCTATGTTGTGGTAGCGGCAGGTAACGATGGTGGCAATGGCGATGATGGCTATGTAAGTGCACCAGGAAACGTCAACTTGGCGATTACTGTGGGTGCATCGGACATTGATGGGAACACTTGGAAAAAATCCTCGCAAGGTGAGTTGGTTGATTCGGACGGGAATACGAGAGAATATCCTCACCAGAAGCCAGAACTTACAGCCCCTGGAGTTAATATTCTTTCAACGGGGATGGACAATCAATGGTACACTTCCAGTGGTACATCCGATGCGACGGTCTTTGTTACCGGTGCGTTGGCCTTGATTCTCGAAGCACATCCCGAGCTAAAACCAGATGAAACATCGACAACATCCTGTATTGAACTCGTCAAGCGTGCACTCGCTGATTCAATGCGCTCGGATTCGGGCCATGATCCAATCGCTGGATACGGCCAACTCAATGCAAAAGATTGGAAAAATCAACTCACTGGGAACACGGATTGTTGATTTTTCTTCAGTTCAATATGATATTTATCCATATTAATGATACAATTATTGTTCAAATTGCGATATTATTGATTAGATTTGATATTATAATGACTGTCAATTGGGGCGCAGTATTATATTCGTTCACGATTTAGGTTCTAAAAGAGGGATGAGCATGCGAATTGCAAATGTTGGAAAAAGTGTTGGATTGGTAGGATTGCTCCTAACGTCACTAATGATCGGGTTGGTTACCGTACCAACTGCAAGCGCAATAAATGAAACATCCTCTGGATCAATCACAACAACGGAAACATGGAGCGGTACACATACACTTACCGGCAATGTCACTGTTGCTGAAGGTGCGAAACTTGTCATCAATGCTGGAACAACCGTCAACATCCCTGCTGGTGCATACATTGACGTCGAGGGTGCAATATGTGCCGGTTCTGCTTCGTGTGGTGCATCTCAAGGCAGTGCCTCATCTCCAGTCCGATTTGAATGGGCAACTCCTTCAGACTACGATGTTCTTGGATGGTGTTACCAACAAGGTAGCCAGCTGTTTACGAACCCAGATGCTGCTTGCGGATCTGGTATTGTTATCAGAAGCACAATCAATCAGGCTTCAACTGGAATGTCGTTCGTCTCATTCAACAATGCATACGGTCATCCAACCTACGTTCAATCGCTTCAAAACATCCAATACGGAACGTTGATTTTCGAAGGTTCTTCAACGAACCTAGACAATCTTGCATTCTCAAACATCAACACTTCGAACATTATCGCCCTCGATTTTGCCGCCCCAACAATTCGTGATTCAACATTCACGCTTGGTGATGATGGCCGAGGTTACGATGCTTCTGCTGTTCGTGCATACGATGCAGGTGCGGGGATTTTGTCAACCCTAACCATCACTGGTTCCACCTTCACGGGAGACACGGAAGCACAGTGTGGACAAGGAGGAGGGATTGGTCTCATCTACGCAGAATCGTCCTATGTTACACTCGATAACCTCGAATTGAAGGAGAATGGGTATGGTGTATTTTTGAAACAATCTTCAGGATCATTTGGAAACAGCACAATCGATACGAAATGTAACGCCATTGACACCAACGCCTACAAAGCAACAGGAAACTTTGCTCACACGCTCTACCTCGATAACAACGTCATCACAACAGAAGAAGGTGCAGGTATTACCGCTTACGATGGAGCGATTGTAACAGCAACCTCAAACACGATCTCCGGTGCCTCAGGCGGTTCTGGATTTGGTATCCGTGATTCAACTGTTTCAGCGCATGGAAACACAGTTGGGCCAATCGAAGGGTTCAACGGGTTCTGGGTTTATGGAGAATCGGAAGTTGAGATTGAAAACAATACCATCCAAGATACTGCAAAAGAGCCCATACAAATTGGCGAGTATCACTACAAGGACGGTGGAAATTATCCCGGTCCGTCGCCAAACCGAGCCTACATCGCAAACAACATCATTTCCAACAATACGGGTACTTGCAACTCTCAATTCATGTACGATGGAGACTTCAACTGTCCCGCTATCCACGTTTTCACCTCATCAGCAACCATTGTCGACAACACGGTTACCAACAACGCAGGTGATGGACTACGAATCAAGGGGTCGATTGTCAACGTTCAACGAAACACCGTTGAAGCAGGTCAGTTCGCCGTCAACATCAGTCATTACGACGAGATAACCGGGCCGAAGTATGGTTCGATTGGTTACTTCTCAGGTAACACATGGACCAACGCAACGCAAGTCTACAACATTACCGAGTCACGCGTTACGGTACAATCTGAATACATACCCGATGCTGGTGGCGATTACACCTTCCCCGTCATGCTTTCGTGGCTTAGTGCTGAATGTCCTTACGTTCTCGATGAATGTCTGCTGCTACCGGACACTGCTGCAGTTCCTCCAAGAGATATGCCACTCGCAATCGAACTTGTGAACAACTCAACCGTCTTTTCGTTTGCAGATTTACAGAACTTTGATGCTTCAAAGATTCATGTTCAGAATCAGAACACTGCTTGGGGGTCGCAAGTACGGCAAGGTGAACTTGTACGTTACCAAGTCAAGGCCAAGAACAGCAACGTTGCGGGTGCAACCGTGGTCATCAAAGATGCAACAGGTCTTCCGTTGTATGAACTAACAACCGATAGTTTCGGTATGACGCAACAAGTTTCCCTTCCTTCGGATTTCTTGCTCGATCGCAACTGGAATCACATCGTGGGAGAAACCGGGGTCACGGTACCGGGTACAGACCCAAGCAACCCAGTCGTTCTCGATGAAGACACGTGCTCGGATGGATACGATAACGATGGTGATACGTTCGTCGATGATGCCGACCCTGACTGTGCAAATGGCCGGGAGCTTCCTTTCTACATCGTCGAAGCCTACAAATTTGGCAAAGGAAAGAAAGAATTTGATTTCGTCCTTAATGGCCAAATTGATGATGTCATTAGCCTGGATAACGTACGACCGAGCGTGACAGTTGAGCAAAACGATGGAACTTCATTCGCCATTAACGCTGTTATCACTGGCACCGCTTGGGATGGTCAATCTGGACCTTACCCCCTCGACATCATTGCCTATGATCGCCAATTCGGCCTTGTCGAGCGAGTAGAAATACAGCCGCCGGGAAGTACCGATTGGTACTATGCCGTCGATACCTCCGGTGCGAATGGTGAATTGACCAAGGAGAATCATCCATTCAAGTCATGGTCTTTCGAATGGGATTTGTCTGCTCACCCTGACGGTGAAAGTGATGTAACGTTCCGAATCCGTTCGTATGACGGTCTGGATTACTCACCGATTGAAGTGCGCAAGTTCAAATTGAATCTGGTGCCTCCAACGCTGTACCTCAATGAACCATTGGATGGATCAACACATTCCAACGGTAAGATTCTCTTTACAGGTACTGCCAGCGATCCTTATTCGGGAACATGGGGTTCCGACATTCAGGACATTTGGTTTGATGTAACAGGTCCCAATGGGTACACATCTCATTTTGCTATCGATGGATCCGTCGCTTGGGCATACGATTGGAATTTCGAAGAGCTCGAATCTGGAGAATACACGTTCGAGGTTTGGGCAAGTGACAGCGATTTCTGTGATGACGTCCAAGGGACTTGTGTCATTTCAACCCGAACCGTGACCGTACTCAATGACAACATCATTCCTATCGTCGATTTACTTGAACCGGATGGCACGCAAGCAGTTCGTGCAGAGAGCGATACACAATTGATCGGTTTTGCAAGCGACGGTGCTGATGGAACGATTACAAGAGTTGAAATTGAGATTCTTGACTTGGCGAGCGGTCTTATCCTCAACGACGGACCAGGCCCCGTAACCTCATTCACAAAAACAGGTCCTGGTTACTCATGGTCTGCAAATTGGGACACGAGTAAGCTCAAGCACGAGGGTCAATACGAAATTCGAGTGAAGGCGTATGATGGAGAAGATTACTCGGTTGCAGATGTGGTGCGAATTACAATTTCAAAACCGACGGATGCGAACAATATCCCTCCTCAGTTCAACTCTACAAACTGGCCGAATCAAATCACAATTTTCTGTGTTGTCGGTTCTTCATCCGAGAACCAATGTGGTGGCGGAGCAACCCTTGACTTAACGCAATATTTCAACGACCCTGATTCCGATGACCTCATCATCGACTTCATGGATGATGCAATCGATCCAATGGATGACAACCATCCGTTCCTCATCGATATCGACAGCAGTGGTGTCGCAATGTATGACCCTGCAATCAAACAAAACAATGAAGACATTGCAAGTTGGACCATTGAAAATGTACGATTCGTTGTTCGGGATGCCTTTGATGAGTCTGCGGTTTCTCGCAGCGTGACGTTCTTTGTGCAAGCTATTGAATTCAATGTGATTCGTGATGATCCGAGTGAATCGGTGACTGCCACCGACCCTGCTGAATTTAGCGGGACAGGATTGCCTGGTGCAAGGATCGAAGCTCGTTCCATCGCCTCAGAGTCGCTCATCAAGACCGTGATTGTTGGAGATACCGGTGCTTGGACCATGAATTTGAGTCTTCAAGATATGAACGATGCATCAAATGATTTGATGTTCTTGATGGACGGCCAAACATTTGGAGGAAGTTCAGAGCCATCATCCTTCAAGGTAGAAGTGGGTGAATCGGAAGAGGGTTCAAAATTGTTGCTCATCATTGGAATCGTTGTTGCAGCACTACTCTTGCTTGCGGGTGTTGGCTACTTCTTCCTCGAGTTTGAGGAACTCGCTGATGAAGAATTTGATGGTACACAAGAGGTCGTACAGGAAGAAGATCCATACGCTTGGGGTAAGAAAAACGTCCCTGCAGTGCCTCAACAACCCGTTGCCGCAGCACCTGTTGTTCAACCGGAACCTGTCCAGCAATCCGCTCAACACCCTGGATGGTTGTGGGATCAGGAAAGCAATCAATGGGTGCCAGATCCGAATTATCAACCTCCCAACCAATGATGCGGTTGTGATTGAATGATTCCCAAACCTGGCGTTCAAGAGAAGGTACTGCTTCACCTTCTCGATTATGCTGATTTCAAAGAAAAGGTCGAGGTACCCTTCGCCCTCTCACAAATGGGAATTGCCAATGCTGTTGCAATTGCTCGATCCAATGTACCTCGGGCAATATCTGGATTGAGAGACCAAGGGCTTCTCGTCGAGCGGCAGGCTCACGTACACGGTGTCAGTCGAAAACGAAAGGCATACTTTCTCACCGATTCAGGAATCCTTGCAGCGGAAGAAACATGGGGTCGACTTCGTGAATTCCAATTCCGATGCATCAATGTTGATGGAGAAACGGTTTCGACATCGCTCGGCGCAGCGCATGAGGTACTTCCGTTTACCATGCGTCCAGTCGATATCATCCGCTATTTGGACGATAATCTCATTCTCGATGCCCGATCGCTCTCGGAGGATCTTATCGAACGCGATTTATCCAAACAAGTCGAGAAACAACTCGTAACCTCGCTTGGTGATTTGCCTCGTTTGCGCCATTTCTATGGTCGAGAAAAAGAGTTGGACAACATGGTTGGCCTCCTCGATGCCCGTGCGACAACCTTGCTGGTTCCCGGGATTGCTGGAATTGGGAAAACGACCATCGCTGCGAAACTCATTGAGCGATTCATGCATAGGCGAAACCTGTTGTATCATCGTTGCCAAGATTGGGAGGGCTCACGTGCGCTGTTTGAGTCAATTGCTGAATGGTTGCTTAGTATAGGTGACTCGTCGTTTGCTGATTACCTTGCAGCAACGCCAGTGCCTAAGCCAGATGCTGCTGCAAGGATTCTCATTGATTCGCTCGAAAACACACCGACCCTCATTGTCATCGATGACTTTCACAAGGTTTCAGATCCGATTCTCTTTCAAACCATTCAGTCCATGACGCTTGGTTTGCTTGGAAGTGAGGAGCCGATTGGTTTGGTCATCTTTTCACGTTCGTTCAAGCCAGTCGTCCCGACAAAGGATGCAGAAGGCCGTATCACAAGTCTTGTCCTTCCACTCGATGGACTGGATTCTGAATCAGCACGTCAACTCTTAACTGGATTTGAAGAACTCTCAACGGAACAATGGTTGCACATTCACGGTTTATCCCGTGGCCATCCATTGGTTCTTGAACTGATCAATCGGGGTGCTTCAGCTGGCGCATTCCACGACACGCTTGAGCATTATGTGACCAAGGAAATTTTCTCAAAACTTTCAGCAGAACAGAAGCGTGTTCTAACTGTGTTGTCTGTTTTTCGAGAGGCAGTCCCCTTGGATGCATTACTTGCGCACGAATTGGATGTTGATGTTCTTGACAGCCTTGTTGAGCAAGGTCTCGCTCGACAAGTGGACACAGATGTTTACGATGTGCATGACTTAATTCGAGAATTCCTTGTGCGAAGCATTGACGATCAAACCAAACAAAGCGTACACAGCAATTGTGCTGTTTATTACAGCAAATTAAGCAAATCATCGGAGACGACGCTTGAACAAATCTACCATGAACTCGCATCGGAACATGAGCAGGAGGCTATTGAAAAGATTGTTGAATTCGGTCGGCAACTCGTATCACAAGGACATCTCGAGTTGCTGAGCCTTATTGAAAGCGTAAATTTGGAACGCCTCCAAGCCTCACTGTTGGCACCAATGATGCAATTGCAAGGGGATATTCTTCTCATGCTTGGAAGATTTGAACAGGCTTCGACCGTATTGGATGATGCAAGTAAAGCAGCAAAAGATGCGAACCTACCAGTCATTTATTCAGAAATTCTTGGTTCGCAAGCAGACATCGCTATGAAACAAGGTCAAACTGATAAAGCACTTTCAGCCCATAAAGAGGCATTGCAGGTCCAAGTTGAACTTGGGGATGCCCGGGGTGCTGCACGAACCTACAACAACATGGGATACTTGTACCGAAGGAAGAACAACAAGAGCAAGGCACTTGAGGCGTATTCCGAAGTTGAGGCCATCATTGCAAGCGATGATTCCTTGTTGGATGCTCAAATTCTTCTCGGGCGTGCTCTACTTGATTTGGGGGAAGTTAAACGAGCTCGAAAGCATGCATTCGAAGCCTTTGAACGGACTGAAAACGCAGGCGATCAACTTGCACATGCACGAGCACAAGCTCTTCTTGGCCGATACCATGCGAAAATGAGCGATGCAGAAACTTCGATGCATCATTATACCGAATCGCTCAACATCATGTCTGATGCTGGTGATCCAGTGTCCATGGTCGAACTAATGATTCTCTTGGGTGAAGTTCTCGAAGACAGTGGTCGCTCGGATGAAGCTCTGGTGCGATATCGAGAGGCACTCATTATTGCCGAGGCAAACGACTTGCGTATGCAAATCGGTGAACTTTTGTCAAAACTCGGGGGAGTTGCTCCAGACCGACAACGTCGAATGGAATACTTACAACGAGCTCTTGCAGTCTTTAGAGAATTAGGAGCCCGTACACGGATGCGTGAAGTTCAATCTCAAGTTCATTCAGCGATTATGGGTCGCTAAAACATTGGTCGGTCGAGTTCAAGGGAAATGCTTCCATCTTGATAGACCACCCATATGGACTCAACACCTGCAAGATTAATGACGCCTGAATGAGGAGCGGACGCAGTACCTGACAAGGGACGTTGAGCATCCAGTTCTCCTTGATCATCGTACAAAATGAGGGACGTATCGGTTAACTCGAGTGTGAACTGAGATTCATCTGCCTCTGTTGCTCTCCAGTAAACCTGTTCTGCGTACGATGAGTTGTCGATACGACTTGCGATGTCAGTTCGTTCAATTGCAGCGGACAAATCGTTCATGTTTGCATCGATTGCTTCAACATTCCAACGCTCTCGTGTTGCAGTTTCAATGTCATAAATCCACAAACTGAATGCAGTCAAAAGGAGAACTCCAAGCAGGAAGGTGAAGACGTATCCAAGTTCAGTAGCAGCACCTTCCCGGTTGCGTTGCAAAAGTGTAGTGTTCATGCAATCACCTCAGAAACATGAGCATCCAATGATGAAACCTGCAACGACAATTGAATCGGTTGGCCTCCAGTATGCCAAACGGACTCCATGGTCCCGAATCCAGGATCTGGAACCCAGCCGATATAGTCTGTCAGCAAATCCAACCGTCCAGGATAGATGGTCCAATCTTCACTGGCTTCCAAGCCTTGAGTCGACGACTGTGCAATTGCACCGCCATAAGGCTCAGCCCATCCGCGACGAACTTCGTAAGCGACATCACTTGCAAGTGAGGTGCGCTTAGTTAGCGTCACTTCGGCGGAGAGCGTTCCGCCTCCACTCGCTGAGTCGCTCGTGGGATGGAGTGCTGGAATGGTCGCAGCAAATCGAGGACCTGGTCCTCCACGATCAAGCGGTGCAGCAAGAACAGTCGGATTGTATTCTGGGTGATTCGTAAGAACGGCCCCTCCACTCATGGCCACTTCCATTCCAGTGACTGAGGATTCAAATCCATATACAAATCGAGAAACTTGCATGACCCAAGCAGAACCAATCGGTGTGTATGGTTCTTCGACAATCTGGCCGTAGAGGTCAATCTGCATGCTTGCAGGATAGTCTCCAGATGTCCAGGCTTGTTGCAGGTCAACGATACTACGTCCACCCATACTCGGCCATGGGATGCTTAACTCAATCCAGCCAGAGGCTGTCACACCAATCGCAACACAACGCCTTGCACCGTCATGGACGCCTTCATACAATCCAATGGTGCCACGTTCAATGAGAGCATAGATGCCATGTCCTTGCGTGGTGTTGACATAAACTGGGCCGCCATTGACCGGTATCGTCAATGCTTGACCCATGTTCAGGACTGTTTCGTTGTCCGCTGATACTGAAACATTGATGGTTGATTGTTCACCATTGCTGCGCAGTTCCAAATTGAAACTTCCTGAACTGTTTGAGTGCATGGTCAATCCTGATTCCATACCAGTATCGATCGCTCCAAGCTCGTAGACACCTGAGGGTATCGCATCTCTTGCCCAAACAACTGATATTGGCAAATCGCTTTGCAATTGACTGGCTCCATCAAGGCCTTCTGGAGGCCATTGTGTGATGTAACTACCGAATCCTTCGATGGTGACTCCAGAACCTCTCCATGCAACCGTTGCTGGCTCACTGTTCGGATTTGAGAGGAAAAGAGATCCCTCTGTTGCAGGAGGAATAAACAACGTTCCGTGTATTGAACCCGTTCGACTCTTCCATGTCGTTGCTCCTTCTGTCGATGTTGAAACCTTCAATTGCGCATCCGTTGTTGTTGTGATGTGAACCACTTGTGGTTTGTCCAAGTTGAGGGTTTTCGACCAACTTGTTCCGACGTTCAACAACTCCGATGCAATTGCAACTTCAGTAAAGTCTCCAAACGCTCCATTACCGTGAATCATCATCAAGTCGTCCGAGACGATGTTCAATTGAATTGTTCCTGCTGGTAATGGCAGCGCCCATGATCGGCCCAATCCGTTTGCGTTGGCATCCGTAGCACGAACTTCCGTTGTTCCTTGACCACCTCGCATCCAGTAGACAACAAGTTCCTGTGAAGCTTCAATCTTCCAATTCGCATCATCAATTGTCCATTGTTGGATATCATCCACAAAGAACTCAGCCGTCTCATTGGTGACACCGTTGCGAAGCAGCTCGACTTGCACTGGTCCAAGCGGGAAGGTGAGTCCTGGTTTTGTTGTGAGAATGACACTGTCCGCCCATGCCGGTGCTGTGTAGTGATACGGTCGGTCGGGACCAAGTCGCAAATCAGAGAAACACGCAGTAGAGGTTCTCGATTCAGCATGTCGTATTTTCAACACATCATCGTAGTCCAAAACATCACGAATACGAAACGAATGGTCCTCTTGCCATGTCGATGAATACCACATGCCACTGCGCATCATGTCCCATTTGAGTTCGCCATCCACAGGTACGAACTCTTGTGTAACAACATCGCCGGGCATTCCTTGCTCGCTGAGGGTTGATGTTTGAAGATTAAATTGGATCATTTGTGCAGACATATCATGACGTTCAACGCTTCCTTCCAATTCTTCGATGACAGGAATCATTGTGATCATCATCAAACTAATAATGGAAATGACTCCACCGAAAAGCAAAACCGTGGCTATGGCTGCAGATACCGCTTCTTCATCACGGTTCATCTCCATCATCCGTTCACCACCAACCTTCGAACATCGATTTCTAATGCGAGCGCTTGACCGTGGGTTTCAACAGTTAATCCATCGCTACCACTCGCTCTTTGGTAAGGGCTGATTCCAACAAATTCACCAAGCGTACCAGCTGCACGATTGATGGTGTAGTCATTCAACCATATGTCGTTGTATTGTGGGTCAACGACAGGATGGAGCGTGTTTGTGACTTTGATCCGCAGGTTGTACGAATCTCCCGTGAAGAGTTGAACTGGGCCGAGAGACTCGATCTTGAACCCCACATTTGGTCCGTTCCCAAGGGCTTGTTCAAGTCGCACATCGGTCAAGACAATGGAAAGGCGTGTTGAACCATCGACAAGCGTGTCAAGACGAAATCGTGGTGCCTCTTCGATGGTCCACGGCGTCGTTGGGTCTTTTGTAATTCGAGCATCGTTGATGAGCGTGATTTGATTCAGCCCTCCATCGATGGCCGTGCTTATACTCATTCCTGAAAGGACAAACCGAGACCAGCGGTGGACGTGTTGTCCCCCTGCATTGTAGAAATCAATGATGAGGAATGATTCACTCTCGAGGTTGTGATCAATAATTTGCCAATCAAGGTCCGACTGAACTGCGAACGTCGATGCATTGTCGGAATTTTGTACTTTCACTTCGGTCACACTTTCATTAAGCGCATAAAATTCAAACGAGGTCGCGTTTAATTCATTCACCGATACGACCTCGAGCGGCGTTAGATCTGAGGCAATGACCCATTCTTCAACTAGATTGGCAGGATTGATGGATGATGATTTGAGCGAGAGTGCTTGTCGTGTTCCAGTCCCATAAGGTGCATCTCCTACGACATCGATGCGGTCTTCGACCCGGTCTGCGATGTTGCTTGCACTGTTCCAATTGGTGTTGTCATGAAATGCAACAAGATATGGATTGAGGAAGACCCAGACCCCTCCCATGATGGTGATCACCATGGCAAGCATCATGATGACGCCGAGGATTTCACTCACAGCATCGTCAGTTTCATCTCTGCCTTGGCGATGCATCCTGACCTCCCCTCAACCACGGTAGCCATTCGGCTGCATTTAGGTATTGACCTGAACGTCGCTGATTCAAGGCAATTCTCGCTGTATGCGTTGAATGGCGTTTGTTGCGAATCCATCTCCATCTCGACGGCCAATGAAATGAGAAAAATGTGGGCCATCTTGCATAGAGATGTTGATGTCTCCTTCAAACACTTCATCAATTTCAAACAAAACGGTCGATTCTGCGAGGTGTGGTGCGTTGTTCATTTCCGAAAGGTGTGTTAACGTAATGCTTCGGGTTGCATCGGTGCACACCTGATGAAGAAATTCGCCGGTTTGGGTGTTTGACAGGTGGCCGCCACGACCAGAAATCCTATCCTTCAATGATGCAGGATAGGGTCCTCTCATCAATCGATTTTTATCGTAATTCGCTTCAACTGCAATGTGTTGGCAACCTCGCACGTGATGGACAAGTTCATCGGTCCAGCTCCCCAAGTCCGTGATGATGGCTGAACGTTCACCCCCATGACTGGCTACGAAAGCAACATTGTCCGCACCTGAATGAGGCACTGGTACAGGAAGAAGCGAAATGCCTTGGTCGAACTGTAAGACATCAAGGGCTTCAAATTGATGCGTGAATTCCGGTAGCAGGCCAAGTTCAGCAATCGTTCGATGGTTTGCATAAACCGGTACTTTCCACCGTTTTTGAGCAATGAGTGCACCCCCTCCATGATCTCCATGGTGATGCGTGACGACAATTGCTTGCAGATCACTTGGTGACACGTCGAGCATGTTCAATCGTTTCTCAAGTTGTACCCCACTGAATCCCTGATCGACAAGGATGTGCGATGAACCCGAACTAAGCAACGTAGCATTCCCACGACTACCTGTTCCGAGGTGCGTGATCGACATGCCCATTGCAATCGTGGTTAGCCGAGAGCAGACGGATATTGAATACACCGCTTCAAATTGATGATTCTTGTTCAATTTCGACACTCGCAAACCAAACCGTGTATGAACAACGCTCCATCATTCCTATAAGCATGGAGAAGAGCAGATTTGTTAGGGCGTTGGTCCGTAGGTGATTTTCATTGCGTAGGAGCCAGACCACTTTACTCACCTCGCTCGCAGTTATTGCTGGTCTACTTTTCATGTCGCAGTTCCCAGTGATTTCTCCTGTCTCCAATACACATCCAGACCAAACCTTCGGTGAGGAGCCACCGACAACAGATACAGACGGTGATGGAATACCCGATGTTCATGAAAACATCTTCGAAGAATGGATTAACTTCTCATCGGTCGATGCCAGGATGGTGATGATGAAAGGTTTGGACAAAAGTGATGCATCGGATGCAGATGTCGACACGGACCTTGACGGATTAAACAACACCGAAGAATACTGTTGGCCTTATCCTGATTATTGCAACGACCCCGGATTTTCTCGGGGTTTGACCGGAACTCTCGATGAAAACGGAGACCGTATCTATCTTGACCCAAGGGTTTCCGATACGGATGGGGACGGTATGCCAGATGGGTTCGAAGCATGGATGTGTGCACGTGCCGGGGGATTTGATGATGCGACACAACGGTACGTTTGCCCGTACTTCGATCCACTGAATGGAAGCGATGCAACGGACGATCCAGATGGCGATGGATTTGACGTCAATCGTGATGGTTTTCTTTCGATTGCTGAACAATTTACCTCTCCAGAAGAGTATCGATACGGCATGCCTGGTAATTTCACGACCGAACTTGATGGATTGTGGTGTTCTGCGACCCTCCCACAAGGCTCAGCCGTAGGGCAGTGGCCGTTTATCACCAACGGGTTAAATGCCTCGTTCCAGAACATTCTCTCCGCATGTACGACCAACACAACCGACGTGGTTGGTGAAGACTTGTGGCTAGGAACAGACCCACTTTTGGATGATTCAGACCGTTACAGTTGGGATGGGTTCGCAGTTCGCCCACTTTATCCATCTTTTGGAGACGGTATGCCAGACGGCTGGGAGGTTCATTTTGGCCTCGACCCCCTCAACCGTTCCAATGCGTTGCTTGACGATGACAGCGATGGGTGGGATGTCAATAGGGATGGGCTTGTATCTGCGGATGTTAGTCGTACCGACTCCGCTTTAGCGTTGGGTGAAGCGCTCTCGAACTTAGAAGAATTCTACATCCATAACGACGAAGGCAATACGGTGCGCTCAGGACTAAAAGAAGTTCAACTCGGTGTCAATGACTCCACGTTCAGAGAATACCCCCTGACATTCAACGCAATTCCCGGCCATCTCTCGGTCATGCACCATGATGTTCGTTCGATTCTGGTTCAAGACTCGACGGCCTACTATCTTACGAGATATGGTATGACAACAATGGATTACGATACTGAAACGACCACCGACCAGTGGTTCCCGCAGGGGGTCATCGGTTACGAAGCAATCTTCGTTGAATCTGAGTCTGGACCCCACTCCATTGCGATAGCGACATCCCATGGTGTTCATGTTGCAGCACTCCAAGTCGACGGATTCATTGAACCAATCGAATCCTGGTCATCGAGTGAATCCATTGAACTCTATGCCCTTGAACAACTCGCAATTGAAGGCTCAAGTCAACAAATCATCGCACTCGGAGCGCACGGGGACGGAATGGTTCTCGAAGTTAACGCAGGTGGACTCATCACACAAACCTTTGATCTCGGAGCGAACTTCAAATCAGCGTTAATGAATGACGAAGTCGTCGTAACAGAGATCGAACACGGAAGCGTACCAGGTGGAGGTCTTGTCCTTTATGTTGGCACCGAGCGAGGAATGATGACGCTTGAAACAGCGACCGGTCGAGATGAAGCCATCCCTTCGTGGAGATTCTTCTTCGATGCTTCAGCATCGAATATCTCGAACAAGATCGACGATTTGCGTACACTCAACCTCGGAGCAACTGGAAATCCTGCCGAAGTGCAAGCAATGGTTTTGGACGGACCGAACGAGGAAAACCCAACTGCGTTGTGGATTGGTACGCCCTCAGGATTGCACAAGTTGAATCTTGAATTGAACGATATGTCGTTTGGTGGACTATTTGAACATCCGGGTAGCGATGCCGATGAACTCTCACGCTCGAACAACATTCACTCGATTCATCCGACAGGGGATGAAATTTTGGTTGGCTCATCAGCAGGGCTTTGGGTTCTGGCTGGAAATTATCTCGACGTGTATGGCCTGCAATCAAATTCTCAAATGCCCGGTGAAATCGCATCGCTTGCCACGATTGAGCGACAAGACGAAACCTACATCCTTGGCGCATCGGCCCCTGGTCGTTTCGCTAACCTTGAACTCATGGATCCAGGAGCAAACGATTCCGATAGCGATGGTATGCCTGACGGATGGGAAATAACCTACGGTCTTGATCCAACCGATCCATGGGATGCGCTCTTGGATGGGGACGTGGATGGCCTGCGATTGGACGGCGGAAGTGATTTGGACCGTTGGTGGACCAACCTTGAGGAGTACCGATACATTGCGAGAACGGAAGAAGGATACAACTCAACCCTTCCAAATCAAAGCGATTCCGATATGGACGGTCTTCTCGATGGTTCCGAATTCTTTGGCTATTACTTAGCCGAGACGAACTTTGATTGCCATTACACGCCACAATTGGTCTATGTTTGCGATGAGGCACTCGGTGAGCAAGCAAGAACGACCTACAGCAGTCTGAATTCAATCGATGTCGGCACAGATCCAACAGTACTCGATACGGATGGTGATGGAATGCCCGATGGTTGGGAAATCCAACATCGCCGGTGGATTGGAACCACCTTCAACGGTGGAAACAATTGGTCGCTTGACCCAACACGAGCGGAAGATGCTGCTTGGGATGCCGATCAAGACGGACTTGCAAATCTTTGCGAGTACCAATGGTCTTTGGTTCGAGAGGCAGGACTCAATGGGGACCTTTTCGAGGATTATGGTGAATCCCCTGACTCAGTTGCGACATGGTCGATTCCTGACCCGAACCTTGTCGATTCGGATGGAGACAGCTTACCCGATGGTTGGGAAGCAGACCGCCAGTGCACTTGGTCGCCTCAACGTGTTGGTGTTAACCCATTGAACGGTTCGGATTTGTTTGAAAATCCAGATGGTGATGGATACGATGTGAACAAGGATGGTGTTCTCACACCGAATGAGATGTATGTGAATTATCTCGAATATCACGTACGCTTTGGTCTGTTTTTGAACAATCAGACGCTCGATGGTGTTGAACTTCCCGGTGAGTTTACGACCGATCTGTTCGACAATGTTTCTGATTTTGGTACACCTGAGGCTGATTTTGCTTCCCGTGCGAGTGGGGCAATCCTTGCTGCTCAACTTCCCATCGAAACTGGCTCAACCGATCCATTCAGTGCTGATTCAGATGATGATGGAATGCCGGATGGTTGGGAGATTTGGTTTGCCCGATGGAATGTCTTGGACGATGAGTGGACATTGAATCCACTTCAACCAAGCGATCGGTGGCTCGATGCTGACAACGATGGGATGACCAATTGGGAAGAATACAATCTCATTGACGCCGAGCGATCTGAAACCAATTCGAACCGCTCGTCTCCCCAGTGGTTCGTGACAACACTTGGATCTGCTTACGCCTTCCAGCAATGGCCGTCAGCGTCAACCACCTACTCGTTTGGAACGTTCTTGACAGAGGATCAATACAACCTCACAGGTCCAACTGGAGACCCAAACAACGTTGACACAGACGGCGATGGAATCATTGATGGAATGGAGTTGCTTTTCACTGCATGGAATATCTCTGCGGAAACATGGACATTGAATCCCGTCGTTGCAGGGGATGGAACGTTTGACAGCGATGACGATGGTTTGGCTGATGTGCAAGAATTCGCATTGGCAACTGCGAATCCCGATAACGGGATTGCCGCTCCTGCAGATGCGCCACTTCTTCACGAGGATGGAGATGTCCAACAGCCGACCAAGAAAGCACAACGTGTGTTCCAAATTTTGATTTCAAAGGATTCGCGTGGAAAACGGTTGTTGGATGACTTCAACGCCTGGCAGTCGGGTGAACCTCCAAATGTGTTCATTTCCTTGCTCCTCGGTATGACCGATCCAACCAATCCGGATACCGACGATGATGGTATGTACGACGGCTTTGAGTACTGGTTCACATCTTGGGACTTGAACGAGAACCGATGGGGGCTCAACCCATTGATTGAAACCGATGTGAATCTTGATTCGGATGGAGATAGTTACGACTGCAACCGAGATGGAACCATCGATTTGGATGAACGCTATTCCAACTTGCGTGAGTGGGAGGCGCGAACTTGGGGGAAATACCTCAATCGTACATCCGTTCCTGCATCGATTGGTATCGTTGATTTCGGTGAAGATGCGATGAATGCCTACATGGAAGAAACCGGCATGACCATTTTGCAAGCGCGACAAGCCCTCATCGATGATTTCATGGCAAAAGGACCAGATTCCGTCAATCGAATGAATACCATCAATTCACTGAATGAAAACAATTTCAATCGAACGCTTGTTGGAGTTTCTGACCCGACACATCCGGATTCTGATTCGGATGGAATTCCAGATGGTTGGGAGTATTGTTATGCGTTGTATGGCATGGACAATCCAACCACTGTCAATCATTGGGCGGCGAATCCATTGAATCCATGGGATGTCAATTATGACGGTGATTCAGATGGATGGTACGACCGAACTGCCTTCGATGTTCCTGCTTTACAAGGCGAGTGGGAATCGCGCATTTTTACACCATCAAATCAGGTTGTTCAGGCTGGTATTGGTGATCTACCATTCACCAATTGGATGGAGTACGATAACGATACACGTCCGGACAGCAATGACAGCGATGGTGACTCCGAGTCGTTCATCACAGAGACTTTGAACGGAGTGGTGACTGCACACTATCAAGATTTCAATTTGACCGATGGTCGTGAAGTGTTCAAATACGGAACGAACCCGATGGACAACGATACAGATGGTGACATGATTCCCGATTGGTACGAGTATGCGAAAGCGTGGAATGAATCCAACGATAACTACTCCTCCTTCTTGAAAATTCAAGTGAACTGGATTGACCCTGCAACAGGAGCGACTTGCGATACATCGACCAACTCGTGCCTTCCACTTTCACTGAATGCAGGAACACTCGGGCGACCTGAATTATCGTATGCGTGGTTTACAATGGACCCAAGAGATGCTGTTGATGCAAACGAGGATGCCGATCAGGACGGGAACTGGGATTGTTCTGGAGTCGGTTGTGTCTATGAACCCTACACGAATTTCCAGGAATATTTCGCCATTACCGAAGAACAGCTTTCGAGTCCAAATGCAGTACGTCTGTCTGGATTGACGTTCGAAGGAGAGGTCATTCTTGAAGGATGGCAACTGCGTTCCTATCTGCTCGGTATTGGGCAATGGGACGAGGGTGTGAAAAATTATCTCAAGATGGACAAATCACAGAGGAATGATTTCCGATACGCCTACATCGTGAACGACAATGACAATGATTTCTTGGTCCAGGATGCTTCAAATCACGAGGTACTTTGTGGTGGTAACCTGACCGACCCATGGGAGATTTACTACACAGGTGCGCCGAATACATCCCCCGTTCGTTCGGTTGGTGAACACGAATTCGGATGGTTCTTACTCGACTACAACGATGATCATGTCGCTGAAGGAACCGACCCGACGAATTGGGATACGGACGGTGATTGGATGGTTGATTGGTTTGAAGTCAATGATGATGAACAGGACGGAAGTCGGGGTGAAACTTCCCCAATCCGGTACGATTCGCGTCAAACAACGTAGTGACCATTATCCAAACGCTTGATAATCCTTCAAGGACTGCATTGACAACATGAGTGTGAACGCTGTCTCTCAACGCTCCCTTGCTTTCCTGCTTCTTGCCCTTTTTCTAGGAATGAGCTTTTCTCCCCTTGGTGAACTTTGGATTGAAGAAGCAGAAGCTTCAGAAGTCGCTCGTCACACCTATGAGTTCAGTGATGGAACCTCTGAATACATCGCACTTTACCAGGGCGGTAACGCAGACAGTGGGGCCAAGATTGCTTTGCCAAAAGGTGCCCAAGTTACGGATGTTCAAATGACTCTGTCAGGTGCTTCTGCGACTGGTTGGTCTTCTATTCCCACGACAACTCGCGACCACTGGGCCGGGGGTGTTGCTTCCGACACGGACAACCAAAGCGCAGATCTTACCCTCGCAATGGCCAACTCCAGCCAGGAGTTTAACACGCACGGATTGGATGAAGAAGTCAATCCATCAAGTACTGCATGGCTTGACAACGGTACATATGCCGTTCGTCAACCACATACCTCCAACCGGACGGACGCTCTCTTTTCACAACAACTCAAACTGAGTCCAAACAACATCAACGCGCAGGGCCAAGGAGCGATTCTACGCCACCACGATTGGTTGTATCTCTCAACCTGGTCGTCAACCACATTCCACAACATTGTCCATCGTTTGTATCCAAACAATGCAACTCGGGAAAGCATCATCACACTCGACCAAAACGGTTGCACGCTGCCAACAAAACATTCCTCGTCCTACTACGGGCAGTGGGGGTTCCGTGACTGGGTTGTAACCGATGACGAACGCCTTTATGCCATTCTCTCTGGTTACAAATACTTCTACACTTCATCGGCAAATGCCGTGTACCATCGAATTCTGGAATTTGATATTTCCAATGAAAATGAATGGATTTGTACGAACTCTTTCGAACCTCAAGGAAACGGTGATTATACCGGGATTACCTACGATCCTGTCGACGATACGATTTGGGTATTGCACAACCAAAATCGACGGATACAGTCCTATACCGTTAGTTCAACCGGCGATCTTGAACGAGGCGATGCCTACTTTACGTTCCAAACCTCAACTTCCTCAATTTGGCAATGTGGTGTAAGCAACCAACAAGCACGGGGGCTTGAAATGAACCAAACCCATTTCTTCATGCGTTGCCAAGACGGTAACTATTACAACGACCGAGACCAACTCGAATCTTGGGGTCGATCTGGTAGTGCAACGGCTTTGATTCCAGAAAACACGGTTCGCAGCATCTCATCGCTTGGTTACGGTCTGTTCTTTGACGGCCAGCGATTCATCACCGTCGATTCAGGTTACTCGACATGGTCAAGTTCACCATCGTATCATGAATTCGGTACGGGTTGGCAATACAAAACAACGCCAGCCCCTGGCACGACAACGTGGTTTGGTCCAGTCATTGAAACAACCGAAGATGTACTTGTTGCGAACATCGAAACACTTTGGTCTGCTGCTTCAATCGGTGATCGAGTCGATTATTGGGTATCTGCAGACAACGGTACGCACTGGGTTGCAGTTGAATCCAACACAACCGTTCATTTCCAGCATCCCGGCAAGGAGTTGGTTTGGAAAGCAACGTTAATCGGTTCAACTGCAGTTTCTTGGTGGGTTGACATTGAATATGCAACCGAATATGAGACGAGTGGAACTTGGGTTTCACCTGCCCAACCAACTGGAACCAAAGTCGGTAAAGTGCGTCCCGTTTGGATGGCGACCATGGATCCAGCAACGGACATTTCCGTTCAAGTTTCAAATGATGACGGAACGACGTGGCAACCTGCTGAGAACCTTGTCGAGACAAGTTTCTCAACGGACGGGGCCGGAAACCTCCTACGTTACGCAGTCACAATGACTTCAACCGATCGGTACAAAACACCGATGTTGGACAGTTTGGAGTTGTTCTATGAAGAAGGCTACCCTGACCGGCCGAGAATCGACGTAGGAGGCGATGGCAATTTCGATTGGGAAAGTATCCTTTTCCTTAACGAATCTAGCATTGATGTCAACGATGATTCTGTCGTTGGTGAAGAAGTGGAGTTCCAACCAACCTTGGTCGACGCTTTCAACGAATTCATTCCAGACAATGGCGAGGGTATGGTTGAGGTTCCACTTGCTATCAAGGCTCAGACATCGGGCCGTGTAAAAATCAATGATCTCGATATTTCATACAAAATGAATACCCATGCAATTGGTGCTACTTTTGAGGGCGGTATGGCTGCACCAGACGGAATTGCACGGAATTTCATCATCAAAGTCGCCCACGGCGATGAGGTAAATTTCGTCACAGAGGTAACAGCATCTCTGAACAATTCTGATGGAGAGAACCCGACCTTCAAGTGGACACAGGGAGATTCCTGCAGCACCCTTAGTGATGCAAATGGAATCGTCGTCTTTGATACCGCAAACTGTTCATCCTCCATTGATGCTAGCAATGTCCGAACAATTCGGATTCCGGTCACGGTCGATTGGAGTTGGGATGATGAAGCAGCAACTGAGGCGTTACTCACCGTCAAGGACTCTCTCGGCACTGCGGTAGCAAATTGGCAAACGGAGAACATGAAACTTCGAGTTGAAAATGACATACAGCTCGATGGATTGCAAGTCTTTGATGAGTCCGGACGTCAACTCTACCCACAAGATTGGGTAAGAGGGGGACAAAACCTTTCATTCCTCGGAAAAATCCACTTTGAATCCTCGCAGTTGTCTCCACTTTCAGGCGAATTTGACTTGCGTGTTCTCGGTCAGAATGTCACATATGATGGCGACCCGATTGGCCAACCTGTGTTGCTTGCAGAAGAATCCAATCCAAGTTTCGGAGCCTACAATCTATCCTTCACTTCGCCAATCGAATCAAGTCCTGGAGGGATGGTATTTTATGTCGAAGCGGTCAATCTACCAAACGGTTCGACGTTTACCAATCCTGGTTACAACACGATGCGGCTTGTTCTCGACGGAAACTCCCCTCTTGTTCTTGGTGTCACGCCATTTGATGGGCAAGAACGCCACGTTGGACCGCCTTCACCGGGTGGGCAAGCAGTGGCAATCAACATTCAAGACAGCGTTGATCCACCGACGCAAATCACTCTCCATTATTGGGTAGGATGCAAATCGACAGTCGCCATTGGATGTCATGACTTCAATTTCGATGGGTTACCCCAAGAAGATGAGTATGCAGAGAAGACATTGTCCTCCCCAGAGACTATACCAGGAGGATTAAACATATTCAATGGGCTTATCGATGACTCAATGCTTTTGCATGGTCAGGTCGTTTCGATATACGTTTCAGGAAAAGACGGACAAGACAATCAGGTTGCAATGGGAGGTGGTCCCGTATGTCCGCCTACGCCACAGGTCTGTGGATACGCACCAGGCCAAGTTATGCCGAACTGGGATGCTGATGCCTCGACATACAGAATACGCCAAGAATTCGAACCTGTTGTTGATTTAACAAATTCGAGCATCATTGGCCATGAGGATCAACAACCGCTGCATCCTGGCGTCATGTATACTGCGCAAGTGGTTCTTTCCGATCGGAACGGCTGGCAAGATATTGAATTTGTACAATTCGCACTTGGAGAGGATGTCAACGATGATGAAACATCCATTTTCATCGAGCTCGAAGAAGATGAGAATGGTATGCCGAAAGCAAAACTCAATTCCGGTGGCGAATACATTGCAGTATCGAACCTGTACTCTCAAGTTTCGACGTTTGGAGAAGACGCGAACCAGTTGTTGATTCGGGCCCGCTTCCAACTCACATGGTCGTTCCCAGAGATATACGATACAAATGGGGTTGAACATTTCATACCGATTTTGAAGGTGACCGATAAGCCGTGCAACGAAGGCGAGGAAGTGCCTTGTTTCTCAAAGATCAGCGGCCTTGGTTCGAACGCTTGGAGTTTGGATAACGATTTCAGGTTCTACACCGAACCCGGTCACATCAAGGCAGTCGAATTGCGAGATGGTACAAATCACTACAATGATGAAGGAGATGAATCCTTAATCGGTAGCGGCCAAGCACTCCGAGTCACTGGTCGTGTCCTGTTTAGTGAAGATGAAACTCCAGCACCTGCTGGTGCGTTTGATGTCGTGTTTGGAGACTTTGATCACGTCTGGAGAACTTCACCGAGAGACAATGGAGAATTCAGTCTCGACCTTTTGGTTCCGTCGGTGAATTCCGGCAAACTTGACCTGCGTCTTCGACTCGATGACCTTCCTGGACTTGCGCAAGATGAGACAAGTCCGCTCCCAAGGGTGCGATTTACCGTCGATAGTTCCAATCCAACCATCAAAACGGTCATGCTCAATGAAGTCCCTGTCGGGTTACCGCTCTCAATCGGTGATGCGAATTCGTTGCAGGTTATGCTTGAAACGGTTGATGACAATGGGTTTGATTTGAACAACCCAGCCGTTCTGCACTATCGAATCCGTGCTGGTGAGGCTGAAATTTCGCGAGGTGCGACGGCCTTACCGGAAACTCTTCCGTTCGGGGAACAGTTCTTCTGGACGGGTGCAATTGATTTGACGGACATGGGTGCAACCACACTTCTCCCATCCTATGTGGTCGACATCTGGGTCTCTGGTTCGGATTCTACCGGTAATCCGTTTGAGACGCAAAACAACAACATCGACCAGCCTTTTGCCACATGGCCATTGGCACTCCTTGGACCGAGTATTTCCTTTGCTAACGAAGACACAGACATTGGTTGGAGCAATCCGAGTCCAACGCTCGGTGAAACGTCTGAACTTGAGATAAACGTTGCAAATCTAGGTGGAAAAGGCGATGTTCGTTTTGTCCTACAACGTTTGGTTGATGGTGGCAACTGGAATGAAGAATCCAATACCACCATCCCAGTATCCGCTGGAATGGCTGCTTTCGCATCGATGCCTGTGGTGGCGTCTGTCGAACCTGGCCAATCACAAACGTATCGGCTTCTGGTACTAATCGACGGAGTTGAAATGGACCGATACAACGTCGACCCGCTCATTGTCAAAAAGGAGACGGTCCGGGATGGAGATGCCCTTGCACAGCAAGCGAGTGACGATCAGTTTGCCATCTTCATGTACCTTGTTGCAGTTGTATCGCTCTCTGCATTCTTGTGGATGTTGGTCATGTATCGGAAGATGAAATATGGAGACGATGAATTTGAAGCAGACCAAACCGATGTTGTCACAGAGGAAATGGAAGCCAAAACCGTTCCAGAGTTGAATCTCAACCAACCTCTCCCTGTACCTGCGCCGGTGCAGGCTCCGTCTCCTCAACCAGCGGCAACAGCACCGCCCGCACAACCAGACCCTCGGGGTATTGCTCCTCTCCCTCCAACGGGATTACCTGAGGGCTGGACACAAGAACAGTGGAACCATTTTGGCTGGAAATACATTGAAGGATTTTCAAAGAAATAGAAGGAGTTGACAACTTGTCAGCAACGGATTCAATGGTATTGTTGCAGGAGCGGATGGTGAATCTCATTGGTCAATTGACTATGCCAGTCTCTGAAGTCGCTCTTGTATTGCAGCATCATATCCAGGGCCTCCTCGGTTCGCTTACTGAGTATGCTTCCAAAACAGGTGCTGAAATTAGTGACCGGGTTGCTCATCCGTGGGAAATCAAATCACCGAGTGGTGATAGCCAAAGCGCTGGCGTGTTTGATGTTGAAAAGGTGCTGAAGATTGTCGACCAGGATCGCATGGATATTCTCTCGACGCTTATTCGAGTTACGCTTGTTGAAACAGAAATGGACCTCATTGAAGGAATCTTAGCTTTGCGCGCATGGGAGCAATTGGTCCGACAGCAACTTTCTGAGGCGACTGGTCCTGGGCAACTGTTCTCCCCGCTCGAACTACCAGAAGAGTGGTAAATTGGTGAGATTTTAGAAGCGTTAGGGTGTGGAGGATACATGCGAAGGCGACGATTGATGGGTGTGTTACTCTCCTGCCTTATGCTTTCAATTCCTATGGCGGGATGCACATCCGACATTGAGACCATACTTGGTGAGTCTTGGGGCGTACCAGGAGGACTCGCTCTTGCTTGCTTACGTAGTGATGAATACAAAGAATTGGTCGTTGAAATTGATCATGCTCCTGGGTACAGTCCTGAATCGTCAACGGTAAGTTTGTTGAAACAACGACTTGACCAGGTATGTGACAAACCCAATGGCATCCAAATCGAATTGACCGAAGTTGAATTTTCCGAGTCCTCATCATGGACAGCAAGTAAAGTTCGAGATGTTGGCCACGAAACCATGGATGCTCCTCCACAAACATCTGTTCTTCGATGGCATGTCATCATGCCAGAAGGAAAGTATTCCGATGAGAGTGTCTTAGGCGTCGCAGTTGACGCTTCAACCATTGCCTTGTTTTCAGATTCAATCAACGATGCAACTTCCATCTTTAATCCTCGAATTTCTGCAGAAGATATCGAAAACAGCGTCATGGTCCACGAATTTGGACACCTTCTTGGTCTTGTGAATCTCGTTTACACGTCTCCCGCAGATCACGAGGATTCCGAGCATCCAGGCCACTCAAACAATGAAGACTCTGTCATGTACTGGGCCATAGAATCCTTAACGGTCGATGCGTGGCTCAGTGGCGATTTACCAACAGAATTTGATCAAGACGACCTCGATGATATGGAAGGAATGAAGAGTGGTGAGCTTGAAACGTCTGACCAATTGTGGCGACCCTAGTTCTTTCGAGCCTCTGAAACAATGATTGTTGCATCTCTCCACGCATCGTAAATTGACCACAACCAGAGAGGGATGTACAAGACAATCGTGAGTGCTAATGGAAGTTGGAGCAACGTCCAATCGAATGCACGTCGATGTTTCCGGTTGAAATGTTGACCGAGAAATAAGCCAGGAATTGCAGCCAAAAGGGCTGCAAAGATTGGTCGGAAGGCCCCCCACATGCCAACGCCGAGAAAAATCTCTCTCCAAATTTCAGAGAGGAGACGAATTGGTTTCAATTGGGATTGACCTGTTGTAGCCATACGCCCTCAAACTCCGGTTCATCTATTGGTTTGTCAATCTGTTGCCAATTTGTCAGCAGAATGAAGAACATTGGACTCCAGGCAACGTCATGCCAAGGATTCTCCTGACGGGGTTTGGCCCGTTTGGTTTTCATGAAACCAATCCAACGGAAGACATTGTCAATACTTTCCCGTCATTGATTCCGGTGAAAAATCCGTTTGGAAGAGGTTCAAGTGAAGTGTCGATTGAAAAACGGGTCTTATCCGTTGATGAATCAGGCTCCAATTGGACTGCAGATGAATTGAATCAAAGAGAATGGGACGCTATACTCCACCTTGGCCTCTGTGGTGATTGTACGGTACCCCGTATCGAATTAAGGGCACAAGATCGACTTGAGATGCGAATTTCTGACAACTCTGGACGACAGGTACAGAAGGGACAATTAAGCGGGACGGGTGATTTGCAAACCCCAGTCCCCGTCAAAAGATGGAACACTTCGGAGTGGGCTGTCGATGTTGAACTGTCAAACGATGCAGGGCAGTACATCTGCAATGAGACCTATTTCCGAACGCTTGAAGCGCTCGATGCTCATAAATTTGCGATACCTTGCTTGTTTTTGCATGTGCCTACAATTGACAAATTCTCGGTGATGGATGCAAAGAGTCTTGTCCGAAACGTCCTTTCACACATGCTCTACAAACCTTCCATCCGAGTTGCAGCAGGTGTGTTTCAATCCGAAAAAGGAATTCTCGCAATGCGAAGAGGTGAAGACGAACCGAAACCAGGAAAGTGGGAGTTTCCTGGAGGAAAAATTGAGGATAATGAATCCCCAGAAGATGCTCTTCAGCGTGAACTTCGTGAAGAATTGTCGATAACTGCATCAATTCTCGGGAAAGCGGGGGTTTGGCATCACACTTATCCATTTCTTCATGTGGAAATTCACGGATTTTTTGTCGACTCGCCTGAGATCGATGCCCTTCAATTAACTGTGCACAGTGAAAAAAAGTGGATATCATCAATCGAAGGGCTCAAACTTGATTGGTTGGAAGCCGATGTACCAATTGTTGAAGAACTTCTCAACAAATTCTATTGATGCCAAGTCGATGCTTCCCCTGACCTATCCATAGCATCCTCATCATGCAATTGTCTCGGAACATTTTGCCGACCAGAGTGCCATGTGCTGGCTTCGATCCAGTCACGTAAGCCAATTCCCTTCAATTGGATTGCAATACTGCCTCCTAGTGGAGCATCATCGTACACGAACGCTATTTTTCCTGCGAAAGCCGCAAGTCGGGAAATTTCAAACTGCGTTTGGTTTCCGTTCAAGTTCTGGCCCATGGCATCCATCGCCGTATCAAGGATGGCTTGTTTTCGTAACTGTTCAAGAAAAACATCGAAGCACAAATGATTGCAAACAATCTCCTTTCGTCGTAAAGATGGAAACACCTCGGCCTGAAATTCTTCAACGGTTGCATCAGGAAAAAGTGAGTGAATGGCGATGGTGATGTTCGTTGCGTCGTCACCAGGTCTGACTTCGGTACGCAGCGTGACCTCAATCCCTTCATCACGCCCGTTGTAAACCAACGGTTTTAGGTCCATGTGTTGAACAAGCAGAAATGGCTTTTCAACCTGCTTATGGAAGTGAAGTATCAAATGAGATTTCGAACAGTGTCCAACAATGCGAACATCAGAACCTTGGTTGGCGACGGTTGTTCCAGTGCTCAATGAGGAATCCCACATTCGCTCTTGTCTTCAATCCTTACTTCAACAAACGCTTCCACACAACGAACACATTATCATCGTGCTTGATGGTGGATCGGATGATTCAACGAAAGACATCATCAAAACGATTCAAAACGATCGGAATTCGAGTGAGCAACCTGAAATCTACCTCTACGACAATCCGGGTAGATTTGTTCCCCATGCACGCAATCTTGCGCTCAAGAAACTCCCAAAAAGCATTACGCATCTTTTGGAATTTAATGGGCACATTGAAGTTGAGCCGAATCACCTTTTCCAATTGAAATCAGCTTGGGACCGTTTGGAGGTCGAGCATCCTGAACTTGCAGGGCTTGGATGTCGTGTCATCGGAGTCGAATCTGAGAACACGACGATCGAATCTCTCATCGATTCAAGTCTGGCGAGTCCGCTTGGGGGTAGTACTGGACAATTTTCCAACTTCAAACACGAAGGTCCGACCAATGTCCCAGCATTTGCGCTACATCGACGTTCCGCAATTGAAGCCGTAGGTGCCTGGGATGAATCCTTCCTGACCAGCCAAGACAGTGACTTGAGCATGCGTTTGCTCAAGGCCGGTTTTGCCTTGTATCGAACTCCATCAGTGGTCGTAAGAATGCGAAGAAGAACCACCTTCAAATCATGGTTTTTGATGAGTCATCGCTATGGATTTTGGAGAACAAAGATTTTGTTGAAACATCCTCGCCGTTTGGTTTTACGAGAACTCTTACCTCTGTTTGGCGCAATTGCATCTGGCCTTTTCCTTTTGCTCTATCCAATGGGCGCGATGATTCTTTTCATCGTGTATTTTGGAGTTCTTGCTGTTTTAGGCAGTTTCCAGTTCAGGAAAGGGATTTCTCATGTCTTCGGCGTACCATTTTGCCTCCTCATTTTGCATACAGGATTTACTCTCGGTCTCGTGGATGGCCTTGTTCGAAAAGGACGGAAGGCACAAGATCGTTGAAGGAACAACCAAGGCGAACGCATAAGAAGAACGCCATTGAGTCCTTGATATGGCAACACGACAAACATCCTCGATGGGACTTTTTGCGTTGCCAATCATTGTGATGGGTACGCTCCATCTTGTAATCACACCCCTTAATGAATTGCTCGCCATTTCTTGGTTGTACACCACCATTTGGTATGTCATCAGTATCGGAATTGGAATTCTTCTCCTTCGACGTGCTCGGCGGACGAAAGACCATGAATATCGTCGTTCTGAAATCATGAAAAAAATGAAACACGTATACGACGCAGAGGCCAAGGGTGTATGGGACAAAGACACACCTCTCCAAACCGATGTCCAGTTGAACAAGGCAAGTCTCGATACGAACGTCGGTGCATTCGGTCGAGAACGCCCTGAATTGGAACTCGACCCCGATCAGAAATCGGATGTTCAAATGCTTACAGAGCAGGGTTTTGTTCAAAAGGCAACACGTCGAATGAGCGGTGAGAACAAAGACATCGAAGAAACAGTTGACTCGACGGTGGGATCTGTGCGTAAGAAAAGCTGGATGGATGGAATCATCGACGGGATTTTCGGATTGTTTGGTAAAGACAAGGCTGCAGAACGCGAGGAAAAACGTCTTCTTCGGCTCCGTGCGAATGCGCAACAAGAACCCGTAATTGCCCAGCGCCCTGTTGCTCCGATCAAGGTTGCAAAAACTACGGATGATTCCTCTTCCGACGTGCTAACCATGACATCAATGAGCGATGATGGGGGTATTATCTCAGCGACCTCCAACAAACAAGCATCTGTCCAAATACAGCCGAAAGAATCAATCGAAGATTTGGCGATGTTGGGTGGAACAGCAAGGCCGACGGTTTCTATGGCGATCTCAGGGGGTTGCCCATCTTGCGGAGCTGCAAATCCTGTTTCGGAGCGTTACTGTCAAGCATGTGGTTCCGCTCTTTCTGCCGAATGATAACGTGAGGTTTTAGTGGAAGGTCTGTTGGGGCAAGATAGGTGGAAGCGTGGCTGATAAACGAGACTACTACGAAGTTCTCGAAGTTGACCGTTCAGCAACGGAAAAAGATTTGAAAAATGCTTTTCGAAGGCTTGCTCGAAAGTATCACCCAGATCGAAGTGAAGAGTCGGATGCCGAAGAACGATTCAAGGAAATCCAGGAAGCATACGCCGTTCTCTCCGATTCCGATAAGCGAGCCCATTACGACCGATTTGGTCATGATGGACCCGCAGGCAATCCCTTTGGTGGATTCTCTGGGGGCGGATTCAACATCAATCTCGAAGACCTCCTCGGAGGTGATTTCTTTTCAGGATTCTTTGGAGGTGGACGAGGCCGAACACGTGAACGAAGGGGTTCCGATATCCTCCTACGGCACACGATTGACATGGCAACCGTTATCACTGGAAGCGAAGAATCCATTGAATTCGATCTTCCAGTCGAATGCTCAACCTGCAGTGGCTCAGGTGCGAAAGATGGCCGCACTACGAAGTGTACGAATTGTCAAGGACAAGGACGAGTTCGTGTTCGACAACAGATTGGCCCGTTTGTCAATGAAGTAATCCAGGACTGTCGTGATTGTGGAGGAAGCGGCTCAGTCATCGAATCGCCGTGTGTTGATTGCTCGGGTCGAGGCCATCGAATCGAAGAAAAAACCATCCGATTCAATGTGCCTGCTGGAGCAGAAAATGGCACCCGCTTACGATTGCGTGGTCAAGGGCAACCTGCAGAGCGTGGTCAAGGTACGAACGGTGATTTGCTTATCGAAATTGAAATTCTTTCACATCCCTGGTTCGAACGAAACGGTTCTGATTTGATTATGTCTCTGCCACTTGGTTACCCCGACCTTGTTCTCGGGACAAAGGTGACAATCGATCACATTGATGGAAAGAAGTTGGACATCGTTGTACCTGCAGGTTCATCTGCAGGCCATACCCTCGAGGTAAGGAAACGAGGACTGCCTCACATGAGACGAAGTGGTCGTGGTGATGTTGTTGTCTTACTCAAGCTTCATGTTCCCAATAAGATTTCCAAGGCCGATAAAAAGCAGTTGCAATCGATGAAAGAGAGCCTTAACCCAAGCGATCAACTTCAACGAATACTCGATGATGCGGCAGAACGAAGAGCCAATGAGTAATCATTCCTGTTCAGGGAAGCGGGTCAGTGTCGTTGGAATCCTCATCGCTCGAGCCACACCATCAACCTGTCCATTGAGTTCAATGTCGACTTGCAGACCATCTCCTGACAAATCGATTGTAAAGAATACTGTGGTTCCTTTTGCTATCGTATCGATGAAGACTTCTTCTCCTTGATGCAAAAGACGAGGTTCGACATGGTCGACACTGAGTGCCTGACCATACGGTGCATCAAATCGAAACGCGGCGATCTCCCATGTCTCATCTTCCGTGTTCAGACCAACAAGGATTGGCCAATTTCCGAGGGATTTCGCCAATCGAGCATCTAGATTCCACACTGCGATGGAGGTTCCGTCTGTGGTGTAGGATTGCTCTGGAATACCCCATGACGCAATTGAGGATTGCCACGGTAGTGTAGCAACAGCTTCAAGGGAACGAACGAGTGATTTCCTTGTTTGCTCCGGAGATTTTTCACCATCATCAAGGAGTTTTGTTAACAGGACAAGTCGTTCTTTCATCGCACCAATTCGTGCAGCATCCCGACGCGTTTTTCGCATCGATATGAAGAGATACAAAGCAGGGAGCATCATGCCCAAGCCAAGGATCCATCGAACGGTTGAACCCCAAAATTTTGCCTCATCGGATGGTGCAAACCACGGCTCTTCTCCAAGCTCCGTCGTCACCTTTGATATTGTGAGATCGTATTCAAGTGATGGCAGGCTGTTGCCCCAGGTTTGATTCTCAAGAATGGAGTCGTTCGCATGGTGGAACGTGATGAAATGCAAACCGGGTCCGACTGTGATGTAGGATTCCAAATCAAAAGTAAAATCATCTGGAACCAAGGTCTGTTCTTGTACCACTTCCATCGATTCCTGATCCAATTCTTGCACAGTGGCTCGAAGGTGAGGGCTCATTCCAAAAATTTCGATGTACAATCGATGTTCTGAATCGACCCAACCATCGACTGAGAGGAGGTAAACATCTTCAACATCCAATGATGCAAGCGAAAGCCTACCCTCGAAATTTGCGGTATTTTCAGAATACAGAATCGGCCAATTTGGTTCGCTTAGGCTGGATGGGAGAAATCCTGGAGCATCCATCGAAGCGTTTCCATCAGCAGTACTTTCGAGCGTGACATCAACCCAATGCACACTACTTTCGATGGTCAGCATCACCATCGTCGTATTTGGATACACATAGACGCGCTCAATTGTGTTACGTTCAACGAAGACTTCAGGCATATTGACCCAATTTTCCCCGATTCGAACAGCGAGACCTACAGTTACATCCTCAATTACTGGAGCGATTTTGACCACGCCTGTTGAATCAATCGAAAACGCACTCTTCGATGATGTATGACCGATTTGAACGAACTGGGAGGTCGTGTCTTCGATGGTCATTGTCGTTTGAGGTGCGTGAAGTGTTCGTTGGAGTGCGTAAGCAGAGTGAGGGGCACTCGTTGATACTTTGACAACGATGCGACCATCTTCTTCAATCTGAAGGTAAACCGTATCCTCAATCGTGCTCGGATTGCTCGGAGTTATGGATTCAATAACGGGAGTGAGGAGCGATTCCGTCGAAGCGGTTTGAAAGTAGAACTCAAAACGGATCGAATCCGACGCATGGTGAAGAGCCAATTCAACAACTTCGTTTTCAAGAACAGAAAATGCATAATATTCTGCGGAAGTTAATTTGACATCACCCGAATCGAATCCAAGTGTCGAATAGTTTCCATGCACAATCGTCTTCAGGTTCCCTCTGTGCATGTCAAGACAACGTTCTGGAGATTCACATCGATACGAGTCGACGAGATCGACCACAGTTTGGGGGCTTGGCCTTTGGTTGAGATGGTTCTCATCAACGGTGACAAGGATTGATGTCGATACCGTCTCGTCAATGTTGGAAAGAATCTGAATCTCAACCAATCCATTCTCTGTCGCATTTAAGGTGACAGTAGTTGATGAAGTCAAGACTGTATCGCCTGCGGTGAGTTTGACGTCACACGAACTGCAACCCACATTGACCGAAACGATGGTCCCTGCCTCAACCTCAACGGTTTGTGTGTAAGCTTCTCCAGCCGTTAATCCAATCATTTTGACTCGTCCATCAATGACAAATTCATCTGCATTGCTCTCTGCGTGCGTTGCTGGAAGGCATGTTGCTAGAAGTGCAATCGTGAGTAAAATGGTCGGTAACCCAACATACTTTGGCCTACCCTCCATGATTTGGGCTCGGAGGCTAAGTCTTTCAACACTTTCTTTGTAAGTTGTGCCATCCTTGAAAAACAAACCACCTCAGCCTTCCCCATGGCAGAAGGCCTTGGGCGTACGGTTCTCTTCCGTCATCGGTATGCTCGCGTTTGGGGGCTTGGCGACCGTGCTTCTCCCGCTGTTCGGACGCCAAGCCTGATTTCTACAGAAGGCGACAATGAGTTGAGCAGTCAACAGGCTGCCTTTCACTGTCAACAAACTCGAACCATCCCTGCTCGTATTCACATCACGACGCAGCATTGCCTGGTTCCTCCAAAATTTGATCAAATTGGTCCTTCCTTTGAAGCATCCATAGGGCATGTTCTACCACCTTCGTTGGATGAAGCGAATGCCGGTGAATCTGCAGATTCTGGACCCCTTCTCCCTGTTTCATGGCAAAGGTTGCATCATGATCCTTCACTTCTCGACGAAAATCTTCAGCCGAGTATTGTGGTTTTGCTCGATGCAGTCCAACTCGCTGCACAACAAGGAAAACTTGTTCAAGCAATTCATACTTTGAAACATCGATTCCCTGGAGCGCTTCTTTGGACACCCGGTCTTGGAGGTCCAGACAACGCAGCAGTTCTCGCTTGGTTTGGAGTCGATTTGTTCGATACAAGCAGAACTCGACTCGCGTTAAGCACCGGCCATCTGCTGACATCCTATGGTCCAAGATTGCCTGCTGAAGATGAAACACTGGATTCGGATGCTGCGCTTCGTCACTATCATGAGATGCTTCGAAACGTTCAATCCAGCATTGAAACGGGTACGTTGCGTCGCTTGGCTCATCAACAGAGTTTGAACAGCCCTCGTTTGGTTGAGCATATGCGTCATTTTGATGCTCTTGTTGCTTCCCAAAAAGACGTCTTACGCTCACATCCATCGGGTCTCGAATCCATCGAATTCATCGCTCAAGAAAGCCATCTGGATGCAGAGGTTTCCTCATGGGTTGACTTCATGACAAATCGCTATCAAGCGCCAGATGGATTGGACAACACGCTCATCTTACTGCCCTGTTCGGAACGGAAACCGTATCGATTGTCAAAATCTCATCGAAAATTCATCGAGGCGATTGGAACGAATGGCTGCCATGAGGTGATGGTTACCTCACCTCTTGGACTTGTGCCAAGAGATTTGGAGGACGTTTGGCCAGCAGGATTCTATGACATTCCGGTGACAGGGAATTGGACGAATGATGAGTTGGTTCGAATTCAAGACATGGTCGACTCGCTTCTTCAAAGGCACAAGTATCGCTGCGTCATCAACCATAGTGGCATTGAACTGGACATCAAAGACGTCGATGTCATTGATACCCGTCAAGGCGACTCTTCGGGGGCACGAGCATCTCTCCAACGTTTGAAAGATGCAGTTCTTCAATGCAAACAAGAATTAGGCATACATCGGCGGAAGGGAGAAGTCTTCAACATGGATCGATTGCGAAGCATTTCTCGTTATCTTTACGGCCGAGATGCGTGGCTTGATGGTTGCCGTATTCGAGGAAAACCTCCTCGATGGAGGATTGAGAAGGATGGACAGCAAGTTGCTCTCTGGATTTTCGATCGTGCAGGCTTTGCATTCAGCAAACAATCGATTCCGATTCTCTATGAGCACGATATCTTGCCACAAATTCACCTTAAATCCGACGTTCGTTGGAAAGGTGACATCCATCTTGGTATTCTTGATTCGTACGATGAAAATATTTGTCTTGGACAAGACCTCATGGTGATGCAAAACGACCACCCCGTCGGCCTAGCAAGAAGCCTCGCACCAGGTTGGGAATGGGCTGGCACGCCCGGTCGACTAGCAAAAATGCATCAGAAGCTGTGAAAAGATGAAGCGATGTGGTTAAGAAGGGTAAGCAGGTCGCAAGATTGCTCCGAGTGGTCCATATGGCACGAATGTATTCATCCCGAAAAGGAAAAAGCGCTTCTTCGAAGCCATTCATGACCGAGCCTTCCGCATGGTCAAACACCGATGTCAAGGAGATTGAGTCCTTGATTGTCAAGTATGCAAAAGAAGGGATGAGTACTTCACAAATTGGTATTGTTTTGCGTGACAAGCATGCTGTACCAAATGTCCGTCTTGTTCTCGGAAAGAGAATCGGGGCCGTCGTCGCTGAGAACGATCTTAATGGTAGCTATCCTGAGGATCTCATGAATCTCATGCGCCAAGCAGTTGCGATTATCGACCACCTCACAACCAATCATCGTGACCTTAACAACAAGCGTTCTCTTGAATTAACTGAAGCCAAAATCCGTCGACTTTCAAACTACTACAAAGCGGAAGGTCGCCTACCAGCGGACTGGAAGTACAAGCGAGACGAACTCCGATTGATTGTTGAGTGATTGGGAGCATTCATTTGTCTCATAGTTGAGGCATCTATGGGCCGGCCATGAACAATTTGCGAACCGCTGATTTTTTTGCGCCACTTGATTATGTCGTCGAAGAAGCAGTTGACTTTCTGCAAACCAGCCCCTTATTGCTCGTAACGACTGCAGACCTTCATTCGATTCTAGCTCTCGGGTTTTTGGAATCCGCACTCCTCGATCGAGGTATCACCTACGCTCGAAGAATTATCGAACCCAACGCCCATATTCCACCTGATGAATCGGATTTTATTCCTCAACAAGATGCAGCTCATGTCCTCTTTGTGGACCCTTGGGGTCGAATCAAAGAATCCCCAGACGGCGTATTTCTTCTCGCACCGAAGCAAGTTGAGGTCGAATTTGAACATTCAACCAAGACAAGAAGAGGTCGAATTGATGTCGTTCTACAATCATCAGTTATTGCTTCAGCTCTTGCCCCAAACGGTTCCCGTACCACGCGCTGTCGTCCATACAGCGGCTGTGGGCAATGGTTGATGGAGAGCCTTGATACAACAATCGATCCAATCCACACGTTAATTCGAGATTTCCTTCGCGATGAGGGAACAATCCAGGTCCTACCTTTGCCAGAGGTGCAAGAACCTTCAGTTGAAATGCTGCCTCTTGCTTCCCAACGAAGATTGAAGCGATTGCAAAAATTGTGGGACAGCATGGATGCGCCAACCAGAGCACAAGCACTCTCTGAATACAGTCTCCCACTCTTATCGACAGATGGCCTCTCCACTGCACGCCTTGAAGAATTGATTTGGAAACGAATGCGCATACCAAATGCATCGACTGACTTGGCTTCGACGTTGTTTAACCTCTTGAAAGCATGGCCAACAAACGCCGACGTTGCGATCCTTCACGCCGGCCGAATTCTGGATCAATTGCTTCGAACAGGTCGTCTTGAACCATCGACGGATTGAAACATCAAGAGGTAATGGGATTGATATGGCGATTGAACGATTGTTGACTGGCAGCATCCGAGAGCGTGTTCAAGATTTAATGTCAACTGAAGACTTAATCATTGAATCCTTCAAGGATATCGTCAAAGATGAACTTAAAGCGCACATTCGCAACAAAATCGAAGAGGATCCTGACCTGCATGCTGAAATCAAAGAAGCAGTGACGTACTATTTCCATCAAAAGGCTCGTTCAGTTTATGCCGAACTCAAGGCAACGCGTGCAGCAACTCGTCTTGGTCTGCGTCTTTTACCCGACGAACTGCAAGGTGAAGTTGGAGAGGCGCTTATCGGGCTCTTCGAAAAAGAGTTGGGCACCTTGTTGGATAAAGCACTTTGATGGGAAAAAGGCTGGTCGACAAAACAAATTGCCGTTGATGTTATACGCCTCATTCAAAAGCGAAGGATGTGGTGAAGATGCGGAGACGAGCATTCCTATTGCTGGGTTGCTTCATGCTCTCGATGTTTGCTCCGTTTTCTCCAATAGTATCAACTGCTCAAGCAGAGGATGCGAAGGTGTGTTGTGATGCTACCGAAGTTGATTTGTTTTTGATTGGTGATGGTGACCAGCAATTGTCACCATTTACAGATGCATTCTCAGAAACCTCCTCATCGGTCTCGTTTGAGACGTCGATTACTTCGTCTGAACAAGTCGGTAAGTGGAATCTAGATTCTGCATGGCCGGGAACCGTTCCAGAATCGACATGGTCGATTGAATTGGCCTACGAGGTCTCCGATGCGGGTGGTGCAAACCTGAACATGTCAGCGACAGTAACCATTGGAGGCTCATCGTTCACTGCTTTCTTAGGAGTTGACCAACAATTTGTTGCACAAGGACCAGGAACGATTACAATCGACGTTCCCGTTGAAGAGGTTCAAGTGAGTGGGACTTCCGAGATTTCCGTTAGTGTTAGTGCAAGAACGGTTGTTTTCAGTGTCCCCTCTGGTGGTCCGAAGGTGGAGTTCTTTTGGGGCAGTGAAGATCATCCATCCGCTCTAACTGCTGATTTACCAATCGTTGATTTGACGCTTGATGAACCAGTCGTCGAAGGTGATCTTGTGTACTTTGGCGTTCGAATCGAATCTCCGTTTGGAATGGAGGCACTGGTGTTTTCGAAATCCATTTCGCTCCAAGTCAATGGAGTTTCGCAGACTCAAGACCCAACAGAAGTGCTTGATGGGGATGCGATACTTGTCATTTGGACGTGGGATGGCGCTTCCGGTGGTGAAGAGACAGTCAATGTTTCAGTCTCCTACGAGCTTCAAGACGGTCTGACGCTTGATGGTGCAGCGGATTTTGATATCGAAACCTTTGATTCAACAGGCGATGGTGGTGGATACTACCCTCTGAATGAGCCACTGCGAACCAACGGAAAGGGTTCGCCTTTGGACATCTCCGTTTCAATGGAACTTGAATCGGAGGGTGGAGGATTGCTGCTCGGGCAAACTACAATTCTGACCATTGAGGGTGAAATGGCTTTTTGGATGCGATGGGGACTCGATCACCTCGGTGATGAAACAATCCCACTTTCCAATGTGTTGAAGAACTTTGATGGTGGGAATGTGAACGATGAACAACGTGGAAGCCGTGTCATCGAAAGCGCTGAAATCAGTCAATTTGAGAATTACATGGACTCATATTACATCACATACTTTCAGTTCGGCCTCGGTCTTGAATCCGAAGAGCTCATTGGCGATCTTTCCGATGCACAGTCGTTTGCAATTACGCTCGATTTGATGGGTGAGGATAGGGTTCGTAATGCACCTCTGAAACTTCGAATCGATTCCTTAACACCGATTGTGACAGGATCGAGTTATCGTATTCTTGATAGTGCATTCATGAAAAACCAACCATCTCCTCTATGGTCAACCTATGACTTGTTCATCAACATTAAATCGAGTGCGATGACGTCCTTCTCGACGATTGATGTCTTACAAACCGATTCCATCGAACTGAACTACTTGAGGTTCCCATGGGGAGAGTCTGCTACGCTCTCTGCTTCAGGTTTGACACAATCGGATGAATACTCCATCGATTCACAACCAACGACATCGATTCTCCATGCTCCGATTGGTCTGACAATCGCCATCACGTTGATTCTTGCAGGAGGGCTCTTGTTCGCCTTCCGCATGGTTGCCAATCGCTCAAAGTATCCGATAATGATTGAAATGATCCTCGTTCCTATCGTGTTCTTGTTGCACTTCTTTGCCTTTGAACCAATCTACATCTTGGGTTCAAGTGGTGGAATTGTGTTCATTTGGTGGGCTACAGCAGTGATATCACCGAAAACAAAAAATGCAAAAGGAGCTGCGTCAAAACCACAAATCATTGTCGAAAATTTCCCTACAATCGCCTGTCCACAATGCCAAACATCCAATCCAGTTACCTCCGATCTGCGACCGATTCGGATACAATGCAGTGGTTGCGATCGAATCATCAAGATTGTAGCCTAATGTCAAAACCCTCTTGAACGGTCACATCCAGCGGTGTGTATGAGCGAAACAGTCTCCGATTTGGAACTCGACGATGAGCACGTAACCATTGGATTAGAAGATACACTTGTGGAAGGTTGCAAACGGTTGGTTAGCATCCCTTCTGGTATTCTTGTCGTACTGGATGATGAAGACCAAGTCAAAGGTGTCATTGGCCAGCGACAGATGCTGAAAGCCATTGGAAACGGTGTTGATGTGAATGAGACAACCTGCAAAGAAGTCATGGAGATGGATGTTCTGAAAGTCTCTCTTTCAGATTCCATCGCAGACGTCATCAAGTCTGTGAACGAGCGTATGCCTCAAGCAGTTGTAGCCGTCGACGATTCGGGCGCATTCGAGGGGTACTTCTCTCCTGATGATTATCGGCAAGCCCAATCGATCTTGTCTGCAAATCCTGCACTAAGTTCGCTTTGAATTCAGATGCATTACTGCGTTTTCGAGGGTACTGTTGTGTTCACAGGCGTATTCATGGGGCCCCATGTGTACAGGCAGACCGTTGAGAACACAGGCTCTCCCAAGATGCATTGAAATGATCAAATAACCAGCCACAAAATATGAAGTCTACAGGGGAAGTTGAGAGAAGTCTCACAGAGAAAGCCGAACCAGTCCTCGGGTTCAAACCTTCTTCAAAATTCAAAGAGGTCCAATTGGAATTCTCATTTACGTTGTTTGTGGGATTATTGCCTTGTTCTCATTAAGAAGTGCAGGTGTGTTCTAGACATATCCACAAGGGTTCGTCCAAAATACTCATGTTAACGTTTTTGCAAATACAAAGGGTTGCCGTCTGCCCTATTCGTGCCTAGTCTGTGTGATTCATGCGCAAATCTACTCATGCATTAACAAATAACCGTTCTCGATTTTGATTGCGTATCCGATTCGTTCGAGTTGGACAATAGTTCCCACTGGATAATCGTTGGATTCGATTCGTCCTGCGATGTGTTGAATTTCATCTTGATGCGGAATCATCAGGGTTGCATCCTTCGATGTTGAGGTAGAAGCCCAGTGAATAATCGGCCGCTTGTCAGAACGTTCAATTGATTCGATATGACCATCCTGGCCAATGTCTGCAAATTCCTTAAGCCTGTACAATCCTTTTGCATCCTCTGATTCAATGAACACCGATGGTGGATTTAGGGAAACAGTACGTTTGCCCTTGTCCTCGTGATTGGGATGAACCGGCAGTTCGACGTTTTCTGGGATCTTGCCTTTGAGGCTCACCTCTACAGGATTACGAATGAACGACAGTCGAGGCGCCTCATCGTCGATTTTCTTTGTGTTGTGGGCGAATAAGGTTGCGAGTGGAACTGAAATGTCCTTTTGGGTTACGCCAAGTTCAATCCAGAAGTTCCGTAGGGCTTCTGCTTGAATACCACGAGACTGGAGACCTTGGATTGTTGGCAGACGTGGATCATCCCAACCACTGTATTCCCCACTTTCGATTGATGCCCTCATCTTTGACGTCGAGAATCCACCCCATTCGTGAACTTTGACGCGTCCCCAATAGATTGTTTCTGGATATGTCCACCCAAAGTGTTCGTAGAGGAGCGTTTGTTTGCGGGTTGAATCCATGAGATCTTTTCCACGAATGATGTGCGTAACGCCTTGCAGATGATCTTCGACAGCGCTCTGGAAATCTAGCAACGGCCAAACTTTGTATTTTGAACCGATGTTTGGTCTTGGATGAGGATTTGTTTCTGTATCTTGCATTCGTAGTGCTGGCCAATCACGAAGTGCTGGATTCTTCAAGGTCATATCCGTCTTGACACGAACAACCGCATCGCCGGGCTTGTAGGTTCCATCCAACATTTTGTTCCAATCCAGAATGTTTTCTTCAACGGATTTGTTGCGACATGGACAGTTTGATTTCGATTCACGGAATTCACGAAATGCCTCAGCCGAACATTTGCAGACATAACCAAACGCTTCATTCAGCATTTTTTCTGCATGCTGATAGTATTCCGGGATACGATCACTCGCAACAACAATTCGGTCTGCCGGGCGACCAAGAAGCCATTCAACTTCATCAGGAATCAAATCATAGGCAGACAATTCTGGTGGCTTGACGGTGGTATCGGTATCATCAAATCGGAGGATAAGTGTCCCCTCATGTTCTTTTGAATAGGTTCCATTGATGACAATCCCTCGTGCATGACCAAACGAAAGCGGTCCGTTTGGATTCGGAGCAAATCGGAACACTGGTTTCATTCCGTCAACATTTTTGAGTTCAGGTAACCCTTCTCTTCTCTCTTGCTTTTGTCGGCCTTCGAGAAGTTGTGGAGCTTCTGCATTAAGAATCGATTCGATGTGTTCAAGACCCTTTTCTTGAGCAAGAGCGTTCGCTTTTTGAACAGATTGAGCAACGATTGGACTGATTTGGCCGCCAAACTGTCGAAGATCGGCGCGAGTACTCATGATTCTTCCAATAACTGAACCAACGGCTCCTTTTCCTTCGTATTCGAAGGCATTCTGCAATGCAAGGTGCCAGATTAGTTGCTGAGTATCCTCATCAGGAGTCCAGGCCATGTCCAATCCTGAGAGTGATAATTGATGAATACAGTGCTTGTTTTACATCGAAAACAATGTCCTTCCTGAGGGAGGGCGTTTTGGAAGAGGATTCGGAAAGTTTTGGTTCCAGTATCGCTCAACGGTTGCCCATGACCATCGTAATTCTTGATGAATTCCTTCAGGTCCAATGAGTTTCGGTAATGCAGAAATTGTCTTCGCATCGGATGGATAACCACTTCCAATTTCGAAGCCCAAATCATCTTTCAATTCCTTCATGACGCGATCTCGAACCACTTTTGCAACAATTGATGCACCCCCCACAATGCGGTGGTTGGCGTCCGCTTTGTGTTCTGAACGTATTGTTGAATCGCTTCTTGGCCAATCAGCTAATCGCTCTGTTATCCGATTCGTGAACCGCTGTTCGTTGACGTCACACGCATCCATCAATATGGAGCATGGTTCGGAAAAACATGAATCATGTCGATTTAATAGAGCAGCAAACAGATCGACTTCAAGCAGATTGAGCCCTTCTCCATCAACTGCATTATCGATTTTTTTCGGCGGGCAGATGATGGTGTCAACATACCAATTCCGTTGTTCAGATTGTTGGAGAATCCATTCGTATTGTTCATCACGTTTTTTGGCAGAATGATGTTTTGAATCAGAAATGTCCCTTTCCTCCAACAGGAATTCATCGGCACTTGGAATCGACAAAAGCCCAACGACCAGGGGGCCGATTACCGGTCCGCGGCCTGCTTCATCAATTCCAACAATTTGCATGTTCTCACTCACAAGTCAAATTCTTCTTCGTTCTTTTTCAGTGTAAGCGGTACATGTTCGCTTGCATCACTCAACGGGTTGAGATTTGGATTGTCATGGCGAACAGTACGTTCAGTCACGGCACCCATCGGTTTCAAGTTTTCATTTGCCGAATGGGGTTGAATTGTGCCCTGTTCAACAATTTCTACAGCGATTTGATCCATTTTGGCCTTTTGGGCTGAAATGTCATGATGATCAAGAACCGTGGTTGCTGCACTTCGAATTGGTTCCGCTAATGGCTCCAATGCAGGTGCAGAAGGTGTTGATTGAGCTTGGAAGGCTTTGGTAAATGCATCCGCTGGTATTGCTGGGCTTTCAGCGATGGTTGGTTTCTGCGTCGAGGGCCTGTGGAATTTTGCCTGCCAATCCTCTTCCGTTTCCTCTGGCTTTTCGTGTATTTGTTTGAGCAAATCCTCCTGTTCTTTTCGCTCGAGGCGATCTCGAACTGCTTTGTTAAGAATCAATGCAGCCACAGCGATGCTTGCAAGAACCAGCCACCACCCTTTCAGGATGAGCGTCACATCCTCAAAGAATTCTGAAATTGAGTATCGTTCAGGATCTTGTTCACTTTTCCAGTCCTTTCCGAGGAATTCTTCATTTATGGAATAAACGAATTCCGTCTGAGGATCGAAGATGGACCGTACAACAATATCGAGTCTGAGCGTTCCATTCGGCACTTGGTCCGAGGGGAGGTCAGCAGTTCCGCGTAACGTGAAATTTGCGCCACGTTCTAAGTTCGCTAACTCAAAGGTTCGTGGTTTGGTTGAATCTCCTTCAATGATTGCACCTTCAGGGGGAGAAAAGCCCATCTCAGTGGAGTGAGATGATTGCAATTGCACAATTAATCCATCCTCCAAGTTTCCATCATTTCGGAGTTGTACAGCAAAACTCACAACGTCTCGTGAATCAACTTCACTTGCTCCCTCAAGGAAGGACCACGCCACATTGGGGCCAACAATGACATCAATGGAATAACGCTGCAAAACCTCACCGCCGCTCAATTTGAGGTTGAACTCAACAGGTCCTTGTTGGTAGGCAGTTGCGTTGCTGGCAATTTGAAACCGGATTGCATGAAACGTATCTGTGTTGAAACGTTCAAGTGAGAATGGTTCGCTTTGAAATTCAACATCTGTAACGAAATTAGGGGCTGCGATGTCTTGAACAACGACTGCGTCAACAAAATTACCAATGTTCTGAATGTTGATTTTTCCTGTACACGTCGAATTCGGTTGGAGGTATGTGCAATCAACGGGTTCCAAGTTATGGTTGAAATCTCGAATCCAAGATATGTTGACTGTTGCAGTTTCACGAACCGTACGGAGCGGAAGGTTGGTTGGATGGAGAATAAGGTCAACAGAAATTGTACCCGTGGTTTTTGGCGGAGCTTGGACTCCAATCTCAACGGTTCGAGTCTCATTTGGATTTAGGAAGACATCCTCGAAGGCATTGAACAATGCTACTGTCCAACCTTCCGATGTGATTCGGTCAGAATTTTCCTGACCGGAATCAACGGAGTCAATTTGAACATTTCCAAGCGTAATTGCGAGTGTATCCGGTACATTGCCTGTGTTTCGCACTTGAACATCGACACGGGCACTTCCTGAAGGGTCGACAACCACGTCAGACTGGACCAGATCGATGCTCGCATTACGGAATGCGCTCACTTCAAGGGTGAAATCCCATGCAATTTTCACACCATCAAGACCCGATGTACCAATCAGTCGAAACGTCGGTCCTTGGTTGGCTAGTGGAGCTCCATCGATGACTTCTGGAACATTGATCCAGAGCCGTACAAAATCCATAGAATCTGGGTTCAATTCCAATCGAGACTCCATTCCGACAACCTCAGTCATCGACCAACCCCAATCCCATTCAGAGTCCGTTTCAAGCGTAAACGATACGTCATCCGTCAATGTTGAGTTGCTGGTGATGTTCGTTGCTACGTTTGTTTGGATACCTGGGTAGACGACAAACGTTGAACTTTGCGAGTTTCCAAATTGAAGATTCGAAGGTTCTGTAATTTTCATGACAACATCCACGCTTTGTGAGGATTGATCCGACGTATCGATAATTGTCACATTGATTGTATCGGTTCCATAGCTTGTCGATGGAGGTAATGTTACGGTCCACAGAAATTGTTTGTTCTCACCGTTTTCAAAGACCAGTTCTTGTCCATTTCCAGTCATATCTGCTAAAAATTGCGACTGAAGTTGAAGTTTCAATGTCGTACCTGAATTTCCCGTAAAGGTTACGTCGATTTGGTGTTGAACAGTTTGGCCAGGATAAGCGATGTATTGATTCGCAGGAGTAAGTGTCATCGTTGAAGATTCTGCTGAGACAGAGCAAGGCATGATCAGAAGAACGGAAAGCAAAACGACTGCTTTCCTGTTCAACATAGCAACGCTACTTGCTCTTTGGATTTGAAGCAAACGGCGTTTCGATTCAACGCCTTCAAAACACCTATCAATCGGAGGGACGAGGATGTGGTATGCCCCCGTTCTGGCCCTTCAAGCGTTCAAAGCAATCAGAGGAGACAGTCGTGGAATCGGCCCCCGAACCCATTGTTTATCGTAAAGGTCAAGACGTTCATTCTGACAAGCACAGCACAACAATTCAGCGTGATGAGGATGCCTACAATGATGCGCTTGCACTGTTTGGTGGGGGAGATACAATTGTTGCAGTATCAAGCAACGTTGCAGAAGACTACGATGGCGTTTCCGAAGCACCACTGGAAACTTCACCCTCACCAAGCGAAGACTATGAGTGGGTGCACCACACCGATGGTTACCATTACAAGAAAAAATCAGATGGACAATTTGATCCAACACCCTATCTCAAAAACGATGATGGACGTACACAGCATACGCTTAATCAAACAATGTTCGCAACGGTTGAATGAGTGATTTTCCTTGAGCAGAAGTTGCATTGACCTCACGTCCAACCGGATACACCTCGATTGGAGATGATATCTCTGAAAGCACCTTTTCGCCAAGCCACAAATCGCTTGCATCTGCATCAACAAGCACGGGCATTCGGTTGTGGATGTGGGCGATCTCCGGTCGTGCATCTTTGGTGAGGATACAAAACGAATCGACCGAATTCTTTCCATCGGACCAATGCGCATAGATCCCTGCCATGAGGGCCAATGTATCGTCCTTCAATCGATGGTAAAATGGAACTTTTCCTCGTGGTGTGGTTTTCCATTCGTACCAACCGTTGGCTGGAATGATACAACGACGTTGGTTGTAACCTTCTCGAAACATTGGCTTTCTGTCAACAGTCTCGATTCGAGCGTTGATTGGCTCCATTGTACTTTTTTGACTCCAACTCGGGCGCAATCCCCATCGCATGTTGGAAATCACTGGTTGGCCTGAATTGTAATGAATGACTTGTGTTTCTGTTTGTGGTGATATGTTGTAGTTTGGTTCGACTTCTGGCCAGTCAATTGAAGCCACAAGTTCTGGCCATTGCTCTCCATTGAATGTGAATCGTCCGCACATACTGTTCATCAAACTGGATCGGTTACCGCATGCTTTAGTGCTTCAACATCAAATTCAGCACCGTTGAGTGGAACAAGAAGTTCGAACGACTGCGAGATTGCAGGGTCGATTTCACCGAAGCATCCGACCCATTCTCCATCCAACAAGATGCGTGCGGCACGTCCTGCAAGCCACGGTCCTTCGTTTGCTGGAAGTTGTTCAATGACGATGTTTTCAGCACCAATATCACGTAAGAATGCCTGAATTCGCCCACGGATAGCAGCAAAACCTCCGGCTCGTTCCGCAGTTAGGAATGCTAATCGGTCCATATTTTTGTGATCACGAACCACCGTTCCGAGTTCGTACACAGACTGTGGCAGATCGTGATGACGGTTCGTTGCAAGCAAGCGAAGTAGACCTGGTAAGAGGAAATGCCGCATCATCGTATGTTCAATTGTTATCGGATTGGTGATTCTCGTGATCGCGTTGAATGGCTTCCAACGCATTCTTGAAAATTGGTCCTCATCATTGGACAGTGTCAACGATTGAATTTGCATAAAACCCATGCCCTGCATCGAGGTTCGAATTCTTCTCCGTAAATGATCATCGGAACGAGGAATGGCGTTCATTGGAGCCTTTGGGACATCGACTCCAAGATCTTCGTACCCGTGTCCAATGGCTAAGTCCTCAACGATATCGACTGGGTGCAGAAGGTCAAACCGCCAACGTGGCATGTCAAAACCGAGCATGTCTTCTCCTTCCTTGGCGAATTGCATGGAGTGGTCCGGTCCAATTTCATCGTCGTTTGCAGGAGAGCGGCCTGTGTAAGCACCGCCCATTCGAGTGATTGATTTCTTCAATTCTTCATCGCTGAGTTCTCTGCCCAATATTGTGGACACCAGTCTGGCAGGAACTCTGTGATGGACCGGTTTCCAAAGAGGGAGAATTTCTTCTTGACCGTTACAATCCGTAATGTGAATGGATTGTACGGTTCCACCACGCTCTTTTGCTTGGAGTGCAATCAACATAAGACATGATTCACATGCTCGACGGTCCCAACCTGTAACATCGATGAACAAATCACGTGTTGACGAAGTCACGGTGGTGTGATCGCCATTGATGATGGGTGGGAACGAGAGAACGGATCCTTTGGAATCCTCAATAATTGGAACCTTTTCCATTCCTTCCAAGAGGTGGGCATAGTCCACTCCTTTTGGATGCGAAGTCAGAATTGCCTCGATGGTCATTGGTTGATCCTTTGCCAGAGGAGTGAACGAATGGGTACGTTCCACGGCTTTGACGCTGAATGGTGGATGGAGTGTGGCCAAGTCATGAACTCCAATACTCGCTCTTCGGCGCCCTCTGCCAAGTGCGAAGTGGAGTTTCTCTTGGTGGTCCATAAGCTGCTTGATGAAGGCATCCATATCTGTATCATCAGCCATGTTCAGTCCTTTCACAACAGCTCCGAGAATAACTGGACGAATTGAAGCAAGTTCGGGCTCAACCGTCAAAGAGATTCCACTTGATTCGAGTGATTCAGATGTCAATGTTGGTTGGTTATGAAGAAATCCTCGAATCGCTAAACCCAGCGTTTCTGTACTGAGCAAATCGGGGCGGTTTGGGAAAATTTCGATGTCCAGTACTTCATCATCACAGCGGTCGATGTCGGTTCCTAGCAACGGTAAGCGATGGTCGATGTCCGCAACATCGTGCGTGCATCCGTGCTTCGAAAGAAGCGAGGCGAGGAGTTTCTGATCGGCTGAAATTGTTGGCATATGTTCACCTCAACGTGCAAACCAATGGGGAAGCGGTCGTTCATACCCGACCATGCGCAAACCACTGATGGCGGCAGTATCGTAATCGAGGGCTCGCAAGTGCGCTCGATTGACTTGGTCGATTGAATCAAGACCCAAGTTTCGGAGCGTTTGTTTCATATCAATGTGGATACCTTGGAGCCAAAATTCCATATCCTCTCGTTCGAGAACTGGGGGTTGGGTGATGACGAAGTGTGCCCCTGCACATCGTGCGACAATAATGTCATGTGCATCGCATGTGAACCCAAATTCAAGGGCGGCTAGCGTCTCTGATTTTTCGAGATTGTTCTTGACAGATCGTCCTAGAATTGGGAGTGTTGCAGCTTCAGGAACACCGGTACCATCTTCTATTCTTGAAACGGCGACTTGCAGGTGATGGTAGACGGAGCGATTGTGGAGGGCTTGAATACGCGAGATGGCTTGAGAGGCAAGGATTGGTGAATCCTCTTTCATCAACGTACGTAAGACAACAAGGAGACCCTCAAGTTCCTCATCATTAAGCGAAGGAAGGCTGTCAAAATCGATGCAAGCCCCTGCGACAGAATCGGCAAATTGCGGCATCATGCACATACTGGCGAGGTTGAGATGAAGGATGTCAATCGGACGTGGATTGTTTTCGACGAGGAAGGGTTGTGCCTGAATATGCGACAGGCGGCCAGATGAATTCGCTTCACCAAGCAAAAGGTCACCGTCTGGGACGTGCGGTAGTATTGGTATCGGGAGCAAAACAGGCAATGCTTCTTCATCCGTGCCAAGAACAAGAGCAGCGGTATCGACGTCTTGATGTTCCATCAATGGCGTCTCATCCATTGGCGTGATGGCGATACTGGACAAATCTCCAGATGAGACGCTTGAACCATCGATGTGGAATTCGATTTCATCCGATGACTCAAGGCAGAATGCATCCTCGCCAAGCGAGATGCCAAAATCGTCAAGCGACGCGTTGATGTTCCTCAATTCCGTTTTGGTTAGTGGGCGGAGTTTCGTTCCTTGCGGTGGTGTTGGGCAACGTCCATCGATGACAATCATGCCGCCTTTCATTCCACATCCGGCATTGTTTTCGACGTTGCCTTGAACGACAATCGTTCCGCCAGTCATACCATTCCCAACACGCTTACCAACATCTCCTCGGACGAAAATAAAGCCATCATCCATGAACATTCCAAGATCATCACCTGCACCATCATCGCTCGAAAGAACACCTTCTTGCATCATAAATCCAGAACATCGTCCGATGTATCCAGTGGCAGAAAGCCGGCTACCGTTGTTGTATGCGCCAAAGAACGCTCCAGCTTCTCCTTCGATGGAAAAAGAACCTCCGTTTCCAAATGAACTTGTCCACGATCCAAGTTTGCCAAGTGCACGCACTCTTGCACCTTCAGGCATTGCAGGACAAAGTCCGACCTCCCCGTTTTTCGGCACTTTTTCCCCAGACCCGGTCCAGCCGATACGAAGCAAGGCATTTTGTTCAACGGCTGCTTGAAGACGTGGGAGGAATTTTGCGTTAATGCTCATCGAGCGCTCGTAAACACTCTTTGACTCCGCCATGATTCAACGGTATCCTACGTCGGTCAAATACCCTCTTATTGCATCAATTGAAAAACCTAAATTCAGACACCATCGTTTCCTCACGAACTGTTTATGGATGTTCAACCGTGCCAGAGAAATGAGCAGTATGGTGGTTAAGGTTGCAATCAACGGATATGGTACAATTGGAAAGCGTGTCGCAGATGCGATTGACGCTCAAGATGATATGGAAATTGTTGGTGTCACAAAGACCCGTCCGTCTTTCGGTTGCGACCTCGCCGTACGAAAAGGGTACCCGCTTTACTGCACGTACGATGCCCAAGAAAAAATAGCAGCTTTCGGTCCGGCGGGTTACGATTGCAAAGGGGGATTGTCCGACCTTCTCTCAATTGCTGATGTTGTTGTCGATTGCTCTCCTGGAAAGGTCGGTGCACAAAACAAAGAAATCTATCAAAAAAGTGGGGTGAAATGGATTTTCCAAGGCGGTGAAAAACACGCCATGACCGGACTCTCGTACACCTCAAGCGGGAATCATGCGGAGAACATCAATGCGGAAGGAACTCGAGTCGTTTCGTGCAACACAACCGGACTCTCACGCACGTTGGTGCCGCTTCTTCATGCATGTGGTTCTCTTTCAGTTGAATGCACGATGATTCGTCGTGCAGCAGATCCAGGTGACTCAAGCAAGGGCCCCATCAACGCAATCAAACCCGTGTTGAAAGTACCAAGTCATCATGGTCCAGATGTGATGACGATTCGCCCTGAAATCAACATCAATTCACTTGCAGTCGCAGTCCCCACCACAATCATGCACGTCCACGCTATTGTTGCAACCCTTCCCGAAGGTCATGGGATGACCACGGAATCTGTTCTGGAATTATGGGCGAATCAACCACGAGTCTTGATCATGAACGGTGCGGAAACGGGCATTACAACGACTGCTGAAGTCATGGAATTCTCTCGAGATATTGGACGAAAGTGGGGGGACTTGCACGAGATCTTTGTCTGGGAAGATGGGGTAAAGTTGGATGGCAATACGCTCTATTACTTCCAAGCAATTCATCAAGAATCGGATGTTATTCCGGAGAATGTTGACGCGATTCGAGCATTGATGGGCATCGAACACGACTGGAAGAAATCGGTCGAAAAGACCGACAACGCCATCGCTGCTTACAACGGCCTGTAGTCAAAATAGGCGCATCCTCAAAAACCCAACTGCATTCGCATTGGTATGCAACAAGGCCGCAGGTGTTTTTTCCTGTTGTTGACTTTCCTCTTTTCACTGGCTTTGCCGCTGGTTTCATCAGCACCCTTGTCCACTGAATCGAACATTGTGCCTGACGATGTTGAGACGACATGGCAGTCAACAGAACCTGTTTCAAAACATGCCATTTCGCTGGATGCTGTCGATTCTGTTATTCACCTCGCTCGTCTATCGTTCGATCCCATCGTCACGGATATGGAATCCGTCCATTCTGGTTGGCAGTTAAAGGGTTCAACATCGCTTCAGATGATTCAGTTGTATACGGACGATGGTCGAATCATGGACAAATTGGTTGATTCCTTTGATATTCAAGTGCTCGAGCGCCACAGCCCTGGCGTGTATCTGATTCGAACGAACGACCTTTCACAAACTCAATCGATACGAGCGCTGGACGAGGTCCGATGGGTTGGTTCATATGAACCATTTATGCGAATCGGTAACGATGTTGTTGGCTCTCACGGTCTCCAATTTAGCCTATCCAGTGATGTGGATGCATCAACGATTTCGGATTTAACGACGACAATCCTGCGGGAAGGTGCTGTCTCCGCGTGGTGTTCCATGGACATGTGCGAGGCTTGGTATGAATCGGGTCTCACATCCGAACAACTTCATCCCATTGCTTCGAATGAGCACGTTCTTTTTGTTCAACCAACCCACGAACTCTCTCTCCACAACAATGACGCTGCTACAGTCGTAGGAGCCGTCGCCATCCGACCGTCTTCATCCCTCGGACTCAACGGTTCAGGTGAGACCATTGCTGTCACCGATACTGGAATTGATGACAACCACCCTGATCTACTTGGAAGAGTGGCAACAATCAACACCCAATTTGGGCTTGATTCTTCACCAATGGACAGCAACAGCGGTCATGGCACACACGTTGCTATGACTGTCCTTGGGGATGGGAGTGGTGACGCATCAACAACAGGCATTGCTCCCGATGCGAACCTAGTGATGTATGCGCTCGAGCACGATCCAACAGGTTATTTCGGTCGCCAAGGTTCAATTTACGACATTTTCTCTGACGCTGAACTCAAGACGGCCCGAATAGCCGTCAACGCTTGGGGTTCGAATGGTAACTACGGCCACTACACAGCAGATTCGCGTTCTGCGGACAAATATGTCTTCAACAATCAGTATCTTCTACCAATCTTCTCAGTCGGTGACAACGGAGCAAACGGTGCTTCCCAGATCACGGCTCCAGCAACGGCAAAGAACGTGTTAGCCATTGGTTCAAGCAACAATGGAAGCGTCAGTTCATCATCCTCACAAGGTCCGGCTTTGGACGGGCGAATCAAACCGGATTTGGTCGCCCCGGGTGAAGGAATCTGTTCGGCTCGAGCCGAGGAAGCAAACAGCGTTGTTGGAACCGTTTGTGCTACGGGAACCCATAGCAATTCAAGGTCGATGTACATGGAACTTAGTGGAACTTCACAAGCCACCGCCGTTGCTGGTGGCTCCGCTGCATTGGCCCGAGAATACCTTCGAGAAGTTGCAGGAATCAACAAACCTTCAGCCAGCCTAATCAAGGCAACTTTGGTGAATGGAGCAGAAGATTTGGGCACGCCAAACATTCCGAATATGAACGAAGGATGGGGTCAAATCGACCTCGAAAACAGCCTCAACCCCACCCATAGTGGGACGACACTGGATGTGTTCCATGACGATTCAAGAGAGTTGCAACCTGGTTTTTCACTGCTCTATTCGTTTGATTTGGATGCTTCAAAAGGTATCGATTTGACACTCGCATGGAGCGATGAGGAAGGAAGCGCAAATGCACCTCAAACCGAATCAAGATTGCTGAACGACCTCGACTTGGTCTTGTTGGCTCCCGATGGAACAACATATCGTGGAAACAACTTTGCAAACGGGCAATCCGTATCAGGCGGTCAAGCAGACGACTTGAACAACATCGAGCGTATACGCCTGCTGTCGGGAACCAGCAGCCAATCGGGCGAATGGATGGTCAAGGTCGAACAGAGAGGAGGTGGGGCTCAACGATTCAGTCTCGTCCTTGCAGCTGACGCTACATTGATTCCGAAGGCCGATTTAACGACCTTTGCCAACAGTATCCTGCCGTCCTCTTTCACACCACTTGTTGGCGACCTTGTTTCCGTTTCCCTGGCGTGGCACAACCAAGGAACACTTGCTTCAGGCCCATACAAAATACAACTTGAGGATGTAACAGAAGGTACAACCCTCTTCGAGTCAGATCGCTCATCTCTGGATGGAGGTGAACTTGACTCGATTTCGTTCTTCGCACAATTTAGTTCAACTGGAACCCATACACTTCGACTTTCCTTGGACACGAACAACCAAGTTGTTGAACTAAACGACGGTGTCTCCGGTACGAACAACAATGTCCTCGAACTTGATGTCGAAGTTACTGCTCAAGGGTTGCGCGTTATTTTCCTTGACGATGATGGAATGATTCCACAGTCAACGCAAGATCGTGAACTTGCTGCCAATGTCGTGATGGATGTTCGAAATGAAACTGGGTTGTCGTTGCCCTTTGTGGTCGTCCACGAAGGTACGGGAGAGCGGCCAGTAAGCCTGACGGTTTCTAGTGTTCAGGAACCGGATTTGATCTACCCCGCCATCCTGAACAGTCCTGAAGATCAATGGTCAAAAACAGTGAATTCCTCTGGTCCATTCACGCTAAGCGGTCAAGGCACTGAGAACGATACAGTTCATCTAACGCTCGATTTGGAAGATCAGTCTGCATCGCTTGATGGTTCAACAAAGCGATATGCTCGCGCTGGAACCTTCGTTGTCGACGTGACCGCACGGTATCAAAATCAACCGACAGTTTCGCACACACAACGTCTGACTTTTACAATCGATCAAGTCGATTCCGTCGACGTGGTACCTTCTGGAACCCTCGGCGTTTCAGCTCAACCGGGCGAGAGTACAGGTTTCTCCATCGGCGTACGAAACACAGGGAATTCTGCTGCGCAATACACAATGAGCTGCTCCTCCGCTTCCCAATGGCAAATTATGCTCGGTAACTCAAACTCCTCATCACGGGAATTTGAACCTCTCAACATCCTTCAAGATTTATCGATGGATGTCAACGTCTTTGTTCCGCGTGTTGCGGATGGGCAACCCACTGCAGGTTTCATCGATGAGGTGACATGTGTCGTGACCTCACCGACAGACCCATTGTTGAACCATGTTGAGGTTGTGGACATTGCTGTCGCAGAATTACGATCGTTCCGGTCCGATTTGTACGGGCCAAATGGAGCCATCGGTCCGGGTGCGCTTGCAGCTCCAGTATCTGCCAACACAGGGGAAGTGGTCTACTACAACCACACCATTTCAAACGAGGGAAATACTGAGATGGATTTCACGGTTGCTCTTGAGCGTGGTAATCCGGCATGGGCTGCCCAAATGACGTATTCCGATCAATCAAGTTCTTCGAACATTGCCCTAACGCTTCCTGCAGGTCAATCCGCAGATGTACAAATCATGCTCCTTATTCCCGAAACTGCTCGAGAAGGTAACTCAAACACCTACACCCTTCGAGTCGAGCACAATGCACAGTACTTCACGTCAAACACGACTTCTCTCGTTGTTTCTGACAACCTGGATGTCGAATTGATGCAAGTTGATGAAGGGGTTGTATCCACGCCAATTGGTGAGAATTTTACATTTGTCGATTTCACCGTATCAAACACTGGAAATGCTGAACTTGATCTCGAATGGAATGTTGGAATTATGCCGGATGGTTGGACCGTGAATTTTGCGAATCCTCCGTTGAGCATTGATGTGTTTTCGCAAGCAAACGTCATTCTTGCAGTTCGTCCACCAAATCAAACGGATGCGTCTTTTGGATTCGACTTACCAGTTTATGTTAACGGGACCAGCAACGGCCGATTCGTAACAACAGAGTTAACGATACGGATTGAAGTTCCGCAGAGCGACTTTGCCGCTTTTTCAACGGATACATCATCAGCACCTCTGTTGTTTATACCCCGTGACGGGTCAGCGAAGCAAACCTTCGTGATTGTGAATGAAGGCAATACGCCGTTAAGTGGGACGCTTCAGGTTAGCGTTCAGGATTCGGATGGCGCTGTATTATCCGATCGCTCTGCTTCCGTTTCTCCTTCAACCGTGAGTGATCTTGCCGTCGGAGAATCAAAAGAGCTTGTTGTTGAAGTTCAGCCTGATGCTGATGCAGCGGACGGTCGTTTCAAGTTGATGCTGACCTTCACATCCGATTCCGGGGTTGTCATGACATTCTCTGCGGATACAAGCGTCAGTGCTCAGCAATCTTCAGGTGGATTGTTGAACATGTCTCCTTACATCGCTTATCCACTTCTTGCTGCTGTAGCGATTCTGGTGATTGTTGGAGCTCGTCGTTTGAAATCATCCGCAGCTCTCCCAGACTCAGAAACCGATATCGTCTTGCCGAATATCCACACAAACCCCGACCATCTCGGAACAAGGAGAGACGAGGTTCTGGACATCAGTCACTCGGTCAATGACCTCGCCTCAGGAGAAGTTTCTCAGGATGAAATTGCTGCAGCTCTCGCTCAATCGATGGATCTTCAACTGCCAACAGCACCTGCGCCAGTCGGTTTGCCACCAGCAGGCTTGCCGCCAGCGGGCGTGCCGCCAAAAGGTCTGCCACCAGCTGGTTTGCCTCCACTTGGACAGCCTCCCGCCCCGTTGAAAGAAATCCCTCCGTTGCCAAGTGGACCTCCTCTACCACCCGGTGGTTTGCCATCCGGTTGGACCATGGAGCAATGGAACCACTATGGTGAACAGTACTTGCAACGCATGGGGTTGAAGTGATACGTTCAAATGCATGATACAGGACGTTGGTCCATGCTCAACATTGTGTTGTTTGGACCTCCTGGAGCCGGAAAAGGTACGCAAGCCCAACGGATGATGGATGCCACAGGTTTGCCTCAAGTTTCTACAGGCGACATGCTACGTTCTGCCGTGAAAGCCAAAACCGAAGTGGGCCTTGAAGCGAAGAAATACATGGACGCAGGTGCTCTTGTTCCTGACCAGGTCATTATCGACCTTATTCGTGATCGAATGAAACAGGACGATGCAAAAGATGGCGTCATGTTTGATGGTTTCCCTCGAACCGTTCCTCAAGCCGAAGCACTCGCAGAGTTTGTTGATGTCTCGATTGTTTTGGCCATTGATGTTCCGGATGAACGAATTGTTGAACGGATTTGCGGAAGGTTTAGTTGTGGAACTTGTGGAGTGGTCTACCACGATCGTTTCAATCCGCTTCCAGAGACGGGTTGCACCTGCGGGTCATTCGTCGAAAAACGTCGTGCTGATGATACTGAGGAAACAGTCATCGCTCGATTGAAAGCATACCATGAGCAGACCGCACCCCTCGCTTCCTACTACAAAGATGCAGGACTCTTCAGAACAATTGACGGGGACCGGGACATCGACCTCATTGCATCAGATTTGCTTGCGGCTCTCAATTGAGGTGAGTTGGATGCGTCGTCGACATCAACGGCAAAAGGGGAGGCGCAAGGAATACGCAACCTCCTCACGGAACACCTTACTTTCGCTCCTCTACAACATTCAAGATCACCCGTTAAGTCATCGACGTCTCTATGCCCGTCACATGTTCAAAATCTCTCGAAAACATCGGCTTCGGTTCACGTCTGAGGTAAAGGAAGTCGTTTGCCGCAAATGTTCAACATTACTCGTCCACGGTTCAACCGTACGTGTACGTTTACGAGCCGGTGTACGAATCCATCAATGCCTTGAATGCGGCTACGTTCGAAGAGTACCGTACAAATCCGCGAAGGGGGTTTCACAATGAAGATCCCCCTTTCCGTTTTACGCCAAGCCAAAGACACTTCATTGCCCGTAACCATTCGAATCGGAAAGTCTGGATTGACAGAAGCTGTCATCGTTGAACTGGATGGTCAATTGTCATCCCGCTCGCTCGTAAAAGCAAAAGTCAACAGAGGGTTGTTTGAAAGAGATGACCTTCGAAACGTGTGGTCGCACCTTGCTGAAAAAACGAGAAGTGAAGTTGTATTCGCTCGTGGAAATGTCGCAGTATTTTGGAGAATTTGATATGTCGATTAACCCAACGCTCAATAAGGTCATGTTAATCCAATAGACATGGGCGGTAGTCTACTTTTCACACGACGACATCCAGCACAACTTATCTCGCTCCTTTCGCTGATTGTTGTTGGAACGATGTATTTCATGCAGAGTGGTTTCGCAGCAGGTGGTGGAGACGGTATTCACCTCGAAATCCATGTGAAGGATGGATTGGAAAACCAAGCGGTCTTTGTCGGACTTGGGATCTTATTGTTCGTTTATGCGCTGATCATCACTGAAGTTGTTCACCGAACTCTTGCCGCTGCGCTTGGTGGTTTGCTTGCAGTCGTTGCTCTCAATTTCTACTCGGTTGAAGATACACTCAGCCTCAAAGCCGTCACAACAATGATCGATTGGGAGACCATTGGATTGCTGCTCGGAATGATGGTCATGGTTGGAGTCATTTCCCACACTGGCGTTTTCGAATGGTTTGCAGTGCAGGCTTACAAGAAAAGCGGCGGAGAGATATGGACGCTGGTCGTCATTCTGTGTGCAGTCACCGCAGTATTGTCAGCGTTCCTGGACAATGTTACAACCATGCTTCTTCTAACCCCAGTCACCATCCAGATTGCGAAAGTATTGGACATAAAACCGATACCTATTCTCATCTCTGAGGTTATCTTTTCCAACATTGGTGGAGCTGCAACAATGATTGGTGACCCTCCAAACATCATGATCGGTTCGGCTATGTCACCATCAGCGATCGAAGGGAACAGCGATGCAGATATTGCTGCACTGGCATCTGAGGGCGTTACATTCAATGATTTTATCATTGAAATGGCACCGGGTATTCTTCTCACAGTTGTTCCTTCCTTCATGCTGATTCGTTGGCTTTACAAGGACGAATTTAGCGGGCGAAGAGACCGAGATATTACTGAACTTGAGCGTCAATACGCTATCAAGGACGTAAAGGGGCTCAAGATTAGCGGAACGATTCTTTGCTTGGTTATCATCGGGTTTTTCCTCCATCCGGTTGTTCACATCGCAGTTTCGTGGGTTGCACTTGCAGGAGCCGTTGTTATGCTCCTTGCGACCAACCCACATGAACTTGAAGAACCACTGGAACACGTTGAATGGACGACATTGCTCTTCTTCGCTGGACTGTTTGTTCTTGTCCATTCCTTGCAATACATGGACGTCATTGATTACATTGGAAGTTATGTCCAGAAAGGAATCGAAGCCTTTAGCGAAGAATACCGAATGGCAGCCGCTGTTGTCATTATTTTATGGGTTTCTGCAATTGCATCCGCCTTCATTGACAACATCCCGTATACTGCAACGATGATTCCAATCGTGCTTTCGCTCTCAGTTGAGTTGAATCTCGATCTCGGGCCATTGATTTGGGCACTTGCCTTTGGTGCTTGCCTTGGTGGAAATGGGACGCTTATTGGGGCCTCTGCGAATGTGGTCACTGCAGGGTTGTCTGAGGAGGCGGGCTATCCAATATCGTTCAACGAATTCTTTCGAGCAGGATTCCCAGTTATGATTTTGAGCACGCTCATTGTTACATTCTACATGCTTCTGGTGTACGTCGTAGGCGGAGAAGACGGAGGAACCACTTGGAAACTTGCTCTCGTAGGTATCGCTTTAATTGGAATCATTGCTCAGTATTCAAGGGGTCGAGCAAAAGGCAAATCACCAGCAGAAGCCTTGGTTGATGATGATGCTGAAGAAATCATTTCTGCCATTAAGTCCGTCGTTATTTCCGGTGGCAAGAAGGATACTATCGCCGACGGTGAAGAGTAGATACAGAATAGCGCTGGATTGAAGAACCTGAAGTCAAAGGGACAGAAGGGTCACTATGAACGAGTGCGGAGTTTGCGGAATCCTTTACCTCGCTGGAGGTTCGTGTCCTGCATGTGGTTCCCAGATAAGAAAAGGTCCCGGCGATTTTCAGGATGCTGGTATGGTTCTTCCTTCCGAAGTCCCCGGACTTGACGAAGCGGCAGAAGCGTGGTACGATCTTGAGGGTATTGAACGGCCAGAAGATAGTCCGGAGGAAAATGAATCGACGTCACTTCCATTTGGATTTGGAGGTGAGTCGCTAACCAATGTCTCACGCCTACCCTTTGGCATCGGTAGCCATCGCGAAGGCATCCCATTCGACGTTGTTGGACCCAATCCTCAATTGGTTGACAATCAATCGGACCAACAGGGGCCTCCTGAATCTGGAAATGTTAATTTTGACTCTGAAGTGCATTCTCAACAGGAAGAGGTCATCGAACCATCACTCGAGGTTCCAATGCTACCTGTAGAGGATGAACCATTACAGGAAATCGAAGCAAAACCAGAACCAATTCGAATTCAAGCCATTCCATTGGAGAGTGCGCCCTCAATTCAACAAACGCCATTAGAAATCCCCGTTGATATGAATGTCAATACAGATGTATTCTCAGCCGATGATGATGTCGTTGAGGTTGTATTTTCTGATCTCGAGGATACCATTGTCCATGTCGATCACGGGGAAGACAATGCATACGCACAACCTCAAGTGGTTGAATACGCAGAAAAAACGTTCACACCCTTTGACCTTCATCCTGCGCAAGCAATGACCGTCCAAGCCTCAAGTTCAGCAGAAATCAAATCACTTGTGGAAGATGGCTTCATGGCCATTGGGCGTGGTGATTGGAGAGGAGCCGCACGCTCCTTCCAGCGAGTCTTAGCGAATGCTCCTCAAGATGTTGGGGCAATGAACAATTACGGAATCTCTCTTCTCCAAGTCGCTACCTCGATGCAAAAATCACCTGATCCAGTCGATGTATCCAATGCCGCCACACAGTTCGAGGCTGCAATTCTTTCTTTGCGAGAAGCTGTTCGTGCGAAACCAGATGGGACTGAACCTTTGTACAATCTCGCCCAAGCCTTGTATCTTAGCGGCCGGGAGGAAAAGGCACTGAGCCTTATGGAAATGGTTCCAGATTCCAATACATCAACCACGCAATTCCTGAATCTTCACGCCGCAATTCTAGCGCAACTTGGTCAATATGGGGAAGCGAAAAGCCTTTTGGCGGCAGTCCAAGGCGAGCCTTTGGTCTCTCAAAACCTTCTAAAGTTGCCTTCTTTGTGATGAAATTACCGCCTCATGCTCCATTCTTGAGGCAAGTAATCATCCGATTTCTTCATATACGTGAGGTAGGTCGGAAGGTTGCTTAGCACCTCGGCAACTGCTGTCGGGGGAAGGGCTGAGGAGAATCATCCCTCGGGGAGGTGGTTTTCTGCGGAAGCCG
>CBFIJH010000003.1:133792-178185 GCA_965662895.1 Candidatus Poseidoniaceae archaeon | reverse complement strand
TCCTTCGCTGTCCCAAGTACACTGAGCGGTCAGGGATGAACAGTCCAAGTCTGCCTTGATGTCCGTACCCTTTCCTTCGAATGGGACAGTTCGCACGTACACACCACAGTCTTCTGCTGTGTTATCGTAACAGTACAGAGACGTCCATGATGAAGAACCGTAGCCCCAGAAAGGAGCGATGGTTCCTGGTCGGGCGTAGGTGTTTCCACTACCTGAGTTGTATGGTAGTTCAATCATCTGGTTGCCCCAGTAATAGATTCCTTGCTCGAGCGCTTGGGAACCGCTGTCAATGAAGTAGAGGTACCCGTTCAATCCGATACGAAGACGATCTTGCGAATCGTCTCCATCGAAACTCTTCTCAAAGTAGTCGAACGTGAATCCAGCTGGTACGTCGACGTTGGCATTACACTGCGTTGTGTATCGAGACCATCCAGACCATGAGCTTGTGCTTGCACAGTTGCTCATTCTGAAACCTGACGTCGTTCCACTGATTACTGCAACAGCGTTATCGGTTTCATCCATTCCTAGCGCGAATTCTTCAACCGAACTGTTTGTTCCATCAGTTGTAATTCGGTAGTTCGTTGTGAATGGGTTTCCACCATTGTAACCAAGGTAACTTTCGCCCTTCTTGATGTGTTGGCCGTTTGTTCGAGTGTGATCCATAAACCCAGTTGTACCGTAGTCATACCGTAGTTTGCATGCTGTGTCGTAATTGAATTCAATTTCATTGGTGACATCATAGAATATAACTTGGTAACTGCAAGTCGTACCAGAGGAATATCCAATGTCTCTCCACTCGACGATAAACATTTGATTCGGGTCACCGACTTCAAAGTTTGCCGCAGCCGTCGTTTCTTGGTTCGTTCCTGAGGAAACCGTGGATTTGTCGACCGAGGTAGCATAGTAACTGACGTAATCACTACGGTTGAGTCCCGTTAGTGTGTAGGACCAATCACAGGCTGAAAGTTCACAATCTGCGATGTTCGTCCCTGATGGAGGGTTGAGAAGAACGGATTGTTGAGTTCCGTTGTTGATGGTGTAGTAGAGTGTTGGACCCTCTCCGATTGTGCGGTTGATGTTCAATCCAGTAGCTGGATCACCATTATCGAGAATTGTGTATGTAAACGTTCGGGTCTTGCTGTGCGAATCCATGAGTGTTCCATGGGTCATCTCAGGCGCAAATGTATCAGGCGTTGGCTTCACATTGGAGGTCTTGTATTGTGTGACCCCGCTAGAGTCTTGGCTCTGATAGCTGCCCATCGGCGTTCCAATTCCGGTAAATGCTGAACTCGAAGACGTGGTATAGCACCGTGGAGAATAAGACTTTGCGTACCAATAAATCCAACCGCTTGTGAGTACACAGATGTGGTTGGCTTTGCTTGAGCTGTATGAGCCGTATCCCCAATCAAATTTGGCGAACGTTCCGTTGATGTCCTCATTTGCAAGAGGGATGTAGTAGGAGTACCCTGACCTGTACTGAACAGCGTCTGTTCCAGCAACGAGGGCGCCTGTTTCAATTTCGGGTGTGGAATCGCCAATTCCTACCATTGCAAATTCGTTTAAGGTTGCATCGTAAAGGAACATCAGATTCATTTGAGGTCCATGCTGGTTAGAGAGGACGAGATAACCGCCGTCTTCCTCAGCCATTTGCAACTCACCGGAGCGGGTACCTCCTGTACCGTAGTATCCAGTTGATGGCCGTGTAGTCCATTCAACTTCCCAATATCCAATTGAGACCCATGAGTAAGGAGAACCGGATGTGCCGATGAAACAAGCTGTGCTTTGCGTCGATCCGCAGCCGGTTGTGTCGAACTCAACAAGGTACTCGTCGCTGTGGTCAAAATACGTCATTTGCTTGTCGTAGCGACCGGTCGAACTGTAACTGTAGGCCTGCTCTAGGTCTGATTGGTAAATTTGGAATTTCTTCGCTGTTCCAGCGTTGTCGACGTCGTCAACAAAGAACCAGTGAGCATTGGTGCGAGCCCACGATTCAGGAGCTGTGTTGGTGGTTGGAGGAACAGGGTGATATCCAACGTTTGCCGTGGCGGCAAGGTCTTGGAATTTCCAGTAGTACTCAACGTAATCACCTGCTGTAATGTCAGGCGTTGTAGCCTTGAATTTACATTCGGAAGCGCTGGATGAGCACGTCTTGATGGTGTCAGCATTCACCGACGTCCAAGTCTGATTGTTGATTCTGTAGACCAAGGTCGGCATGTTTCCTGCAGTCGTGTCGACACCGCTTTGATCAAAAATTGTGGTGAAGAACGTGCGCTCTCCTTCGACATAGCTTGTTATTCCGGTGTAAGGTACGAAGTCGGCAGTAGGTGCTTTCGTATCACTGCCTCCAGAGTAGATGACTTCCAAGTATGCTTTGTTGTTTCCGGATTCAGTGGAATAAGCGTACATCGAGGTTGTCGCGTTCATACGGAGACCAATTCCAACGGTACCAGTGTTGTTCACTGCGTTGATGATGTAATTGTGGTTACCTGTTGCAGTACACAGCGTACCTGCGGAATTGGAATTATCGCACAATTCAGCGGTTTTCTTTCCTGTTCCTTGACCGTAGGTTCCAGATTCATCTGAATTCCAAATTGAAGAAATCAATTGACGCTCGAAGGTGGTACTGTAGTAGTTGTTGAATGAACTGACGCCTATGCTGCTCGCAGCAAAGGAACCAGAACATGAGGCGGTTGGCACCGTATATTGCTTTAGTTGGTTGTTGGTTGGTGTTCCACAAGCTTCCAAAATTGCGACACTTCGGTCAATCTTGGGATTTGGCCTCCAACTGTATCCGTCAAAGGTAACGGTCTGGACAAAGTTGACCTCATCGATCGTAGCACCCGTTGGGAGTTGGTTGCTTGCGGAGAAGGTGAACTTGTAAAATGGGAGATCGTACACGCGGACAGCACCTCTGTAAGTGCTGTATTGCATGTAAACTCGGTTACCGTAGTTGTACGCAGAAGTTCGACAGTAGCCACCGTAGTAACTTGAGAAGTTACACTCTCCTGCCGAGCTTGAAAGAAGGACAACCGACGGGTCAATCATGATTGGGAAAACACGATCTTCCGAGGCTAACCAGTCCGTTTCAACTGCTGTCGTAAGAAGAACCATGCCCTGGTCGACTTGAATGAAATACGTCCCGATGTACGGTTCGTTTGAGCCTTTTTCGAGAACTGTAGGCGATGGGATGAATGCTAGAATTTTGCCTGTTTCGGTTTCACGGATTTCAAGTCCGTTTTGGGTACTTACTGGCTCATCGCCAAGAAGTTCTCCATCGAGATACAATCCGAAACCTTCAGGAAGCAACATCATTTCAGTGAATCCAAAATATTCCAACGCATTATCGAAAACGGGTCGCTCGTCAATAAGCAGATTTTGCTTCATGTGCGTTGCGTGGACGGCGTAATCAAGAGCATAGCCATCTGCTACAGGGTAGCGAATCACGTTACCCCCAACTTCCACATCGTTCATCGATGCTTCAAGGTCGACTGGAAGGATGTTGGTTCCAGTCGAGTCCAGTGATACAACCATTGGGTTGATACCGGTGATGATTGGATCGACGTTGACATCCGCCTGAATGCTCACACCGTTGTGAAGCTCACTGGCGAAATTTGTCTTGAATGTGTTTTCAGAAACTTCCCACCCAAACGGACTTGCCTTGATGTTCAAGTCAATTTCCTGGTAGACCCCTGTTTCATCCAAGAAATGGATTGGGTCTGGGCTGGTCAATTGTGCAACACGGCCATCCTCGAGGAGGTAGCCTTTGGTCGTAGGATCTCTCATTCCGAGAAGTTCCTGCGACTCTTCATATTGCGTGTTTGCTTTTTCGAGCGTGTCTGGCAGCTTGAAATATTCACCGAACTCTGGTTCAGTTTCTATCTCTGTTACGTTTTCTGTAACTGGGTTGTCCACTAGGCTTGACATCGGCATAAACGCCATCAAAGCACAGAGGAAAATCGCAGTTCCGATTCCGCCGAGCACGGTTTTTTTGTTCTTATTCTTGTTTCCCAACATTTTCATTCACCTCATACATACTGTATGCAAGTTTCACCACGTTCTAAGACACTTATAGGCGTTGGGGTGCAAAATGTTTGAAATGGCTGTTTCAAACACACTTCAAATCGTTATACTGAAACGTATTTTTCTATCATATTGGTACAAACCATTTGTAAATAGAACCTTCGATTTTATCGAGTAAAAAGCATGGAAGAAATTCCTGCTCTCCCTGGACAGGTACAGGTTTTGAAAAGAGACAAAAAAAAAAATGGCCAGAGAGGGCGCCTGAACGCCCCCTCTGACGGCATCTGTCCAATGTTATGGACAGGTTACTACTGCTGGAGAATTCCAGGAAAGAGATCAGTAATCCCAATCTTTGTCTTCGCCGTCGCCGCCGCCTCGTGAGAGGATGAAAGCGCCTGCGATGAAGGCTATGACAACAACGCCACCGATTGCTCCCCAAGTCCATCCTGGGAGTTCGCCGCTGGATGTATCATCACCATCTGTGTTGTCATCTGTAATTTCTCCGCCCTCGTTGGCTTTGTAGAAGGCTGCATCTGCACCAGCATCGCTTGAAGAACCTGCAGTTCCCGTGTTTCCAAGTTCATCGACTGGAACGACTGCGAAGTAAACCGTGTATTGACCTGGTGCGGTGCTCATCATGACATCAGCAGTGAGCGTATCAGCGCTTCCTGTGTTGACGCATGTTGTGGGCATGTTCGCTGCGTCAAAGGCTTCTCGGTTCTTGTAGCACACGTTCCAAGAAGCGACATCATCAAGTTCATCCGATGTTGTGCTCCATGTCAAGGTCCACTTATCATCAGCTTCCGTGACTTGCACGGAAGTGGCAGTGGCGCCTTCGACTTCTTTGTCGGCAACTACTGTTGCACTGCCGATTGGTGAGCTGCATAGACCTTCAGTGTTGCATACTGCAACCTCAATGTCGTAGGATTCGCCATGGGTCGTTGAGCTGCCACTGTATGTGTACGTGGCAATGGATGTATCTAGATCAACTTCGAAGATTGTTCCGTCCTCGTGGGTGACGCTAACTGAGATCTTGTCTCCTTGGAGAGGTGTGTTTGTGAGACCCCAGTTCATGAGAATGGCGCCTCCCTTTCCAGCAGAGGCGCTGAAACCGTTAATCACCGCAACAGGAGGTTGCTCCTCAACGAGCTCATCTGCAATGAGCAAGAGTTGTCCGGATCGCAGTGAAGCACCATCCAAGACAGCCGTTATGGTTGATTTGGTTGAATCCTCAGCGTCAACCTCAACGGTTTCGGACAGAAGTTGGGTGAGTTGCATGTTGTCACACGACGACGAGTACCACAACGATTGGACGCCAAGCGTGTTGTCGAAGGTTAGCTTGATGCTCTGTTGGAGTACAGAGGATGCGTCATACTGCGATGCGGAGAAATCCATAAGTGCAACAGGAGTGTAAGTGCCTCTTAGTTTGACACCGTCATTCTGGAGTTCAATTCCTTCACAAGTTGATGCATCAACATCGGCAATCGACACGGTGAAATCACTCGGCGACCAATAAATGATGTCGTATTCGAGCATCACTCCGGACGTCGATGTTGAATCCGCAGAGATGCTGTTCCATATCTCTAGGTCAATCTTATCGCTTGTGGTTCCGCCGTATTCGTCGGTAACGGTTAGGACAACAGGGAAGTTTGTGACGTAGTCAGGAATGATTTCGAACGCACAGGTGTGGGCGAATTCGTCCATTCCTCCGCATGGAAGCGGTTGATTGTCAGCACCTGCTGTCCACGAATAGTTGAGATGGATTCCATTGACGTCATCAGCATCAAAAACGAAGGCTTCGAGTTCAACAACACCCTGCATTCCCAGGTAGAGGTCCCCTTGTGTGATGAGATCCAATGACGAGATGAGCGGTAGATTGTTGATGGATTTCTTGGTAATCGTAGCGACGTTGTTGCTCAGTTTTTGGTCGGTATTTTTCGTGCTGTCCATATTCAAGGTTGCATCGATTTGATAATTGCCGACGCCTATGTCAAAGAGCGCACATGCGGTTCCTTCCATCTGAGCATTCATATCGAAACCGAGCGGCATGTATGTGTAAACTGGCTCGATTGCTGTACATTCTTTCGAGTCTGTGATGGTTTCTGCAACACCGGTGTCAAGATTTGTCACAACGAAAGTTACGTTCCAGTCGTACAACTCTGCCTCCTCTGAGCCACGATGTTCAACGACAGCGTGTACCCACGACGCCCCGACGACGAGGTCGTTCGGAGAATCGGATGTAACAACTGAACTTGGTTGGCCGCCTCCATCTTCTTCAAATCCTTGGAAGACCGTCAAGCCGGATATACGGATGTCATGGAAGGTTGTTGTTGAGCCGGTGATTTCGTCGATGTTGTTCCGGGTGATTCCGTCACGTTGTTGTTCTTCTTCACAGAAATACTGGAAGGATTGTTCTTCCTCAACGGTGTTCCCTTCCTCATCGGTACCGTTGACAGTAACTGTTTCAACACATGATTCGAACAAATCGTACAAGAAGAAACTACCGAGTGACACATCGACATAATAGGTTGCCTCTCCATTTCCGGAGGTGTCAGGTGAGACTGTTCCGTTGTATGTCCATTCACCACCGTTGATGTCGTTTGCAAAGACAATTCGGTTACCGCTTTCGTTGTCCGTCGGATCGGTTGCATTTTGCTTGACGATGACGTTTTGTTGACTGCCGATTTGAACGGTGTGTCCTCCAGCGGAAGATTCTGTTCGCAAGTCGGCTCCATCCTCACCAACAGCGTTGTCCAGGTCTCCTCCAACATTGACGACAATCGACAAGTTGTTGGTAGCGAAATCGGTTGACCCGTTCATTGTGACAGTGACCGTGAAATCTTTGTCGTCTCCACCGGTAGCAAAGTCTGGATTGACGTCGTTTCCTTGAGCATCGACGCCTGTCCATTGGATGTCGACTTCGATGTCGATGTAGTCAATGACCTTGACGTAGGTGAACTGGAAATCGTTCTCTCTGTCGACGTCTTCCTCAGAAATGGTTTCGATGTAGACAACATATTCCCCTGCGCTTGGAGTCCAAACGATGTCGTTTCCTTGATACTGAAGAACAGTTTTTCCGTTCTTGTAAACGTCTCCGGCTGCGAGTGACGTTTCATCGCATCCAAAGTCGCAAATTGCCAATGTGTTCTCCCAGACCAATTCGTCCCCAAGGGAGTTCTTTGCAACAATGTCCGATGGGCCACCTTGCTGATCAGCGAGATAAATAGTTACACTGTAACCAAGTTCAGTAAGAGCTTGGTCGCCAGAATTCTGAAGATACACTTCAAAGGTGGTGTCTTGACCAACGAGCACTTCATTACGGCAGGTTGGGTTACACTGCGTCTCCTTTGGCGATGTAATCGCTATGAGCTCAGCGTCAGCACCGTTTCGGGCACCGGTTTCTTCAATTTCTTCTGTTGTTTCTAAGTTTGTTACGTCGATGTTTGCCATAAGACTAGCTACAAGCAACAAAACAAGCATTACAGGGGTTATTTTTTTCATGTCATATCCTCCAATATGGGCGGTAACCCGTTCTAGAGCATACGACGTATATAATCTATAGGTGCGAATAATAATGGGATTTAATGTTGTACGAAAAGAGTACACTGCGTTGGATTTTACTCAAATTTACGATCGCAAAGCCTCGGATGGCTCGATCCTTGTAGCAGCACGTACTGGCGAGAGCGTCGCGAGGTACACAAGGATCGCTCCGCCGAGCAAAACCCACGCAACAGCCGACCAGGGTAGAACCAAAACTGCACCCTCTTTTTCCCAGATTGCTGAATGAAGGCCAACATGGAACATCAAAGCAACAGCAACACCGTTCAGGATACCGAGCATCGAGACCCAAGCAATTTCGATAAGATGGACGCGAGTGACCATTTTTTTGGTGAATCCCAACGCTCGCAACATTCCAATGTGTTTCCTCCGTTCTGACACGGAACGGTAGGTTACGACACCAATCCCTGCAATTCCGATCATCAATCCGATGGCAAGGTAACCTTCAAACAAAGCAAGAATGGACAAAACAAGCGCTTGAATAAGCGCAACATCCTCTGCAATTAACGAGACGTCAACGCCGTCTTTTTCCAAATCAGAACGAAGATTTTCGGATAATTCTGTTGCCGCCTCACGTTCCTCTGAGGATTTTCCAGCGGCAGCAAAATAGCGTACATCGCTTGAGGCAAACGAAGAGGAGGCTTGGCTCTCTTCGGAGACGGAAACATACACTCGCGTCAACGAACCTTCATACTGCTCGACGACTGCCTCGGAGGGCATCCATACTCCTGCTGAAAACAGATACGAAGATTGCTCAAGTATTCCTCCTATCATCACCTCTCGCCGATGGCTCGGTTGTTGTGCATCAATGATTGTCATGTTCTCACCCACCAGGACCGAAAACACGCCGACGCTTGCACCATCAAGCGCTGATTCCAATCCAAACGAAGCATCCACAAAGACAACATCGCCGCGTTCATGCATCGTTGACCAGGCTTCATCAGAGGAATTTCCTAACGAGTCATGCCACAAATGCAGTGGCAGTCCGCCATGGTCAGCGAAATCAGCATCAACCCCACGGAGGATGTACGGGGAACGTTCTGCATCAGAATTCTCGATGAAGGCTTGCGCTCGGTATACCCTGCCGACTGCATCAATTTGCGAGATATCGGTGTTCTCCAAACTCCAATCTTCAATCGGTCCTTCTAGGTCTAACGGGCGTGAACGTGCAGCAGAAAGCATCAATTCGAATTCACCTTCGGATTCTTCAACGAAACTGCTCGAATAATTTTCGAACTGCAGCGTGTATCCACTCAACACGACAACTGAGAAGACCGTAATCGAGAACATCCCCATGACAACCGCTGTTCGCATCGGCTTGTGAAGTGGGTAGGACAGTGCAACAGGAATAACGGGGCCGCTTCGGAACGATGCCAGACGTAGAAGCCCACGAATCATCAGGGGAGCCAATGCTGCCAGAACAAAAACCCCGGCAAAAACCTGAACCAGTCCGATCACGATAAAGGAAAATTCGTTGGGAGAGAGGTCAGCGCGTACCGGGTCGAGCGAGGAAGGCAGGCCAGTCCAGAGAAGCAGGAAGAGTCCAGCAAAGCCGATGGTTTTTCGCGGTGCTTCGCGAAATGTTGGCAGCGAACCATCAGGAGCTCGCTTCGCACGAAGTACGGGCAGAATCCAGAAGAGAATTGGACACACAAACACGACGATTGAGCACCCAAAGACGATCCAAACGCTGTGAGCAAGACTACCGCTACCAAGGAGGAACAGACCTGCGCTCAAAAGAATCATACCAAGAGCCCCAATGATGAAAAGATACACACCCCATGGTACGTGTTTTGGTACGCGCTGAGGTACGTTTTTCAGGGCATGCACAATGACAATGCGCGACGACCACAACGCTGAACAATACAGCGTCAGCATGGCAATATGAAAGCCCCAAAACCAACCAGCAAGGAGAGATGACGAGTCCACATGGAAAGAAAAGACGTCTGCACCAGCAGTGGCAAAGACACTGGAAAATCCATTTCCAATCAACCAAGCAAGGCCGACACCAAGCAACGAACCAGCTCCACACCCAATCGTAGCAGCAATCGCGCCCTCAACCATCGCAACGTAGCGTAAATCCGAGCGAGTCATCCCGAGCGCCCGAACTGTAGCATACTCCTTTTGACGCACATCAATGAGCATCGTGATGATGGTCACAACAAGCAGAACACCTGCAGCAATGGTAAACGAACCGAATACCAAAAACATCGCACTCAAGACACCTGATGATGCTTCAGCCTGCTCGAGCGCGTCGATTTTAACAGCCTGAACCGATAAAGACAACTCATCGATTCCAACAAGCGAGTCAAGATGTTGTTCGATGGCGCTCATTTCAACATTGGAAACGTTACTGAAAATCAACATCGAACGCTCACCTTCATCTGCCGAGGCGAGAGATTCAGCATCGGACATGTTGATCAAGCCCAAAATCACTGGATCAAGATCGGAAAGTGAAGAAAGACGTGCATCATCCACAAACGAACCGTTGATGCTTAGATTCACCGATTCGTCTGAACCAAACGCATACTGGAACAAGCCAGACACGGTGATGTTGCCGCTGTTGATGATAGACAGAGGTTCGAGTCGTTGTCCAATCCGAGTTTCGCCTTGCTGAACGTTGAGGGTTGAAGCATCACCATCAAAGGCGAAGAACATTTGTGGAAGTGTACCAAACCCGCCTGCGTCCGAAAGAATTGGCAACCGTATCGATTGAATCGAAGCATCGGAAATCGAACGCAGGACCAGCCCATGTTCTTCGATGCACCACGCATTCGATTCATTGTAGACGATTCCATAATCTGAACATACATCGGGGGAGGTCGAGGATTGATTCGGCCAATCAACAGCATTGATTTCAATGAACGGTTCCAGAAGATTGAGGATTGGACGTTTGTAATAGGTTTGGCTCAGGATTCCTTCGATGCGTAAATACAGCCAATCGCCGTCTTGCGCCAATTCCCATTCGAGCACTGTTGGTGGAACGTCAACACCAATCGGCAACGACTCACGGCTTCCGTTCTCCAAGTTTCCAAACCACAAGCGTGGGGATGCTCCTTCCTCGATAGCATACCAGTGCAATGATGTTGAAGCGACCGCCACGATGTTGCTGTCTTCCAAAATGTAGTCCGTAGCACCATCATCCGAAGAATTTCCTAGGACAAGCCCGTCGGTGTATGCTGCAAATCCAAATCCGTCATGAACCGAAACATGGTTGATAATATCACCATTCGGAACGCGCCAAACCCAAGATGTCTCATTGGTTTCAAATCCGAAGCCACCAGGACCCCAATGCCAGAGCACCTCGCTCTCAAGAGCAAGGCCGTCAACATCTCCATCAGCGAGCGTCAGAAGATTGGATGATGCTGATTCCAAACCTACCAAAGGAACCTGCAAAACCTCCATCATACCTGCTTGAGGTGTCAGAACAGAACGATTCTCACCCAAACTCTGAACCAGACGCGGAGCGAGGCGACCCAAACCGTTGGTTGATGCTATTGTAACCGCATCGCTTTCAGCGATGAACTGCAAGCCTGATTCGTCAACTCCAATGCTTTGGTTTAATGCCTGAACAAGTTCATCCATAATTGGCTCAACTGCGGAGCGTTCGTCTGCCGCGTTCAGAGAAACGCGAATTGAAGTGACATTCCCTTCAGATTTCTGCCAAGATTGGGCGCTTAACAGATCGGTAAAAACCGCAGGTGAAGTGGTTCCGGCAAGTTGTCCTTGTCCATCCATTGCTACGATTTGATGGATGGTGAAATTTTCTATGCTTCGCTCGATCCCATTCTGATTGCGCACAGACCACTGAAATTGAACTTCATCGCCAACCTTGACTTCAAGTTCATCGGCAAACATTTGATTCACGACGACTTGTGGTGTTGAAGAAAAGCGATTGATTTCTTCCAATTCAAACCACGTCAAACCTTCTGTCATCGAACCGATTCGTACATCGTCGTTGTGTTCTAAGGCGAACCAAGGCACGCTTGGATTGGCCTTTCCTTCGGATGTTACGACTGCCGTCGAAAGGACTCGTCCTGCCTGGAATCGTTCGACATTTTCCAAGTTTTCATTTCGCAGGTCCTCGACAATCGATTGAGGGATTTCCGTAACTTGGCCAACACTCGGGTCGTATCCTGAGATGAGGACATCCGTATCCCCCCAAGCGGCTTCAACTTCTTTACGAACCGTTTGATCGAGAGAATCACCAACAATAAGAGACGATGAGATGATTGCAGAACCGACCATTAACCCTGCAATCAACAAAGCAGCTTGACGCTTTCTTCGGTTGAGTTGTTGCCATGCCAAACGGGAACCGAGCAGACGCCTTGATGATACGAGAGCCTGGACACCGAAAAGACTCAACAAACCGAACATCAATCCTCCGACCAATGATGTGACGGGGACGTAACCAAACCAATCGAGAAGAACGTAGGTGAGAATCCCATCACCGAGAGGGGCAATGAGGATAAGAGCAAGTGCGCCCCCTGAACACTCCTTACGCAGACCATACGCCGTTGCGATTGCAGTCAGCAACAGGACAAGTCCGAGCAGGAGAAGGAACAACAACACTACTCCTCCTCATGTGCTTCCCCAAGAAATCGCCCATCTGCCATATAACGGATTGAATCGCATTGTTTTGCGATGGATTCGTCGTGCGTGACAATCAAAAACGTCGTATTTCCAACGTTGCACAGTGTTCGCAACAGTTTGATGATGGATGCAGATGTGTCCGCATCAAGATTCCCCGTTGGTTCATCACAAAGAACAATCGTCGGACGGTGCACGACTGCTCGGGCGATTGCAACCCGTTGTTGTTGCCCCCCGGATAACTCTGCAGGCCTGTGTTCGAGGCGGTCACCAAGGCCAACGGCAGACAATGCTTTGCTTGCTTCTTGTCTTGCTTCACTCGCAGGCATGCCCTGAATCAACAACGGCAGTTCGACGTTCTCAAGAGCCGTCATCACCGGGAGTAAATTGAATTCTTGGAATATGAATCCCATGTGCTTTCCACGGACGCGTGTGCGTTCATCATCGGTCGAGCCGTAGAGATTTTCTCCATTGATGCGAACGGTACCTGAGTTGGGCTCATCGATGCCAGAGAGAACGTTGAGCAATGTTGTTTTGCCACAGCCAGATGGTCCCATGATGGCGACCATGGAGCCGCTATCAACCGAGAGCGTGACGTCTTGTACCGCTTGTATAACCGTCTCCCCAGATTCGTACAATTTCCAGAGGCCTTCCGCTTGAAGTGCAAACGCCATAAAAGACCATACGGCTGCGTATTGATAAACTACCGCATCAACCTCGGTCCATGTCCGAAGGGTACGTACGCATCCTCGCCTTCGGTCCCATTGCTGAAACGATCGGTTCTCGAACCACGAAGGTAGAATGGCGAGATAACCTCAGCATAGAAGACATCGTGCACGAACTCGATGTAGGCCATTGGATTGGGCAGGGTCTTGCCGTTGCACTCAACGGAGAACGATGCCCGTTGGACATCCATTGTCAACGAGGCGATGAAGTTGCGCTCCTCCCCCCAGTTTCTGGTGGATAATCCCAAACGAAGCCTCGTCAGCAATGGCAAGTCTTGAAAGCCTCAACGTTTAGGGGCCTACGGGGAACAGTATGGCTTTTAGTCCCGGACCACTTGAAATCGTTATTCTTCTTGGTATCTTTTTCATACTTTTTGGAGCAGAGCGCTTACCAAAGATGGCAAACGCACTCGGCCGCTCAAAAGGCGAATTCCACAAAGGCCTCAATGAGGCGACTGCTGCAGCAACCATCACCGATTTGGAGGCAGGTGGAAAGACGCCAGATCAGGTCTTAATGGATCGTGCAAAAGCGGTTGGAATCGACCCAACAGGGATGGCTGTTGACGAACTTGAAAAGAAAGTTACAGCCCTTGAAGCTCTCAATGATGAAGAGTGATTACGCTCGTTTCAGTTTCATTGGTGAACCACAGCGATCGCACTCTTTGACGTCATCCTTTTTCGAACGATGTGCGTCATTTGCTACCGTTTCAGTTTGCCTGCAACCTATGCAACGCAGAACCCATTTCCATGACTTGTTTCCACCCTTAGTAAGGACACCTTGAACTTCAATTCCCGCTTCCCTCGCCACGTTTTTCATTCGATAATCGTCCGTTATCAGGTTCGTTTTGTTCACAAGAGCAAGGGCAAGAAGGTCAAGATCGACATCCGACAATCGCGGAAGGTCGCCTGTTGTTGCTGCAATCTCTTCAACAACCCTTCGCTCCTCCTCGCTGGCTGTTTGCCAATCCATTTCCAATCCTTCAATGAGGAAAGAACGCTGTTCATCGACTCGAGCCAACTCTTCTTGTTGAAGAACGGAGACAATCTGGTCTCTGCATCGTTCAATCGGCCAGTGAAGCAGGGCTGCAGTATCGAGGACGGCCATGGGTGAATGGTGGAGAATGCACGTAAAGAAGACGTCGATAACCCATACCCTCAAGAAGACGAATCCGCACCTTAGACCATGATTGGAGAAGACCTCATCTTGGATTTCTTCAATCAGTTCGGTCCGTTTGCGCTTGCTCTCCTATCGTTTACCGAAGCCATCATTCAGCCAATTCCGCCAGATGTCATGTTCCTTCCGATGGCGTATGAAGAGCGCAACAACGCGTCGACGTTGCTCTGGTTATGGTTCATCGTTACAGCAGCATCGGTCTTGGGAGCGATTGTTGGACACACGCTTGGAAAGGTCTACGGTACAAAACTTCTCGACCGATTTGGAAAGCCCCAGCACAGAGAACGACTGGAGTCCCTGTTTGAAAAGTACGGTACATGGGGGATGTTTATTGCCGCTGTTTCTCCATTACCTTACAAGGTGTTCGGATGGATTGCTGGTGCGAGCGATATGAAACTACAACCATTCATTCTTGCTGGAATTTTCGGCCGTGGCCTTCGCTTTGGCTTGGAAGCCCTTCTCATCTATGTCTACGGGGATGTCGCAATGGATGCAGTGACGTGGTTGCTCGACCATGAAATCATCATGGCAGTGGCTCTGCTGGCCCTCCTTGGTCTTGCATTTTGGTGGATGAGCAAGAACAAACAACAAGCAAACGTTGCATAGAGGAATGGAACATGGCCATCGAACCTGATGCGCTTGCTGGTTTGTTGACACTTTTAGCCGTGGGCATTTTTACTCCTGGGCCCAACAACATAACTGCAATTTCTCACTCAGCTGTTCATGGTGCTCGAAGCAATGTTTCACTGATCACTGGAATGGTCATTGGATTTGTTGCAGTGCACTTAATCATCGGTTTAGCCATCGATCGAATCGACGAAAATTCAATGTTTTTTTCGTTGCTTGAGTGGCTTGGTTTGCTCTTCTTTGTCCTCCTTGGATTCGTCATTTTACGTATACCAATCGAGCGATTAAGCATCGAGGAGGACATAACAAAGATCGATTTTCGTCACGGAATCGCATTGCAGTTTGTCAATGGAAAAGAATGGGCATTTGTTTCTGTGATGATGATTCAATTCCTTGACGGCTTTGGTGGCGGATTGCAAGGCATCCTCTTGATGACATCAATCACGTGTACTGGTGGGTTGCTCTCAATGGTTCTTTGGACACTCACCGGTCATAAACTGATGGACACGCTTCGACATGAACGTAAAGGCCCAATTTTGCAAAGATGCCTTGCAGGAGCGATCTTCCTGTTTGCTGCATTCGGTGCAGTTCAGTTATTCTGAAATTCGTGATTGATTGAACCATGCCTTGAGAATGTTCCCTTCAGCAAGGAGGAGATGTTCAGCAATTGTGCCTTGCTTACGATGAAGTTGTGCGGCAATATCTTGCTGTTTGCAACGGCGTGGGTGGTCGTAATATCCCATATGTATCGCAGTTTCAAGGACCTGTTTTCGACGAGGTGACATACTTGGAGCCGTTAACCACTCGCCTTGATACGCTTTGTTGACATTGATCTGAAATCGTGAGCCTATGAGCGATTTCACTTCACCAAGGAAGTTCGATAATCCAGAAGATGTCCCCTGCATCGAGAGGATGAGTTTCTTCTCTTTGATAATGATTGGAGCGATCGGCCATGCATCACTTTGAGCAACAAGCAACTGTGCAATCGGCCCAGACATTCGTGCAGAGAAGAGAATTTTGTTCCCATCTCGTCCGAGCACTTCACGCAACTCCAACGTAGGTATTGTTGCAATTGATTCGGCATCATGCTCTGGCAAAAAGGTGGCATTGAACAAGAGAACTGGCGAACCATCTATGATTTCCATGATTCGGATGAAGGTTAATTTTTCAAACACGTTGACAAGTTCTCCCGCAGGTAATTGCAACGCGTCTTCGTATTGAATGAGAAATTGCATTTTTGATAACACCAGGATACCCCGTTATAATAGGGTTAAATGCCGAGTATGTATATCTGACGTTCAAAAATTCAGGCAAAAAGTATCCAGGTGCTCGTGCCGGGATTCGAACCCGGGTCAGCGGGATGAAAACCCGCGATGATGGACCTGGCTACACCACACGAGCCAATGACATCCCGTGTCACCTCTTGTTCATAACCGTTGGCTCTTCAAACGTAAGGCAACAAGAGCATTCGTGGACAAATCCTTCACGATAAAACGCGTTGAATCAAATCATCCATTGTTGATTGAGAAAAGGGCTTGGTTTTGTTCAATGTCATGGTTCGGCCGATGACATTGCTACCAAGGAAAGAAAATTGATGCCGCATTGCCATGAGACAATGTGCTCCACCCCCTCCACTGTGCGTGGCGAGGAGGACGGTCCGATTGTTGAACAATCGACGAAAATCATCGCTTCGTACCGATAACCAAGCTATGCTGTTGTTCAACGCCGGTGGCATAACTCCGTTGTATTCTGGCGCACACACGACAAGTGCCTTTGAGGAAAGGATCAAATCCTCAAGGTTCGATGTGTTCGGTTCTCGTTTCACGTCTCCATCAAGTTCAGGCGTGTAAACAGGCCAATCGAGTGTTGTTAAATCAACGACTTGTGCGCCAGTGCCTGTTGCTATGAACGATTCGGCAAATCGATGTGCAAGTTCGAGATTCTTCCCGGATGAGGCACTAAGAACCAATACATAGGAATCCATACCGACTGCTCCGATTAAATATATTTCAACCGTTGGTTGCATGACAGAGACCATGGTTTGAAATAGGTCATTCCCAAAGTTTTCTCCATGTTCACTGAAATGCTTGAACAATACAAGGGTAATTTCCTCGTTTTCACTGGACGATTCTGTGGGTACTGTACAGCCGCAAAGCGTTTCTTAACGCAAAAGAATCTCCCCTTTATCGAAGTATCATTTGACGAGCAGCCATCAGAATTACGGGATGAAGTCGTCGAAGCGACCATGCATCGAACTGTTCCAGTTATTTTCGATATCCGTGGCGAAGATCGTATCTTCATCGGAGGCTTTGACGAGCTTAGTAAATACCCGCTCAATGGATGAGATCGTCCAGCCAATCCTTGAGTTCCTCATGATGTTCTGTTGGAATCATATGCCCTTTTTGATGTTCGACCAATTCGACGCTCCAACCTGCAGCCTCAAACAGATGAGCCACCGCCCATCCATCCTCAAGCGGAACGCGAACATCTTTTATTCCGTGCATCCAAAACATGCGCTTCTTGTCCAATTCTTCCAATCGAATCCGGAGTTCCATCGGTCGCACCAAACGCGTACCAAGGGCGACGATACCAAGAATGCGATCGGCAAGAGGGAGTTGAAGCATCTCTTGAGCCATCGCCCCTCCTTGTGAAAAACCGCCAACGACAAGCGGCCCCATGGGCGCTTCCTCTGCAATCAACTTCTCAAGTTGCGAAAGCGATGAATCAACATCCATCAATTCTCGTCGTGATAATTGCAACCTTCGAGTGACATCTGGATTTTCGTCTTCGTACCTCCACCACGTTTTTCCACGACGTGGATGATCGAATCGGGCATCTGGAACGAGCAACGTCCAGCCATCTGGGAGAATCTTTTCGGCAAATGGGCGCATCATCTCTGCGGTTCCAGTCATCCCATGCATCATGATGAGTGTCGGCATTTGCTTCCCCTCACAAGGACCACTGGAAAACAAGTGCACCTGCGACCTTGAGATGGATAAAGGAAGAAGGTCCTCGAACGGTCACGGTCAGGGAATAATCGCCTGAATTTGACGGAATGGTTCCAATCGCTCCTTTTTCTGTTGCCCCTGAACCCCACGCTCGCGTCAACGGAGAAGCTCCAGCATGGTCTTTCATTGTCAACGAACCCGATGCAGCACCTCCAGAGGCGATTTCGACATCAAGATACCAAACCAGTGTGTCCCAGTCGCCTTCTGAGGGGTGACCTGCGTCAAAGAAGGAGTCGTAAATTTCCTGATCGTTTTCTTCATACATGCGATCGATGAGATCACGTGCTCGATAGAAGAAGACATCGCCTTCGTAGTTTTGACGTGCGATGTTGAGGTCCATTCGAAGTTGAACTGTTCCATCTCCGTCTCGCCAAACCAGTCGTTCAAGGAATCCTTTGCTACCGCTAAAGGTATAGGACAATTCATGACCTTCAGAAGATTCTGCTTCAACTCGAGCATTGCCGTTGGTGAGTGACAGCGTTGTTGCCTCCCATTGTTGACCAAGAAGCGTGAAGGACCACGAATCACCGACGCTCCATGGGAACGAAAACACTTGTTGCGGTTCTCCGTTTTCGTAGACCGCCAAGGCATCGATGGTCATGCGACCAAGGAATGGATTGTGATTAATGACGGCATGACGTTGAGCTTCGCGTTCTGAAGAAATACCGAGGACATATTCATCAGAACCATTGTCGATTTCAGCGACGACGAGACGGGCGCTGTCCTCGCCAAATTGGGGCGTTATGAACGTGTACAGCCAATTCTGACCAACACTCCATTCAGGAAGTTGCTTCTCTTCTTCGGTCATGCTGTTGTTTGAGTCCGGTGATGCATCGTTGCTCGTGCAGCCAGCAAGGCTCATGCAGAGCAACAAAGCAACCAGAAACAGGCCACGATGCAGTGCTTGCATGGATTGCCCTATCGACCTCTGTTCAAGAGGCTAACGCTTAATCTTCTCAAAGAAGTCCATTGTCAGTGAGCTTGCCAGTACCGGCGAGAACAACAGCAACGATGGACATCAACTTGATGAGAATGTTGAGCGATGGTCCGGAGGTGTCCTTGAATGGGTCACCGATCGTATCACCGATAACGGCTGCATCGTGGGCATCGTCACCCTTCTTTGCACCAGGAATATGATCCTGTTCGATGGCTTTCTTGGCGTTGTCCCAAGCACCACCAGCGTTGGCCATGAAGAGCGCCATCAAAACACCAGTTACAAGAGAGCCTGCAAGCATACCACCCAGAGCGGCGGTTCCGAGTCCAAACCCGATGACGACTGGGGCAACAACGGCCACAACACCAGGTCCAACCATCTCACGCAGGGCAGCCTTTGTCGAGATGTCGACACATGTTTGGGAATCTGGTTTGACGCCTTCCTTTCCTTCGAGGAGTCCAGGGATTTCCTTGAACTGTCGGCGAATCTCGACAACCATGTCACCTGCAGCCTTACCGACTGAAGTCATGGTCATGGCAGCAACAACAAATGGTAGTCCGCCACCAATGAGAAGACCGATGACGACCATTGGCTCAGTCAAGTCGAGATTGACACCACCGACGGATGTTGTGTATGCAGCGAAGAGAGCGAGTGCAGTCAAAGCAGCGGATCCAATAGCGAATCCCTTACCAACAGCTGCCGTTGTGTTTCCAATCGAGTCGAGTTCGTCCGTAATGGCACGTACATCGTCACCAAGTCCACTCATCTCTGCGATTCCACCTGCGTTGTCAGCAACTGGACCGTATGCATCGACCGTCATTGTAACGCCGACCGTTGCGAGCATACCCATAGCGGCCATCGCAATGCAGTAGAGGCCGTATTTGTCTCCACCGAATTCGTTTGCTCCCAGAATACCGAGTGCAATGAGAACGACTGGAATGAAGGTCGACATCATTCCAACGGATAGACCTGCAATAGCGTTGGTTGCAGGACCTGTCTTGGACATTTCACCAATGTGAGGAATCGCCTTTGTCTTAATTCCAAAGACTGGTTCGATACCGGTGTAGTATTCTGTAACAAGACCGATGAGGATTCCAACAACGCTTCCGAGAACGACGGAGTGCATGATTCCGTATTCAACAGAAATCAGACCTTGTTGGATGGAGAGATAGCCACCTGCCCAAAAGAGGATGGCTGCGATGAAAGTCGTATTTCGAAGGGCTGCTGCTGGGTCGCTTCCATTCTTGAGGAAGGTCATTGAGAAGACACCGATAATGGAAGCAGCATATCCGATGAATCCGAGGAGGATTGGCATGAGTACGTAATCGATGGCCATTGGTGCAGTATCATCACTTGCGATGATCATGGCAGCAATGATTGAACCGACAAAGGATTCGAAGATGTCGGCACCCATTCCTGCAACGTCACCGACGTTGTCACCGACGTTGTCAGCGATAACACCAGGGTTTCGTGGGTCGTCTTCAGGAATACCGGCCTCGACTTTTCCAACGAGGTCGGCTCCAACGTCCGCAGCCTTGGTGTAAATTCCGCCACCAACACGAGCAAAGAGTGCGATGGAGGAAGCACCCATACCGAATCCTGCTGCTGCGGAGAGTGTGCTTCCGTCTTCAGCACCGAGCCAGTATGCGATGAGGGAGATCCCCAGAAGACCGAGACCACCGACAGACAATCCCATAACGGCTCCACCGTTGTAGGATACCGCAAGAGCGCCGGCTTGACCGTCGTTCTTTGCGGCCATGGCTGTTCGGCCGTTGGCAGAGGTTGCGGAACGCATTCCTGAGAATCCAGCGAGAACCGATGCGATAGCACCAGCGAAGAAGGCAATGGCCGTGTCAAGATCGTTGAGATAGGCAAGTACAGCACCGACAACAACGACGAAAACCGATAGAATTCGGTATTCTGCGAAAAGGAACGCCATAGCGCCCTTTTGAATTTCGTCTGTAATGTCTGCGACGACTTCGTTGTCGATTTTGACCTTCGTTACTTGATTGTAAAGGTAAAATGCAATCAAAAGTCCTACGGCACCTGCGCCTGCTGCAATCAATGGTATATTTTCCATCATCATGTACACCTGTACTTTGGCCGACCTAGGAACCCCTCATAAGAGATTCCCTGTGATAATACGCTTAAACGGGTAGTTTCTGATTGGTATTCCTTACGCCGAGGTTTGCTCTATCCAATCGTTGAAAGAGGTGGACGCCGTCGGGTGACTATGAGCATCAGCGCAGAGGAGGTCCTTGCTGAGATCGGTCCTGTCCAAGAAGTGCTCGATGCACACGATGGCGTTGTTACCGTTCTTGACACGAGCGAAGGAAACATCATGCTTTCACTCGATGGAGGATGCACTGGTTGTTCATCGACACCGATGACTGCGATGCAAATTTACTATTCACTCAAAAAACTTGAATCCGTTAATGATGTGATTTTCGTTAACGGGGAACTGCCGGAGTACATGCGCACCTTCATCAACCAAAAAATGGAGAAGGAATCTGCGGAATCATCCGATGAACAACCAGGCGAAATCGTTTGATTACTCTTCTTCACCTTGCCTTCCGATGCTGTGTGGATTTGCTCCAAACGAGACGTTTTCTCCTTTAATGTTCATTCGAGCAGCAATCGCAAGGACGATGCACACAATCGAAAGTGGGCGTGGCAAATAGTTGGAACCCAACAGTGAGCCGCCGGCTAATGAGAGCCACCATAAGGACGCCGCAGCAAGCAAGAGCGTTGTAAAAATGATGTTTTGAACGAGAAGTTCTGCCTTTTCCGAACGGGAAAACGTTGCCACGAACATGAACAAAATTGCGGAGGTTCCACAGAAGGCTTGGACGAGCAAAGAGATGTACTCGACCTCGAGCATGGTTGAACCATACGGAGGGGGTTTTTGAAACAACCACTTGCCATCCTTTTTGAGTTGTGGGCAATTGAGAACAACATGGCAGGCAGTGGATTCAATCTTCCGAAAGCCCGTGCAAGCGGTGCACCGTTCTTTTCCCGTAATCAGGTTGCAGCGGTTCTGCATCAAGTTGCTGTTTTGCTCGAACTCCAAGGTGCGAACATCTTCCGAGTTCGTTCCTATCAAAACGGAAGTCGTATGATTGGGACGCTTACTGAAGATTTGCATGAATTGGTTGTAACAGGCCGATTGTTCGAGATGAAAGGCATTGGAAAAGGACTCGGCTCGGCTCTTTCACAAGCGATACTTGAAGGCGTTTGGCCGGAAGATTGGGTCCGTTTGCATGAGGATACACCGCAAGGGATGATCGAAATGCTGGGGATTCCAGGACTTGGTCCGAAGCGAATCAAATTGATGCACGAAGAATTGGGTGTTGACTCCATTGCATCACTGAAGGAAGCTGCTGAAAAAGGTCGCATTGCTCCGATGAAGGGCTTCGGGAAAAAATCAGAACAACGAATGCTCGATGGGATTGAACTTCTCTCACGATTCCGATCACGACGTCGTTTGGACATCGGCCTCAAGTATGGAACAGCATTTGAGCAGAGAATCAAGGCTATTCCCGGCGTGGAGCGGGTACAACTTGCTGGAAGTGCACGTCGTCGAAAAGAAACGATTGGAGATTTGGATATCGTCGTTGGCGTCAAGCCAGAGAACCATGATGAAGTTGCGAACGCAATCCTAGCACTGCAAGGAATCGCAGACGTCAAAGGAGCAGGTGATTCGAAAATTAGCCTTATTCTTGAAGCAAGTATTTTCGAGGATGGATTTTCAATCGGCCACATCGATGCGAACGTTTTGGAGGCGATTGGCGGTGATGATTACGAACAGTTGGAGAGCGCTGGTACAATCGATGCTCAGGTGCGATTGGTCCCTCCTGAAATGTTTGCCTTTACGTTGGCCTACTTTACTGGCAGCAAAGAGCACAACATTGCGATGCGCCAACGAGCGATTGACCGTGGACTTCGTCTCAATGAGTTCGGGCTCATTCCCGAAGCAAAAGCAGGCGAACTGAAAGGTATCGAAGCCGCACAATATTCGCTCTCAGCCATGACAGAACAAGAAATCTATTCACATCTTGACCTGCAATGGGTTCCTCCTGAATTGCGAGAAGATACAGGAGAGATCGAATCCGGAAGCGAACAGAATCTCCCCCAATTGTTGGAGCTTGACGCCATACAAGGTGCACTGCATAACCACACGGTTGTATCCGATGGAGAGGCGACATTGGAACAGATGGCACATGCAGCTCAAGCACTTGGATGGACATGGCTCGGGATTGCTGACCACTCGCCTACACTGAAAATCGCAAATGGAGCTCCTGCCGACCGATTATTGGAACAAGGCCAAAAAATCCGAGATTACAATCAAAACTGGCAGGATGGAGGGGTAAATTTCAGATTGTTTCATGGCGTTGAGTCCGACATTCTTGAAGGAGGGAAGCTGGATCACCCTGATGACGTCCTAAAGCAGTTGGATTATGTTGTCGCTTCGGTTCACGCTATGACAAAATGGCGAGGCCGGGACGAGAGCGAGAATACTGAAGAATTGTTGAAGGTGCTTGAACACCCTGCTACAACCGTCCTTGGACATCCAACGGGTCGAATTCTTCAGGGTCGTGAAGGGTACGAAGTCGATGTCTATCGCCTCATTGATGCAATGGCAGAACACATCGAAGAAGGGCGATTTAAGTCCATTGAACTGAATGCAAGCCCATATCGATTGGACATTGATTATCGCCTTTGCAAATATGCAAAACTCATGGGAGTTCCAGTTGCAATCAGTCCGGACGCACACTCAACTCGAGGTCTTGCTGACATCCAGTACGGCGTCATGACTGCTCGAAAGGGATGGTTGGAGCAAGCAGATGTCATCAACTCGATGAGTTCAGAATCCTTAGCACAGCAATTGGCCCTTCAGTGAAGCAACAGTTCTTGAATGAAAGGTGAGTGGTCAAGATATGCGACTAACACGCACCCTCATCATGGGCGCACTCATGGTCATTCCCGGTCTCTTCCTGGGTCTACTTCTGTGGATTGCGGTAGGGCAACCTCAAGACGGTGAGTCACCAATCGTTGAAGTCCTTGTGTGCAACGCAATACCTCTCGCAAGTATCTTCTCTGGTTTGTTCTTTGGTTGGGTCACTGGCTCAGAATATGCAGAATAGGTGAGGCGATGAGGCGCAAAGAGAAAGCTGAGCGCATTCAGACCATGCTCGAAGAATTGTATCCTGAAACGCCTGTGCCGCTCGACCATGACACGCCATTCCAATTGTTGATCGCAGTATTGATGAGCGCACAGACGACTGATTTGAAAGTCAATCAGGTCACCCCCGAGTTGTTCAAACAGGGTCCAAATCCGGAAATGATGGCTGGCTTGGAAGTCTCTCAAATCCAATCACTGATTCGAGAAGTAGGTCTTGCTCCGACAAAAGCCAAGAACATTAAGCGATTGTCAGAACTCCTTCTTGAACGTCATCAAGGTGAGATTCCGAGTACATTCGAAGAATTGGAAGCACTTCCAGGGGTTGGTCACAAAACTGCTGGAGTTGTTCTTGCACAAGCCTTCGGAATACCGGCTTTTCCGATCGACACACACATCCATCGACTCGCAGCCCGTTGGGGTCTTTCCAATGGAAAGAATGTGGGACAAACTGAGAAAGACCTCAAAGCGGTTTTTCCGAAAGAAGCGTGGAATGACCTTCACTTGCAAATCATCTTCTTTGGACGGGAGTATTGTCCCGCTCGATATCACGACTTGTCCCAATGCCCGATGTGTTCGTGGGCTGCAACGAAGAAACGGATTGCAGAAGAAGCGAAAATGAACCGAAAAAAGAAATCAAAGTGATGCCGTAAAGTTCACTCCCGAACCTAGAATTTGCAAAAGCATGAGTGTACCGAGAATCAACAGTGTGATTCGCAGCCCAGGCGTTGTTGTATCTTCATCGTAGGCTTCTCGAACGAAGGCATAGGCAATCAGACCAACACCTGTCGTTGCAATAATTGTTGCCAAAGTGTCCATTATTCGGACGAAATCGTTGTGCGATTCTGTATCTTCTGCAATCTTTTGTGTTCGATCTTCGAGATCGGATGTATAATCGACCGATGCTGGAGGCCCGGAGAAGTCTGGAAGTACGCTTACCAAGACTGCAATGAGAATCAGAATGACGCCAATCATCAGAAATTTGTGCAGCGAGAACAATCCTCCACCCATCATCGCCTGTTGAGGCGGATGATACATGTTTGTTGCGGGCGGATTGACTTGCTTTACAGGAGCTTGCATGGCTCAGTGAATCTCAACCTAGCATATACTCTTTTTCTAAACTCCGAAGAAGGAAGAGGCTCCTTCGAGGAGAACGGCAGTAATCCATGAAGTGATACCAGCAATCCAAAGCAGTTGAATTGCTTGACCTGCAGCACTTGTTTTTCCTCCACCCCGAAGTCGTGTAGCAATTGCAGAAACTGCTATGATTTGTCCAATGATGAGAATTGATACGATAATTTTGAACATCCGAATGTTGTCTTCAACCGATGAAGCATCTTCCATGACTGGCAACGCAATTCCACTTCCAAAATCTTGGAGTGCTCCTACATCGGTCGATGCCAAACCTGTAGCAACACCAGCGATTGCTTCACCAAGTTGCAAAACAATCGAAATTGTGACGTTTAGAGACGTGACACTGGCAACAAGGAGTCCCAAAGATACGCCCCACATGGTATTGGCAGAAAGCGCTCGACGTCGTCGGAGTGAGAGAAGGTTTCCAACCGAACGGGAAACCATCTCCGCAGTTGCAGCGGGTTTACCTGAAGATTGTGAACCTTCGATGTAAATCCGAGTGTAACGAGATATGACCGCAGAATTTGTGTCCGCATTGAAGTAATCCCACGCTCGGTCAGAATCAATTCGGGTTGCAAGACGACGTTCCAATCGATCGATTGATGCATCGAGCATACCAAAATCAACCCCCCGTAATGCTTTGATGGTTGCCGATGGTTCAGCACTTCGAGCTTGTGCCGTACCACCAAGTGCACGTATGAAGTCAGGATAGGCTCCATCACGCCGTTGAACATTGCTTTCTTCTCGGCCGATCAGCCAGGCTGGAATGAGCATCGGTGAAAGCGGTGCAGCGAGCAAAATAAGGCCGTAGCGGTCCCATTGTGAGCTTATTTCTTCCCAAGTTGATAGAACCACGAATAGAGTAATCAGTAGTAGAATCAACGAGACGGCCCCTGCTGAGAGGATGGAACGTCTAAAATTGATTCGAAACGGCGTATCCAACTCGTCTCGAGCGAAAATAAGGTCGCGAGGTATCGTCGCACGAAAGGCCATCATCGCAGCGACCTGGATAATCAGGAAGAGCATGGATGCTAACAACAGGAATCGTAATCGTGAGGCAACTTCAATCGGTGTATCATTTTCGCCTCCAACCTCAAAAAGGACGAGATGGATACCCGCAATGACAAGCCCAAAAAGTCCAGCAGTGACCATCGAAACATAGATCTCTTGCATCGTATCAACACTCTCAAGTCGGGTATCGTAGAGTGTGTTGTACTGCTCTGCAACGGTCTCCTGTTCCGAACGCATGAATTCGTCAATTGGCTGCCCTGCTTCGATGGAAAACGCCATTCGATCAAGAAAATCGGTCCATAATGGGCTTGGACTTTGCTGCGCCACAATTCGCGCTGCCTCTGGAAGTGATGTGTGCCATTTGTCTACAAGCGTTTCAATCCGTTGGACTTCAGAAGCAAGTTCACCGTAATCACGCATCTGCTTGAGAATATCGAAAATTGTCTGTGCTCCTACCTCACCTAAGGAAAGAATGCCCATTCTTGTGATGAACATGTGCATTTCTCGTTCGATAAGGTTGGCAGAACGGCTCACTTCGAGCAAAGGGAAGGCCATTGCCCCACCGGCAGCGAGTATCGGAAGGAGAAACAGAAGGAGGATTCCCGAAAGACCAGAAAACAGTGCCCCTTCTGCAAAACCCCCGGTGAGAAAAATAAGCAACAGTGATGCGAGCAGGCCTGCTGCAAATGCGCCTCCAACATAAATGGCAATAAAGCGGCCGATCGGCATTTCAAGCCGACGGATGGCAATTTGCCACATCGGCATTCGTTCCAACCTTCATCGCCTCCTCAGTTGTGGTTGACCCCAACCCATGAATCGATGGCGCTATCAAAATGTTCCCAACCACTGTTGTAGTAAATGTTCAGAAGATCGAATACGTCATCGTAATGCGTAAGGTCACGATCAGCCATTCGTTCAATTGCAGCCGCTCTACGTAGCATTTCGTCGTAAATGTCTCGCTTGTTTGCAAATCCTGCCATCGCTGCAATCTTGTTCTCGAGCAGATGCGATTGGAACATACCACGGAAGTAGTGTTTGTCTTTGACTGGATCCCATTCAAACATTCCTCTTGTCAGGACACCATCGCTGTGCTTGTTGTATCCAATGACCTCGTCAATACCGGTAATACGTCGAGCGATTCCTCCTCCTGGAGCCTCAACGACTTCTTGGAAAATCGCAAAGTTCAGGTTGTCGAAGAAACGAATTGGAACATTGATTGGATCTCCAGTAAAACGTTGAATCATTTTCACAATCGATGATGCGTGGAATGTTGCGATAACTGGGTGTCCTGTTTGCATGGCTTGGAAGGCAGTAGCACCTTCAACACCACGAATCTCACCAATAATGATGTAGCGCGGACGAGAACGAAGAGCTGCTTTGAGAAGATCGAACATCTCAACACGGGAGTCCTCGTTCTTTGAGTCACGGGTGACGAGACGTTGCCATATCTTGTGACGAACCTTCACTTCCGGTGTATCTTCAGCCGAATAGATTTTGACGTTGTGGTCAATAAACGGAAGAATTGCATTCAGTGTTGTTGTCTTACCCGATGCTGTTTCTCCCGAAACGAGGACAGACATACCATACTCCAAACAAATCCAGATGTAGGCTGCTTGCTGGGCACTCATTGTGCCCCATTTGATAAGTTGAATAACGGAAATGGTTTCTTCTGCGAACTTACGGATTGTGAAGGATGGACCAAGCATCGAGACGTCATCTGAGAAAATGATGTTGATACGTGAACCGTCGAGAAGTGCGCCATCGATAATCGGTTTGTTGTCAGAGACAGGACGACCAATGCGTTCGGACATGGCGCGAAGGTATCGTGAGAGAATTTCTCGCTCTCTGAAGCGTATGTTTGATGTCACCATTCCAAAGACCTTGTGATCCATGTGGATGTGTTTCAGACCAACGGAGTGAATATCTTCCAGCATTTCATCTGAAAGAAGGGTTTCAAGTGGCCCATTACGAATCAAATCACGGATGACGATGTAACGAAGCCGCTCACGCTGCATGTCCGATACAACGATGCGTTTGTCGTCAAGTCCGACAAGTTCCCACAGACGGCCACGACGACGTGAGACAACACTCGCCTCCGTTTCTGAAATGGTATAACGGTCAATCATTTGACCGAGAATGGTTTCAAACTCTGAATCTGTTGTAAATGAAGGAGCTGTTGGTGCTTCTTGGAGAAGCGTTTCCACGAGATCACGTCGAATGTTCTCTTCTTCCTCATTCAGTTGTGGTTCCAATCCGAACCAGAGAACTTGCCCACCACCCTCCTCATCGCTTGGAGGCTCGTAGATGTGAACGAATACCGGTTCTTTCGTGATGTAAATCAAATTGAGTGGACGTTGCTTTTTGGCGCCTCGGTCAAGAGGTCCGTAGTAGATTGGACGAGAGCCATAACGCTTCTCAAAATCACGAACCCAGTCAGCGACGTGACTGTGGGCCGCCATAACACCAGCGAGGTCACCACGTTGAAATTTGAGTTCTTCATCGACCATCATTTCACCTCAGGATACTGCAGTAATGTCGACGATGAAGCCCATACCTGGTTCAACACGCCAACCGATGGAAGATTGAACAGGCCCTGCTGCACGCAGGTAACGAGTAACAAGAAGCGTACGTTTGAGGTCTCCACCAATGAGGTTGGTTGAGAGATCGAGAACCACTTCTGCGCTAGCACGGAGAGAGTGAAGGAGTTTCGCATCCATTTCATCTCGGTCAACCATCAGCATCAAACTTCGACCTGTTGACGCTATCTTCCTTAGGCGTTGAATCATATCGAACCGTGCTTGATCATCCATACCATCCGGCATCAAAGAACTCGCAGAATCAATGACGACGATGTCTGCCTCTTCGATGGCTTCACTGCTCAGGACTTCATCAAGGCCAACGTTTGGAATCGGTTCAGCAACGGTTCCAAAGCGGGAGAAAACCATGAGATTTCCTTTTGTCAAAGCACTTGTGACACCATAACCAATCGATTCCATTTGTTCAATCCAACCCCGAGTGGTCAGTTCTGTTGTAATAACGAGAACTTTGACATCGTTGTGGAGAAGTCCATGAACGAAGCGTTGACTTACCAATGACTTACCTGAACCTACTTCGCCCTGAAGCATAATCAAACTTCGATTGGGCAGGCGCAGCCCGAGCGAATCGGCCAGGCTGTCCGTCTCAACATCGTACGGGAACCCGTCTTCAACCGGTTTTGGCATTTCAGAGAGCCGCTCAACCATGCAAACGCACCTCCAAAGATGTTGAATCCGAGCCACGGTATCCATTGGTCACTGCGGACGAGACGATCGCAGTAAGTGCGATGTCATCGCCTGATTGATAGGTCCAAGTGGTGCTATGTACAGTCACCTCGAGAAGGTGGTCTTCGTCCCAATCCCCTGTTGCGGGTACGAGGGATGAATTGATCGACGAGGCCATCGTTTGTCCATCAATGAGAACAACAAGCGTGGAAGAATCCAACAACGTCGTCCCAGTGTTTTGAAGGAAGAAGGTAATTTCATTCGATGTCGTATTCAAATCGACCATCATCGGATCGCCTGCAAAACCCACACCGGTCGCTTCTTGCACCTCTAGTGCTGCAGTTTCCTGTGCAGTTATTTGAGCCATCTCTCCCCATTGGTTAATGAGGACAACGCTCACCAATCCTGAAACCAGCAAGGCTGTTGTCAGGAAAATGAATGATGATGCTCCACCGTCTGCCATTTGATCACCTCATGCTAGAACGTGGGCCACTGTAAGCCCACCTGCGGTCAATGAGATCCGTTCGTACGATGAAGGTCCATCTTCAGACCAGTCAAGAAAAATCGTTTCTCCTGGGTACCAGTTTGTACTGTTGATGCTTGGTGTGTATGCTGTTCCTAGATTCGTCGGTGTCTGTGACGTTCCTCCGTCGAGGAAGAGCCAACCCTGTCGAAGGGGTAATGTAACGGTCCCAGTATTGGTCAGGTTGCCATAGATATGGTTTCCAATATCGGAACTCAACAATGCAGTTCCGGTGATTCCAGATTGTCCGGACGGGTCGACGGTGATAGTCGGAGGGGACGAGTAATTGCCGCGACTGGTGATTGTCACGCTTTCTATTCCTCCTGCTGTGTCGACCGTAAACGTTCCAGAAAATCCACTACCGGTTCCTGATGCAACCAATGTGCCGTTCACATAACCGCTTCCATTGGTATCAATGTTGATGCTGAGTACAGCACCTTCCCAAAGGGTTGCGTCATCAATTTGGAACGACGGCATAGGATCTCCAGCATCATCGATGGCCTCAAGACTGGCATCCAATCGTGCGTCAAGCGTTTGCACAGCAAGTGCAAACACCAACAACAACGAGGTACCAACCACGAGAGCACCAACACCTACTGAAGCGCCCATGCATCATTCCTCCGACTTCGATGTCTGTGACCGCCAAGATTCAACAATCGCTGAAAAAGTCAGCAACTTGCGATGCGACAGATGGTCGTTCAGTGCAGATTCTGCCTCACCTGGAGCGGCCAACTGAACGATAGCAAGGACGGCACGTCCTTCATCTTCGGTCAGCATTCCACTTTGTACGGCTTTCTGAGCAAAGCTCACAGCCGCCATACCAGAGAGGTTATCCAGCAACAATGCAGCAACCATCGCCGCACCTACGCCATCGTTCGCAGCATGCTCATAGGAACCCTTTGCTAGGAAAGGATTCGCTGCAAGAGCCTGTGCTTCATACAATTCAACAAGTCGTGCTTCGTCGGATTGTCGCAAACGATCTACGCCACCACCGACTGGGAGAACTTCTCCATCGGCGGTAACAATCGTGTCGCCTTCTGCTGCATCAATCGAGGCATCTTCGCCTTCTTCACCTGCTTCGGAGGATTCTCCATCCTCTGGTGCAGATGCAAGGTTCGTTTGCTCCATCTTGTGCGAGATTAGACCCAGCACATCTTCGACCATGTCGAGACGGCTGCTAATCATACGTTCCAGACCAGATGTATCCACCTGTGCATTGACGGGTGCCGCCGGTTGGGGGGCAAGCGTCGCTGCAACGGATGGTACCGATCCAATGCTGTTCAATCGTGCTCGAGTCGGACCGGGGGAGATGGTCCATGCATCCTCTTCACTCAACTCCCCTTGTTCAGGGAGTGGCACTTGTTCAATGGCCACATTGGCCATAATCTTCAAGCGCTCTTCTGCGAGTTCAGCGTCTGCGTCCCGGTCGTTCCCTGCACTGCCAAATGGCCATGCCATGGTACAACCTCCTGTGCTTGACTTGCATGAGGCAAGTCATCGCACAGGCAGACTCAGACCACCACTGCTCCACGAGAAGCGTCGTTGACTTTCAGAATGTCAAACGTTGTACCGCCACCAACTACGTGGACGTACAAAGATGCCTTGATGTTCTCATCGAACAGATGCTGTGGTGAACAATTGTTGGTTCCAACAACGGCGTTGTTTTCATCGTTCGTATCGAGAGAAACCCTGTAGGCTATACCCGCTTCAGCAGTTGCTTCAGCAGCAGGTACTGCACCGGCATCATCAAGCGAGAATATGATACTCGTGCCACCGGGGCCTACAGTATCATCGAATTCCCCTGCGAGTCGGTCAGTACTTGGAACTGCAGGAGGTCCTGCACCGCCACCATCTGGGTCCTCACAGAATACTTGCCAAAGAATATCTCCGGCATCTGTATCATCAGAACCAGCAGCCAATCGGAAATAAATCACGAATGAATTATCAGGTTCATCAACAAATACGTTGAGAATCTGAATCTTTCCGGACATCTCATCGGTCGTATCATCACCTGTGGATTGTGCGTTCTGTTGTAGCTTCTCTGCAGTCTGAATGATGACCGCAGCCGCTACTGCAGCAACGAGAATGAGAGCAATGAATACAATCATCGCACCGATACCAATTGCAGCTAGGTTGTCGTTTTCAATTTTCTTTTCTTGTGTATTCTTCATTTTTTTCACCTCAAACAACTACGTCACCAACTGTTGGTGCGCTTCCATATTGGAGTTCTTCGTATGTGGAACCACCACCATCGACTGAGAAGATGGCAATGTGGTCTGTGTTTCCTGTAGGGATGCATTCGTCGATTTCAAGGACAACAACGTAGGTCGTTCCTGGATCGAGTGTAATCGCAGCACCAGCGTTAGCTCCGTCGCCAGTGTGCAGGGTTGCGCCTGAGAGATCACCTTGTGCAAATGCAGTAAAGTCAGCGTCGGCTGCTGCTCCACCAGCTGCACCATCTTCACCAAGGTTTTCACAGATGACAGTGTAACCTATGTCATCAGCCTGTGTCGGTTCAGAGCCAGGCGCAAGTTCAAACGTGACAAACAAATCTGCTGTGTCAGCGTTTACGCCAGCGCCGCCAATCGCAGCATCACCGCCGAGGTCACGGGTTTCAATAACGACATTGATCAAAGTCAACTTGGTTGACATCTGCTCTTGGGTATCGTCACCACTGGCTTGTGCGTTCTGTTGCAGCTTTTCAGCGGTCTGAATAATGACCGCAGCTGCTACTGCCGCAACCAGAATCAATGCAATGAAGACAATCATCGCACCAATACCAATCGCAGCAAGTTCGTCTTGCTTCGTTTCTTTTTCGGTTTTCATTTTTTCACCTTTTTTTACTCGTCCTCCCTCATCTGAGGGTGGAATTGGATGTGGGTCATGGAGCACCTCCATGACCCAAGTCGATGCGAAGAGGCATACGCATAATGGCTACCTCGTCGGGTGTAAGTCTGCTAATGAATGGTACCTTGTCGGCAGTGAAGCCAGGTGGCATCCAAGGCTCAATGAGGACATCGACGAGTGGTTCCATCGAACGGTTTTGAGCACGAATTGTGACAGTCACGTTACCATTCCTCATTTCGTACCCGGTTGCAATTGAAAGTTTTCGTGACAAAGGAACTTCATCGGCACCATGACGACGATCTGCTTGAATCTCAAATCGAACCGGCAAATTTCCTCCTGGGCCGATAACTGGTACATCAATGAAGGATGGCTTTGCAACCCATCCGTCAGGGACAGGCGGAGCCAAACGCATCATTGGAAGTGGGATGTCTCCATCGTTGATAATTCGAACAAGGAGAATACCTGTTTCTCCTCCTGCAGGCCATCGAGTGTCGACTGAAAGCCAAAAGTGGCGGAAAAGGAATGGGTTGAGCGTTGATGAGTTCCCTCCAATGAGATCGTCGACAAGATACTCGACTTCGGTTGCAGCATAGCCTACATCGCCGATTTCAGCTGCACCCGTCGCATTTCGAAGTCGGCGCAGAACGTTTTCAACCTCTTCTTCAGCGAGGGCTTTTTCTCGCAACAAACGATGCAACATTGCGATGCTCCTTCGCAGGTAAAGAACATCTTCTTCGAGAACATTGAGTGCTTTTTCTGCACGACGCACGCTCTTTCGTGCCCTACGCAAGCGATGCGTTTCGAGGAAGGTCTTCGCTTGAAGAAGGTCAAGTTCGGTTGTCGCAAGTGAATTGACTTCGTCACTAACAACGTTTTGAACCAATGATTCCAATTCTCGACTTGCTTGCATCAAGCGCTGGGCGCTCTCATTGGAGGCGGCGATTGCTGCCTGTGCGTCGGAAAGATCTCCATCACCTAACTCAGAATCCATGATGAAATCATCTTCTTCAATCTTGCTCTTCGCCATTCGAATTCACCTCCCCTGAAGATTCTGTGTTTGTTTGACCATCGTTGTTGATGGTCGATTGAGGTCGTTCGAGGATGGCAGAGAGGTCAAGTCCATCCATTGCAAGGTCGTTGAGAAGACGAGCTGGGTCGCCAAGGTCACGTTCAATGCGTGTTGCCTTCACCTCAATGTCCGTGAGTTTGCCGTAGAGCGTACCGTACTGGTTGTTGGCTCGGCGGAGAATGGCCCAAACGACGGCGGTCGAGAACAAAATGTAACCGACCAAAGTAATGAGATTCGTTTCATCTGGCGTCATTTGCGGAGGCAGCCCCAAAACGACACCAATGAATCCGAGCAGAGGCAGGCTGAGAATAATCGTCAGTTGTCGACGAGAATCGGTCAATGCTTGGAAGTGGTCGGCATAAATCGTGGATATTCCTTTCCTTGCTCGTTGATAATCCTCGTGGATGTAACGGAATTCCTCACTGCTTCTCCACGCCATTCGCCAGACCCATAACGCAGCAATCACAACGGTAACTGGACCCCACCATATTGCATCATAGAGATGGAAGAGGAATCCAAGCATGATGACTCCAGAATAGACCGCTCCGAGTCGATATTTTTCATTCTGGTTGGTCAATCCAAGCAAACCGATCGTTACAATCAATGCAATTCCGAATCCTGCAAAAGAAGTGAGAGTGGATGGAGAATTCGAATCCACTTTCTGTTTGAACTGAATCTTGTCGTTTTCAACGACGTTGTTGAGGGCATACGAGGACAGTATCTCGACAGTACAATCAGCATCTCTGCTCTGTTCCCACCAGTCAAGTGTTTCACCGGTAATCTTCCAGCGCAGTGTTTGAACTTCACCTTCTGCGAGGAGGGGTAGGTATGCAGGGGCATCTTCAATCACGAGACCCTCGCACACGAGTTGAGAACCTATGCCGATTGCAAGAGCAGTTCCTTCATTCTTGAGATCGAATTCGATGTAGGATGTTTGGCCCTCCATGATGAGATCGAGTTCTTCACCATCCGCATCGACAATCCGTTGCGAATCCGGGTCAATCATCGGATCGGCATAGACATTCAACGCAAATCGGAATGTTTCTTCAGTGACGGGTTCGTTCGGATCAGGATGGTGAAGAAGCATTGTGATGTCGTAACCGTCACCCGGGAGAATATTGGGTCGGTCTGGAACTTTTACGTTGAAGATGAGATTCGGTGACAGGACGTAAGCCGGCCGCTCGGGAAGTTGAATAAGCTCACTCCCCGGAACGCATGGTGCCGAGAGATTGATGTAATGAACACTCTCTTCGCCTTCGAGGTTGGTCAGAGAAATGTTCCAGATGTATTCATCTTCGTCCAGACCTAGGCCGTCGATGTCGAGAATTCGTTCAATGCCACAAAATTCGATTGAATAAGCTGCAGGTGCAGTGTTGAGGTACGGTATGTGAGAGTACTCAATGGCCACAGTGACAGGATCATCGTTGGCTGGAGCCTGAAGTTTGTCGGCATAACCGGTGTCAAAGAGACGCTTCATCTTTAACGATGTCATCAATTCACCGCTTCCGTCAACATCAACATCCGTTGGCACCAATGTTACGCGTAAATCTGCTGCTGTTGCAAGAGTAGTACTGCTGCTTCCACCAGGGTTTTTGTCAACGCTAATGACAAGTTCAACAGGCGTGTTTCTGGGAAGGAAAATCTGGCTGGGTGATGCGCTGTCAACGCTCCAATCATCGCTTGGAATTGTTAGACCCGGAGCACGAACCTCGTAACCGAGGTCGACATAGACGTCCTTGTTTCCAGTGTTCGTAATTTGGGCAGTTAGGATTCGATTATCGCCCTCATGGAAGAAGTATTCATCCTTCCAACCATCAATCGTATAGGTAAAGACTGGGGCGACAAGAAGCTCAACCTTCTTGAGCACATACACCGTATCCGTTGAGGCATCATAGACGGTTAAATTGGCTTCATGAATGGACCCATCAAGGAGATTATCGGAGCCATCAAGTGCAGGGATGGCGATATCGAAACTACCAGTGGATTCGCCGTCGATTGGTACTGTGAACGACTGGACTGTGGGCGTTGTACTCCAACCGCCATCCACCGTGATGTTGATGTTGACCGTCTCAACAAGATTTCCTGTGTTGAAGAGCGTGAACGGAAGATTGACGATTGTCCCCGGCACTGCGACGAGGCTGTCCGGTGCTGTGAGTTGTACGTCGTGAACTTCTGAAATGTTTGCAACAATGTTTGCTTTGAGTTCGACAAGATCTCCGTTTTCATCGACCATCGAGACGGTCAGCGTGGCCATGTAAAACGCATCGGCACTCGCATCCACAGTCGGAATGATGTTCACTCGAATCGACGATTCGTAGCCAGCAGCGACGACAACTGTGGAGGAGGTATCAAGTTCGAACGATACGTCATCATAGCCACCATCATCCAACTCGATAGAGAAAGAAGTTGGTCCGTTTCCGGTATTTGCGATGTTAACAAAGGCAGACAATTGTTCAAACGGCGTGATTTCAATCGATTGATTTGTCGGGGTTAATTCCGCCGCGACAGATTCACCGACGCGGATGTCCATGGTTTGTTCACCAATGTAGGCGCCGGTGTCAAGGTCGTAGTAGCGAATGGTGAGGGGTTGCAACATCTGGGCAGGTGCGAGTGGATCGGTCTTTACGGTCAGTGTGACAAGAGAGAGATGGACACCACTGTCAGCCGGATAGTCCTCAAAGTCACTCGCAAGATTGAGGATGGTGTTGTCTGGGCTTGTGGTCGTCAAATTCGCATACCATCCAGTGGGTAAGTTCTCGACTATTTCCAAACGGAAGTCTGAACGGTCATTCCCGGTGTTTGCGAACGTAAACATGAAATCTGTATCGACGCCAACGTTTGCATCCAGCGGACCGGTTTCGGCTATCTCTGCATTAATTACGCGAGGCACAACGATGGACAGATTTTGTTCAATCGTGGGAGCATACACAGAAGAGGCGGTGTGGACTCCACCGAGCGTCGGGGTTGTTGTTACCGGGATTTTGACTGTTCCAGCAAGTGGAATTTGACCGATTCGGCTCTGAATACCCAACGAGGCCGGGAAGGATTCACCTAGCGTGAGACCTGTGATTTCATTTGGCGTGACAGTTGCATTCCATCGATCAACCTCATTGAACCCACCTGAAGTGAGTGCTTCAAAGGATATGTCGCCAACCGTGATGTTCGCATCAATCGTTTCAGAAAGGTCGGAAACCAAGTTGTGTCGGACCTGCACATTGAGTGCGAGAATCTCGTTGACGCCAATCGACGATCCTGCATTGAGCACATCGCTTTCACTCAATACAATTGTATCAACTGGAAGGCCGGGGTCAACAACAATCGCCGGCCGGACCTCGATCTGGCCCGAATCCGTGCTTGGAATGCTCCCCGTATCTGCAGTTGCGGTAACGTAGACGTTGAGGCTACTGCCAGCAGCATTGTCTTCAGCAGGAACGAGTGGCAACTGAATCGGCGGCACTTCAACGTGAATAAAGCCAGATACAGACTGTCCCACGGCCAATTCTCCAGTATTATCGATGGAAATGTTGTGAACCCAGTTCATAGGATCCGATGTAAATCCAGCAACCAAGTCAAAAGAGGTCCTTGCATTCCCAGTGTTCGTGATGTTGAAAGCAATTGTATCGGACTTTCCTGGCAAAACATATGTGGTGTCATTTGTGATGTCAACCGTGGCTTCAAGATACTCACCTGCCATGACTTGGGTTGTATTCGACAGGGTGTAACCACTTCCGGCAGAAGTAATCGAGAACGAGATAATGTCAACCTCGGACAATGAAGTTCCTTGAGGTACATGCACGTGAACGGGTACAAGTGTGGTTGCGCCAGCAATGAGGAAATCCGTAAACGTCCCATCGAGCGATGTGTCTGCCCACCCTTCGGTCGAACTGACGCCAATTGTGAAGCTGTCCGTTGTTGAACCAGTATTCTTGACCGTGTAAAACAACGTTGTCGAGTCGCCTGGCGAAGTTGTGCGGCTTGATGCCCCGACCAATTCTGCGATGTAATCGCTAAAGGTTACGTCGAATTCTTTGTAGATGTCTGTAACTGGACCACTGCCATCATCGAGTATGACTCGGACGGACATGTTCCACAATCCGGTCATCGTCGAAGCGTCGAAAGTCGCGTTAAGAGGCAAGGCTTCGACGTTTCCAATTTCCGTATCGTACGTGGAGGGAGCGTGGATGGTTTTGATTTCGGAATCGATGTTTACCGTTGGAGGAAGGTTTGAGGCATTGGTCAGCACGATTTGCATTCGAGCCGAAAACGGCATGACGCCATCGTTAACAACAGAGACGTTGAATTTGTGTGTTTGGCGCTCCAAAAATGCGCTGGTCGAACCCGGTGTTACGGTTGGAAGGGTTTCGGGTGTGGTAATTGACCAATCAACCAATCGCTCGACGTCAAAATCTCTTCGATACTCATTGTTTGCAATGTTGCCGTCGTTTGCACCGGTCACACGGGCGAAAAGTGTTTGAGAAGGGCCGGTTGTTGCAGTCCAACTCAACAAATACGTCGTTGGCCCGGAATTGGCAGACATCACGCCGAGGTCGACGGTGTCGACGGTTTGTTCTGCAGCATTCGGGGACCCTTTGTGAACCAAGGAAAGGAAAGCATTTCCAGAAGAAGATCCAGCGTTCGATACATCGACGCGGACTGTGTGTGTGTCGGGTGCGAGAACCAAACCGCTGCTTGTGGATACAGATCCCGCCCCGTCAAAGACCACTTTGTTCACTTGGAAATCTGGCCCGGAACGACCGCTTGCCGAAGATGCATCAGCGAATGGCAAAGCAAGGTGGCCAACAAGCAAAATAACCAATAGAACAGGCAAGGCTCTGCGACTAAACATCTGCGTTACCTCCAGCTTTCTCAAAGCGTTGAATGGTTACGGATTTTCCTTGAGACTTCCAAATTTCAAGGAGTTGGTTGAGCAGTCGGTCGTGCTCCTCATCGGAAATGCCGAGTCTTCGACGCTCTTCCCACAGCAGGAGTTGTTCCGTTCGTGTCAGTAATGCGTCCCGAAGATACAACTCAAGCGTGCGGCGATATGCATCTCGATCGGAAACAGCGTAGACAATGGAGTCGCCTGGCAACTGATCTGCCCTATTTTGGATAAAATTACCAAGATTCAGCGCTTCATCGTACGAAAGGTTCCGTCGATCGAGTTCGGTTTGAATGGTCGAAGCGATGGTCTGTAAGTCGTAACGGGTTTTTGCTCGCTGGATTTTCTTGAAGTATTTGCGGCTACGTCGCGTCATGCTTGGAGCCGCCATATGCAATGTTCTGCACTGGCAGTTTATCAAACAATTGGACAAAAAACATGGTTTTATTCATGCCGCATCATTTTTTATGCATAACAAATATTCCTATTTTCTTCCATCTCAAGAGCCCAACCAAGCATTGAAAATGTCAGTCGATACCCTCAATGCATGAGCACCCCAATAACACTTGAAGTAGGATCGAAAAGCCCCGTATTTTCATGCATCGACTCAGCCGGAAAAAGCCATAATCTTGAAACATACATGAAAGATGGCAAGAAGGTCATCTTGTACTTCTACCCTCGAGACTCAACTCCTGGCTGTACCAAACAAGCATGCGACTTCAGAGATAATCTTGCAATTCTAGCAAACGAAGAATACGTGGTTCTCGGTGTGTCAAAGGACTCGGAAAAATCTCATGAAAATTTCATCACCAAACAAGAACTCAATTTCCCTCTATTGATGGACGAAGAAGGACATCTTCACGAGATGTTCGGAACATGGCGGATGAAGAAAAACTACGGCAGAGAATACCTCGGTTGCGTCCGTTCGACCTTTGTTATCAATTCGGATGGAGTCATCGAATGGTGCCGTTACAACGTTCGAGCCACAGGCCACGTTGAGATGTTGATGAGAGAGCTCGAAATCAACGAATGAGGTGAACGCATGGACGAGGATGTTGGGGGGCAAAAAATTCACTTGTCTCCAACCTCATTCGCTTACGAACCGTGTTACATTGGCAAAGGGCTTGACATCGGCGACGCTGTGTCCATCGGTTCAATGTGCCACGTTGGCCGCAATGTCCGTATTGGAACAATGTCCAACATCCAAGGAGCAAATTACATCGCCGACGGAACCCGCATCGGGACATCCGTGTTTATTGGTCCGAATTCGACAATCTTGAACGACAAGTATCCTCCATCGGGTGACCAGAGCAAATGGCAACCCGTACATATCGGTGAAAACGCCATTATCGGAGGAGGATGCACCATTCTTCCCGGAGCAAACGTTGGCAGCCGAGCAGTTTTGGGTGGCGGCTCTGTTTTGACCAAACCACTTCCAGATGGAGAGGTTTGGGTAGGCAACCCCGCTCAGTACCTCATGACACGGGAAGAATACGACACGAGAGAATGATTGGTATGGAAGGCAAAGCTCACGTCATCTCTTTTCTCAAAAGATGCATTGATTATGCAAATGCATCGATTGAACGGAAAACCAAGCGAGGGGAACTTGAGGATGTCCCAAAATGGGAAGCATATCGCGACTTCACGGCTCATGCCGTCATGGAAGTTGAAGCAGGAGAACTCGATCGATGGTTTCCCTCCGAACAACCACAACTTGTCGACCGAAATATCGCCAAAATCGACCTTGAAACGCTGTCCCATGAAATGCGTTCAGCATGGCTCACAAACCTTGCAAGCCCACGACCTTTAGCACTCATCGGTACGACCTCACATTCAGGAACACGGAACATCGCCCCGTACACTTCCCTATCCATCGTCTCGAATTCACCCCCACTTGCCATCGTTTCTCTTTCAGCAAATCGGGATGACCGCTGGCGGGATACGCTCATCAATCTACGCGAGACAAAAAAAGCCGTTCTCAATTTCCTTCCAGCGACCTCATCAGCCGCCAAAATTGTTGAACAAACGGCACAACCACTCGATGCAAAAACCAGCGAGTGGGAGGAATTTGGACTCACAGAACTGGAATCCCATCATCTGGTCTTGCAGGATGCAGCGTTCGCAATCACTGGTCAAATGATCGATGAAATTGATTTGTCTGAGGCAAAAGCAAAATTGGTTGTTTTGAAATTGTCGGAGGTTCTGGTCCCGGACACCTCAGATGGTCTTGAACCTGCACACCTCCTCTGCCAGCATGGATTGAACCGACTGATGGCAACCCCAACAGAATGGCATTACAACATCGATCGAAGCGTGTGAACAAGACCTTCCTGCAACGAGACTTCTGCTTTCCAATTCAGAAGGGTTTGAGCCTTGGACAAATCCGGGATTCTCCGTTTTGAATCACCCGGATATCCTTCGCCATGGTTCAATGTGATTTTACGACCAGTTTCTTGTTCAACAAGTTGACAAATCTGTTGAGCAAGATGAAGCATTGAGAGTTCATGTTCCGACCCCAAATTCAAACACGAACCTGCAAGGCCATCGGTGAAAGCAGAACGTAAGATGCCTCGAACAAGATCATCAATGTACGTCAGTGAACGGGTTTGCCGCCCATCTCCATGGACCAGAACCATTCCTTCCTCAAGTGCAGATTGAAGCATCATCGAAACAACTTGCCCATATTCCGTACCCAAGAGGCGAGGTCCATATCCGTTAAATGGACGCACAATTCGAGCATCAAGACCATTTCGCACTGCATGATGAACCGCAAGTTCACCAAGATATTTGCTTGCTCCGTAGGCATGCCTTTGGTGATGGTGTGAAGCAGGGAAGACCGCCGGTTCGTCATCACCAAGCGGCATCATCTCAGATTCCCCAAACGCTTCTGGTGACGAGGTAAACACATAGCGGCAATTGTTTTGTTCAGCAAATTCAAGGGAGCGTAATGTTGCATTGAGGTTCACATCCATGACCATCCGTGCTTCTTCATGGAACCATTTGGTTCCATTTATTGCAGCCAGATGAAATACAACATCGACGGTTTGCGGTTCAGTTATGAGGTCATAGGACGATGATTCGCATGCATCTGCTTCAATGAACGTAATCTGGCCATCAACGGAGTCAAGATTCTCTTTTTTTCCTCTCCACAGGTTATCGAGGACAACGACTTGGTGCCCTTGGCCAACCAGGGCTTCAACCAAACTTGAGCCGAGGAAACCTGAACCTCCGGTGACAAGGCTACGCATTGCTTCACACCCTTTCGATGATTTCTATTGTGACATTTCCATTTTCACGCTTGAACACAATTCTGTCGCCATCGTTCACGACCATGCACGGATCATCGTCGAATCCATGTCCATATGGAACGTTCAGCAACGAACAAGCAGGAAGTGTAAGTGGACACACATCGCGATTGATGATGGCCAGCGGTCCATTGTTTTGGTACAATAAGCCCATCAAAACATATGGAGCTACAGTTGAACCTGAACCTTTTGGATAAATCAAAATTGTATCTTGAATCGCTCGCCCATCAAGTGGATGACCAGTCTCTTCAACAACACCAGTGTCTCGATTCACGTACCCAAGATAAGTGATTGGTACATCGGTGACCATCGCAGTTCCTTCAATGCAAAAGTCACCCTGAGAGTTTAGCCCGGAACCTCGGATTGTTGGCAACCCTGTTTGTGGAGTTTTCGCAGTTTCATGACCTCCATGCGAGGCTTGTGAAAGCATTGGCGTTGGGCCTTCAGCGCGCAAAGGATCGATCGCATGGCGGACACATTCCTGGATTGTGGCAACGCTTGTCGGTATGCGATTAAGGCCACTTGTTAGGTAATGTTCTGCTTTCATTGAATTTGTCAACAAATGATTGTATTTTTCACGATTGTAGGGCGTAACCTCAGGACAGGTATCAACCAGTACAAGCCCACCAGCATCCTCCAACATCGATACCGTCCCATCCGCTTCAGCCAACGCATAATTCTCCTTGCTCGTGAAAACCCACAAGCGTTGATTGGGGATCGATTCGCCAAATTCCATGTGCGTCCGTAATGCCGCTGCGGTCATTCGCATCTCCTCCAAGCTCGCTTGAGGACAACCAATGACAACCAAATCAACCCGGCCTTTGGGTGAAAGTTCCTGATATCTTTCATCGAGGTCACGCTTCGTGAAACGAAGCGTACCCTGCCACTCGATTGCATCAATGGATTCATCCAGCGCAGTTGTATGGCCCTCGACCCACATCATCGGCGTGCCATAATTGGCCGCAGCTGCAGTCAAGGCCTTTTTTCGGGCGAATGAAATGTGACCGTCCAAACCTTGCAGATAGGGCATTGGTCCAAATGGAAGGTCCCATTCTGCTTTCGCATTCTTGCCAATCCAATCACCGAGAATGGAATAATCCGACAGCGTCTCCAATGCACAATCAATAATAACTCGAATGTTCGGTCTCCGATTTGATTCAAGATGGAGACCCCACGCTGGCGCATAGCCTGTTAACGCCGTAGCAAGTGCACTCAGACCTGATTCTCGGTTGGTAATCAACGAAGTCCAGGTGTTGGAGTAACAGACAGCATTGGACTCTGCCCATGAACCGATTTCACCTTCAATCTCAATGCTGCGATCGTAGGGCGTACAGGAGAGTGTTGCTTCTATTCCTAGACGGTCGTAGGCTTGAACAATCTCGAATTGCTGCTCAAGAAAATTGGGCCAAGAAATTCCCATTTCCTCCATTTTTTCCCGATCACATCCTGCAGAATTCAATGTTGTCGGAATTACAACCGTTCCAGCATCATCACCACTGAGATCTTTGAGGAACGTACGAAGGCCGTGTCCACCAGTAATGACAGAGACACCGGAGACGTGTGCATGATCGACCTCAACGAACGAGGTTGCTTTGGCAACATACGCAAGATCAACCACGAGGCGGGCAGCCTTTTGTCGAGTCGGACCTTCTTTGCCTTCCAACTGCTTTTCCAGTCGATTTGGAAGTTGCATGTACAATTCCAAACATCGGCGCTTCATCAAGACTCGTGTTCTTGACCGATGGTTTTGATACGGTTGACGTCTCTCCGGGTTTTATGTCCTCAGTAGAGAACAATACCCAAACAGCCCGCCGTGATGGAACACGTACACGTTTTTTATCACGTGAAAACATCGTAAAGATGTTCAAATCAACCGTTGTGCTCAGTGCACTCATTCTTTCGGTTTGGTCGGTTGCATTGCACAACTCGGTCGAGTCGATTGAATCCGTTGATGAAGAAGACACACCGATTTTGGTCGAAACCGAAGGCCGTGAAGCCGATGTCTTCTGCCCTGAGGGTGGAGCAGACATCTTCCTAGGAACCGATTTCAACGGTGATGGGAAACTCTCAGCAACCGAAATTACGAGCAGCACCAAAGTCTGTCACGGTCAACAAGGGTTATCCGGTCCACAAGGCCAATCTGGCGTTGATGGGAAAAACGGTTCCAATGGCAATTCAAGCCTTGTCAACCTCACAGCACTATCGCCTGGAATTCCATGCCAATTTGGAGGCATTCAGATTGAATCCGGCGTCGATCATAATCACAACCTCTACTTGGATGAGAGTGAAATTGAGACAACTGCCCATGTTTGTGACGGTCAACTCGGTGAGGAGGGTCCGCAGGGTCAACAAGGTGCAGACGGTTCACAAGGTTACTCAGCCCTCATCGAACAACATCCAGCATCAACCTCAATTTGCCCAAAAGGCGTTGTGATGCAATTTGGTGTTGATGATGGTACAGATCGTGCAACTGCAAACGATGGAATCCTTCATGAAGACGAAATCCGAGAATCCTTGAGAATTTGTTCTGAACAGTTGTATGAAGGATTA
>CBFIJH010000003.1:29149-133692 GCA_965662895.1 Candidatus Poseidoniaceae archaeon | reverse complement strand
ACAGGATGCGAGCTTTGGATGCTCGATGAAGAGAACGTACCTTCGCTCTTGATGGACATTCACGCATCTGGAGATTCTGTACCAGGTCGAGAGATTGGTATCCATGCAGTCGATACAGAACGTGGAGTACGCTTTTTCTTTGATGCTGATGATGGCGTCAATGGGCGAGAGTTGTGGGTTAGTGATGGAACTGTATCAGGAACCATGATGCTTGGTGATATGGAATCAGGTGATGCAATCGATTGGTCATCTGAAATCACTTCATGGATGAATGGGGTTGTCTTTACTACGCATGGTTCACAAGGATACAGAATGTGGTGGAGCAATGGTAGCGTAACCACATCAATTTGGCAGGCACCATGGTTTTCGAGTACAGCTTCTTCTGATTTGGTCAACCAATCTGCAACCTTGTCTTCGTTGGGAGAGGGTGTGCTTGAAGGGGATGAATACGGATTGTGGTTTGCTGGAAAAGAAACACAAACCGGGCTTGAAATGATGTTCCTGAGTGTTGAAGGAATCCTCTACATGTACGATTTGCAGCCGTTTGGTGATTCTTCACCTTCGCAAGGATTGGCCATTGAAAATGGATACATTGTTGCAGCCAGTGATGGTACTGGACGGCAACTGGCACAACTCGATCGAGATGGAAATTTCCAGTGGCTGACATCGTTGACAAGAGAGGGCACAACCACGCCAATTTCGGTGATTGCTCCTGCTTTTGGCATTCAACAACTTGGTGATGTTGTGATTTTTGATGCAGTCCATCGAAACGCTGATGCAACATTGTTTGCTTATTCACTCAGTACGGGAACCTTACAAGAGCTCAGTCCGACAATCCTTGCACCTGGTCACAGCATCGAAATTGTCAGTGATGGTTCCACCATTTGGTTCGACTGTGTACTGGGTCATACTGGTATGGAAGTGTGCCAAACCGATGGTACTGTGTCTGGTACAACGCTGACGATTGACTTGATGCCCGGTGTGAGTACAAGCCAACCTCGTTCGATGGCCTATGTCGATTCCGTTGTTTATATTCTTGCTCAAGGATTGGATGACTCTGGTACCAACAGTGGCCATGCACTCTGGGCGATTGAAGGAAACACCGCCTCACTTGCCTTTGATGTTTGGACGGGAGTAGGAAACGACTCAGGTGCTGGAGCCTATGGGCAATTAACCGTTACATCGAGTCATCTTTTGTTCGTTGCAGACGATGGTCAGCACGGTCATGAATTGCATCAATTCCTCCGACAACCCATCCGAGATCAATGGATGGTTTGGGATTGACGTCGTTCGATGCAATAGGAGCACGACTCGCCTGGAACGTAAGCTGGATGCAATTGTTCCTTTGGCGTTAAAGGCTCACGGCATGCAAAACAGATGGTTGTTCCTGTTTCGGATAAATCTGGAAGAAGCGCAACGCGTTTGTCAAAGACGAAGCATTCACCATCCCAATGGTCGCCACCAACCTGCTCAAAATACCCAAGAATACCGCCTTCGAGTTGCTTGATGTTGGTAAATCCAGCATCCTTCATGATGACGCTAGCCTTCTCGCAACGAACACCACCCGTACAAAACATGACGATTTCTTTGTCTTTGAGCGATTCATCGAGTTTCGAAATTGCTTGAGGGAACGAACGGAATGTATCAATGTCCAATTCAATCGCATTCTGGAAGGTTCCTAAACGTGTTTCGTATGTATTTCGAGTATCGAGGAGTACGATATCCTGGTGCTTGTTGAGTCGCTCGTGAAGTTCTTCAGGACGGATTCGGCCTTGTTCAGGTTCGGTACGATCAAAGTCTGGCATTCCGACGGATATGATTTCGTTTTTCAGCCGAACGTTCATTCGGTTGAAGGGTTGGTGTTCGGAATAGGATTCTTTGAAATCAATATCTGCGAATCGCTCGTCTTCTGCTAAGAAGGAACGGAATTGATTGATGTTGTCTTCCGGACCTGCAACAAAGATGTTGATTCCCTCATAACTGAGTAGAATGGTTCCTCTTAGTCCAAGATTATCGCATCGTTGTTTGAACGGTTGACGCAAAGCATTTCGATCAGAGAGTACGACAAATTTGTACCCTGCTATATTGAGATGCTTTTCCGTCATGATGAAGCCTCCTTGACGCCTCACTTATGTTCATCGATTATCGACGCCAGTCGTGTTTGCTCGCAAGCGGATGACGCCATCCTTGCCCAAAGGCACGCGAAGAGACGCGTGGAGCTGGAGCCATCTGCCACCGCTTGTGTTCGTTCGCTTCAAGGCGTTCCAAGACATCAACAACGATTGCACGGTCAACCCCCTGTTCGACAATTTCTTCGACACCAAGGCCCTGTTCGATGTGATGTTTGAGGATACGATCAAGCGTTTCGTATGGAGGAAGCGTATCATCATCGCGTTGATTCGGTGCGAGTTCCGCAGAAGGGGGTTTCGTCATTGTTGAATCGTTGACGGGTGGTTGTTTTCCACAAGCAACAGCTCGGCGGTTGAAGACTTCTGCCAGCCCATAGACTTCCATTTTGTACACGTCGCCTAAGGGCGTGTAACCTCCTGACATATCGCCATAAAGCGTACAATATCCTTGCGCAAGCTCAGATTTGTTTCCTGTTGCAATCGCCATACGGCCTTGTGCATTGGCATGCGCCATGACAACGATTCCTCTCAAACGCGCCTGAATGTTTTCTTGGGCAACGTTTGCACCTTGCTCAAGCATCTCCGTAAGAGCGTGTTCAAGACTCGAATGATGTTCATCGATTGGGATTGATGCAAATTCCATTCCAAGCGATTCTGCCGTATATCGTGCATCATCGATGGAATGCTGCGATGAGAAACGAGATGGCATCGAAATACCAAGAACGTTTTCGGCTCCGACGGCTTCTGCGGCTACGCACGCAGCAACAGCAGAATCAATACCGCCACTCAGGCCCAAGACGATTCGTTGAATGCCTGATTTTTGGCAATAGTCTCGCAAGCCGACCACAACGGCATCCGCTAATTCTTCGAGAACATCTTGCGCATCCTCTCCAGTTTCATCGGGGCCGAGATGAATGACAGAATCATCCGAGGATTGAATCGGAACCCATCGTGCATCCTCTGAATGATGGATATCAACCAAGAGGATGCCTTCCTTCCATGAAGGGGCGACAACAACTTCACCCGATGGCCATGCTGCAAGTGAACGCCCATCAAAGAGAAGGTCGTCGTTCCCACCAATTTGATTTGAAAGAAGGAATGGATGGCCGAGTGTTTTCGCTGCAGTCCGAGCAACGTGCAAGCGAGTCTGTATTTTGTTGGAATGATAAGGTGATGCTGATAGGTTCACCGTCGCATCCAAATTCACGCCTTGTCGGCCCCATTCAGCCAATTGTTCGATTGGGTCAGCATCGTATTCAGACGGTGTTTCACCAGCGACTTGCCAAGCATCCTCGCAGACCGTCACACCCAGTTCAAGTTGGCCAGAGAGCGTGCGAGCAATTCCTGGTCTGTCATCGGAATCGAAATACCGTGCTTCATCGAAGATGTCATAGGTTGGAAGCAATTGTTTTCTCGCAACGATCTTTACAGGCGCCTCATTGCCAAGGAAAGCAACACCATTCCCGGGTTTTTCCCGAGCGTGGTCAGGAATGGTTGGTGTTCCGATGAGCGATGGAATCCCAACATCAAGCCCAAACGCCGCTTGTTGTGCAAGTTCAACAAACTGCGATTGCATCAACAAATCCCTAGGGGGGTATCCACAAATGGCAAGTTCTGTGCTCACACATGCGACAGCACCTGACTCCGCTGCGAGGCGAATAAGATGTTCAAGCCGTTCCGCATTGCCAGCAATATCACCAACGGTTGGATTGAACTGCAGCAAAGCAACGATGCTGGCATCTTGCTCGCTCATGTCCGTCCCACTATGTTGGGTTTCATAGAAATGATGCATCACTTGTATTGAACAATTTCACCGTTTGCATCTTTGTACCACCAGCTCCCATCTTGTTGGTTTTGCCACCACCAAACGCCGTCAGACCCTTGCGTCCATCCATCTGCAGAAGCGGTTTGGGTTGTTGCAGCAACTGGTTCGGATTCTTGAATCGGTTCGCTCAGGTTGAGATCGGCATCGTCGTCAATGTCTTCTTCCTCGTCCTCATCAATATAATCGGAATACTCGTCCTATTCGTATTCTGACTTGGAGCCTCGGCGAACTGTCGCATTCCGAGCCATGAGCAACAATGCCAGAATGATGGAAAGGCCGAGAAGTGCGCCGATTGAACCCAATATCGGATTGACGTTGCCAAAGACAGCCTCGCTGAATGATGGTTCAGCCTTTGGACGAACATCAACCGATGGACCGTTTGCGGTTGCACCATTTTCAAGAACAACTTCAATCCATTGCAGGCCTTGTTGTTCTGGTGCCCAGTCAATTAGAATGGTTCCAAGTCCACCTTCTGCAACCTCAACTTCGGTTTGTCGTAGAACCTCGGAGGTGCCATCTGCTCGGACGACGGAAATCGTTGCATCTGTTGTTCCATCGAGTGTTCCAACGTTCTTGACAAAGATCTGAACTGCCGTTGATTCTCCTGTTTGGAGATTCAACCGAGAATAGTCCATTGCCGGTGTATCCAATTCAAATTTTGGTTGTCGCCATTCCATGAGCCATGATGTGATTTCGTTTCCTGCCGATTGCCCCTCACCTCCAAGGACCATATTCCCTGCCAGGTCCCGACCCTCGACGAGAACGGAAACAGTGAATCGATCAATGAGCATGTCATCGGTTATGACACTCAAGTCCATGACGCCGGTTCCGACCAAACTTAACCCACTGATCTCAGTTCCTTCCAAGAGGAACGGGCTATCGCCACCTCGGATGAATTCACCTGTTACAGAATCCTCGACCCACCAAGCAAGGCGGAGAGATTCGAAATCGATCCCGCCTTCTTCTGAAAGAACGATTGTAACTTCATGCTCTTCCGCTGAAAGAATTGAACCTGGACGAGGCGTTTGTACTTCTTTTGGTTCTGGACCAAGTCCATCGACAACCATCCACTTCACTGAGGACTCTTTTTCGGTAGCATCGATACCTTGTGGAGGTAAACATCCGACCGACCAGGTCAAAGGAATTGTTCCAGAAGTTGGAGGTGATTCCAGTTCGACATTCCATATTCCATTGTACGTTTCCGCAGTGAAGGTCTGTCCTGCGAAGACAACATCAACACTGCAATTGAACGCTGGTATGGATTCTGTTGCCTCAAAGACCAAACCTCCCGTTAACTCAAACTGGGAATTTGGCGGAATTCTTGCACCGTCATCGAGAACAGTACCTTGGGTTAACTCCAACGAGACCCAATCTCGAGGGATCATGAGACTTGGCGAAAATCGCCATCGTAACGCAGGGAATGTTTGGAGGACTTCTTGTCCTGCTCGATCGATGATTTTCACACTTGGTTCGCGGAATGTATCGCCAAGATCGGGCGTAGTCCATGCCAACTCGAGTTCAGTGATGAGGGAGGTATCCTTCTCGTATGGGCCTGCTGTTGTACCATCCAAAGCGAGCATGTTGCAATCGTGAATAATCAGATGTATGCTGTTGGACGTACAACTATCTGTTCGGAAGTCCCACGTGTAGGACAATGGAGAAGTGAGAATGTTCGATGCGAGTTGGATTTCAACCGTTGTTAAATCCGAAGCACCGTTGGGTTCACTCATATCAACACGCAACGTGTACGGTTGACCTGGATGCAACCACGGGTTTGCACCATCATCCCACGACATCGCTGTGGCGGATAGGGAAGGAGGTCCGTCCGGTCCAATCTGATACATGAACAAATGCTCCCCTTCCAACCCACTACCTCCATCTTCGAGAACTTGACCCGATGCATCCGTTCCAACCAAATATCCTGCAACTTTTTGTCCAAGAGCCCCCATCGAGTCATCAAAAAGGAGCGTGTAGAGCCCTGTTGAAAGCGTCAAGTCGGTAGGAATGATGAGTGAGCGTTGCTTGTATTCGTCAGGACTCGGCCATCCGTTCAAATCAACATCGTCTGCCCATTCTCTCCACAACATGACGTGCACATCCGAAGGGAGGAGAACCGGGTCGAGTATCTGGAATTGGACGGTTTGGCTCGTTGAGGCAAGACGATGATCGTACCAGTCAACGTTCGATCCAATAACAGCAGGCGCTGTCGGGTCGATTTTGAAGGTACGAAGATATTCCGACTCATCGACAACATCGCCACCGTTCAATGGAACAACACGCACTGTCCATGTGAGGTCACCGAACGAGAATGGAGCAGTATCTGAAACATTCCAGATATCAACATCGAGACTCGTCGTGTTAGCTACCATTGTGTTTCCTCGCCAAAGTTGGACTTCCGCGTCACCTTCTGCAAAGGCATCAACACCATCGACACCTTGGTATCCAACATCGATGGAGAAGTTCAAATCCATGCCTGCTGCGAGATATACGGTTGATTCTGGTATCAGTCCATGGTCTCCAGTAATTTTGACAGATTTGATGATCAAATCATTTTCCAATGCGGGAAGGTCTCCAACAGCATACCAAAGGAATTGACCTGGCCGTGATACGACACCATTATCGAGAACAAGTCGCATCGAAGCGGTTAACCAGTCCTCGTCGTCCCAACCTTGTTCAATTCGAAATTTAACAGTAATTTCATTCATCGAAGGGGAGACCTCAGCGATTGCAAACGGATGTGTCGGGTGCAATTCAATCAAATCACTGTCTGCCTGCCCAAGCGCTTCCCCTCCACTCGCAGGGATGAGCCAAGTGCCGTGATTGTGCTGACCTTGGACGTCAAGTCGAATCAAGGAAATTGTTCGCTCAGAGTCAACACTGAAACGAGTCGTAAACGAAAGCCAACGCTGCGAGGTGGTGAGCGGATTGGAGACATTTTCCATTGTGACCGTACCGGTAGCAACATCGTCACTAAAATCCATATTCGTTACTTCAACGATTAATTTTCCGTTGGATAGACCGGTAAAGGGGAAGGAAATCGATGGAGAAGGACCTGGCGCCCGGTACGCAGAATTTGCTGCCATGACCAAAGGAGATTGTTGATTCGCTGAAACCGTCATCGAGGTTGCATAGGGTGCAGCGAGATTGGTGAAGGTTGCAACGCCGTTACCATACACTTCCAATTCCACAAGAGCAAAACCTTGACCCATGTTGTTCAACAGTGCGTTTTGAGTTGAAAGCTCAGCAGCGAGGGTTTCCCTCTCGGAACTGTTGAGTTCAAGACGATACACCGTTGTATTGTCAATCGACCTCGATAGGATGGTTGACCCAGCGACGCGTATTGAAAGACCAGTCATGTTTCCACCGTCAGTCGAAACGGAAGCAGCAAATCCCTCAAGATTTGATGCGGGAATCCAAGCGGATGCAGTCGCTAGACCCGACAAACCGAAGGAAACGTCATGGGACTTTTCACCGTGAGAAAATCGATCTTGGAAGCCCCATGATCCTATACGTATGTCCGGCTGACCCCACTCAAGTATTTGGTCGCCGTCCAAGTCCAATGTTGGAGAATACACGCGTTGACCGCTAGAAATTGTAACCTGAATCTCCTCTAGGGAGGCATTCGTTGTTGAATTATGAACGAATTTCACTTGGAACGCATGTTCATTTGGAGAAAGGGTTCCAGAATACGGCAAGGAAACGGAGGTCCAAGAATCGGATTCTGTATGACGAACAAAAGCCTCGAACTCTTGCAGAATCGCTGCAATCTGATAGCCCGCAATTGGGGAATTGCTTCTGTACCATGGCGAGTAAACAGTTCCATTTGCCACCGAAGAAATACTGTTTGAAACATAGGAACTGTTGTTCAACATCCATCCTCTTTCAACCGGGTCTGTGCTGAATGTATCGTAAACCAATCCTCCAGCAGAGATGGATTCAACGGAAGGCATCGAGGCACTATCAAGACCTTCGAACATCAATTGGACACGCAGCGAGCCATAATGCTCCCAGTCGACCGCATCAAGGTGGACTCGTGTCCCCTCGATGGACTCAAATCCAGAGATGTTGTCTCCCGTCTGTGCATCGATGAGCGTCCAATGCAGCGATGAGCCAATTGGAAGATTTGCATTGATGTACATTGGCCCATAAGGGCCTTCTGCCAAGGAGAAACTGTTGGAAACATTGTAGCCGAATGTCGGGCTCGTCCAAGACGTCAATGGAGGGATAACGACCTTGACATCGTCAACAAACCAGTAATCACAACATGTACCGGTCCCGCGGGTTTGTTCAATCCGGAACTGCGAAGAGGAATGAAGGGCTGCGGCAGGAAGAACTGTGGAATATTGGAAGTTGCTTGTCTGCGAACCTCCTCCTTGGAAGGTATGGAAAGTGGTCCATTGCCCGCCTGCTGTTTTGTATTTCAAGTGCAAGTTTTCTCCCGAATCAGGAGTTTCTCCACAACCCGAGCGTCCCTCATGGACCCAAGCATGGAAAGGAATGTTCGAACGTCCCGCCAAATTTGTTGCCGGCGACGTTGCATGCTCAGGGGTACTGCTCGCTTGGGTTTTGATCGACCCACCGCTCGTACCATTGTAACCGCACGAATTATTCGTGTATCGACCAACATAGGTTGCTGAGGAAACAGTCCAACCCTGAAGTCCGTTGTTGAAATCATAGTCAGGGGCTGATCCATCGCGTGTCAAAATACCAGATTGAGAAAATGTGTTGTTTTTCACGGCATCTGGGTGGTTCCATGCCGCATCACCTTCCCAGAGCAGGGACTGTGAATTCTCCATTGTTGCTGACTGGACGTTTAAATCAAGTGCGGTAATCGCTCCGCTTCCTGATGGCAGGTCAAGTTCGAAAGGCGATTGACTTGTCTGGCCAGGGCGAATATCAACGGTTACGGGCGTTCCTTGAGAGACAAATCTTACCGGTATTGACTCCCCGAGAATTGAGGCAGGAGCGGAAGGTACAAGGGTCGTGTACGGGCTTGCTACAAACAAAAACAAAACGAACAGGGCAATGCCTCGTCCATTGGAAGAGCCGGCCATACGCTGCCCTAGTTTTCAAAGGACTTGAATGTGTCAGTCCATTCAATTGCTGTTATTTGAGGGAGAGATTGAAAACAACGGCGCATTTGGCGATTCATGGTTCGACCAAGTCCCGCCGGTGACCTTGATGCTGTTGCACTTGAAACGGCGCTTCTTGAAACGTGGAAGAAGGAACAAACCTTCCAGCAGTCCATCGATTCCAATCGAAACGGTGCGCCATTTATCTTTCTCGAAGGCCCGCCTACTGCGAACGGAAAGCCCGGAATTCATCACGTCGTGGCTCGAGCCTACAAGGATCTTGTTTGCAGATGGAAATCCATGGAAGGTTTTCTCGTTGAACGAAAAGGTGGATGGGATACACACGGTCTTCCGGTCGAAATTGAGGTGCAAAAACGACTCGATCTCATGAGCAATGAAGCCATTGAGAACTTCGGCATGCAAGCATTCAACGATGCGTGTCGAGAAAGCGTTTGGACATACGAAAGCGCTTGGCGTGAGATGACAGAGCGCATGGCTTACTGGGTTGATTTGGACAACCCATACGTCACGCTCCACAACGACTACGTCGAATCATGCTGGTGGGCGTTAAAACAAATGTTCGACAAAGATTTGCTGTACAGGGGACACAAGGTTTTGCCATATTGCCCACAGACCGGGACGTCCTATTCTAGTCACGAGGTGGCCTTGGGCTACAAGGAAGTCGAGGAACCTTCGGTGTATGTGAAATTCAAGCTGGTTGATGATTCTGCATCCATTCTCGCCTGGACGACAACACCATGGACGCTTCCAGGAAACGTTGGCCTCGCAGTTGGTCCCGATGTTACGTATGTTCGCTGTCAAATTCGAGAAGAACCTGAAGGTTGGCAAGGACGAGGGGGGGCTTCAGTCGGCGAAGAGCTCATTCTTGCAAAGGACTTGATGGGCGAAGTTCTTCGCCACCATGTCGATGTTCTCGAAGAGATTCGAGGCTCAGATTTGGTTGGGAAATCCTACGAGCCACTCTTCCCTGATGCAGTACCTCGCGGTGAGTCAACCACAGCATGGACGGTCTTGTCCGCAGATTGGGTCACAACAACCGATGGTACAGGTGTTGTCCATACAGCGGTCATGTACGGTGAAGACGACTATCATCTTGGAATGGAGGTTGGATTGCCAGCCTATCACACCGTCAACATGGAAGGTAACTTCGTCGATGGAGTCCATCCTGAACTCGATGGACGATACGTCAAATCTTGCGATGATTCGGTCATGGACATCCTGATTAACCGTAGCGATATTGTCCAGTCCGGCCTGCTCTATCGGGAGAAAAGTTACCTCCACGACTACCCACACTGCTGGAGGACCGATCATCCCCTCCTCTACTATGCCATGGACTCATGGTTTGTTCGAATGACAGCCGTCAAAGACCGGTTGCTTGAATTCAACGATGATGTGGAGTGGGCCCCAGATTGGGTTGGAGAAGGACGATTTGGTGAATGGCTACGAAACGTCAAAGATTGGGCCATTTCAAGAGAACGATACTGGGGAACACCACTGCCAGTTTGGAGAGATGATGATGGAAACATGAAATGCATTGGTTCCATTTCAGAACTGCAACAAGAGGTTGCCAAGGCTATTGCAGCAGGAATTGAAAACCCTGATTGTCCAGATGATGTTGATTTGCATCGCCCTGTCGTTGACGCATTCACCCTTGTCTCAGACAATGGTAAACCAATGCGCCGTGAGCCCTTTGTGATGGATTGCTGGTTTGATTCTGGATGTGCACCGTTCGCCCAATGGCACCACCCGTTCGATGAAAACAAGACGTTTGATTCTTCATTCCCTGTTGATTACATCTGCGAAGGAGTTGACCAAACACGTGGTTGGTTCTACACTCTTCTTGCTGTCTCGACAACCGTTTTTGATTCGCCCGCCTACAAGCGCTGTCTCTCGCTTGGACTCATTCTCGATGCGGAAGGGAAGAAAATGTCGAAATCGAGAGGGAACATCGTGGACCCTTGGGATCATTTCAATCGTGAGGGCGCAGATGCAACGCGTTGGTACATGGTCACAGCAGGTGCACCTTGGAATCCACTCAAATTTGACTCAAACGGAGTTCGCGAAACCTATGCCAAGATGTTCTTGACACTTTGGAACATTTACCGATTCCATGCCGACTATGCTGCATTGGATTCCTTCGACCCAACGAACGCAATATCGCCAGTTGAGCAACGACCACGACTTGACCGCTGGATTCTCTCCAAACTTCACTCGACAGCCAAGGCATATCATCAAGGATTCACCAATTGGAATTTCCACAAAGCATGTCGTGAACTCGAGGATTTCATAGTTAACGATGTTTCCAATTGGTACGTACGCAGAAGCCGACGTCGACTTTGGGATGAGGCTGAATCTGGCGACAAACTTGCCTGCCAACACACCCTGCACGAAATTCTCGTTACGGTGTGCCGACTCATTGCTCCAGTCAGTCCGTTCATGGTTGACACCATCCACCGAAACCTTACTGGAACAACCGTTCATACTGCAGCGTGGCCGCTTGGGACACCTGGTTCGACTGAAGGTGCGACAGCCGATGCATGGGACGAAAGCCTCGTCGCAGAAACACAACAACTTCCTCCACATGATGCTGACCTAGAGCATGAGATGGAACTTGTTCGTGAACTTGCTGAAACCGGTCGTCGGATTCGAATTGATGCTCAACGCCGGCAGCGACTCCCATGTGCTGAAGGTTGGATTGTTGCTGGACCGAACTTGGAACCGTATCATGACCTGTTGTGCGAAGAATTGAACGTTGAAAACATCGCTGTCGAAAACGACCTTGACCGATTCCAGCGAGTTGAACTTGGTGTGAATTTCCGTGCCTTGGCTCCGCGAGCAAAAGGTGACGTCAATGCCATTGCTGGCCAAATCAAGAACCATCCGGATCCCGAGGCGCTGCTTGCTGACATCCAAAACGGTTCATGCACCATCATGGGCGTTGATATCTTAGAATCGGATGTTGAAATTCGACGTGCGGAGCGAGAAGGATACGCAGCTTCCACCATAACCGTCGGCGAGGGCGATGACACATCCCACGTAAGCTTGGTTCTCGACATGCAAGATACACCTCATCTTCTTTCGAAAGGTCTTGCGCGCGACATTACACGTCGGATTCAGTCCAAGAGGAAAGACATGGACTTGGCCATCGAATCCATGATCGATGTTGAAATTTGGATGAACAATGCCCCTGAGCTTTTCGAAGAAGACCAAAACTGGATCGCTAAGGAAACGAGAGCATCAGGGATGACATTCACTTCCGATCAACCGCCCAAAGATGCTGAATCCTTCGATGTTGACGGTGCTGAAATCGCATACCGCGTCCACGAGCGTTGAGGGAGAAGAATGCGGGTGGTTTCGCTCGTTCCAAGTCTTACGCTAACGCTTGCGGATTTGGGCGTTGATGCTTCTCATGTTGTTGGTCGAACACCGTGGTGCATCCATCCAGAATCGTTCGTGAAAGCAATCCCAATTGTAGGTGGAACGAAGACGCCGAATCTGAAAAAGATACGAAACGCTCAACCTGATCTGGTCATTCTCGATCGTGAAGAAAACCCAAAACAAATTCATGACGAACTTGTCAAACTTGGTATCGAGACCTTTGTGAGCACTGTCGAGCGACCGAGCGACGTTCCCGAAATGTTGATGCAACTGGGCCAACGATTGAATCGGTTGGAAAAGGCGAGCATGCTTGCTGAAGCAATCTCCAATGAAATCCACTGCATGGACTCAGAACAAGGCCCGGTGGTCTTACCGATGATTTGGCACGACCCACTCATGGCAGTGTCTCCCAAGAAGTACGCAGGAGCATTGCTTGAAACGTGTGGATTTCAGGTACCCGACATCGAGCCAGATGGGAACGGTTATCCTGTGGTGACACCAAAACACATCACATCGCATTCGGTTGAAGGATTGCTGCTCTCAAGCGAACCGCATGAGTTCTCAAAGCAGGAGGGGGAAGAAATTGCCAACGCTGTTGAAGAAATTGGCGGCCAACGACCTTGGACGCAATGCATCGATGGTGAAGCCTTGACGTGGTTTGGAAGTCATACTCTGACCGGACTGCGTATGTTTAACGAACTTTGCAAGGATTTGAAAATGGCAGAGGAATAGCCCGACCATGCGCAGAGGATTTCTCGCCGTCATGCTGGTTCTCAGCATGGTTCTAGCGGGATGTTATGGTGATGGAGAAACCGTTGTAAAAACCGAGGAAATCCAACCAGCATGGCAAGAGTACGTCCTCATCGATGAGCAGCCACATGAATCTCCACGTGAATTCATGACCGTTGACCTGCGAACCAATGAGACAACCACCATGACGTGGGCGGTCTTCGATGAATCAAAGGGAGGGAACTGCTGTGAGCATTACATTGCAACAACCATTTCAGGTTCAATCTTGAATATCGGAGGAGAATATCCCGTTTGGTCGGTCGACAGAGGCCACGACTGGGACACATGGATTCCGGGCGTTACTCCCGATTTGCAATGCCGAACCTTTGTTCCAACCAACCCTGGCACGGAAGGTCTTGGTGAGGGCAGCATCGTACAAGCAACAAATGGAGACATCATTTCGATGTCGTGGTTCCCTTACGTGGGGGGTGACCTGAAACTCGACAAGTTCTATGCAATCCTCTACGATGATTCTGAAATGGAATGGAAGTGGTGTTACAACCGAATCACAGAGCCCTTTTACGATCGAAGTTGGCAAGTTGAAGTTGTTGGACCAATTTCTTCAAGCATCGGCGACGGTGAATGGGCATCGCTGGTTATTTCCAATTTCTGGCATCAGTCGCAAAATGCTGGGGGGCAAATCTCAGTGGATGGTTTGAATTACTATCCAATCCAATTCCCTGGACGTTCATCCTCACAACCCGATATCGAAGTCGACCTCGACTTTACCAACGCATCGTTGGATTTTCACTGGGACGTCAACAAGCCGCACAAAGAGATGCGAGCATTTGCAGTTCCGAGTGGAGGTCTGCTGTTTCCACAATACTTCGACAATGGTAACGCTGCGTTTCTTGATACCACGCTTTCTTGGAACGAGTTGGCCGTGCAGTTCCCAAGTGAGTATTGCCACATCGACATGACAGGAACAATTCACTGTGTTGCGAACTCAGGTACTTCCTTTACACACTACTCCTCCACGGATGGTGCAGTGAGTTGGAACAATTACACCTACGATCTCGGAGACGCTGCTTCCAGCATCGAGGAATGGGAATTCCAAGCCAACGGTGAGCACGATCTTTTCGTGCTTAATGTACGATACCAATCGAGCGATGGGCCAGATGTTGATGTGCTCTTCCACACGAGGGAATACAGCCAAGACCTCAGGCCAGACACACTCACATACATCGGGCAGGGCGACCTCGATTCAACATCTGGAGCTGGAAACGATATTCGATTTGATTTTGCCAGTTTAGGTATCCTTCGTGATGGAGGTGTTGTCGTTGCTTATCATGATTCGACGCATGTTGACCCTCTGTTTGCCGTTGAACTCAACCTACCGGATTATCAAGAATGACCACATTTTGAGGGTTATCCTCAAAAGCCCTTGACAATCGATGTGGAGCGATGGTGCTCACGAACTTACCGGGTATCGGCGAGAGATTGATGAAGCGATTGGACTCGCATTTTGGAGGACGTCAAGAACTCCTAAAAACGCTCGAATCGGGGGACATCTCGCGAATTGCAGAGGTCGAAGGAATTTCGGTCAAGCGTGCTCTTGCCCTTGCGAGAGAATACAATGGGGCAGAAACATCGTTTCTTGCAACCACAGAGGCTGTAAAATTGCATGCACAACTTATCACACAAATGCAGGGTTTTGCATCAAACAAAGCAAGCTCATCTCGAATGCAAATGCTGATGCCTTGCCATCAAATCGATGAACGCAGAATTCGTTGTCGTCAAATGTTGCTGTTTGCTCAGGAAGCGCCAGAAGAATTTGCGCATCTCCGAACTCTCTTCAAGAACTTGAATTATACTCGTCGACCAACCCAACGTTATGAACGAGTCATCGTCAGTCAATTGGAGCATCCTGAATGGAGTCAACATGTACGTATCCTCACACCTAGTGCCCAAGAATCGTGGAAGGATTACACCGTTTTCAAAACCGTGACATGGGTTGGCCGTCATGGTCCAGAGGATTTGCCTCCGGGTTGGCTGAACCTGCCTGAAAACAGTCGATCCGATGTCATGGTTCCCGAATTTACACTCGATTGGTTTACGAACAACAAAAAGACGCTGAAGGTGATTCTCGACTTGATGCAGTGGAGAATTGAGCAAGGTACAACAATCCATCCCACATTGGAATCGATCTTTGATGAAACCAATGGATTGGAGCAACTCGCAACCGTCTTTGCAATGATGGGCAATTCAGCGGATGTTGAAACCATGGAATCGATTCGTGACGAACTTTGGAGCACGGCAAAGCAGATGGAGGAGGATTTGAATCGACGAATCTCGGCGGGAATGGAAACTGCAACGCTTGATTTGACGGGTTCCGACATGCTTGAAGCGCTTGCAGATGCGACCACGTTCCAAAGAAAACTTGCATCCGCAACTGAGGATGTTATCACAGACATCCTTGAGCAAGGGCGTAGCGAATTCTCATCGTTCCTTGAGCCCGGTGGGCTTCAATCACCATTCGACCTCTTTGCATCAAACTGGCCCGTGAAATTCAATCGTTCTGTTTTGGATAAACTCAATGAGGAACTCGAGCGAAGAATCAACGACAGTCGGAACGAACACCTGCTCCGATTAGCGACAAAACTCGCCGATCTCAAACCATTGTGTGAAACAGCTATCCAGCGCCTGATTGAACACGACATGTGGTACAGCATAGCAGCATGGGCATTGCATCACAATGCGCGACTACCTGATTTGGTTCACCATGGCATTTGGTTTGAACACGGGCGACATCTCTTCATCGATGGTGAAGTCCAACCCGTCAATTACGGATTGGGACTCGCTGCGCCGAAAGGTGATCAGCAACCAATAGCCCTTCTCACGGGCGCCAACAGTGGTGGTAAAACCACGCTTCTGGAGTTGGTTGCACACATTACCATTTTGGCACACATGGGACTACCCGTACCTGCACAGACTGCCCTTGTTGGACGTGTTGATGCTCTGCATGTTCTCGCAAAGTCAAGTGGAACGCAAAGCGCTGGAGCGCTTGAAACAACCTTGGTCGACCTCGCCCAAGTTGTCAGCAATCCACAACCTAAACTGATTCTCGCTGATGAACTTGAGGCAATTACAGAACCCGGTGCCGGTGCGAGAATCATTGCTGGAATGTTACGTGCGGCAAACGAACAACCCGATTCAAGTATGGTTCTCGTCACACACCTTGCCCCTGCAATTGTGGAGGCTTACGGTGGTGATGCGTTGCGAATTGATGGGATTGAAGCTAAAGGATTGGATGAACACCTTGAGTTGATTGTGGACCGAACACCAAAACGAAACTGCTTGGCTCGCTCAACTCCAGAACTCATTGTCCGACGTTTGGTGGAGCGATCGACTGGCGACGCAAAGACGGTGTTCAGCGATATTCTCTCGCTGTTTTAATTCAGCATTGCCGTCCACCATCGCTTGAATAGTCAAGCATTGGAACCTGGAACAAGTCCTCGCATGTTCGGTCAATAAGCGGTAGTGTGAGCGTGCTTTGAGACCAATCAATTGTTACAGCACCTGATGCTGCAGGAGATGGAACGTAGTCCTCTCCTGTTTGCGAAACTGTGAGGAGAATACCCTCTCCTTCCTGAAGCACCACATCCATCGGCATGAATTCCATCAAAGCATTGACAGATGCGAACGGAACGAGAATCTCTTGTCCATCTCGACCGCCAGCATGGTATCGCAAATCCATAACTGCATGCCCGAGATGCATACCCGTCCCATCGGTCATTTCAATGAAAAGATGGCCTCCGGTTAAGCTAGGGGTAGCATCGATGTGGAAGGTCGGCATACCAATGATACGTGTTTCTTCTTCGAAAGGTCCGTAGCTCAGCGTTACAGAACTGGTTGCTGAGACTGTCGAACCTGTTGGTGCAAGATCACTTCCCGTGAGTTCCAAATGTTCAGCATCGAGTGGAGGATAGGTTTGCTCAAAGCGCCACCCGCCTCGATTATCCTGCATTTCAACACCAAGCGTAGGTGCACGTCCTTCTCCTTTCAGGTACCAATCAAACCAGTACAGCATTTCATCCGCCCAATCCCAACGAAGTGTGTAGGGATAGGCTTCAGCCCCTCGACCTTCTCCTTGAGAAGAGTGGCCTTCAACACGGTCGGGATAATCATGTGCCCATTGTCCAGCAAGAGTCTTGATTTCGATTCCAGCATCGGCAACCTGCTGATGTACAGGGAACGACATGTGTGGGTCAACATTCCAATCCTGCATTCCTTGAATCAAGTAAACAGAGCCATTGTAATTTTGGAGAACACGGTCGAGAAACGAGCGCTCTGTCCAATACGTGTTTCCTCCATAGTCGACCATTCCTCCGCTCAAATAAGCAGCGGGCCCGTTGACGTAGCCTTGGATGTAGCCTTCGCACAATGTATGACTGTCTTCCGCGTCCCCATCAATTCCAAACGAACCGTAAACGCCGTTGTGCATAATCATACCACGTGCTTCCATGCTACCGTTGCGCCACATCAATTCATGCACACCAATCAGACCTGACATTGGTACGATTGTTGCTAAGTGTGGGTTGCCAAATGTGGCTGCCTGCCATGGAGTTGATCCGTCATACGACTTTCCAATAATTCCAACGTTTCCATTGGACCATGACTGCGTTCCGAGCCATGTGACTGCAGCATCGATTCCACGTTGTTCATCGGTGCCCATGAGATCCATGCAGTGATTTGATTCACCCGTACCAAAAACCGAGACTTGAGCAACACCGTAACCATGCGGAACATAATTTTCAATGAGCATCCGACCCAATCGGTTTGCAGGTGTTAAGGCATCAACATCTCCATCGCTGTAATATGGGCCAATCTCTGCAATGACCGGCACTTGACACGACTCACTCAAGTTGTCTGCGGAAGAATAGTCACACCCTTCAATCACAGGGAGCCAGAGACCGAGGTGTACTTCAGCTCCTCCTGTTGCGCCTGCGCCACCATCAGCGAGTGTGATACTCGGAACCGGAACGAACACTGATTGGACAGGTCCGATATCGTAGGAACCGTTTGTTGTAACTCGGGAGAAAACATCCGTATCGTCATAACTACGGTCTTTTCGATCCCAAGGTTCGGGGTAAATCATATCGGATATTTCACCTGCATTATTTTGTAGATCTTCTCCGAAACATCCCGATAATAGGGAAGGTAAAAGAAAAACCAACAACAACGAGATGCCCCGCATCAATCCATCGTCTCACAACCGACATATGACGCTTTGCGCCTTATGCTAAATCTTATGATTGACGTGTTTCAAGTTCTGCACGAACTTCGTCCATGTCCAATCCTTGGAGTTTGGTGATTAAGTCGCGGAGAGCGTCCTCTGGGAGAGCCCCCGGTTGCATGAAGACACCAATTCCTTCTTTGAAGGCAATCGTCGTCGGAATGGAACGAATACCAAACGAACCAGCGAGTGCTTGTTCAACTTCGGTGTCAACTTTGGCAAAAACAACATCTGAAAATTCCTCGGATACACGTTCAAAGACCGGTGCATAGGCGCGACATGGTCCGCACCATTCAGCCCAGAAATCAATGATGACGAGGTCGTTTCCCTCAATGATATCATTGAAGGATGATTCATGCATCTCTACTGTTGCCATGGTTAAGCCTAGGGGTCACAGTATAAGTGCTCATGCATTTTACCAAAAGGTTCAATCGACGGGTTGATGTGCTCAATCGACAAGCATCGAACATGAGCAGAGTGTCATCGTTCCTTGTCGTGTTTCTTCTTCTGGGCGTTCTTGCTGCGCCGCTTGGAGTTTCAGAAGAAACAGACGATTCAAATTCTTCACCAGAATCCATTATCATTTCAGAAATCTTAGCCTCGCCAAACAGTATGAAAAACAACGAAACCTGTTCGAATTGCTACAATGCTACAGATTGGAATGGAGATGGAGAGTATGGAAAATTTTCTGATCAATTCATTGAATTGCACAATCCGACAACAGCTCCGATTAATATCTCCAACTGGGTTTTGGACGACATTGCCGATGGAGGAAGCGCGCCGTGTCAACTTGCACGCAACACTGTCATCCAACCAGGTGGCTACGTCTCAGTGTTCATCAACGCCTCTCGAATCGAACTGGACTATTATGACGGAGATACGGTGAACCTCTATACCGATGACGGAACGCTTGTTGATGCATTGTCGTACCCGGAAAGAGATTCCTGGTACGGAAATTCCTACATTCCACTTGACAATGGCTCGATTTGGAAGGTTAGACCTCCAACACCTGGATATTCCCAAGATGAATCGTTTGATGTTGCCCAAAATATGATTGGATGTTTTGGTATTAGTGATGGAGGTTATGTTGAATCCATGCTCCTCAAAGGGCGAGTTGTGACCATGAACGCTGAAAGCAATGTCATCAATGATGGCAATGTTCTGGTTCAAAACAGTAAAATTTCCGCAGTATGGTCCGGTCAAAATATCCCTCAAAACGTCGATTTAACCGGCGTACCTGTTGTTGAAACAAACGGTACAATCTACCCCGGTCTAATCGACACGCACAACCATGTCCATTACAATCACATCCCCCTGTGGGACTTTGAAGTTCATACAAACGATAAATCTGATGAAGGTGGCTATTCAAATCGAAACCAATGGAAATACAATCCAAATTACAAACGTGACATCTCCTGGATGAAGACGTTCGTACAATCAGGATCGATGTGGAACATGGCCGATGAGCAAATGAAGTATGCAGAAGTTATGGCTGTTGCTGGTGGCGTTACATCAATCCAAGGTTCGCCCTCAAGCAACACGGATGCCTGGGACAGTATGCTCTCACGGAACATCGAATTATACAACTTTGGCGGCGACGGTATGCACACAAAAGTTACTACCCTTGAGTCTGATTATCAAGGCAATCACATAAAATCGGGCAACACAAGTGGAAGCTTGAACGCATGGTACTTGCACCTTTCCGAGGGTGTTGATGAGGAAAGCCGAGCTGAGTTTGATATTCTCGTACAAAACAATCTGCTTGTTGGAGAGTTGGTTGTGATCCATGGAACTGCTCTCACATCCACCGAATTTGAAATGATGGGCGAAGTGGGAGCTGACCTCGCTTGGTCGCCACTCTCAAATCTGCTCCTTTATGGAGATACAACCGATGTTGTCGCAGCAGACCAAGCCGGTGTTCGGATATCGCTTGCTCCCGATTGGGGACCAAGTGGTTCAAAGAACAGTTTGCATGAACTGAAGATTGCCGATCTGTGGAATTCGAACAACCTTGATTCCTACTTTTCCGACTACGAACTTGCTGCAATGGTGACGAAAAACCCAGCACTTGCGAGCAACTGGGATGGCTTTGTTGGCACCATCAACCCCGGCTTATACGCCGACCTTGTGGTCATTGATACCTTCCATGAAAACCCATATCGAAACTTGATTGAAGCCATTGATGCAGACGTCCGATTGACGGTCGTCAATGGACAGCCTGTGTTTGGTGATGTTGACCTTATGTCACAATTGAAGGGTGACGATTGGGAGTTGGTTGAAGGTCCAGGATTCAACAAAGCCGTGGATGTGACGGACCGCTCGGTTCCGGAAGGAACGCAATCGTGGTCGACTATTTTGGCCGACATGGAAATGGCAATGGCCCTAAATCCTGACGATGTCGCAGCAACATGGTCATCGAGTACGGACAGTTACTCAAGCATGCAAGGCAACGTCCTCAACAGTATTTTCACAACAGGTGATACGCGTCATTTTGGAGTGATCACTGGCTCGATGCATGCGAATACCCACATTCAATTGAGTCAATTGGAAGACTACTACGCCATTCCGATGGAGAACGGTGACCGTACCGGCGTCAACGTTGTTCTTGAACCTCAAGACAATACCGGTGATTCAACAACAACTCCCGTTGACGATACGCCCATTGAGGATACAAATCAGAACAGCAACGACACCACCGGAGATTCAGGAAGAGATTCCAACTGCCCACCAAACTGTATTCTTGGAGAAGATGTTGATGATGCCTCAAGCGAAGAATCCTCGCTACTTGGGCCGAAATCACTCCTGGTCATTCTTGTCATTCTCCTTCTTTTAGCTGTAGGAATTCTTACTCGAACGACTGAAGAAGACGAAGAAATGAGCGTCGACCAAACGGTTATGATTGAAAAACAGTGGCAAGACGAAGACAAGCAATTCGTTCCTGAATTACCGCCGCTTGCTCCTCCACCTTCAATGGAAGAAGAATGATCAGTTGAGTTCCCATACCGGACCTTCTGCAGTGTCGGTCACGCGAACTCCGAGTTCATTGAGTTGGTCACGAATTTCGTCCGCCCGTGACCAATCCTTGCTGGCTCGAGCATCGCTTCGTTCGACGAGTAAGGCTTCAACTTGGTCAGCAATTTCTGCCTTTCGAGGGTCTTCGACGGGTTCCGCTAAGAGGACATCAGGCGTAGGAAGAATTCCAAGTATGTTACCGGCCGTTTCTTCCAACCATTCTTTCGCATACATTGCAATGGCTCGCTTGTCACCATCATCTGTACCAAGGGTCATAAGAAGTTGCAGTTGTTTGGTCGCTGCGAGAACTTTTGCAACCGCTTCACGACTGTTGAAATCATCATCCATGGCTTGAGCGAAGCCTTCTGCAAGTCGCTCAAGTAGACCAAGTGTCTTTGCCAATGGGTCAGAGCTTCCCCTATCAGGAGTTGGCAGTGCATGGTGGCGTCCTTCGCTTGCCATACGCAATGCTGAGGCATACACCTGCAGAATTCGGTCGTGATTTCGGGAAGCATCGTTCAGAAGTTGTTCATTCATGTCGATTGGTGAACGGTAGTGTGCATTGACCAATGCAAGGCGAAGAACAAGCGGATCGACGTTCTGGATGATGTCTCGAATTGTCCAGAAGTTTCCGAGTGACTTGCTCATCTTTTCTCCATCGATGTTGACAAATCCATTGTGCAACCAATACCCAGCAAGCGGAGCATGGCCTGTATGACATTCACTTTGGAAAATCTCGGCCTCGTGATGTGGGAATCGCAAATCATGCCCTCCACCGTGGATATCAAAGGAAGTTCCGAAATGATCGAGACTCATAGCGCTGCACTCGATGTGCCAGCCAGGTCGCCCCTCACCCCAAGGCGATGGCCAAGTTGGCTCGCCTGGTTTCGCTTGTTTCCAAAGAGCGAAATCCTTGTGATCGCGTTTCCCAGAACCCGTCTCACCGACACGTCCCCCAGCGCCTTGTCGGACAGCATCAATGGATTGACCGGTTAACTGTCCGTACTTTTCGGGTGCGGAATCAACCCGGAAGTAGACGCCATCGTTGGCGACATAGGCATGCTCTTTTTCGATTAAATCCTCAATGATGTGTATCATTGAATCGACGTACTCTGTACATCGAGGATAGTGATCAGCGCGAAGGATATTCAACGCATCCATATCTTCGTAATACGTTGCAATGTTCCGTTCAACAATCGCTCTCCAATCCTCACCAGACTCTATCGAACGAAGGATGATTTTATCATCAATATCGGTGAAATTTTGCACATAATCCACGTCATAGCCTGATGCTTCAAGCCAGCGATGAATCAAATCAAAAGCGATGTAACATCGAGCATGCCCGAGGTGGCAGCGGTCGTAAACCGTGACGCCACAGACATACATCGAGACTCTTCCAGGAGATTGGGTTGTGAAATCAACCTTTTCCCGCCGTCGTGTATCGTGCACTCGTAGTGGCATGTGAACAATCCCCCGGTGTCGCCACTCTCACTTGAAGATTGATACGTCAAGGAGCATAGGACACGCTGATGAGGGGCTTGGACATCAGTAACCAAGACGGTGTCCGAATCTCTTCACACGTCCTTCGTGACGACAAACTCGTCAAACTGGCATGGCTTGTCCCGCTGAGCACGGTTTTCGGTGCTGTAGCAATTCATCTGCTCACGGGAAATTATCGCGACATACCCTTCTTCATTTCAGAAGCAGATCATCCTGGCCTCGAGCGTATCGTGTTTACATGTGGGCTGTTTGTTTCTGCACTTTTCCAATGCCTACTTGCTCTTCGGTTGTACGTTTTGTTTCATGAACGTGCACGAAAAAGAGTTCTTCTTTTGGCGACGATACTGGGCGTATTGAGTTCAAGCCATCTGGCTGTGCTTGCATTTGCAGACATGTACGACCACATTGAAATCCATGTCTACACTTCGATGATTGTGTTCCATGGAGGATTTGCATGGGCAGTCCTTGCACATTTCTCATTGGAAAATCCAAACCATCGAGGGCGTCAACTCCGATTGGCATCCTTGCTTCTTGCGCTTTTGTCGCTCTTTGTCATGACCGTTTCTCTTGCTCGAGGAATCGAGCAAAGATCCAATGAATTGAACATCGAACCCAACATGATTCCGCTTGACCAACTTCAACCATGGGTCAATGTGGCTGCCCCTGCAGAGTTTGTCCTGTTTTTCGCGTTGCTCGGATGTCTGGCCTCATTCACTTGGGACATTCTAGAGCAATCCAGCCAATTCGAGAATTCTTCGATCAAGGGATGAAAGGGCTACAGAATCCGGGTTGATTCCATTCAATCCATCCGTTTTCCAAACCGAGACAATCATCTCCCTGTGAGAGAGAAGGTGCCGTATTGTCCCTATAAATTCACAATCGGTCGTATTGAGATTCTTTTCCAATCTTGGACCCCAAAGGCCTGCAAACAATCCATGGTCTGGGCGTTGGTGCAATTCAGGCCGGCCCTTTTTATCAACGCGAACAATGCAGGATAACTCGAGAATTTTCTTCTTTGTTTTCTTTGGACGTGGCAATTCATGCGCTCGTGCTCGCCCCAGACATGTGTCAGAAACTGGACACACATCGCACGATGGGTTTCGTGGCCGACAAACAAGAGCGCCGAGTTCCATCATCGCTTGATTCCAGTCACCGGGTGCGGATTCGAACAGAAGCTGATCAGCATAGGATTGTGTTTGCTTTGCGGTAGGATTTTCCTGGTTTGTTTGGCGAGCCATAACACGTCGGATGTTCCCATCCACACAAGCTACAGGTCTCGAGAAAGCAATCGAGGCGACTGCAGCTGCTGTATATGGTCCAATCCCTGGCAGTTGAAGCAAGCCCGCATAATTGTCAGGAAGAACACCTTCATGCGATTCAACGACTTCAATCGCTAATGCATGCAATCGGCGAGCGCGGGAATAATAACCAGCACCTTGCCATAAATGCAAGACTTCGTCGACACTTGATTCAGCCATCGATTGAACAGTTGGAAAGCGTTCCAATAGTTTTGCATGATAGGCGATGCCTCGATCCATTTGTGTTTGTTGCAATAAGATTTCAGAAAGGAGGATGGACCACGGGGACGGGTTTACTCGCCATGGTAATGGCCGCTGAACACGTTTGTACCAAGAAAGCAAGGCTTCTCGATCCATCCTACATCATCAAACGATTTTAAGCGGCCTTTGCTTCTTCGATTTTCGCATCGTTCGCTTTGATTTGCTCCCAAACCAATTCGGCAATATCCTTGACATCCATTTCCGCATCGATTGCAGACAATCCATCCGTCACCATGGTTGAACAAAATGGACAGCCAACAGCAACCGTGTCCGCACCCGTCGATGCGAGTTCCTTTGCACGGATGATGTTCACCCGATCGTTGCCTTCAGGAACATGTTCTTCCATCCACATCTGAGCACCGCCTGCTCCGCAACAGAAGGATCCACGGCCATGACGTTCAGTTTCCACATCAACTCCTCCGATTGCATCCCGAGGTGCATCGTATTCACCACCAATTCGGCCAAGATAACATGGGTCATGATAGGTAACAGAACCATCGTGACTGGGTTGCGGTAATTTTCCTTCCTGTTGAAGGTGTGAAATCAACTGAGAGTGATGCATCACTTCGATGTCTTCCCCGCCGTAGTCCTTGTATTCCTTTCCAAGCGTATGGAAGCAGTGTGGGCAGGAAGCTACGACCTTCTTGACCCCAAGTTCGTTGAAAGTTTCGAGGTTTGTCTCCGCAAGCATTTGGAACAAATATTCGTTCCCTGCACGACGGGCTGCATCACCGCTGCAGCCTTCTTGCATACCAAGAATGCCAACGTCGAGACCTGCTTCCTTCATGATGGAGATGGTGTCGCGTGCGACTTTTTTGTTGCGTTCATCAAAGGAAGCAGCGCATCCAGCGAAATAGATGTATTCCGCTGGTTCAGCGACTTTTACATCAAGATCAGCGGCCCAGTCACCTCGCTCATGGGATGGTAACCCGTAGGGATTGGAATCGGATTCTAAATTCTCGATGGTTGCCATGAGTGGCATGATTGTATCCTCTACAGCCTCATCAAATTCCATTCGCTCCATCATCAAGTGACGTCGCGCATCCGTTAATTTCGGTACGTGTTCAATGTTCACCGGACAGACATCAACACAAGCGTGACAGGTCGTACAAGCCCAAATTGACTCTTCACCAAATCGTGCGATGATGTCTTCTTCTGGCGCCTCCCCGGCGAAGAGTTGTGAAGCATGTTCGTTCGCATAGTTTCGAACGTCGTGAACGATTTGCATTGGATTCAACGCCTTTCCACTCGCATAAGCAGGGCAAACATCTTGGCAACGTGCACAAGATGTACAGGCCCATCCATCAATCAAACTTCTCCAGGTTAGTTGCGTGTAATTTGCAGCACCGAACGATTCCAAATCGAGTTCTTCAAGAGAAACAGCAGATCCACTCTCGTCGGTTGCAAGTGGTCGCATTTTGGCCATAGGCTCAGTGTCGTAAAACGCTACATTCGGTAAGGCCATGACGAGGTGCATGTGCTTTGAAAGCGGGATTAGGAACAAGAACGTGCAGATTGCAACCATGTGCGCCCAGTAAGCAGCATTGATTGTGGTCTGCGTGGGAGAAAATGTGTCTGCGACCCAAGCGCCGATCATTTCCCACGTCGGATGCGGGTTTTCACCTGCTTCAACAATGTAGGACGTCGTACAGATGGTCATAATCAAGAGAAGAATAACATTCCCTTCAAGTTGCGATTTCCCCTTCAATTTCTCGGGCGTGAAGAGAACACGACGGTTCAAAGCGAGGAAACAACCAATGAGAGCACTCGTATAACCAAGTTCAACCATTCCATTCCAAATCCCGTTCAATGCTTCGGGAAGAATATGGTCGCTGAATCGGTTGGCAGTTGCCAAATCGAGCATATCCGAGGAGAGCATAAGGAAACCCCAGAACATCAAAACGTGCATTGTTCCAGCAACTTTATCCTCCAGTACCTTACGTTGTCCAAGCCAAACTGTAAGGGTCTCTTTCAGCCTTTTTCCCCATGAATCAAAACGCTTGTCAGGTGCGCCCAAAAGCACCAATCGAGTGGCTTTTTGAACTTGATACACGAAGAAGGCAATCGAGATTCCACCGAGAACGAGAAGGAGGTAATACCCTTTGATTCCCGCATAGGTCACGTCGAGTGGATGTTCCATCATGAACCCACCCAAACACATCCAATCCTTCAACCCAACGATGAAACCAATACCAATCCTAATGGTTCAGGTGGGTTTGCAACGGACATGGTCAAGGCAAGCGCACCCGGGAAGTGTATTCTTTTCGGCGAACACGCCGTCGTTTACGGCCAACCTGCTTTGGCATGCAGCATCAACCAACGCATGACCATTGAAGTCGAGAGGGAGGAAACATTTGACGCGTGGCGTCTCGATGGAAGAGCGTTCGACCCCAAGAAAAACCCGCACATTGACTACATCCTCAACCAACTTCCGCCCTCGAGCAATCAACCGCACCATATTCGAATCAGAGGTTCGATTCCGAAAGCATCTGGCCTTGGCTCATCAGCAGCCCTCTCGGTTGCACTTTGTGGCGCTCTCCAGCAAATTCGGAGCGATGAAATCAACCCCCTCGAAGCAAGCAAACTTGCTCATTTCGCAGAAGCAGAAGCACAAGGAGGTCGTGCCAGCCCGATGGACACAGCAACAAGTTCGTTTGGCGGTTTTGTCGTCCTCTCCGATGTCATTGAAGAGGGACTCGATTTTATCGAAACCCGGACAATGCAAGTCAATGGTGCTACGCAACAGTGGCACTTGCATACGTTTGATGCCAGCATACCGGAAGATGTTGCTCTTGTCATTGGTAACACGGGCGTTCATGGTTCAACATCGGCCATGGTCCAACAGGTCGCTGATCTGATTCGAGAATATCCAGAACGACAAATTGAGCTTGAAACGATTGGTGCAATCGCACGAAGAGGAATTCAATCACTCAAGGATGGAAACATGGAAGCAGTGGGTCAAGCCATGTCGGAAAATCACATCGTATTGCGATCACTCGGCGTTTCATCTCCCAAACTTGAACAACTCATTCGGGCTGCTGCACCATCAAGTCTCGGCGTAAAATTAACCGGTGCTGGAGGGGGAGGTTGCATGATCGCATTGACCAGAAACCCGGAACAAACTGTTGATGCCATTGAGATGGAAGGTGGTCGAGCGTTTATTTCACATTTCAACCAAGAAGGATTGCGAGCCGAGCATATAATCTGAGAACCTTTGTTGAAAGGAATTCAATCAAAGAGATAGCCTCTCTTTTATATATGCGGTTGAAAAGCCGCAACCCATGACCACCGATGAAGAGCGATTGACTGTTGTCAATGTCGTAGCAAGCACCCGTGTAGCCGAAGAACTCGACCTCCCTGATATCGCAATTCAACTCAACTGTGAGTACGAACCTGAACAATTCCCAGGTGTGGTTTACCGCGTTACTGATCCTAAACTCGCAATTCTCATGTTCCGATCCGGACGAGCCGTCTGTACTGGAGGAAAAGACGAGGACAACATTCACACAGGTATCGATCGCATGATCAAGGACCTACGTGCTGCAGGAATCACCACCTGGGATCTCAAAGATGTTGAAATCGAAGTCCAAAATATGGTTGCAACCTACGCACTACATTACCCTGAAGATTACGATGGAAACGACAAGTTCACTGGCGCACCACTTGCTGGAGAACCACGTAAGTTGAACCTCAACAATCTCACATTCCATCTTCCGTTCGACAAAGTCGAGTACGAGCCAGAACAATTCCCCGGACTTATCTATCGACTCGATTACCCCAAGGTTGTCTGTCTCATTTTCGGCAGCGGTAAAATGGTCATTACCGGTGCTCGCCACAAGGACGAAATCTTGGAAGCAGTTGAAATCATCAAAGACGAACTAGCAGACCTTCTGTGAGCCCTTCATCGCACCTTTGATGTGCAAGAACAGAAAAGCGTCAGCATGGGCGGACAGCTCAAACCACGTGTGTTGACCCTGCTCGTGCTTGGGTTGATGCTCGGGTTTGGTCAAATTCCAATGATTGAGCATCATACCCAGCTTGTTGATGAAGAAAAAATTCACCAAAGTGGTGCTGACCCTGGTGTCACCGATTTACCAACCTGGAGGGTTGGTGACAAATGGATTTACTCAGGAACCTTCGACCCATCCATTCTCATAACAGACACCGGTGTATCAGCCAATGTTGGTGAAATTCGTGGAGATTCGACTGCAGAAGTCATCGATCTTCTTGAACTTGAATTCGACAATCGTACAGAATGGGTCTACAAACTTCGCATGTCTGCGGATTTCGATAAGAGCGGTGTTGAACTTGAAGGGTTCACCGGAAATGCGGAAATTAAATTTACACAAACCGAATATCTTCGGGTAAGTGATTTTGCAACGGTCAAGAACGATCTCGATTTGTACATCAAGTTCATTCCTTACGGAATTGGGTCATTGACCCAAATCCTTGGAGACATCACCATTACAAACGAATACAGCCCGGCAACCGAAGCCTATGATTTCCCACTCCGATACGGTGAGCGATGGACTTCGCTAACAACCGCTTCGTCGCAATGGTCGGGTCAAAGTGACTACATCACGCCCTTTCCACCGCCCGAAACAGACACGAATACGACGACATGGGAGGTCACAAAGATTGGACAACCACGGAATGCAATCGGGGCAGGTATCGCTTACAGCGGATGTGATTCTTCGTATGAGCTAACATCATGGAACTCCGATGGTGTTTCAACCGGTTACCGATGGTATTGTCCTGCAGTGAACAACTACGCTTGGCGTCATGCTGAGGAGGATGTTGGACTGACCATTGATTTTCGACTAAAGCAATACCTTCCAGTGGGAGCCACGGATGTGGAAAGCAACAGCGCTCCAGGCAATCGCCCTACGTGTGTTGATGTCGTGCCCGAACGTTCCCTTACCGCACTCGATTCCCCGTTTGAGGTCTGGGTTCACTTGAGTCCGTCGTGTTATGCAACCGTCGATGGAGTTGCCGTCGAAGTGGTATACGACGGCACGTCAACCACGCTAAACACAGCCTCAAACGGCTCATTGAACACAATATTTGATTCTGGAAACAGTAGTGATTATTCTGCAACAAACACCGATTGGGCAAGCCATGGCGTCATTGCAAAGGCTGGAAATTTTGTTGGTGCAGCGACAGTTACGCTCGATGAGTATCTTGTTGGCTTGGATTTGATTGCAGATGAAGATCGTGCCGTTGTGATTCGAAACAGAAGCGGTGTTGTCAGTACAGTCAGCACTCTTTCGGGTTACAATGTCCTACCAGGTGATAACCTCACCGTCGAGGTTGCTGTCGTCAATCGCGGAATTACAGCCTCAACACCATCCGACCTGCGCATCTATCATCCAGACGGCTCCAGTTTCGACCTTTTCCTTCCATCGCTTTCAACGTACGAATCACACAAGGTAAATTTCACTTGGACCGTTCCTGTTGACGCACCGATTGGCTATGTCCCAATCCAGTGGGAAGCCGATCCCTTGAAAGTCAATACAGGGGATGCAAATTCGAACAACGATCTCGGAGAAATCCAATTGTTCGTTGGGCGCTTGCCCACTGCTGTTCTCGAGCCTATCGAAGTGTACACCAATGTTGAAACCTTGATCAATGCTTCAGGGAGTTTCGACGAGGACGGAGGAAACGTCTCATGCTCATTCAACATTCCTTGGTACGATGGTACCCGTACTTCTGCCGTGACGCGTGTTGAATCGATTGATTGCATGCTCAACTGGACCTGGACAAATGATGGAGAATATCCAATTGAAGTCACCATTACCGACGAAGAGCAGGATGAGATTGAAACTGTTCTTGATGTCGTTGTTCTCAATCGAGCACCGAACATTGAAGTTGTGAGTGCTCGAAATGAAGTTAAAGTTGAACATCCAGTCACACTCTATGCTTACGCCAACGATACAGACTCAGAGGATCCTTTTCCCGGAGTCGTTGATGTGTATTGGCCAAATGCAATCTGTGAGGAAGGGTACTACACTCGGGTGTGCACCACAACTGCACCCACTGAAGGATGGCACACCTTCCAGGCAGTTGGCGTCGATGATGACAGTGCCATGACAATGGCCAGCATTGACATCCAATTTACCAACATTGATCCGCATGGCTTGTCGGTTACCATGACGAACGAAAGTGGCTCGATTCCTCTAGATGTGCAACAAACGTGGCACGTTGAAGAAGATCAAATCGTCACGCTACGTGGTCAAGCCTTGGATTCAATCGATGACTTGGATGGCTTGAAACATCGCTGGTGGCCGGATGATGCACAACCAAACCTGATCAAAACCTTCGATGGTCGAGTCTCTGAATTTGAAATGATGTGGGAAACCTCAGGACTGCATCGTATGCGGCTTGAGGTCAGTGATACGGATGGGGCGAGCAGTGGAACATACGAACGATGGGTGAGCGTTGCAAACGTGCCTCCTGTTGTTCAACCTCTTGAAGAAGTGTTACCTCTTGCTGAAGGTGAAGAAATTCGATTGATTGGGAACGCAACCGATACGCCATCGGACTATGATTCATTGATTCGCTGTTGGGATGTTGATCCTGGGCGTGACTCAAACGACATCGGTGGGGCAGATGATGACTGCGATGTCAAGGGCGATGAACTTGTTTGGCATTGGAACACCAGTGGTTCGCATACCGTCATCTATCATGTCACGGATGATGATGGAGTACGGGTGAGTCAAGTTCTCACCGTCGAAGTCCTCAACATCCCTCCAATCGTTCGAACGAAGGATATTGTTTGCAATGCACTGGAAACCTGTGTCCTTGATGCGACGGGAACAATTGATTCGTTGAACGACCTTGATCTCATCACCGTTGTGTGGGATTTGGATACCATGACCGACAGCAACGGCGATGGAATCAAAGACAATGATGCAGATAAAGTCGGAAAGCAAATCGAGCACGTGTTCAAGAAACAAGGAACATACTCCATTCGCGTCATGGCATGGGATGAGAATCCCGAACGGCCTGGAACGCGAACAATCAATGTGGAAATAGGGGCTCCTGAGCGAACAATCGTTGAGGATTTGAGCGCTGCACTGGTCGGCGAAGAAGCCAACCCAATTCTCCAACTTTCACTCCTCGCCTTCATGATGCTCACGCTCGGTCTCGTGACGCGAAAGCGGCGATCTGGTCGTCACCAGCGAGCAATGAATCGACTCGATGAACAACAAAATGCGATTTTCAGTGATGAGGAGGTTGGTTTGATGCCTCATGAAATCTCAGCACGAAGGAATCGCCCTCAAGACCCACCTGTTCAAGGTGCCTTCGACGCGTTAAGTTCTCAAAATTCAACTTCATCTGGACCACCTCTTCCTCAATCAGGCTTACCACAGGGATGGACGACCGAGCAATGGGAACATTATGGCCAACAGTGGTTGGACTCACAAGTTGACAATTCCTAAGTACAAGAGAGGCAAGACTTGACTATGGCGAACCGTTTTGTTGCAACGTTGGTTCTGTTTCTTCTCACTTTTTCCAGTTTGACGCATCTTGTCGCTCAAGAGCAAACGCTCCTCGAACGTCCTGATACGGTGTACGAATCCTCAGGTGCAGGAAGTTCGACGGATGTCCAAAGTTGGAGAATTGGAGACAAATGGACCTATGAAACGCAATTTGATGTCGCCCAGCTCATTGCCCAAGCGAATGTATCTGCGAGTCTTAACACCCTCACGGGAGACACTGTGTACGAAGTCGAAGATATCTTCTTCATCGCAGTTGATGGAGTTCAAACTCTGGCGTACAAACTGAAAATCGAAGGTTCATTCTCATCTGGTAACAGTGGTGCAACCCTAGAAGGGGTAACTGGTCGACTCAGCATTGATTACCAAGGAGAGGACATTATTCGGGTTCGAGACCAGGCGGTCATCAATTCGGAGTTTGAACTTGATGTCGATTTTGCTCCATTCAACCTTGGCTTCCTGACCCAAAACATTGGTACAATCAATTTCGATACGTATTATGACCCCCCGAAAGAGCGGTATGATTTCCCCCTTCGAACAGGAGACCAGTGGTACATGCCATTCATGTCCGGAACCACTGTAACCGGATCATCAAGTTACTTTGACCCTACGGAGTTCGATACAGAAGCTGCAGAGAACAATTCCTGGCAGGTTACAACGGATGGAATACCAACTGAAGACGGCAAGAACATTCTGTATGAGGGGTGCGATGATTCCTACAAAATCAACGAATGGAATGAAACCGGTGTAAGTTCAGGATTCAACTGGTACTGTCCAGCAGTGCGATTTAATTCATGGATTCGGATTTCAAACTCGGCTGGATTTACAATCGATTGGTTGCTTAAGGACTACGAACCCGTTGATTCGTTTAGTGTCGACAAACGAAAAAGTCCAGGATCAAGGAACGTCGATATTGAAGTTGAAACCCAGTTTATTGCTACACTGCCCGATTCAATGTCGAAGATTTATGCGACCTATGCTGTCGCTCCAAACGGCATTCCTGAAGTGAACAAGAATTTGCAATTGCGATATGAAATGGCGGGAACACTTGTCAATCCAATCACGAACGGAAGTGGTCAAATTGAGGAGTCCATCAACGTATCAAACGTCACGGACGATACAAACGCCAGTGATGACTTCAGCAGCAATGGCGTCATAGTGTGGGACCCGGTACAGGAAATTATCGGGGTCGCAACCGTGGTCATCGACCTATCGGTTGTTGGTATCGATCTCGTGGCTCAGGAAGATTCGATCATTGTCACTCGAACTCGTGATGGAGAAGTTGCAACCCTTTCGAAATCCATTGGGTACAATGCACTTCCCGGCGACCAACTCAGTTTCTCATTACCAGCACAAAATCGAGGGGTCCTGCCATCTCCTTCAACAGAAATGGAAATTGTCGTACCCGATGGCGATTCAAGCCGTCAAGCGGTTCCTTCCATTGATGCATACAGTGAACAACGAATTGAGATTGATTGGACGGTTCCTGAAGGTGCAACCATCGGCAACCAGACATTGACCTTCACGGTCGATCCTGATGAACTCGTTGCAGGTGATGCAAATCGAAGCAACAATCAGGCTGAGATTGATATCTTCATCGGACGAGCACCGAATGCCTCCATCTCCATCGACACTGGAAACTACACGTTCCAAGATGTCTTTATCGATGCTAGTTCCTCATTTGACCCAGATGGTGGAGATGTTGAATGCCGGTTCGAAATTGAATCCAGACCTGGACTCATAGATGTCATCACCACACCCGATTGCTCCATGTATTGGAACTGGTCAGACAATGGGGATTGGGAACTACGCACCGTTGTCACCGACGATGAACTCGACTCGACTGTTTTGGTGACCAATGTTACGATTCTCAACCGAGCGCCATACATCAATTTGAACCACTCAGCAGAAGTTGCTGTGGAATCTTCGATCACCATCGATGCAACCGATAGTGGCGATCTTGATACTTCATCTCCATCTGGCCAGCAAGTCAGTGTATCTTGGCCGGACCTCAATTGCTTGGAGGGACTCACGCAACCGACGTGTACATTCACACCGATGCAAGAGGGAACGATGCCAATTCGGGCGATTGCGACCGACGATGACGGAGAAGAAACCGAAGTGATCTCATCGATTCAGGTCCTTAACGTGGCTCCAACAATTGGAGAGATTGAAGTTTGGATTGCCGGTGTTAACACCCCCTTTGATGCCAATGGAACGTGGGTTCTTCAGGAAGACCAAACCGTAATTTTACGCGCTCAGGGAGAGGATACACTCAGCGACCGTGATGGCCTTATCATCGACTGGAATCTCAGCGATGTACTCGAGAATCTGACAGCATCGACCGATGGCTCTGCATCGGATGTTGCAACCTCGTGGCCCATCTCTGGAGAGCACATCGTTTCAGTTCGCGCTGTCGATGATGATGGGGCAACCTCATCGACCTCGCTTGCAAAGGTAACCATCGAAAACGTTGCACCTACAATAACTGCTCAGCCAAATTTCAAAAATGCTGTAGACCGACTTGACGGACTACCAGTGCTTGAGGACGATCGTGTTGTTTTCGATGTCACCGTTGACGACACACCATCGGACAAAGAAAGCTTGGAAGTATGTTGGGATATTGATGGAACACGTGATGCAGATCTGGATGGAACAATGAACAACGATTGCGATGTAACTGGAACACATTTTGAATACACTTGGGAAACAAGTGTGCCCAAGTACCGCACAGTTACGGCTTGGGTCATGGATGATGACGGAGCAATGGCTTCAATCTCTGCTGTGGTGAAAGTCGACAACAAACTTCCTAGAGCGAACATATCGTACATGGAAGGTTCACTTGACAACCTGATTGAAGGCGACACCCTCAATCTGACCTCAATGGGTACCAACGATTCGGATTCGGATTTGCTCAACATGCTCTATGTGTGGAAGTTTGAATGGCGAGGCGAGCAAGATCTTGGAGAGACTGGTCCATCGGTGTCGATTACCGATTTGCCCGCTGGAACGTGGACCATCAATCTTACAATTACCGATGATGACCTGTCGATGGATACGAAGACGCTCATTATCCAAGTCGCTGAACCACCAGCAGAAGGTTTCCTTGAAGAATTCAGCGAAACGCTGGGAGTTTCACCGACCATGTCGATTGTCATCCTCAGTTTGATTGGGTTGGTTCTCGTTTTGGCCTCATTCCTCCTCATCACTCGTCGCGCTCAACCCGAAATCCTCGAAACACCTTCAACCAAAGCATGGGATTCAACTCCATTGCCCAGCTATTCGCCAGAAGAGATGCCAGCCTATGAGCAACCTGCACAACCCCAAGCGCAAATCCAACCCGAACCAGCGGTGCAACCACCACAACCGACCACGAATCAAGGCCCACCGCTTCCAGCAACGGGATTGCCAACGGGATGGACAATGGAACAATGGGCATACTATGGAGAGCAATACCTCGCCGCAAATCGAGCACCTGCACCTACATATCAACCGACATCTTCAATGACTACAACATCTGCACAGACCACAAATCTCTCCGACCTGTTGGATGATTTGGACCTGTGATGCGAATGGGAAACTTGTGGCAATTTTTTGGTCTACCCGATCCTGATGCTGGTGTTCTTCCGAGAAGTTCTGACGGACGAAGAACGTCACAAAATCAGCAATTGACGAGCGAACCCAGTAAAGTTCAGGAACCTGTTGCCGAGGATTTGAAACCACAATCCAGCCCCACTCAAATCGAAGACTGGAACGGTCCTATGACACCGGATGGGGAACCATTTCACGATCTTTCAAGCCACGGAATTCGTTCGAATCTACGGCCGAACCGAGCGCTACGTTATGTGAAACCCGATGAAAAACATCGAATTCGTACACGTGAAATTGCTCAACGAATTGTACAAGGCGATACCGTCGTCGTTGACCTTCGGACCCTCGTTCACATGGAGTCCCATCAGCAAGCATGTCGACGAGAACTCCGAGTCATGTGTGAACAAATCGGAGTTGGTGTCTTCGCGCTTGATTCCGAAGACAAGTTGCTGCTCATTCCAGGAGCTGACGTCGTGGTTGATATCGAAAAACATGAACTGGGTCTTACTCGACTCTTGAGCGTATCTTGAGGTGAATGTGTGGGCCGAAAGGAAAAGTTCGCCGGTTCTTACCTTGAACTGTTTACCTCTGCGATGATTTTCTTCATCGCTTTGACGTTTCTCCTCACTTGGTTGACGTTCTTTTCACCGTACGAACTTTTTGAAAACGAGGAGCGATTATCAGTCATGAACTACGTTTTGATTACCCTGTTTGCATTCGGTCCTGTGATGGGTATTCTCGCAGGAATTGCCTTCGATACACTTCCTCTTGTTTACAACATTCCTTCATTTGAAAAAACAACGATGCGGCATTTTCTCCAGCTCAATGCGATTGGTCAAGTGTTCATCCACGTTGGAATCTATTCCGGAAACTGGAACCTCTTTCTTGAATTAGCAGGCATTGGTATCGTTCTCATGTGCCTTGCATTGCTCACACTTACATCTTCCGCAATGGATATTGTCAAACAAAAATCAAATGCCGGAGAAGTTGGTGTTTTTTCTTATGCCCCAGGACTTGTTCTTGTCGGTTGTGCACTGCTCGTTGCAGTCGCATGGTTCGCACGTGAACAAACAGGAATGATTGAAGCTGGAGTTGCCTTTATTGTAGCAATCTTCTGCACAATGATGATGTCGACAACACTGTTGTCGCATTTTAACCGGAGATTGGGTTGGAACACAACCACTCAAAGAACACTACCTCTTCGGTTCGCAATGCTCCTTCTCCTCGGAGCAGGTTACATCATCTTGAGTTTCCTTCGAGCGAGAGAACGTGTTTCAGAAGACATGGTTGATGCGATGTTTGCCCTCGTTTTATTGAACGTCTTCTTTATGATGAATCCGATAAAAGTGATGCGTCTGTCGATTGGAACGTACGCAAAGCCTCATTCCAGGTTTGTGTTCGTTGGTTATTTGCTCATCCCTGCTCTCGCTCTTGTTTCAATTGCACCGATTTGGACGGGTCATGAAGGACTCGCAAATGTCCAGCCGGCACACTGGCTTCTCATCGCCTATTCATGTTTCTTTATCGTTTGTGGGTTTGCGATATATCTTCACGAAGACCATCTGCACTATTCACCGTCTTCCCGGATTACACATTGGCATCTGATCTTCATGTTCCTCGCATCAGGTGCGCTCATGGCATGGTCACTGTTTGATGCATCAATTTTACTCGAACGAGAATATCTCCCAATCTACATTTGGGTCGGTTTGCAGGCCATTGCCTCGATTCTTCTTGCTGTTTTGTTTATACGTCACACAGTCTTTCCATCCGATAATTGGTATCGAATGCCAATGTTTTACGATCGACTTATCGAAAACAACGATTGAATCTCTTCAAGTAAATCCAGCGACGTTTGAGTAAATCCGAGAACTGTTGATTCTGAGCCTTCGATGAGTGTTGCGTACTGTCCCATCATTCCAGCCAAATCGTAACCACCTGCTTTACCGACCCATGAGTTGGATTCAATAAGTTCAATTAAATCATCATCGGAAAACTCTTCGATTTCAACCAGTGCGGATTCAACACTGGTCTGCCATTGCCCTGCAACATAGAGCATCGTAGCAGACCATACTCGATGCCGAGACCCTCGCAATCTGAGAAGCATCGTCGTAGCCTCATGTTTTGTCGACGGTTTGCCCAATGCTTCCCAATGGTCGTCCGGATCTTCGACAAGCGTATCTGCAACAACAAACACATCTGCCTCATCATTGATTTCAACAGAATCCGCCTTTCGTGCTGCAACCTGTTCTACCTGTTGCGATATTGGCCCACGCGGTACGCGCTCATTGACACCTTCCAGCGCCTTCTGTCGAACATCTGGAAAGCGTTTCGCTAAGATTTCAGCTCTTCGTTGTGAAGCTGATGCAAGAAGGATGCGCACAACAAGTCCTAGGCGATAGGCCTCATCAGACTTTTGAAAAAAATCGAGGGTGAATTTCAAGTGTTGAATGCTTCTCCTCAAATCGAGGCGAGGTTATGGACATTATGGAACGAATTCCCACGCATGTGGAAGGACTTGATGAGAACATGCAAGGCGGCATCCCGAAAGGACACATTTGCATTGTCGCAGGAGCCTCGGGTGCAATGAAATCGAGCGTGACCTTCTCAATGCTCTACAATGCAGTGTTGTATGGTGAAACAAGTGGGATTTACGTCACTCTTGAACAAGGCAAGGAATCGTTGAGAGCCCACATGTCAAACATGGGGATGAATGTTGATGACCCTCGAGTTCGCAACAGGATTGCAATCATTGATCTGTCTGACTTACGAGTCCAACTTGACGAACAAGGCATGAGCAAGCGCGTTGATTGGATGGGGCAGCTTATCAAACAACTCACCAACTACAGAAAATCAATTGGGTTTGAATTGTTGGTTTTTGATTCACTTGGTGCTTTTTTCACGCTCACAAAGATGGAAAATCCACGAGATGAAATCTTTCGCCTCTTTGAAGCGGTGCGACGACTTGAGCTCACCTCGTTTTTCATATGCGAAATGACTGGAGAGAATCACAAACAATTTGGCGAGTATGGGGTCGAAGACTACCTCTCCGATGGTGTCATCCACCTGGTTATGGATCGGAAAGAGGACGACGTTCAACGGAAACTCGGCATCATCAAGATGCGCCATACGCGTCACGCATTGGGTTACAAACCGTTCAACTGGAAACAGGATGAACAGCGATTTACTGTTCTCTGATTACTCGACTGTGACGGATTTTGCGAGATTTCGTGGACGATCGACATCATTGCCAAGCGCAAGTGCCGCATGGTATGCAATCAGTTGTGTCGGTAAGACGCTCAATAATGGTGTTAGCATTGGTATTGTAGATGGGAAGGCGATACTGATATCACCATACTCTGAAATTGTGTCACCTTCTTCATGAATGAGGATAATTTTGGCACCCCGTGCTTTGCATTCATGAATCGCATTCAAGGTTCGGTCTTGAACACCATCGTTCGGAGCAATAACAACAACCGGATAATCCTCATCGATCAAAGCAATTGGCCCGTGTTTCATTTCTCCTGCAGGATAAGCAAGACAGGGAATGTAGGCAATTTCCATCAATTTGAGCGCACCCTCAGAGGCCACTGGAGATGAAATTCCGCGACCCAAAAAGAGGACACTTTTTGCTTGAACAATCATATCAACCGCTTCCTTGATTGGGCCTGGATTCTCAAGATAATTTCGGATTTTGTCAGGGAGTTTTCTCATTTCACGGGCGATTGTTTTGCCTTTGGTTTTTGAAAGGTGTCGACTACGGCCAAGTTGTAGTGAAAACAATGCCAAAGCCCCGACCATGTTGGTGAATGCCTTGGTGGACGCAACAGATTGCTCAGGTCCCGAGTGAATGTAAACGCCTTTGCCGCATTGTCGAGCAATGCTTGACCCAACGACATTAACGATTCCATAAACATCTGCACCCTTGCGTTGAATTTCTTTCACAGCTGACAACGTGTCCGCAGTCTCACCCGATTGCGATATTGCAAGGTGAAGCGCTCGAGGGTTGATGACTGGGTCGTTCGCATTAAACTCGCTTGCTACATGAGAAACAGCAGGGATACGAGCCCATTGTTCAATGATAATTTGTCCGATTTGTGCTGCATGCAATGCCGTTCCACATCCGATAAGTCGTACATGCGGAAGTTCTGCAAGATCGTGCGGCTGAATCTGCAGGCCGCCCAGCACGGATGTACCTTCAGCATTCCTAAGACGGCCTGAAATGCAATGTTGGAGTGATTGGGATTGTTCGTGTATTTCTTTAAGCATGAAATGCGGGTATTCTCCAAGTTCGCTCTCGCCCCATTCCTCTTCCAAATGGAGAGGGACGGATTCTACCTCTTTTCCATCGGTCTGCATCACCTGAAATGCATCAAGTTCTAATTTTGCGATTTGACCATCCTCAAGTGCAACCAGTTGATCCGTATGTTCTCGGATAGCGTGTGGATCGCTCGAGATGAACATCTCACCGTTTCCTCGGCCGATAATCAGAGGAGAGCCATTTCGAGCGCACAAGACATAGTCATAATCTTCAAACAAGACACACAGGCCCCAAGTGCCTCTCGCCATCGATAGGACACTTTGAAGTGCTTGCAGTGGTTCTTTGCCTTGTTCAAGTTCTCTTGCAATGAAGTGACAAAAAATTTCCGAATCGGTTTCTGAATTGAGTTGTACACCTAATTGTGTAAGACGTTTGCGTAAGGTTTCTGAATTTTGAAGAATCCCATTGTGAACGATGGCAACTTTTCCATCGTTGCTCAAATGCGGATGAGCATTTTCTTTCGTGACACCTCCATGCGTTGCCCATCGTGTATGTGCAATTCCAATCGAACCTTTCAATCGAGGAAGTGACGATGCCATCTCCGAAACTTTTCCAATATCCTTGTAGGATTCGAGGTGGCCATTTTTGACGACAATGCCGCTCGAATCGTATCCACGATATTCGAGCCGAAGCAAACCATTGATGAGCAATTCAGATGCGTTCTTCTTTCCAATATAACCAAAGATACCACACATCTTCAAACCTCACAGACTGAATTGTTCCGAACAGATGGGACAAACGACTCTCGCACGCATCAAGTCCGTCACTGGGAAGTTTGCGTTGCATGCCGGGCAAACGGCCTGTCGTCGAAGTGGTGGCAAATCTGCCAATGGAGGCAATGCTCCAGGCGCGATTTCTGGGACTGGAATCGAAGGAGCAATCTCTGTAGGAGAATCAACTGGTAACGGCATCGGGGTAGGTAGAGGAGGGAGTCCTTTTGAAACGATTTCCGCGATTTCACGATCTTGTTTCCGCTTCATTCGACGATTCAATCTCGCATTCCCCTCACCTGCGATGCTCTTCGCCTCCAACTCTTCAGAGAGCGTAGGTTCCTCCATCTCAACAACCATCGGAGCAGCGACAGGAACGGATGCAACGAGTTCTTCCTCGGGTTCGTCTTCTTCAACCTGCACCAAGATGGCGATTTCATCTTCTTCTACAGCCAAGCCATCCAATGCTTCGTCTTCCTTATTGCCGGAGCGCAAAGTAATGCCCACCATCACGAAAATCAATACCAAGACCGATAGAATAGCAAAAAAGATACCGAGTTTTGTTTCGTAAGAACCAGGCAGTGGTTCCAAGAGCTGTTCAAGCAACGATTTTTGCTCTTCAGGTTCCTGGGGCGTATCCATGAGGAATTTTTGCATGGAGAAGCGACCTGTAGGAGATACCGTGAACAGAAGACCATCCTTTGTATTCATGCTGTACCCAAGCAATGATTTCTTTTCGGAAACAATGTTCGACAAACCAATGACGGGAACTTCTTCAGAATTTAGTTTCTGAGTTGTCAACAACCCATATCGGGAAACGACTCCGCGAATTGTAATTTCATCATGAACAACTTCAATCACATCATCGCGTTGATTGAAAAGTACTTTTGTTGCTCCTGGTGCAGGTATTCGTTGAACATCTTCACCCCATTCCCCTTTCGTTGCAAGTACGACGATGCTCGAATCTCGACCAGAGCCTTCAATCCATCCAGCGAAGAAAAACTTGTTTTCGCCATCGGCAAGCATACCAAGTTGTGCAGAACGTGCCTCATCTCCAATCGAAGATTGATACGACCAGAGGTTCGAGGTTAATTCACCGCGTGAATACATGAGTCCTGTTCGTTCGTTTCCGGTTACATCGTCCCGTAATTCTTGGTAAAGAATGTGCAGGATACCGTCATGAAGGAGAGTTGCAAGTTTGTCACCATCGTCTGGGTGAAGGTCAACAACGGGTAAGTGCGTGATCATGTTTGTCCAATTTTCACCGTCATCTGGTGTACTGGAATGAATACTGAAGATTGATGTCAAGTCGGACCAAGAACCTCCTGTAGAAATATTACGGAAATATCCTGAAAGGACAACTGTATCGTCTTCTTCAGCAAGGTCAAGACCCCAGTACTGACCCTCTGAGATTTTCAAAGGTGTAAGGTGGTGATGGATTGGAAGCATCTGGCCGGTTGCGGAAAAGGAAGTCATGGCTACATCGTTAAGGAAGTATCCTTGTTCCGATTGTTTTCGACTTGTCCATGCTGCATGGACAAGACCATCTTCACGTACAATCACGTCAATCTCTCCGCCCCAGTTTTGATCGATGAGGGTATCCGTCAACAGCATGAGATTGTCGTTAATCGAGCGGACATGCAATTCTCCATCGACCGTTGTAAACAACAGCGTGGAGGTCTCTATTCCTGCGAAAGCGACTGGGATCTCAGATTCCGATAGTGAGAGCGTTGAAGAGCCTTGACCTGTGGATACATCGCTGGTAACAACGGTGAAGGTGTACTGACTAAATTCGCTCTCGACACCATCGCCTGTCAATGTGGCACGGTAGACAACTGCTCCGATGTCTTTGCTGTTGTGGCGGAATTGCGCCGTTGCAGAGCCCGATTCCGTTGTTGCTCCCGGAACAAATCCAATTCGTTCCTCATCAACAAGCAGCCACCCGTCAACAGGATCCAAGTACTCAAGGAGCATGTCAAGCGTTACAGCGTTTGATTGGCCAAGGTTATCAATTCGAATGGAAATCGTATACTCTTCATCAGCCAAAGGAACGTTCGGTAGCGTCGTTACTGCTCCTGGAAGATAACGGAGTACAGGTTGAGATGGACGTTCAAAGATTTCAAATGGGAATGTCAAGACGTTGTCCTCTGGTTCTAAATCTCCCTGAACATCGTTTGGATCAAGTTCAATTTTCACCTCATGAAGACCGGCTACGCTGGCCTGCCAAAACAAGGTCACACCAACAGATTCGCCTTTCTCAAGTGAAGGGATGAGTCCTTGTGAGGGATAAACTTCCGATTCTTCCCCCGGCGCAGTAAGTCGGACAAAAACATCGGATGCGGCTTTGTCTCCTGCATTGTAGACTTCAAATTGAACTTCCAACAAACTACCTGCGTACACTGTATCTGCAGGTAACTTTTGGTCAAAAATCTCGACCTCACCTTGGAACCTCAATGATGGTGCAGGGGCAACGTTGTCAACGGTGTAACTGCGTGATTCAATCTCGCTCGAGAAGCCTGATTTGTTGACCATTCGAACAAAGAGTTCTCTGTATCCATCAGCGACTTCGGTGGTATCCCAATTAAACATCCATTCATCGTAGCCGTCTTGTCCCGGACCATCGTGTACAGTCAATTCAGTACCCGTTTTCCAATCACCATCATCGACTTTGTATTCGATACGATCGTGTTCGACACCTTCAACTTGACCGGTTACTTCAATCGTCCCACTCAACACATTTCTTGAGATTGGCGTTTCAAGAGTGATACCTGTTCGTGAAAGTTGGAAGGTTCGTATCGCTATTTCGGACTCATTCTCCTCAGCATCTGAGGCAAGCCCGTAAACGACAATAAATTCATCATCTGAAGCAACCCACGAGTCCTGCAGTTCAAGGTCGTAGAACCAATAATCGAGCGAACCATTGACTTCCGTCCAATCAAGGAGCGTTCGTGGTGGCTTGTCGTTCTTGCCATCGTTGTTCTTGTCTCTAAAGATGAACCGTTGTTCAATCTTAATCTCAACTTTTTCATAATCGACCTCGGTTAGATTGACTTCTCCTGAAATACGGGTTGTTGTGTTCGCCATAACCCAGGTACCGTTGACAGGGAAGGTGATGTTGACGTCACTCGTCTTTGCCCTCAAGCCGTTGTCACAAATCAAACCGGTGGCGATCGCAATCGCACAGGCTGCATCGATGATTCCCATACCAAAAGTCTCATTCCACCGAGAGATGTCTGAGTCTGCAGGTTCACCTCGAGGTTCTGATGAAAGTCGTATGATCTCTTTCACTTCTTCTGGGGTGAGAGAAGGGTCAGCCTCCAGGACAAGCGCAACAACACCTGAAGCGATTGGTGTCGCCATACTCGTTCCTGATTTCGAATCGTATTGGTCATCCGCTAATGCTACCTCTGATCCAGGAATTGGGACAAAAGAAGCTGCGTAGGTTGCTGACGTAATGTTTGAACCAAACGCAGTAACATCGGGTTTCTGTTCATCCACATCATCATCATCATTATCAGAATCCCTCGGGCCATAGTTGGAGAAATCTGATCCTATATCATCGGTTCGGATGACGGTCTGGTTGTCATCAACAGAACCAATCGTTATGGCTGTATCCGCGCTTCCAGGCGAAGGTACGCGGTTGGAGCCGTCGTTACCAATCGCAACAACACAAACGATTCCTGCGGATGTTGCTTGATTGACAAGATTTGCTTCGGCGCTTGTACCATTGTCACCAGAGTCACCGGGTAACAACGGGCCACCACCGAGAGAGCCATAGGACATCGACGCGATTTGAATGCCTGTGTAGGTCGAATTCACGCCCCAATCCGTATCAGCATTGTTGATCATCCATTGCAGTCCTCGAAGACTAAATTGTGAGTTTGTCCCTCCTCCATCGGTTAGAACCTTGATGTCAATCAGTCCTGCACCCGGGGCAGTACCCATGTGCACTTTCGAAGCGTCTCCAGTTCCGAGTGCAGACCCTGCAACGTGAGTGCCGTGACCGTTCCCATCATCCGGGTCCGTATTACCAGACTCGTCAGGAGTTTGACTTGTAGCATCGTACCCTGCAATCCACTTTCTGTCAGAATACGACGTAGCATCAGCATCAGGTTCATCGTTCTGGTCATCGAAATCGTTGAGTGATCGGTGCTCATTATCAACGCCTGTGTCAAGGACTGCGATGGTGACCCCGGTACCGGTATAGCCAAGTTCGTGGGCGGTGTTTGAGTAAACTTCAGACGGGCGTGCGAGTGCTGCTTTCGAGGCTACATTGTTGCTCGGTGCCATGACGTTTTGCATTTCTACGACAACGACGCCGTTGAGATGATAAATATCCATGAGCGCTGAAACAGGAACTTTGTCGACTGCAATCGCATCAATGCTTCGAATCACTTCGAAAAAGGCACCTTCTTCGGGACCGATCCATCCATGTTTCTCCAGTGTGGAATGAAGGGCTTTCGATTCTTCATCCGTCGGAAGCCAAGCATAATCAACGACAATCGCCACTGTTTTTCGACCGTCCGGTCCAAGAATCGCAGTCGGAGACATCGACTCAAGCCCTCCCATGATTCGTTGCAAACGGTCATCCATTCCGTTCCAGTCAAGATCAGGGCCATAAGCCTGCCACCAGCCGTATTCCATGTTGGCTGTTCGTCCACCGCGTTCGAACATTCGAAGCGGTCGATCACACAAATCATCTCCGCAAACAAGAGGGGGCAATCCATCGACGAGAATAGGGTCTGCATGGGTCGGCTGGTCCAATTCAGTGGGAATGTTCAGAGCCTGAGATTGTGATGCGATTGGCAATGTCAACATAAGCAAAACCAAGAACAAGGCGTGTCTTGAATTTGAAAATCTCGACCTTTCGCTCATAATCGCCATTCCTGACCACAAATCGATATATTTTGATGCTATCGCTTGAGTGTTTGTTGAACTCAGCGAATTGAACCTATTTTGGCCAAGCCAAATGTTTCGGTTCTTTGGAGCATTGGAGTTGAGGACCTGTCCGTCGTTCAACCATTCCAAGGGGGGCAAGACATACGGGGCAATCCCCTGCTTCTGCAATGTGTTCCATCCAAGCAATACGTGTTTCTGCTTCATCGCCAGCTTCCTTCAATTTCTGCAGTGGCTCGCGCAAATTTTTCGGTACTTCAAGGCCGAGTTCAGTCCACGGGTCCTCCATCGACGATAAATCAACCATCGATGATTTCATTTGTTCAAATCCGGCTCTTCCGTTTCCGAAACCTTTCGGTCCACCATCAATCACGCCAAGCGGATAAGGTCCACCTTTTGCAGCGAGCGGCAAGAGAGCATAGGCGAGAACAAAACCCCCGATGTGAGCCATGTGTGCCACTGTGGAATAACCTCCCAGCCCAACAGTGTTGAATGCTCGAATCAACTCAAACCCGAAGTAAAACAACGCGATTATCGTTACCGGCCACGGTCGTATCAGAATCAATGGGAATGGGATTTCATCCCTTGGCCAGCCTGCAAGATACGCCCCCAGCAAACCGTATGCCGCCCCGGAAGCACCCCACGACGGGGTATTTGATCCACCGTTGAAAAGCACCCATGCTACAGAACCACCGAGCAATCCTGCAACATAGATGAACGTGAATCGCTTTGTACCCAATCGTTGCTCAAGCGGAATTCCTACCAGTGCAATGACCAAAACATTGCCCAATACGTGGGTTACGTCGTTCATACTGTGAAGGAAACCAGCAGTGAAAATTGTATGAAGATGACTTGGCGAATCCAATCGAGAAGGGATTAACCAGAAATCAAACCATACGAATTTGAATTCAAAACCGTATGAAACAAACACAACAAATGCGTACTGAACAATGTAACCCAACAAAAGCCCAACTGAGATTCCTAATGCAATTGGGGTCTTGTTTCGAAAAGAGTAAGCGATAGGGGCTGCGACTGCACCGAACCAAAGAATGAGAAAAACCCACTCACTGGAGCCAAATGTCGAAAGATACAGTTGGCCCATGGCCCTCCCAACGTTTACCAAACTAAGGGTCTTGTCCTGACGCAGCATTCATTCATGGGAGGGTTGTGGATTGGGTATGGGCGAGGTGCTCTTGTCACTCAAGGACGTCTCCGTGCGTCGAGGTTCCTCAACTGTGTTGAAGAATCTCAACATGATATGCACAACAGGTCAGCTCATTCTTTTGAACGAAAAGAACGGAGCTGGAAAATCAACAATTCTTGAGGCATCAGCAGGCATTCTCCCACTCGAAACCGGTGAAATACGTCATTACGGTGAACCAATCATTGATTCGAGTGGTCGAACAAAACGTGCCAAAAGAGCCTTTGGGCTTACATTGCAATCGGACTCATGCATTGGAAGTCAACGGGTTGAAGAGCATATTTTGAATGCCCTTGATCTCGCTGGAGGACGGATTGAAATTGACGATTGGCTGCGTCGTTACAATCTCGCTCATCGCAGACACGACCTCATTGCTCATTTGTCGGGAGGACAGCGCAGAAAGGTAGCAATGCTCGCAGGAATTTTACCTGGTTTTGTTGGAACCGAGCCTCGGTTGTTGTTTCTGGACGAGCCTGCAGCAGGTTTGGATGAAGATTCGCGTCTCTTACTCGTTGAAGATTTGGAAGAACTCAGAGAACGTGGCAATTGTATTCTCTTGGCGAGTCATCATGCTGTGTTCATGAAATGTGCAACGCACATCTTTGCATCGGATGAATTGGTTGAAAACACTGAGTTCGATCTCGGACAACGTGATGAGCGAATTTTCAAAACAACCACCGCGAAAAACAACACAGCGCTACGCACAGGACTCGCTCTCAATCAAAGGACGCTCGCAACGCTTGCAAGCAATGGAATCGCAGGATTCCTAACGCTCGGCATTCTGTTGGCTCTTGTCGAACCATCCGCAGTTGATTCAAATCTCATCCAGACATCTGGACTCTACCTGAGTGCGGCATTTGCAGCAGGACTCGTCGGCGATAACATGGTTGCAATGTTGCACGAACATCGCGCATTGGACTGGTGGAAATCTCATCGCCAAGGTATTCCCCATTCGTACATACACGCACTCCTTCTTGGCTCGGGTTTGACCGCACTAACGCAGTTGGGATTTGACGATGAGATATCCTGGGTTTTGACCGTTCTTGGCGGCATGTTAACGGCAATCACCATGGGAATTCTTCGATGGGTTGATCTGGCAACGTCTCGATTGGCACGCCCGAGAGCTGCATTTACAAGAATTCTTACTCCAATTTTAATTCTACCATTTGCATTACTGGTCCAATGGATTACAGATTCAAACTTGTTGTAAATGCAATTCTTCAAAACAAGTGATTCAGTGGATGCGTTATGACCAAGCGACTCGCAGAGGTGATTCTTTTGCTCGGATTCGTAGGAATCGGGGTCACGCTTGGCCTAGCATTTCTGAAAGCACCGAGCGTATCCATCAACGCTTTCGAATCTCCAGATGCGCAACGCATTTTTTATTGGCATGTCCCTGCAGCATGGTCAGCATTCATTGCATTTGGATTTCTTTTTGTTGGATCCGCACTTTGGTTTTTCAAACGTTCCAATCTCGGCTGGAGAATGCACGTTGCAGGGGCTGAGGCAGGATTAGCAACCGGACTAATGACCGTATGGAGTGGAATGGTTTGGGGCGCAGCAGAATGGGGAGTTCCATGGGATTGGACCGATGTGCGATTGAACACCTTCGGATTGCTGACATTTTTGGCGTTGTTCCTTGTCCTCGGACGGCAATCTCAACCTGATGGTGTTGAAACAAGAGACACGTTCGCAACTTTTGGATTGTTTGGTTTTGTTCTCGTTCCTGTGACATACGTCGCAACTCGTCTATGGCAAATCCGACATCCAGGCCCGGTGATTGGAGGGGGAGAAAGTGGAAGTTTGAACAGTGAAATGGCCCTGATTCTGCTGTTTGGAGCAGTGTCATTTACGACCTTCATTGTAGGCCACATCTTGATGAGCATGAGAATTACGTCGTTTGAACAAAAATTGGAAAGGATTCAAGAAGCGATGGATGAGGTGTAATCATGGCGGAAGGTATGACGTATCTTGCCGTAGCTTACCTCGGCATGCTCATTGCGATTGGCCTATGGACATGGACGGTTTTCTCGAGGAGCAACGATCTTGAGAACCGGATTGAAGCCGTTGAACAATACATGTTGATACGTCGAAACGAAAAGGAGTGAGTCCAATGAATCAAGGACTGGGGGGCGACTTTTGTCTCGTTTGCGGAAGTGGACCACCACTCTTTACCGACCGAATGTGCGAAGCGTGCACTCGGAAGCGGACCAAACTTGCCATCGTACCTGAAAACACCAACTTCACGCAGTGTGCACGCTGCGGCCTCATCGATATTCAAGGACGGTGGGTCAACATTCCAGACGACACATTGTGGGATGAATTGATTCAACGCAACGTCGAATTTCATGCACGTGCAGAAGAGATCGGCCTCGGTTTCGAGCCGCAGGTCGTTTCTGACCGACACACGTTGCTCCACATGCAAATTGAAGGGGTCATTGACGATTTACTGTACACGCAAGAACAGACGATGCGTGCGCGCCGGTCAAATGGTGTTTGTCTCACCTGCACACGACGAGCTGGGAATTACTTCGAAGCAACCGTTCAACTTCGTTCAACAGGCCGCAAACTCGCTGATGATGAATTGAACAATCTACGAGCGAGCCTTGATGATGTTATCGAAAATCTGAGTGATGATCCAATGTTCTTCATCACCAATGAAGGACCGGTAACAGGAGGTTACGACGTTGTCATGGGCTCGAAAGGCTTAGCCCGTGCATGGGGGCGACACTTGACGGAAACGTGGGGCGGTCAAGTCACCGAAACCAATTCAACGGTCGGACGAAAAGACGGTGTTGATGTTACACGACTCACACTACTCTATCGAAAACCAGGCTACGATCTTGGCGATGTTGTTCGATGGAGAGGTGATCTTTGGCGACCTAGTTCTTGGAGCAAGGATGGAGCCATCATGGAACGCATTTCTCGGCAAGAACGAACCGGTGCATCATGGAGAGACCTCGAGGGAGCAAATGTTCTCGCACAAATGAAAGACCATCTGATTGTTGATATCCTAAATCGGGACGACTCAGCGGCAGAATTTCTCGACCCAAACACCTGGAACATGACCTCTGTTCGACTACCATGGGATTACGATGGTGCCCCCCAACTTCGACTAGCTCGAATCGATGGGGAGTTCATTGCGTTGCATGAGATGGGCCTTGACGACTGATTCGCATAGGAGCCCATATGAAGGTCAGGCCTTTCTCAGAACCATGGACGACGATGCCTCCAGTATCGATGATTTGATCAAGAAATTGGATTCAGAGAATATGATTGGTTGCACAGAATCCTTTGTGAGCGATCTCGAAAAAGGATTCACAGTTGTGAACGAACAACACCTTCCCTGGCTGGTGAACCTGAAACAGAAAAAATGGAGCGGTATTCTCTGCTTAGGAATGGGCGGATCGGCTGCAGGAGGAGATTTTCTCGCCCGACTCTCTGATGCAAATGGGTCGATACCGTTTGTTGTTCACAGAGAATATGGGTTGCCGTCGTGGTGGACTGAAGAGTGGTTGGTTCTCTCAACCTCACACAGTGGCAACACCGAGGAAACCTTTGCAGCGACTGAATCTGCATTGAAACAAGGAGCGACAGCAGTGGTTATCACGACCGGAGGGATGCTTGCAGGCCTGTGTGAATTGTACGACGATTGCCATCTGATTTCCTCCATTGGTGGGCAACCACCTCGTACCGCTTTCGGGCACCTCTTTTCACGTCAACTCGCAGTGATTGAGTATCTTGGATTCCTTCCCCAACAATCTCCTGAGGAGCGCGAGGCAATGTTTGTCCGACTGGAATACGCCTGTCAGAGCAACGATTTTCGAAAACCATCAGGAGCTCCTCTCCTCGACCTTGCAATGGCCATGAGAGAGCATCCGATTTCATTGCTCGGACCGACAGAACTGCATCCTGTTTTGATTCGGTTTAAGAATCAATTAAATGAGAATGCTGGTAGATTTGCGCGGATCGGCGTCATTCCTGAAATGAATCACAATGAACTCGTCGCATGGGGCGGAGTGTCCGAAGATGCCGACCCCGCTCGAAGCAATCAAGCAACGTTGTTCTTAACATGGGATGGACTACATCAACGCGTCCGCAGTCGCATCGATTGGATGATTGAGCATACACCAACCGATTATGCTTGGAAAATTCATGGGGAAGGGTCGTCTCTCTTGGAGGCCCTTTTGCACCATTGTATCGTCATGGATTGGTTAACCATTGCACTCGGATTCTTGCACGGAAAAGACCCTGCAGCAATACGACCAATTCGATCGCTCAAAGCATTCCTCGACGATAAGGCTTCAATACAGTCGACCTAGGATGTTTCTTGGATCAGGATATCGAAGCAAAGCTTGTTCTCGATCTTCTGGACGAACGACCCCTTCAAGATCAGGTTTGGTTGGTTCAAACAATGAGAGTTGGATATGGACGTGTGGAGGCCAACCACCATTCTCATGCTCATGACCCATGATTGCGAGTTGGTCACCTTTTCGAAATGCTGTTCCGATTTCAAGGTCGTGCAACGAAGAACGCGATAGATGACCCAGCAGAACCCACAACTGTTGTTCAACCCCATCGATTGAAATACGGTGTTCTGTAATTATCGATGGACCATAGGAACCATCCGCATCGTTGTCGGCAAAACTGTGAATTGTTCCATCCTCGAAAGCAAAAACCGGAGTCGATGCGGGAGCGCCGATATCAAGACCAACATGAAGCGTGCGTTCGCCTCCAAACAATGCTTGTGTGTACATGCCTTTTCTGTCCTCATCGTAACGTCCAATCGTCACCTCAAACTGTTGGTCCCAATCGCCTTGTGGCCTTTGGAGGTTGAGCACCCAGTACTCATCAGGAAGTTGAACAATCGGATGAAATTGATTTTCGCCGGTTCCTGCCAAATCTGGTGAACCCCACATAGCCCTAAGAAGGGATTCACCCCTATGAGTTCATGCATGAACTTGATGTGATGCATCATCAAGCATCGAATCATGTGGGACGTGGCGTTGGTAATTCTTCTCCCCACACTCGCACCAGGTCTAGCATTGACGCGAATTCTCGATGCTTCTGCAGATCTCTTCCGTAGAGCATTGTTATGCTTCCCGCTTGGTTTACTTGCACTGTTCGGCACCTCGGGATTCCTCTACGTTGTACAGTTATGGAGTCCTTCAAATCTTACCATAACCATCCTTCTACTGAATCTCGCCTCCATAGGATTTTTGTCCCGCAAGGTCCATTCAGAACGGACAACGTACACCCAATGGCAGAAAATGGAGGCTGCGATTCATGGCGTTGTCTTGAGCGAAACTGAGCCTGAAATTGAGCAAGAAGTTGCTGCACAACAATGGTTTCAAAACAATCGCAATCCAGTCTTACAAATTCTTGCTGGTTGTTTTTGTTTGCTAACACTTGTCCCGATTTTTATCTTTGAGCGACCCTTTGGTGTTGATTGGATTGGGTTCAGCACCCTTGCAACCAATGTTGGGCACACTGGAACATTTGAAGTTCAACCACCGAATTCTGGCCTTTGGACCTATCCACCCGCATTTCCGACAGTTTTAGCATGGGTGGAGCACATTACTTCCGCCGAAATTGAACAAGCAATTCTTCTTCTTGGTCATCTTTCTCTGTTCGCATTGTTGCTCGGAATTTGGGGAAGTATGGATCGTCTAGGAGCAGGAGCATCAAGTGTTCTTGCCATGGGTGCTTCGTTTGCTTTGTTTGCAAAAGTGTTTGATTCAGGATACCCAACTGTAACGAGCCAATTGGGCTTGATTGTTGGTTTGCTTATCGTGCTTCGACCTCTTCAACAATCAATGCAGTATCACATTCTCGTGTTCATCTTCCTTGCGTTTTGTACTGTGCTTATCCATCCAACGGGAGCTATCTATCTTGCAGCCTTGCTGTTTGCAAGTTTGGTCGTTCAAAACCGTCTGTCGGAAGATGAAAAGGTTCAACGAAAACCAATTTTCCTGACATCGATCATCATTGTGACTTCGATGTTCGTCATTGCACTCATTTTCTTTGCACCACGGATGCTGAATGAACCCGTTTTCGCAGAATATGGTTGGCAAGGTGGAAAACCTATGCTGATGTTCAACGGTCCACTGATGCTCTTCGCCGGCGTTTCGGTATTCCTTGGTCGAAAAAGTTTCGAGATTCGCTTGCTTTCAATCTGGTTTCTTGCAATTTGGATGCTCTCATTCGTCCACCTCATTGAAGGGTTAGCAAACATTCAGGTTCTCAGCCTCTTATCGTACACCCTTTATTCCATGGCATTGCATGCTTATCACATACCTCTCGCAGTGGTTGTCGGGCTTATGGCAAGCCGATCGACGTCCCTTACGACCATTGGTGACACGAGCTCATGGTTTGGCTTGGAGATGGACCCATACATTCGACCGTTGTTCAGTTCGATCGTTCTCGTAGGTCTCATGCTCGGATCTGTTTTGAGCGTTGGTTTGCTCGTGAACCTATCGACACATGATGAACTCCATGCAACCGCTTATGGTGATGCCGAACTTAGGGAGTATCTCTCAGCTTATCCTCCGGATGGATTTGTGTACTCAGAAAACGTCCATTGGGGACACAGTTACGGATTTGACCCATCATTGAAGACCACAAGCGTTCCATCGTTGGGCTTACTTACACTTGATGAAACTGTACAATCAGCAGCAACCACTGCCATCCGAGTGGATGACGTCCAAACATTACGTTCACTGAAGATAGGCCACGCAGTTTCCAGCCCAATAGGGACCCTTGCGCTCACACTCGGACCTTCACCGTACTGGAGCGTTGAACAATCGTTTCATGGGGCAAGGTTCTGGAAGTTGTGGGATGAACCATCGCCTTCCCGTGTCATCATCACGACAGTGCTCAATACTTCGATTTGTGAACAGTTGAAAGGATGCGCACTGGAACAAGACCCGTGGCGTAACCATCGGTTTCATGACCCTCTCAACCGTGGAGACGAACGAATTGTTCTTGATCAAAAAGGCACCTATTTTTGGGAGAATGTTGTGAATCAGACGTCTGTACAAGGTATGCAAAACGTGTGCATTCTTTACGAACAAATTGGTGATTTTAATTCGTACGAATTCAACATCAATGGACAATCGATGAACGTGGAAGAATACCCGGGATGGCATCATGATTGCATGAACGTCGAACTCAATTCCACCATGGACATTGGTGTCGAATTGATTGAAAGTGGAACCACATGGATCAATCCATTGGGATTCTCAGGAAGAAATGCACAGATTCTAGATTCGACGGGTCTCAGAATCCATCATATCGAATTGAAAAGTGCAATTGGTGCGAAGCCATGAAAAACGACCAGTTCAAGCGACATTCGTGAAACGACTGATGATTCTCCTTCCCGTGCTCAATGAAGCAGAGGGACTGGATGTTGTTCTGAGGACGATTCCATACGAACCTCTTCTCGAACAAGGCTGGCATGCAGACGTCGTCATCGTTGATGGAAACAGCATTGATGAATCGCAAAGGATTGGAATCGATGCAGGTTGTACAGTCCTTGTTCAGCCAAGCGAAGGAAAAGGGGAAGCCGTTCGAGTTGGATTTGATTTCGCCATCAAGAATGGATTTGATGCCTTGGTCATGTTTGATGCTGACCTTACTTATGACCCAATGGATATGCTTCCGATGCTTAAGCAACTGAAAGCAGGATGTGTCATCGTTGGAAATCGATTGAGTCATTCTCTGAATGTTGATGCAATGTCGCCTGTTAATTGGATTGGAAATCATCTTCTTACTTGGTCGGCAGTCGTTCTTCACAGCACAGAGATTCATGATGTCTGTAGTGGTTACTGGCTGTTCGATCGTGATGCGTTGTTGCAGATGAATTTGAACAGCATGGATTTTGAAATTGAAGCCGAGATGTATGCTCAATGTGCAATATCGAAGATACCATTGACCAATATTCCAGTCTCATACAGTGCACGAGTGGGTGAAGCGAAGTTGGGTTCCCTACGCGATGGTTCATCCATTTTAAGGAAACTTTTGGTTCGAAAGTTGTTTCCAACTCCGGTCGAGGAAGAACTTGGGAAAGGAAAATTATCGTTTGAAACCAATGAGTAATTGCAGTCGTATCAACCCGTAGTTATGGGAATCTGTGGAAGCCGTAGGGTCAGGGTTATCACCTTCCACGAACAATCCATCCGATTCAATTCGTTTGACGCGTTTCACGCAGATTCGGGATTCAACTCGAGGGTCTTTGAAAACAACAATGTCGTTCACATAAAGCCCCTGTCCTCGATAAGGTGTGACTTCAATTGCATCTCCGTCTTTCAGAGAAGGCCACATGCTGTCGCCGTTTATGACTACAGCAATTGATTCCAAGGAATCGCCTCAACTTGCACGAACCCAAGAAACTTCACGTCCCTTGGTCGCCCAAAACATCGTGTGAATTGCTTCAACGGCGTCCATCAATTCTTGGGCGTGTTGTTCGGAGACTTCGACCTTGCACGCTGAGCAAAGTTTTGCGGCCATCCAGAATGTTGTGTGAAGATCAGGGTTGGATTCAAGGTGTTGAGGTTTGAAAAAATCTGTCCAGAGGACGAGAAGTTCATCCTTGCATGTTTGTGCTTCCTCTTCCTTGATTGCGGCATAGCGGCTCATGGTGTTGATGTAGGATGCAGATGACTTGTCTGCATCACTGCTGCTCAAGGCAACCATTTTCTTGGTCATGGATTGAACTGCTTCAGCAGCAACACGTGCGCTAGCAGGGTCGTAGACGCCACATGGGCCGTCACAATGGGCAAAGGCTTCGATGGTAGATGTGCTCTCCATGACTACGCCTTAGCCGTTTAGCACTTGAACATATGCTTTGAGGCAAATTCCGAAAGCAAGGGACTAAATCAACGGAGCCTAGTTGTTTGTCATGCGAAGGCTTCGAGTTGCGATACTCGGTGCTTCAGGCCTCGTTTCACAACGTATGCAACAGCGGCTCTCAAACCACCCGTGGTTTGAACTTGTCGCAGTAGCAGGCCGAAAGAGTGGCATGAAACTCTCAAAAATTGACTGGCATCTTGAGCAGGATCAAACCGCATTTCTTGCTGAGAGTAGCATCAAAATTCTCGATATTCATCATCCCCAACTCGAGGAAAAATTGTTGGATGCAGAAGTCCAGATCGCCTTCAGTGCTTTGCCAAGTGCGCCTGCTCTGCAAATTGAAAAGAGACTTGTTGACGCCGGCATCGACGTCTTTTCCAATGCAAGTGCTTATCGCATGCATCAAGATGTACCACTCGTCGTAGCTGATGTCAATCCAGAGGCACTGGTTCGCTCTTCTGCACATCGAGCCCTGCATGCATGTGCGACAAACTGCACGCTTATTCCGCTCCTCCACCCACTCTCGATTCTTTCGGAACACCACACCATTACCAAGGTTGTAGTTCGGAGTAAGCAGGCGCTTTCTGGAGCAGGGTGGAAACTCCTCATTGACGATGAACAACGAAGGAATGCTGTCGGGAAAGAAATTCCAGGCGAAGCCGAAAAAATCGTGGAAGAGGCAGAGCGGATTCTCGACTTGAAGGGCATCGAATGGGATGTTCAATGCAAGCGGGTGGATGAAGTGGATGGCCACATCGTCAACGTCCAAGTCCATGTCGCCAATAGCCCATCATTTAACTCCGTACAAACGCAACTCAATTCGACCCTTCAAGATCGCATCGTTCCTCTTCCAAGTCAGCCCAAGGCTCCGATGGTCATAATTGACACAAAGCCACGACGAGACCGTGATCTGTGGAACGGAAAAACGCTTGATGGTATTCGTCCATCGATTGACCTCAAAGCAGGCATGACAACGACTGTTCATCTTGTTTCGGTGGAACAAGGTATTGTTTCTTTCCAAGCACTCTCCCACAATACGATTCGCGGCGCCGCAGGAGGCGTACTCCTTCTTGCAGAGTTGGCACACTTCAACAATCTGATTCCATCAGTAGACCTAAATCCCTCCTCTTCTTCATCGGAATCGTGAGCACATGGGAATAACAGCAATGATTCCGGGCACAACCATCGGTGGCCTTCTCTCCGAAGCAGAGGATCGCTGGGGCGACATCTTCGACTCTGATGCATTGCGAATGCAAGTGATGATCATCTGTCCACGAAAAGAGCGAAAAATTATCGAAATGCATGGCGATATGGTCGAGCATGGACAACCCGTCATTGGGGTTTTTCATCGACCACGAGCAGAAGCCCGCTTGTTGGAAGAGCAAGGATTGAATCCAAGAGATGCTTCTTTCCAGTTCCTCGATCTTGCAACATCCGATTTGGGCCCATGGATGCAGCACATGGTCACGAGCGAAAAGTGGGTTCGCGGTTCGATATCGGTCCATCCCGTCCCGTTTTCGGTTGATGTCCCTGCACAACGAGCATTTGAGAACATCACGATGATTTGTTTCAGACACCCAAGTCTCCCAGCAATCGAACGGTACTACCTTCCATTTCCACCTTCATCCATTCCCAACAAGTGCTTCGTTAGTCTTCCTCGTCGACAGGCTGCTGAGTTGGCTCGACAACAAGCCGAAGTCCTCGGCGTGGGGAGAGCAAGCGAACCTGCGACGCCCGAGCCCGTTGTTGTCGAGGAACAAATTCCAGAAGAGGTCGAAGTTGCGCCTGCACCTTCACACGTCGAAGCCAGCGAGGTAACAATACCTGCACAGACATCAGTACCGCTCCCAACAATCGAATCGGATGGAGATGAGGGACCACAGTCTGTGAGCGAGGCTATTACCAAAGCGACGACCGATGGATTTGAAGAAATGCAAGCAGCAGGAGACGAATTGAAGGAATTGCAGACTTCACCGCCTCCAGCAATCGCAGAGGAAGAAGCTGAACTTGCTCCTCAAGCCGATGCTGAACAGCCACAAACTGAAATCGAAATTGAATTCCGTGCTCTGGTCACTGAACTGCTTGGAAATGGTGTTGAACCGAGTGATATGGTTGATGATCCTCGCTGGGAATCTATCAATGAACGAGCCGCTGCGGTTGGGTTTGAAACATGGCCAGTGTTCATGGAACTAACAGCAGTTCAATGAAAGGTTCAAATTGGAAGACGGGTAGCAAATATTAGGTGAGACGATGGCGTTCTGTGTGGCTTGTGGACAATCCCTGCACGATGGAATGCGATTTTGTAGGTTCTGTGGCAACCAACAACCTGGTGAGCAACTCATCCAACGTCTTCGAATGGAAGCAGAGCAGATTCGTCAAATCGCTTTGATGATGAGCAATCAACAAGCCATGCAACAGGCTCAGTACGCCGCTCAGATGCAACAGCAACAACAATTCAACAACCAACAATTCGGTCAACAGCGACGTTGGTGAATGCATGCGTCAACGGCATCTTGCGATGCGCCTTTCGTCACTTTCTCCACACCCATGCAACTCCGTTGAACTTGAACAGTATCCAACTGAAGGGAACCTAGCCGCTGCATGGTTAACCAAAATCAATCTTGGTGATGGATTCGAAGGGAAACACGTTCTCGACCTCGGTGCTGGAAATGGAGTTCTGGGAATAGGTGCAGCCTTTCTTGGCGCAGCCCACGTTACGCTGATCGAGTGTGACGCAACAACCGTCGATGTCTTGAGAAAAAATGTCCAGGATGTCGAGGGTGATTCAATGTGCACGGTACTCGAACAGACCGTTATCGGAAGTCCAATCGACTTGCAAAAATCCGTTGACATTGCCATCATGAACCCTCCGTGGGGTGTTCAAACCCAACGCGCAGATCGTGTGTTTTTTGAGACGGTTTTTGCAATGCAAATACCGATTATTCATTTTCTTCACAGCATTGGTGCTGAGCATCTTTTACCCCTTGCTCACAACAATGGCTATGCGTTGCATTCAATTTATCAGGACGATTTTCGCCTACCTGCTGCCTATGCTCATCACTCAAAAAACAAGGCTTCGACCCGCATACGATGCTATCGTCTCGAGAAGAAAAAATGATGCAAACCTATGTGAGGGGTTGAAAAGGGAGCATCGCTCGCATCAAAATAGCACAACGCGTCGATACATCGGCAGCTTGTGCAGCGAGTTGAAAATATGACGACGAGCCTCGTCACCCCAGGAACAAGAATTGGAACCGTCGGCAAACATCGAGCTGGCGAAGGAACAACCACTGTTGATGACCACATCGTGGCAACAACAACGGGCTACATGCGCATTGAAGACGAACACATCATCGTTGACGCTACAAAATCCATTGTTAACATTCAGATTGGTGACACAGTCCTGTGCCAATTCGAAAAACTGCAAGAAAAGGGTGGTGAAGCACGCATCCTCGCCGTCGAAGGAAAGAGCGGGGACGTTCTTCCGCATCAGCTCCACGGACACTTCCACGTCACGAGAATCGTCGATCGCTTCCTTCACACCGTTGCGGATGCAGTACGACGAAGAGATGTTGCGCGTGCGATTGTCACCGAAATTGAACCCGTTGTTCGACTCGATTTCCGAGAACGAGATGATTGTGGCGTTTTGCATGCAATTTGTCCCCCCTGTGGAGATACCCTCGAGGCGCATGTCAACGGTGATTGGAACGTTGCTTGTCCAACGTGCGAATACGAAGGTTATCGTGCACTTGCTGATAACTTCGGTGCTGGTTGGGCCGAATTGGAGCAAGGTGCCTCCACATTGAACCTCTCGGGAAAGCGTTGGGGCAAGGAGGCTGAACAACTGTTTGCTCATGGTTCCTCTGGTCGCGCAACATACATTGCTGCTGACGTCCGTGAAGATGGGCGAGAGCGAACGTATTTCCGGTTTGTAGGCCAAGGTCAGAGTGGAGGTCGTCGACAGAGAGCAGCGCCAGGGTGCCGCTTGTTCGTTGGAGGGCTTCCTCGAGAGGTCGACACAGAAAAACTTCGCGAACTCTTTGGCAAGCATGGTGACATGACGGATTGCATTGTCATGACCGATGATTCAGGAGCATCAAGAGGATTTGGATTTGTAACGTACACGGAAAAATCACACGCTGAGGCTGCAATCAAGGAACTTGATGGACATCGCTTGCATGGACGTCGCATTGGTGTTCGAGATGCTGACAACAAAGAAAAGCGTTCGAAAGGACCGGCAAAGGGATTGAAACTCTACGTCGGTAACCTGCCATTCGATGCGGATGAAAAGGCGATTACTGCATTCTTTGGTGATGCAGCGACGATCAATGAAATTGCCATCGCAACGGACAAAGGCGGCAAACCGAAAGGATTCGCTTTCGTCTTTATCAATGAGAAAGACAAGGGTGATGACGTCGTTAAAGCCCTCAACGGGAAAGAACTCAACGGTCGACGATTAAAAGTTGACATTTCGCAATCCGGTGGAAAGAAAGAGCCTCGCGGTGGGAAATCCTCTCGAGAAATGAAAGCCATTGCCGAAGAAAAGAAAAAGAAGAATCGATGAAGATTCTTTCCCTCAAAATATCAATTGTCATCGACGTTTGTGGACATAATGCTATCAATCGGTAGCCAAGACGAGCAGCATGGTAGAGAACGATTCTCCTTCTTGGCTCGTTCTCGATGGGTACGAGGACGAACCAGCCGCTTTTGGTGTTCCTCCATACGTCGGTTTTCATATTCGCTATGTTTGTGGAGTTCTCGAACAGCACAACATCGATTACACATACATGACCATCGATCAGTGGCGATTATGCTCCGAGCAAGAACAAGACCGGATTCTCAGAGAATTGGAAGGATTCGTTTGCATCGCTGGTGCTGTTGTTCCTGGCCGTTACATTCGAGGAACGCCGATATCTCGCAGAGAGTCGACTGAGCTGATTCGATCTCTGCCCCGCGACATTCCTGCATTGTTTGGCGGGTGGGCCGTTCGCGGTTGGAAGCAACAAGGATGGTTACCGCTTCGGAGTAATCTCTTCTTGTCTGTTCAAGATACCGATGCAACCTTGCATCAATTCCTCAATACAGGGACATGGAAACATGAGCGGAGAACAAGCGAGGAATGGACAACATGGGCACACCTTGGCGCACAGAGCAAAGCCGTCGTGCAGCATCCTGATTTGGGTATGGAGCAAAAGAAAGGCCCCCTGACCTATGAGGTAGAGGTCTACCAAGGCTGCGTGCGATTCAAGCGTGGATGCAAATTTTGCATCGAACCAAAAAAAGGTGTTCCGATTTGGCGAACGCCCGAAGACATCATCCGAGAGGTTAAACTCGCTCATGATGCCGGAGTTCAGCATGTTCGACTCGGTGGAATGACAGACACCTACACCTACATGGCTGACGGCGTGAAGGAACTTGAATATCCAATTCCAAATCCTGAACCTATTGCCAAACTGCTTCATGGATTACGAGAAGATGAGCGGTTGAAGATTCTCCATACCGATAACGGGAATCCATCCATTATCGCAGAGAACATCGAACCTTCGACTGAAATTACGAAAACGTTGGTTGAAACACTCTCAGATGGTGCGGTCTTATCGTTCGGTCTTGAGTCAGCCGATCCAAATGTCCATGCTGAAAATTGGTTGAATTGTGATTCCAATCAATTGAAGACAGCACTTCGACTCATCAATCAATACGGTCGTGAACGAGGTGAACGGGGACTTCCCAAACTCCTACCAGGACTGAATTTTATTGCGGGCCTCAATGGAGAACGTCCTGAAACCTATGAAATGAATCTAAACCTGCTTCAATCCTTGAGGAATGAAGGACTTTTGTTGCGAAGAATCAACATTCGGCAAGTTGAGGGAGACGGTTTCCAAGACATTCCAGAAGTTGAGTTCAAGCGGTTCAAATCGGCTGTACGTGAGACCATCGATTCACCACTACTGCAAGAATTGTTTCCTCTAGGTCATGTTCTCAAAGATGTGCATTGGGAAACCCACGATGGGCGAACGCGTTTACCTGTCCACCTTACAGAAGAACACGTTGGGAAGCGTATCCATGGACGTGCAGGACTTACCTTCGGTCGTCAAATTGGTGCATATCCAATCCTCATTGGCGTTACATATCACATTCCGCTTGAAACGACATCGGACATTATGATTACAGGACATGGCGCACGTTCAATCACGGGTGTTGAGACAGATTTGAACATTAATACAGTTACAGAAAAGCAGCTTGAAGCCATACCGGGTATTGGAAAAAAGGCAGCGTGGAATCTCATTTCATCTCGTGCGAAATTAAAACGTAAGCAGGAGAATCCATCGCTTGAAGCAATTTTTGATGCGGCAAAGGTCAATCTCGATTCCATCATGTTGTCCGTATTGAGCGACAAGTAACCTCAATGAATCCCCTTGACCACGTATCCCTATGGCGACATGGGTCATTACTGGTGCAAACAGAGGACTAGGGCTTGAATTTGCGAAGCAACTCCTTGCAGATGGACACACGGTTCTTGCAGGTGTTCGTGATCCTAAAGCAATGGAATTTGAACATGCGCAATTGACTGTGTTTCAACTCGATGTTGCCTCGACAGCATCTGTCAAAGAATTCGCGAATCATATCAAATCAGTTACGGATTCAATCGATGTTCTCGTCAACAATGCAGGTCGCATGGATGGACGATGGCAATCCATTGAGGAGGTTGATCCAGAAATCTCACTCGATGTTTTGAACGTGAACACCATTGGCCCATTACGAGTTTCACAAGCACTCTGGCCACTGCTTCAAGGTTCAATGCCAACCAAGATTGCCAACATTTCAAGCCTGATGGGTTCGATTGATGATTGTATGAGCGGTCGATCATATGCGTACCGGACCAGCAAGACTGGATTGAACATGATCAGTAAAATCCTTGCTGTGGAAGGACAAAATGACAACATTACGGTGACATCCTATCACCCCGGTTGGGCAAAGACCGACATGGGTGGCGAACGTGCTCCCGTTCCTGCTTCTGTATCTGTTGAAGGCCTTATTGGATTGATCAATCAACAAACAGAGGAGCGAAGCGGACGATTCTTCGAGTATACAGGGGACGAACTTCCATGGTAGAATCCATCTCGGAACAATTGAAGGATGCAGCATTGCGCCTTTCAGAAGATTGCAATCGAGGTATCGGTCGTATCATGAAACACAAATCGGTCGCACACGTCACAAATCCTCTTGATTATGCATGGGCCTATCATGAACAATTCATCGACAAATGGAGCGGATTTGGTGCTACAACGCTCCTTCTTGGCATGAATCCAGGACCCTATGGAATGGCGCAGACAGGTGTTCCTTTCGGAGCGACTGCGATGGCTCGAGACATTCTACAAATCAAAGAACGGGACGTAAGAACACCTCCAGGGGCACATCCAAAACGACCGATTGAAGGTTTATCGATGGAACGACAGGAAGTTTCAGGAACGAGATTCTGGTCGATGTTATCCGAACATTATGGTTCAACTGAATCGATTTTTTCAAACATCTTCGTCGTCAATCACTGTCCACTTCTCATTCTTGGAGAAACGGGTCGCAATGTAACGCCTGTCGATCTTCCAAAATCAACCATTGAACCCGTTTTGAAAGCATGTGACAAACACCTCAAGGCGGTCGTTGACATCATGGCCATCGAGTCGGTCGTTGGTGTTGGCAACTACGCAAAAAAGCGTGCTCAATCGGTACTGACCGATGTCCATATCGATTCGATGTGGCACCCAAGCCCTGCTTCGCCACTCGCAAATCGAAACGGTGGTGCGGATTGGAGAGCCAATGCCATTTCAAAAATCCCCCAACCATGAAGAGTAGGGGATGAAATTAAGTGTAGCAATGCACACCATAGTCTATGCAACAACAACTTGCGTGGGAACGACAGCCTGACGACCGCCAATGGAAGAAGCCAGAGGGAGACGACCCTCGAACACTCTACCAGATGCTTATGACGAGCGCAGAGCGATTCAGTGAACATCCATGTTTTGGATACATTCCGAGTCCTGGCATGCCACGTGTTCACCTAACGTACCGTGAATTCGGTGACCTTGCGGCTGCCGTTGGTAAGCAACTTCGCGATGTTGGAGTCAACGCTGGCGATCGAGTTGCAATGATTCTCAACAATTCCGTCGAGTGGGCTGCTCTTTCCTATGGAGCAAACGCACTCGGTGCAGCATACACCGCCATGTACACACACCAGCACGGTGCCGAATGGGCCTACATTTTGGATGATTCCGAACCATCACTCATCGCTGTTGCCGATACAACAGTCCTCGACAAGTTGATTGCAAACTTGCCCGATGATGCAGCAAAGTGGCCACGTTGTGGTGTTCTCTTGCTCGGTGACGAGCCAGCAAACGAACTTCCTCCTGAAGGCGTCACCGTCCATCAGTGGGCAGAATTCGTTGCCGCTGGTCGAGCAAGTGAAGAGGCCATCGATGTTGCCGATGATCCATTCGCACTCAACACGCTCATCTATACATCTGGAACGACTGGAAACCCAAAGGGCGTTATGCTCACCAACTGGAACACCCTCTCGAACGTCCTCTGTGTTCAATCCGCCTTCAAGATCTATGTCGGTGACAAGAACGCGGCATTCCTTCCGTGGGCGCATTCGTTTGGAAGTACATTCGATCTTCACTGGATGATTCGTTGCGGTGTTCACATCAACCTCATCTCAGACTTGACCAAGATTGCTGACGAGTGTATCGAAATTAAGCCTGCAGTTCTTCTTGCTGTTCCCCGTGTTTGGAACAAGTTCTACGACCGCGTAAACGCACAATTCGAGGCGGCGACTGGCCTCAAGAAGATTCTCATCGGTAAGGCCAAGAAATCCGCTGCAAAGCGAATTGCTAAGGCTGGAGTCGAATGTGATGCTGTCCCTCCAAGCGGTTTCTTTGACAAACTCTACGACAAACTCGTTTGGAGCAAGGTCCGAGCACGGTTCGGTGGAAACATCCGTTTCTGTATGTCCGGTGCTGCTGCATTGTCACCCGACGTTGCTGAATTCATTCAAATGGTCGGATTCAGTTGTTACGAAGGCTACGGGTTGACCGAGACTGCGCCCTTGGTGGCCGCAAACGGCTGGTCTGGTCCAGGCAAGTCGAAGCTTCGATGCGTTGGCCAAGTTGCGAACGGGGTTGAAGTCACCATCGACACCGATGCATGGGACGACCCTGACCGACCTGATGAAGGTGAAATCATCGTTACTGGACCGAACGTTATGCTCGGCTACTGGAACAACGAAGAGGCAACCAAGGAAGTCATCATTGAACCTGGAACCTTCCGTACTGGAGATCTCGGGAAACTCTCACCTGATGGCTATCTCTCCATCACTGGCCGTGTCAAGAGTCAATTCAAACTCGAAAATGGGAAGTACGTTTCACCTGCTTCACTCGAAGAGAACGTCAAACTTTCACCATTGGTTGAGCAAGCTGCGCTCGATGGACGAAACATGCTCAAGACGTACCTCATCGTTCACCCGAACCTTGAGGCAATGAAAGCTGCAATGAAGGCAGGTGGCGTTGACGCATCAGGAAGCGATGAGGAGATTTGTGCTCGACAATCAACCCGTGACTGGATGCTCTCCGAGCTGAAGGCCAATTCAATGCAGGCTCCAACATGGAAGGGGTACGAGATTCCAGCAACCATCATCCTCGATCATGAAGAATGGACCACGGACAATGACCTGTTAACACCATCAATGAAGGTCAAGTTGCGAAACCTCTTGAAACGTCACGAAGAAGCGATTGCAACCATCAACTGAGGGTTTTTTGACCGATTGGGTTTTGAAGCCCCATCGTTGGGCTCAGTTTGGTGACCCACCATGGTTCGTGAACTCATAACAGTTGAAGGCGTTGACAGAAGTTTCGGACCAACCGATGTTTTGCAAGACATCAATCTCATCGTCAACGATGGTGAACGAATCGGTATTGTCGGACACAACGGGGCGGGGAAGACAACACTGCTTAACACGATTAGTGAACAACAACAAGATGTTGGTGAGATTGATTTTGCACCAGGAATTCGCATCGCTTACCTTACCCAAATTCGCGACATTGAATCCGATTCAACCATCGAAGAAGAACTTGGTCGCAAAGGCCGACAGTTCCAAGAATTGGAAGATGAGATTGCGGCAATTGAAGCACAAATGGTTGACCCGGCCTTCTACGAAGGTGATTGGGAACCTGTGATGGAACGGTATTCCGAACTTCAACAGACACTCGCTTCTTCAGGAGGTGGAAACGTTGCTGGTATTGCAAAAGGTATTCTCGAACGCCTCGGCCTTGACAAACACCCAATGGACATGCACGTATCTCAACTCTCTGGCGGAGAAAAGGCAAAACTTGCTCTTGCTCGACAGCTTGTCGGTCTATCAGGCATTGATGTCATCTTCCTCGACGAGCCGACCAACCACCTCGACATTCAAACGACAGAATGGTTGGAAGCCTTCCTGAAGGATTTCAAAGGAGCCCAACTTATTGTCTCACACGATCGATATTTCCTCGACCAAGTCTGCAACAGAATCGTCGAAATCGACAACTTGCGAGCATGGCCATGGAAAGGCAACTACAGTCAATTCATCGTCCAGAAAGTTGCCAGCGAACAAGCGCTCAATGAGCGAATTGGTAATTTGGAAAAGAAAATCCAATCCACGACCGGTGCTATTCAACAGATGAAGCGAGCCAACAAATACGACAAGTCGATTTCTGCAAAACACAAGATGATCACACGAATGCAACAAGAACTCAAGGCATTGAAAGCACGAGTGCCAAAAAAGCGAAAGCCATTGATTCTCAAACTCGATGCCATCGATAAGGCAAGCATGGACGTGTTGGAACTCGTTGATGCAACCAAGACGTTTGAAGGACTTGAACGACCGATTCTCGACAACCAAACCCTCGAAGTCCGGAAAGGAGATCGCATTGGAATTGTCGGTGGAAACGGTCAAGGGAAGACGACCTTGCTCAAAATCATCAACGAGGAGCTGAAACTCGATTCCGGAAAAATCGATGTTTCGCCTGGTACAGTGATTGGTTACTTCCATCAGGATCACGCCACACTCGACTTTGAGCTGAACCCTGTTGAACAAATTCAGAAGCTGCGCCCAGATTACCAATACGGAGACATTCGTGCTGCTCTGGGACGGTTCCAATTCTCAAGCGATCAGGTTGGAACCAAACTCAAGCAACTCTCCGGTGGAGAGCGTGCTCGTGTTGCCTTGCTCAAACTCTTGCTCGAAGACAACAACTTGCTGTTGATGGACGAACCGACCAACCACCTGGATATGGAATCAAAAGAAACCCTCGAAGAAGCCCTCATTGGCTACGAAGGTTCGCTCATCACTGTCTCACACGACCGATGGTTCCTCGACCAAGTCGTCAATCGGATTTGGGAACTTGAGAATGGGAAAATCAAAGTCTACTTTGGGAATTATACAGATTATGTTCGAGCAAAACAAGGCCTACCTCCTTTGGCAGATGATGAAATCTCTGAAGTCTAGACGCACCCTTGATTTCATGAACTCCATTTGCTTCGGATGTTCATGGCCGAAGATGCTGAAGAGCAACCGGTGTTTGAAACAAGCACAGGACCGGTACGTGTCATCACTGCAGCATCCCTGTTTGATGGTCATGATGCCGCCATCAACGTCATGCGAAGATTGATTCAATCTTCGGGTGCTGAAGTCATCCACTTAGGTCATGATCGGTCAGCAAAAGATGTGGTTGATTGTGCCATTCAGGAAGATGCACATGCTGTTGCTCTAACCTCCTATCAGGGTGGCCACGTAGAGTATTTCACATACATTCGACAACTTCTAGATGAAGCAGGATGCGAGCACGTTCGTATCTTTGGTGGTGGAGGTGGAACCATAACGCCTCCAGAAATTCGAGAACTGCACCAAGCAGGCATCTCCAAGATTTACTCACCTGATGATGGACGAGCCATGGGTCTCTTCGGCATGATTCACCATCTGATGGGCATCGCACAGGAAGTTGATCTGACATCCGATGCTCGAATGAAGAGCCTCGATGGCCCAGTTACGCCCGAAGATATGGCCAAGGTTGGACTTCTTCTCACACTCTCCGAATCCGCCGATGAAGCGACCTTCACGCAGACGCTCGATGCCTGTCGTTCCTCATCCAACGATGTCCCTGTCATTGGATTCACAGGAACAGGCGGTGCAGGAAAGTCAAGCCTGCTCGATGAATTGATGCTCCGCATACAGCGAGACAATCCTGGCAAGAAAGTCTGCTTGCTCTGTGTTGATCCGACTCGGAAGCGGACTGGAGGCGCACTTCTTGGCGACCGCATTCGAATGAATTCCCTCTCCAACAACGACCTCTACATGCGAAGCCTTGCTAGTCGCGGAAGTGGTTCAGAAATCAGTGCCAATCTCGATCGAGCCATCGACGTTGCAAAGGCTGTTGGATTCGATCTCATCTTCTGTGAGACAAGTGGAATCGGTCAAGGAAGCGATGCCATCACATCCGTTGCGGACCGCTCACTGTATGTGATGACGGCAGAATTCGGCGCTCATACACAACTCGAAAAAATCGAGATGCTCGATGTTGCCGATTTGGTTGTTCTCAACAAATACGAGAAGCGTGGAAGTGAAGATGCACTTCGAGCCATTCGAAAACAAGTTCGTCGCAACCGAAATCTTTTCGATGTTTCTGATGAGGAACTCCCCGTTGTTGCAACCATTGCAAGCCAGTTTGCAGACCCTGGTGTCGATGCATTGTGGCAAAAACTCTCAACCATGGTCGGATTTGAGGCACGCAAGCCGATGGAAATTGTTGGTGAGCGTAAGGGTGTTATTCCACCAGAACGAGTACATTACCTATCCGATATTGCAGCGACCATTCGAACCTATCACGAGGAGAACACGGCCATTGCGCAGAAACTCCGCCTTTGCCAGCACCTTGAATCTGCAAAGGAACACATTCCATCGATTGCGAAGGATGTTGACGACCAAATTACAGAACTTCTCGAAGAGATTGAAACGGCTCGTGAAGATCTTGCCAACTATCGAAAACTTGCTGATGAATATCGAAGTGGGGAATACACGTACCACGTTCGAGGCAAGCCATTCTCGGTTCAAACGACGACCGAATCGCTGGCTCATTCCAACATTTCACGCGTTGCATTACCAACGTTTGCGGATGATGGTGAACTGTTCGAATGGTTGAGCAAAGAGAATGCTCCTGGTCATTTCCCATACACCGCTGGGGTCTTCCCGTTCAAGCGAACCGATGAACTGAGCGCTCGCATGTTTGCCGGAGAAGGTGAACCTGAGCGAACGAACCGACGATTCCACTACCTCAGTCAGGGACAAGACTACGTTCGATTGTCAACTGCATTCGACTCCGTTACGCTCTACGGTCGTGACCCTGCCCTCCGCCCAGACATTTGGGGCAAGGTCGGAAACTCAGGGGTCAGTATTGCAACATGCGATGATGCAAAACGTCTCTATTCAGGATTCGATCTATGCGACCCGAACACATCGGTCTCGATGACCATCAACGGACCTGCTCCTATCCTACTCGCATTCTTCCTCAATGCAGCCATTGATCAACAAGTCGAGAAACATCTCGAAGAACAAGGCAAATCCATCGAACCACTCGATGTTGCCTATCGTGGAAAACTTCCAGAAGGACACAATGGATTCGGTCTAGGAACTGTCGGACGTCGTGGCGATGAATTGGTTGATGCTGAAACCTATGCTGAAATCAAAGCACGAACGCTCTCAACCGTTCGTGGAACCGTTCAGGCAGACATCCTCAAGGAAGATCAAGCACAGAACACGTGCATCTTCTCGACACCGTTTGCCCTCAAACTCATGGGCGATGTTCAGCAATACTACATCGACCATAACGTGCGCAACCACTACTCCGTATCCATCAGTGGCTATCACATCGCAGAAGCAGGTGCAAACCCAATCACGCAACTTGCCCTTACGCTTGCAAACGGCTTTACCTACGTCGAATACTATCGGAGCCGAGGCATGGACATTGACAAGTTTGCTCCAAACCTTTCGTTCTTCTTCAGCAATGGATTGGATCCAGAATACACCGTCATTGGTCGAGTTGCCCGACGCATCTGGGCAGTTGCCATGCGTGACTTGTACGGAGCCAACGAACGCTCTCAGAAACTGAAGTACCACATCCAAACATCAGGTCGTTCACTCCACGCTCAGGAAATCGACTTCAACGATATTCGTACAACTCTGCAAGCGCTTCTCGCCATCCAGGACAATGCCAACTCCTTGCACACCAACGCATACGATGAAGCGATTACGACACCAACCGAGGAATCCGTACGACGTGCATTGGCTATCCAACTCATTGTCAACAAGGAATCCGGTTGGACCAAGACCGAGAATCCATTGCAGGGCGCATTCATCGTTGATGAACTCACAGACCTCGTTGAAGCAGCTGTTCTCGAAGAATTCGAAGCCATCTCTCGACGTGGGGGCGTTCTCGGCGCAATGGAGACCATGTACCAACGTGGAAAGATTCAGGATGAATCGATGTATTACGAGCACCTCAAGCACGATGGAACGCTTCCAATTATTGGTGTCAACACCTTCCAGAATCCCAACGCACAAGTCTTCGATGAATCAAGTGCGGATGATTTCGAAATGGAATTGGCTCGAGCTACTCCTGAAGAAAAGCAAGCCTGTCTTGAACGAACTGAAGATCGTCAAACAAAGGAAGGTGATGCTACAACGGCCGCTCTCGCTCAACTGCAGGAAGTTGCACGGACAGGTGGAAACGTCTTCGAAGAGTTGATGGAAACTGTCAAGGTTGCAAGCCTTGGACAGATTACAGAAGCATTGTTCCGAGTTGGTGGACAATACCGTCGAAACATGTGATGCTTTTCAAAAACATAGAATATTGATATTTTTTTATTACATCATCTTCCAGAGAATGGAGTTTTTAATCACTGAAAAATCGAAAAAGGTCAGAAAATCGACACTTTTTACCCTCAAATGAAGCGAAGACAATATATCCTCATTGTTAAGTGCGTATCGAAGAGGAAACTCTTCTCTGGTGAAAACCGTGGGATGCAAATTGGACCTTCCATTGGGCCCGTCGTTTAGAGATGCTCACATTGAAGCGGACCTTCAAGGACGCTTGGATCAGGGCCGGAAAGTGTGGGCCATCGGCGACGTGCATGGTCATCTCGGTACGTTTCGTGCACTTATCCATCGTTTGAAACTCGACCCTGAAGATCGTGTCGTTTGCCTTGGAGACATGATCGACCGGGGTCCAGATTCTGCAGGATTGGTTGACTACATTCGCTCTCATCCTCAAATCATCTGTCTGAAAGGGAACCATGAGCTGATGGCAATAACATCACTTCAAGAAGATGGGCAGGTCGAGTTGTGGCAACCTTGGCTTGAACGCGGTGGGCGCTCAACATGGGGGTCGTATATTGTTCGAGCGAGTGGCGATTTGTACGAAGCGAAGAGACAGTTTGCGAAGGACTTGATGTGGATGGACAACCTTCCGAACCATATTGTCCTTGATGACATACGACTTGTTCACGCAGGTTATGACCCTCGAATGCCTCTGGATCTTCAAGGAGATAAGGAACTGCTTTGGATTCGAAAACGATTTTACGCGCACGAATATGCAGTCGATCCAAATCGTACCGTAATCTTCGGCCATTCGACGACGACCAAAGTCGGCCCAAATCCTGGTTCAGTCGCTCAAAGTGACATACGACTCCATGATGGACGTCCTGCTTGGATTGCAATGGATGTGGGAGCTTACAACCACGTTTCACCAGGCCTTGCTGCCATCGACATCAAAACGCTACAAATCGTCAAACAAACGACGCTTCGTTCGGATCGGTGGTTCGATGTCCCAGATTGTCGTGAAGCGAAGATTGGGACACACTTTGGACTTGACATCCTCCGTTCTTCGCACCGAAAAGAAGCGGTCTCTGCACTTCGAGCGAAGCGCAAACTCAAGATGGCTGGGGTCGTTCTTCAGGAGGATTTGGATGACTTCGATTTCGAATCGATGCCACGTCACGTCGTGTTTTCTTCCAAGGATACGAAAAATATTGACAAGACGATATTGCTCGGCCCAGGAACAGACCCTTCCGAACAACATCTTCGTCTCCCTGGGCCAACGGGATTCAGGATATATCGTAAATCAACAAGCACAACCTCAATGAAGAAACTCGCATCTCAGAAATTAAAGCGTATTCGAGGATAGTTCCGGAAAGTGGCAAAATATTTTGTTGTATGAACGAAATAAAGAAACATTGATAACCATTGATGCGGATTTCAGTACATGGCGAACAGTGAAGAACAAACCCAGTCGAACGAGGCTTTTTTGCGTGCCGTGCTCAAAACTATGCAGAGTAGAAAATACACATCGATTTATGCTGAGGCCACTGCAAAGACAAATGCAGAACTGGATCCATGGAAAGGCGGCTATACCTTCTTCTTGCTATGAAAGCAATCAAGAAGTTTGATTCCGCCGAGGAAACATGGACCTTGCTTGGGAAGCCATTCTTGCTGCAAGTACGGTCTTTTTCCTCGGAGCAATCTCGCCGGGTCCGAGCCTCTTGATGGTGATTCGCAATACGATTGTAGGGGGCCGGCGTCGAGGAGTTTTATGCGCGGTCGGCCATGGTATTGGTTTTGGACTCTACGCTGGAATTGCAATATTCGGTTTGATCGTCCTTCTCGAAGAAGCACCCGGCATCTTTCTGATCCTGCAATGGATTGGCATTGGATTGCTGGCTTGGTATGGGTGGTTAATGTGGAATCATAACGCCAAAGGAGAAAGTCAAACGATTCATGGAGAAGCAAAAGGATTTCTCGAAGGATTTTCGATTGCTTTTTTTAATCCAAAAATTGCTCTCTTTCTTGTCGCCGTACTCGCACAAGTTCTCGAATCAGGGATGAGTCTTGAGACAAAACTCGTCATTGGTTTTGTCGGTATGGCGATCGACATGGTATGGTATGTATTGGTTGCAGTTTTCTTAACCGGAACTGCCCTTCTTGATTGGTTGCGAGCAAACGGAGCGTTCGTCAATCGAATAACAGCTCTGGTTCTCTGGGGATTTGCAACGACTGTGTTGCTCGGAATCGTTTCCGCTTAACGTTGGCAACGCGGGCAAAGGAATGTCGAACGCCCGGATTGGGTTATGCGCTCAATTGTTCCACCACATTTGGGTTTCAAACAAGGTTCGTCCTCTCGATCGTAGGCTTGAAAATGGTGACCAAAATAACCCAATGTTCCATTCACATCGGCAAAGTCGTTCAAGGAGCTGCCTCCGACTTGGACCGCCTGCTCAAGCACTTCAACAACATTTTGAACAAGCACATCCAGTTTCTTTGTTGGTTTTCCATCCTTACGAACCAGCGTTTTGCTCTGTCGTTGAGGATGAATTCCACTCCGATAAAGCGCTTCGCATGCATATATGTTCCCAACACCAACCACGACACGCTGATCCAGCAAAGCGACCTTGATGCTCGATGTCTTTTTGTGCAATTTCCGTGCGAGTTGTTTTGAGTTCCAATCATCGAACGGTTCAGGACCTAACGACTCGAGTAAAGGATGGATGGGTTCTTCACCAACATCGATTAAATCCATGATGCCAAATCGCCTTGGATCGGTGTACACAGCGACACTTCCATCGTCAAAACGAAACTCGACGTGGTCATGTCGTCCTTCAAAGCCAGTTGCTGAACCAAACCGTGATGTTCGCTCTGAATCCGCATCGGTTTGGAATTGATTGACTTTGGCCGAATCAAAAAGAGTGTAACGACCGGACATTCCGAGATGAGAAAGGATAATCTGGCCATCCTCGAGGTCAATGAGAAGATACTTTGCTCGGCGACGGATTGAATCGACCTTGTTCCCCTTAATGCGATCTGCAAAGTTGTCTGGAAATGGAAACCTCAGATTTTCGCGTCGAAGGATAACCTCTGTCATTGATTTGCCAACCATGGCTTGTTCCAATCCTCGACGAACGGTTTCAACCTCTGGCAATTCTGGCAGAATATCACCTCCTTCGGATTACAAAGAGGGCATGTTGGTCTTCAAATCCAGTCAGATTGACGTGCTCGAGAAGTTCAACTTCATTGGACAATTTTTCAATTGCATTTGCGAAAATGTCAGCATCTCCACCTTCCTGATGACGTTCACTTGCCGCTTTGAGAGACAAGAGACCAATGCCATCCTTACTCAAAAAACGTCGCACTGCTGATAGAAAAATCTCAACTTGCCCTGCTTGAGCCACATCTTGAAACAACCAGTCAACACGAGAAGGTATCAGTACCCCCCACGCATCAAATGTTCTTGCATCGCCCAGAACAGGTACCAAACCTGGTCTCGACTCCGCCAAATGTGTCAAATCTCGTAAACATCGAGGCGCTAAATCAACAGCGACAAGACGACCGTTGTGTTGATTATCTGACCCACAGAGATGATCATGCAAATGCGAGATGGTCGTACCATGACCAGCCCCCAAATAGAGGACGGTTGAACCAGGATGGGGTAACAAACTCGACGGATTGTTTCTGGTTCGCAAAATTCCAGCACTCAACTTCGAACGGTTTGGGTCCCATCGACGATGCTCAACTCCACGAAATTTGCGTAAGGACTCACCACGAACCGACACACCAGGATTTGCGTTCACGGTCCAAAGGTTTCGACCCTCCAGTAAAACGGAGTCTGAGAGAGGACGAATACGTCGATTCTTGGCGATTTGATCACCTCAGCGCCTCGGAGGCTTCGGGAATTCTTGGCGGATGGCATCCACCTTTGCTTCAATACGATTGACATCGTCTTGAGTCATCGGCGTTCCTTGAAACGCGTCGATTCGTGCTGCAATACTAATTTTTGAAGCAAGCATTCGCGCGATCTTTCCTCGCACCCAACGAGGTGACCGAGAGATCCAAGGATGCATGAAAATATGGCCGTGCTTTGGCGGTGCGGTTCCGCTGCGGAGATGACTGAAGAACGCCTTCTCTGCCCCAAGGACTTGGACAGTACCCGCGGGGAGGCGTGCGAGTCGGGAACGACCGTGAGCTTCAACGCACAATCGGGCAGCGAGAAGAGGCCCGACGAGCATCGAAGTCGACGGAAGATGGGCTTGGGCGGATAAGCGGATTGCATGTTCCAATCGGTCCAATTGGCGACCTTGCTCCGATACCATCGCTGCCCAGTTGTGAAGTGCTTTCCACTCCACTTCATCGGGTTGTTCGTATGCATCTTCGACATCCAATAGCGATGCAAAATCCGAAAGTGATTCCACATCTCGTAATTTCCCAGCAACTTGGGAACGATTTGTTTCGAATCGTGCAGTAGGGAGGAAAAGTGCAACCCATTCGATGAGACGAGCTTCCATTGTGAGGTGCAGTGTCCTTAGCTCTTCACTCGCTTTGAGAAGATGTTCCAATCGGCGGTCTGGATCAGCCGCTGATACAGCAACACCCTCCTTTGCGAGAAGGAGCGCTGCCTGGTCTGCCACTTCTTGTTGATCATCTGTCGGTAATGGGACGTCGAATTCAGGAATCTCTTCAGAACCATGTGGGGTTGGTTTTGCTTCTGGGAATCGTTCTGCAAGACGGAGCGCTTCTGGAATCATTCGGCCGTTTGCAATCAACTGAAGGCGGTCTTTCGCCCCATGAACCGAAAATCGAGCATTGTTGATTTCAAGATCGAGCACGTTGCCGTCTTCGTTCACAACGGCTGCTGATTGCCACGAATACCAGAGCCACATACATCGTCCACTTCTCACTTGGAATTGAATGTTGTCACACCTTTGTTGACTGTCGTTTTATTACCCTCAAAAAATAAAACTATGCTGTGGGCAGTACCATCATGATTAAATGTAGAATACCAATGGCTCTGACATGTTTTGCCCTGAATGTGGGACGTTGTCTTTCCCAAGTCCGAGTGGTGACATCACATGTACGAACTACAAGTGTGGTTATACTGGACCTGCAAACGTCAAGATGAAAGTGGAAGGAAAAGAGATTGATCTCTCAAAGGCGAAAACAACCACCAAGGCTGAAAAGCGAGAATATGAAATCATCAAAGATTCAGACCAGAGGAAAGGAGTCCTATCAACCGAATCCTACATGTGTCCAAAGTGCGATTGCACTGAAGTGTACTTTTATCTCGAACAAACACGCTCATCTGACGAACCTGAAACTCGTATGTTGACATGCAAAGATTGCGGCCACGGTTGGCGTGAATACTGATCAGTAATCGCTTTCAACTCTCGGTGCAAGGAAATAGTCAACTTCGCCAGCACCGTCCTCAAACGTGAAGTTCATCGCCAGTGGGAAATTTTCACCAAATTGAATGGTAACGCTATCGGACGGACCAAATCGACGTGCGAGCGGTTCGAGGTAGGTGAGGCTGTACTGACTACGTGCTGCTCCATCACATACCAATTCTTCCATTTCATCCTTATCGAAGGAGATGTCAACCGAGTCCGTGTTGTTCTTGACGTAGACTTTGAAGGATTTTTCATCGATGCTAAATTCAACCAAATCACCAACTTGCTTTGCTGCTTTCAGTGCCTGTCCAAGTTCGGCCCCATTCATGACAATTTTGCAAGGCAACTCGAGTTTTGGCAAGGATGGAGGAGAGGCCATGGTTGCGTTGTCAAGGGGGCGAAGGTTACGGACGATTTTTCCGAGATTCATCGTAAAGTCTCCTCCATCTTGATGAGAGATTTCAATCAAATCGCCAGAGCCCCCAAGGGAGGTCAATTCCCTGATTTTCTTCATTTCCAAGCCGATTTTCTTCTCATCCAACTCCCATCCATCAAATGCAGCCGCATCGACGGTTAATTTGATCATTGCAACATGCGATGAATCAACCACGCGGACCGTTAGTCCGTCTTCTTCGAAGTCAAATCTTGCGTCTTCTACGACAATCATTAGTGTATCCAAAATCTTGCTCATGAGTTCTTGGCGAGCTGTGACGTTCAACATCTGAGGCACCCCTATGCATAACGACTCACTTCGACGGCTTATGAACTTACTATTCCGGTAATGCGCTTTTCGCGCGTTGGATGACCTACCTATTTCGCCGACGTCTTCAAGAACCCTCGGCACAAGTGAAGGATATGACAGAAGCACTTGATATCGTCATCATCATTATGGCAAGTTGCTTAGGAATAGGATTCGGATGGGTTCTTGCAAAAATGAAATTTTCCACCGCCCTGGTCCGAGCGGAGGCTGAGGCCCAAGCCGCACAAGGGAACAAAGCAACACTTATTTCTGAAATGGAGAATGTAGCCACTGCTGTCGCACGACAAAATTCTGAAGACTTCCTCCGCCTTGCAGAGGAGCGATTGGGCAAAGTTCAATCCGAAGCAAACAAAGATTATGATGCCCGAAAGAAAGAAGTTGAACTTCTTGTCTCTCCAATCAAGGATCATCTGCAAAAATTGGAGAAGGCAACGAATGAAATGGAGAAAAACAGAGAGGGTGCATACCAAGGCATCAAGCGAATGGTCGAAGGGCTTCAGGAACAGACAACAAATCTGCGAGATACCAATGTCAAACTTTCAACTGCACTCCGTGGTTCAATCAAGGCCCGTGGGAACTGGGGGCAGGTCGCACTGAAAAATATAGCAGAGGCCGCTGGTATGCTTGAGCACTGTGATTTCGATGTTGAAGTCACACTGAAATCCGGAGCTGGTGGGGCGCGCGTTGATCTTCTCGCAAAGATTCCAAATGGGGGCCATGTTCCTGTTGATTCCAAGGTTCCACTTGCAGCTTATTGGGATGGATTGGAACTTGACGACGGTGAGGCTCGAGCATTGAAGATGAAAGAACATGCAAACGACGTCAAAAAACACATCAATGACTTGGCATCTCGTGATTATCCACGTTTGCTCGAAGGTACCGATTTCACTGTCATGTTTATTCCTGCAGAACCGATACTTTCTACGGCATTTGAATACGAGCCAAGTCTGCAAGAGTACGCTTTCAGCAAGCATGTCCTAATTGTCACTCCAGTAACACTTCTCGCTCTTTTGCGAACGGTTGGATTGTACTGGCATCAGCAATCGATGGCTGAAAACGCTCGTGAAATTCACGGCCAAGCCAAAGAATTCTACGAACGTGCGACCAAATTTAGCCATGACCTTGCGAAACTTGGTCGAAATCTCAACACTGTCGTTGGTGCGTACAACGATGCCGTGGCGACGTACGATTCTCGAATTATTCCTTCTGGAAGGAAACTTGAGGCACTCAAAGTAACGGAGGGAATGCAGAAAACGATGGCTGAACTACCCGAAGTCGGTTCAAACATTCGCGACATCAAACATCTCAAGCGAGATGATGATGATGAATGAAGCATCTTTTTGATATGGTAGTTCCAACACGGGGCATCATGGTGGAACCCGTCCTCAAAGAAGATGGTGAACCTTACAAGGTTGCCATTTTAATTCCAACCATCAACAATGCAGATGAACTCGATATTGTTCTCGATAGGTTAACGCAACAGACCTATCCTGATATTGAAATCGTTATATCGGATTCCAAGTCGAGAGATCACACAAAGGACGTATGCGACAAATACGGTGTCACTTGGATTGAAGATCCTTCGACCAACCGAGCTGATGCATGCAATTTCGCACTTCGACAAATGGATCACGACTTGGTCTTGTTTACCGATGATGATACAATCCCGCCCCTAGATTGGGCTGAGAAATTGATTCGATGGTTCAAGGACCCTGAAGTTGGTGCAGTCGGAGGGCCGAATTTTGCCCCGGATGAGGACCCATTCGGAGCAAAATGTGCAGATGTGGCATTTTGTACAAAATTCATGACTGCAGGAACACGATATGGTGCCCAGCCACGTGGAGAATTGGTACCAATCACACACAATCCTGGCGTGAATTGTGCACACAGAATGGAGAACCTTCGACAGGTCAATTTCTTTGAGCCTGGATGTATAGGTGCTGAAGATGTTGTCCTCGATGCGAAAATTCAACGGGAGGGTCACAAACTCTTCATCGACCCTTCAAATGTTATGCCTCACCGACGACGACGCCCGTTCAAACCGTACATGAAGCAAATGCGCAATTACGGTTACACACGAATGGTCGCCAACAAACGGTGGCCGGAAATTGCAACATGGTCGCACACTGCCATCGGATTCTTTCCTTGGCTGGTTGCCTTGTCTGTTCTCGCATTGATCGGTGGTGTTGCTACTGGAGGGGCGACCGATTATCCATGGTTTTCCCTCGATGGCGAGTGGACGTTGTCTCGGCTTGCCGTTCACGGAACGCTCGGCATCATGGGCCTTTATGTCGGCCTCTCATGGCTTGGGGCAGCTATCGGCACAAGCCCACACCGATCCTTCGGAACCGTTGCGTTGGCGCCACTGTTCGTTTTTCTTGCTCATTGGGCATATGGGCAGGGTGTCAACAAAGCCTGGCGAGAAATCCGTCGGACCGGCGGTGCAGCAGGCGTTGGTCGTCAGATTGATGACCGTGAACGTACACTTTGAGTCGCATAATCGACGCAACGCCTTTCAATGAATGAAAACAAGATGCCTCATGGCTGAACGGCTGGTTCATGAGAAATCAGACGAGGAAGAGATTTGGCTTACCATACGTTCAGTACTCACCTTCTCACGTGTTATCGTATTGTTCGGAACCATCATTGTCTCGGAATTGTTCGAAGACTATTACTTCCTCGATCTTACGGTTGCAATTTGGTCACTCATTGTAGGTATCCCACTGTTTTTCTTCATTTCTGTACTCATTTTGTGGGGGAACAAAGCGTTCATCCCAGTGAGTACCCAAGAACAGATGACAACCATCCTTCGCCCAATCCTTGAGCGTACCTGATTACATCCCTGCCATATCACCGGTCTGTATGGTCCACTGACTCGAGTATACGCCTTGATGCTCGAGAAGTTCATCGTGCTTTCCACGTTCGACAACTGCACCATCAACCATTGCAAGAATCTCATTCGCATTTCGAATTGTGCTCAGTCGATGAGCGACTGCAATCGTCCCACGCCCAGAACCTGTGCTGAGAAGGTTCTCTTGAATTCGACGTTCCGTCTCTGCATCCAAAGCACTCGATGCTTCATCCAGAATTAACAAAGATGGTTTCTTGAGAAGGGCCCGAGCAAGCGAAACACGAGCACGTTGCCCTCCACTCAGCATTGCACCTCGATCACCGACCATTGTTTCAATCCCGTCTTCAAGTTCCTCAACGAATTCCAAGGCTCCGGCAAGTTCCAGAGCTTTTCGTAGATCATCTTCATTGGCAGTTTGGTTGTATTGAACGTTATCACGAATCGAACCATAGAACAGGAACGGATCTTGACTTACGAAACCAATCGCTTCACGAACGCTGGAGAGTGTGTAGGTGTTGATGTTGTTTCCGTTGATGAGAACTTCTCCAGAATCTGGGACATAATAGCGCATCAACAACTTCAGGATGGTTGTTTTACCTGCACCTGTATGGCCCATAACGCCAAGAAACTGACCTCCTGCGACCTCGAAAGAAATGCCGCTTAGCACCTTGGTTGTGGTATTTGGGTATGTGAAATGAACGTCTTTGAATTCAATGGATTCAATCGGACCAAGAAGTTCAACTGCACCTTCATCGTCAACGATTGTGGGTTCCAAATCAATCGCTGCGAAAACACGACGGGCCGCAGCTTCACCACGCTGAAGTTGATTGACGAGAATGCCGAAAATGAACATCGGCATGGTCATTCGAGTGCTAATGAGCAGGAATGTCACCAACTGTCCGGTTGTGATTTCTCCTTCTTTTGCAAGCCATCCCCCAGCCGTCACCAACAGGCCAAAAGCAACGCCGGCGACAACGTAGATCATTGGAATGAAACGGTTCCGGTCTTGACTTGCGCCCATGGCTTGGTCACGATAGGCTCCAGATTCTCGGTCCACTCGATTCGCTTCCCACTCTTCAGCATTGTAGGCTTGAACGACGGCGATACCGGATATGAGATTCTCCAGAACTGCGGTAATATCTCCTGTGGATTCACGTTGTTTTCGATACTTTCGTTGCACACTGGTCGAGAACCAATACACGATTGGTACGATGAATATGATTGGACCGAACAACACGATTGCAAGTTTCCAAGACATCAAGACGAGAATGAGAAAAGCGGTGAAAAACGTGACGATAATCCGGATAATGGATGTTGATGAATCCGAAACAACGTCTTCCAACTGATTGACATCGCTCGAGAGAACTGCCATAATTTGACCGGTTTGCCGCATATCGTAGTACGACGCTTCCATGGCGATCAGTGACTTTGTAGCATCCATCCGCAGGTCGTGTTGGATTTTGTAACCAAGCGTTTGCCATGAATACTCTGAAATTCCTTGGAAAATTGCCAAGAAAAAGAATCCAAGGAAGATGAGAATTCCGTACCCAATCGCTGGGTCGCTACCAAAAGAGGTTACAAAATCCTGAACAAGTTGAGGGCCCAAAAGAGCACCTCCCGTGAAGTAATCGACCGCCAAGCCAATTGCAACAAACGGCATCAAGTCAAAGAAACGTGCCATGGCATTTCCAAGGATTCCCGAAAGAACCCTTCCCGGATATCGCTTTGCGTAAGGAACAACACGCCAAATTTGGCGGCCAACAATCTGTGATTTTTCATTAATATCGGCAGGCTCCATCGCATCACCGCTACTTGAGCCCATACCGCGCATGTTGTGTGCTGACATGAACCCGTTTTCAATCCTCGTTATTTGTTGAACACTGCTCAATGCAAATCATTGATGAGTAACCGGTGTTAAGATGCACCCATGGCGGCCAATCGGACAAGAGTTGCGACCTTTCTCGTGTTTCTTATGATCACCCATCTGGCAACACCGTTTGCCTCGAGTCAATCGGCTCCAGAAATCCAAGTTGATACGAACGCTGAATTGGATTTACTTGCCACGATGGGCGTCTTTCCATTGAACGACCACGCTCGAGGCTGGTACGATTCCAGTGAAGGCACAGGAACGATCAATTTGCTCTATCGAGATGCAACGGTTACTCCGATTGCAGAATGGTCCGAGCACGCATTCGAAAGTACGCTCAGTGGATATTATGTCCTCACACACACCTATCCGGTTCCGACGGAGTGGAAAGGTGAACTCAAGGGGGCTGGCATTGATTGTTCTTCGTTCATTCCTCCGAATGGATTCAGTTGTAAGCTGGAACAACATTCCACTGAGAAACTCCGCTCGTTGGGTGTTGAGGGGTTGGTAAAACTCGACCCAACGGACAAAATCAGCCTAGGACTTGCAAAAGTCATGAATGGAATCAGCATTGGTCCAGCGACGACGTTCTACAATCAGGATATGGTTCCTGTCAACCTTCTGCTGAGTGGTTATTCCCTCCCGGAGGAGATTTCTTCAGTCGATGGCATGGAGGTTCGGTATCACTCCGGTCGTTTTGCTGGGGTTAATGTCGACCCGAATTCGAAAGCAATCGCATGGTTGGCGAACCAAGATGAAATCGAATGGTTGGAAGAAGAACATTGGTACACTCACTACAACGATGCTGCTGATTCGGTCATCAAAGCCACAGATTTGTGGGATCAATCAACAATGAGCGGAATCGATTCATCCTGGAATCAAGTTGATGGTACTGGAATTATTGTCGCAGTTGCAGATTCTGGCCTAGATAGTGGAACAAACGATTCGACAATGCACCCTGATTTCAGAGACCATATCGTGGACATCATCTCTTTTTCGATGACAAATGCTGAAGCAACTTGGTGCGGTTCTGTCGCAGATGACGGAGCCTCGGATATTGACGGTCATGGCACGCACGTCGCTGGCTCGGTGCTTGGTGACGGTACTGATTCCTCAGGAAACATCAAAGGAATCGCACCGGAAGCACGGCTTTACTTTCAAGCCGTAGGAGCCTGGTGCGCAAATGGTGACAATCCAACCACTCCCGGCGACGAAAGGTACTCACTGCTCGGGCTTCCAGACGACATCGCTGAATTGTTCGATCCTGCTGCTGAAAACGGTTCACGAGTTCACACCAACTCGTGGGGTTCGACGAGTTCAGGTTTTGGAGTTTACACACTTCGTTCGGTTCAGGCTGATCTCGGAGCCCGAGACCATCAAAACATGACAATTCTGTTCGCAGCAGGAAATTCCGGGGTCGACTCAACTCCAAACAACGGAGAAATTGATGATGATTCGTTAGGAAGTCCAGCAACAGCAAAGAACGTTTTCTCTGTTGGAGCAAGTGAGAATAACCGGCCTAGCCTCAATTACATATGGGGTTCGTCATACGGAGCCCCCATCAACAACGACCGTCGTGCCGATAACGCAAGTGGCATGGCTGCATTTTCAAGTCGCGGACCAGTCGATGACGGACGAATCAAGCCAGACATCTCTGCGCCAGGTACATTCATTCTTTCCACCAAATCAAGGTCAACCACCGACGTTGGCTGGCTGGCCTACAACTCTTCCTATACCTACATGGGTGGAACAAGCATGGCAACCCCCTTGACGGCAGGAGCGACTGCGCTACTCCTAGAGCACCTCATTGATAACCGGGGTCATCTCGACCCAAGTTCTGCACTCGTCAAAGCCATTTTCGCTGCGAGCGCTACCGACATGGTTGGGCAATACAGTTCAGCAACAAACGGGGCAGGTGAAACTGCTCCAAACAATCACGAAGGATGGGGGAGAGTAGATCTCCGAAATGCGTTGAATGCTACCTTCATTGAAGACGAGAGCGTATCAACATCAGAGAGCCGCGGATGGAGTTTCAATATTCCAGCATCTGCTCCTGACCTCAACATTGCTTTGTCGTGGATTGACCCTGAGAGTACGACGGTTGCTTCGGTGAATCTTGTCAATGATTTGGATTTGGCCATCAAAGATCCATCTGGAACATGGACTGAATTATCCAACGACCGAGACAATCTCAGAGGATTGAAATTTGCAAACCCTGCTCAGGGAACCTGGGAAGTTCACGTCAACGGGACAAGTGTTCCTACAGGACCGCAATATTTTGCCTTGGCAATCAATCAAGTAACAACCTTGGTCAATCTTACTGAGGACGAGGATCTCGATGGTTTTGAGGATGATGACGACGATTGTGTCAGCACTTATGGTACGTCGACCAACGACCGAAACGGTTGTCCTGATAGTGATTCGGACGGATATTCCAACCCTGATACTTCATGGACTGTCAACAACGGTGCAGATGCATTTCCTTCCATTCCTACGCAATGGGCCGACAGTGATTTTGATGGATATGGCGATAATCCCGCTGGATTCGAACCGGACGGTTGCACAGGCACGCTCGGAAATTCGACAGAAGATCGATTTGGTTGTCTTGATGATGATGGGGATGGTTATTCGAACAACGATGGAACTTGGCTAGTTAGCAACGGAGCAGACGCATGCAACCTCGTCAAGGCTTATTCGAACATCGACCGCAATGGATGCCCTGATGAAGATGGAGATGGAGCCTCGGATCCTGATCCAACTGGCATCAATGGATCGGTCTGGACCGTTGCAAACGGAGCAGATGCATTCCTCGGAGACGACACACAATGGTCCGATACGGATGGAGATGGATACGGTGACAATCCCCTTCCGGCAACCGAGGGCGATTCATGCATCAACACAATCGGAACATCGCACCAAGACAGGTACGGTTGCGATGATACAGATGGAGATGGCTATTCTGATGGGGATGCTTTGTGGACGACAACGGAAGGCGCGGATGCTTTCCCCAATGAGCCAAGCCAATGGTCCGACCAGGATGGAGATGGTTATGGCGACAATGCAAGCGGGGCAAATGCCGATAACTGTCCAACGACGTTTGGAACCTCGACTGAACTCGGCAACCTTGGTTGCAGTGATCTCGATAACGATGGCTATGCAGACGGCGACGATGCATTCCCAACGGATTCCACCCAATGGGCAGACAGTGATGGCGATGGGTACGGGGACGAAAGCACTGGGACAAATCCTGATTCTTGCCCAACCGTAGCAGGAACCTCAAGCATCGACCGATTTGGATGTCCTGATAGCGATTCTGACGGGGCATCGGATGAAGATCTAAGTGGTACGAACGGACCGGTTTGGAGCATTGCAGATGGTGCTGATATCTTACCAAACGATGCTTCGCAACAAGCCGACTTCGATGGCGATGGTTTTGGAGACAATCCTACCGGAACGAACGGTGACGCCTGTCCTACACAACTCGGAACTTCAACCGTCGACCGAAACGGATGCCCTGATGGCGATGGGGACGGTGTAAGCGATGCTGACGCTGAATGGACGGTTCTGGATGGAGCTGACGCATTCCCATCCGACTCGACACAAAGTGCTGACACGGATGGTGATGGTTTTGGAGACAATGCAAGCGGGACAAATCCTGATGATTGTCCAACACAGTATGGCTTTTCAACCGTTGATCGTATTGGCTGCCCCGATACAGATGGAGATGGTATCTCGGACGCAGATGGACTCTGGAACGTTTCTCAAGGCGCAGATGCCTTCCGCAACGATGCAACGCAATCAGAAGACCAAGATGGGGATGGATATGGGGACAATCCAAGCGGAAATTATCCAGATGCATGTCCCACCGAAGTTGGCGATTCGTGGCAAAATGCAGTGTATGGATGTCCCGATGTTGACCAAGATGGATGGGCTGATTCGCTGGATTCTCATCCGAATGATGCAACGCAGTGGTCCGATGCCGATGGTGATGGATACGGCGACAATCCCGGTGGAACGACACCGGACGCCTGTACCGGCACGGATGGTAACTCGACAAAGGGCAATCGATACGGCTGCCTTGACTCGGATGGTGATGGATGGGATGATGTCATTGACGAATTACCTGCCTTGAAGCATCAATGGCTCGACCAAGATGCTGATGGATATGGAGACAATGCGACTGGACCTCAACCGGATGCCTGTCCGGGAGTGCCTGGCACATCGACAGTTGACCGATTCGGATGTATTGATGGAGATGGTGACGGTATTTCCGATGAAAACGATGCGTTTCCAACAGACCCTGGTCGCTCAAGCGACACAGACGGTGATGGATACGACGATCTCGAAGATGGGTGCATGCTAGTTGCAGGAAACTCAACGCAAGACCGTCTCGGCTGTACGGATTCGGATGGAGATGGATACTCCGATGGTGATGCGCAATGGACACTGATTAACGGTTCCGATGCGTTCCCTGATGAGCCGACACAACATGCTGACCAAGATGGCGATGGATTTGGTGACAATGTTGCTGGTTTCGAGGCAGACGATTGTCCGACAACTCCGGGCTCTTCATTCCGAGATGTCTTCGGTTGCGATGATGAAGACGGGGATGGTATGTCGGATTCCAGCGATGCATTCCTTGGCGAATCAACACAATGGAACGATACGGATAGCGACGGTTACGGAGATGAACAAAACGGAACTCAAGGCGATGCATGTCCGAATGACGCAGGAACGTCGACGAACGATGTTTTCGGTTGCGTTGATACAGACGGGGATGGATATTCTGACCTGAACGATCTATGGCCGAACGATAATTCGCAATGGTACGATGACGATTTGGATGGATTCGGAGATGCGTCATCTGGAACCGATCCTGACCAATGTCCGGATGAATATGGTACGGCCTTCAGAGGAACGCTCATCGGTTGTCCCGATACAGACGGCGATGGCTACGCTGATGCAGAAGACGCATTTCCAATGCACTCCTCGCAGCACATCGACACGGATGGTGATGGTTGGGGCGATAACGAAACCTCAGGTGCTCACAAGCCTGACCACTGGCCAAACGATCCGAACAGAAACGCGGGTGAAGCATCGATGGAATGCTCACCTACACAATATTCAACGGATTCGGTAACCGGAGGGAACTTCATGTTCACATGTACGGTAACAACCAGTATGAGTAACGGATTTACAGCACGAATCGATCTTCAATCATCGACCGGTATACAGGCTGAGACAAATTCACATACACTCATTTTTACCTCAGAGACCGGGACGACCCAGCCGAAGATTTTCATTGGAAATGCGAATGCTGAAGGAAATTACAATCTTATTGTTACCGTAACTGAACCTGGAGCAGAAATTGCCATGGATACGGTTTCGATCCGACTCAACGTTTTCAACAGTTCGAAATCATCAGGAGATGATGATTCCTTTGAATGGGATAATGTGTTTGAAATGCCGATTTTCCAGGCAGGAGCAGCGACAATTCTTCTGACCTTCCTCTTTGGTATGCTCATCATCCGTGGCAAGAGTCGACGTATCAAAGACAACGATGAGCGAAAAGCACAGGCGGCTCAAGTCCTCTACAATCGTATGATGGCGGATCAAGATGTCGTTCAACGAAGAAGAGTCGAATTAGGCTACGATGCGGTCCCACCGCCGCCAGGCCTGGAATGACGTCTTTTGACCGATGCGCTCAAAAAAGAGTGCTTGTTCGGACAGTCTACCACCGTGCGGATATGGTGAAGTGGTTATCATCTGAGGTTTCCAACCTTATGTCGTGGGTTCGACTCCCGCTATCCGCACCTCGACCAACAAAGCCTTTGAGTGGGTGCGAACAGGCCAAGACATGCTGGTCAAGAGAGCATCAAAAGGCGTGTTCCTCGTTTCGCTTATGCTGCTTGCATCACTCTCAGGTTGTTTCGGAGAAGATGAAATCGTCCAGGAAGGCGTCCCTATTGTTTTTCAAATCGATTATCAAATGCCAGAAAACGCTGTACTGAAGAGCGGAGAATGGCATGAGTTTCAACTCCTAGGTAACGGCCGAGCTATTTCAGTTCCAACCGATGTGATGCTGTTTGTTGATGGATACATCGTACCAAATGGATATGCAGCCGTTGAGGGAGAATCCATCAATGGTAGGCTCTTGTTGACTCCATATGTCGATGAAGTCAAGTTGACAATTGTCCATCAAGATGGTTCTGGTGACACGTACGAGATGCAAGTCACCAATGGCACACCGATCGTTAACGGCAAAGAATGGATGGATAAGATGGAATACATCACCAATGTGTGCCCTGATACAACACAATGCGGAGGGTACATCAATCGATGGATGGGATCACCAAACCCTGCCTTTGAACGAGCAGCTTCCTTCTTCCAAGGTCATTTCGAAGGTTTGGGATATGAGACCCACATTCTTCGCGTCTTTGACCACGGAAATCCTGCAGAACCCGAGAGTTTGAACGTTATCGCATGGAAGCGCGGACGAGACGCTTCATGTGTTCAGGGCATGGGAGGACACATGGACATCATGTTCCCAGGTGGACCACCAGGCGGTGGTACATACGAAGGGGCTTACGACAACACTGGCGGTACTGTAAGCATGATGCTATTTGCAAAGGCATTTGTTGACATTGAAGTTGAATGCGATACATTCCTCGCATTGTGGTCCTCGGAAGAAGAAGGACTTCGAGGTTCGAATGCTTTTGCAAACAACGAGTGCGATTATTGTCTACCAACCGATAAAGAACTTCGATTCTACATCAACATGGACATGATGGGCATTTCCTATCCGGCTGTCAAACCGACTGGTGAGCCTTACCCCTACCATGCTTGGTCTGGTCCAGATTTCGATCCTGAAGTCCAAGATGTGGAAATAACAACGGTTCTTGACCATGTTCACAGAAACATCCTCGAAGCGCCTATGGATTTACGAATTGACGGCACATATGGATCAGGCTGCGACCAGCACTGGGAAGACCATGAAGACCTTGTCCTTGATGTACATGAAGACACATTCGGCCGATCGGACCACGTCACCTTCCGCGACCTAGGCGCTCAAACCATCTTCCACCTTGGCGCCTACGACTCCGATTACAGTGCATATCACTCTCCTGACGACACCTTGGACAACATGATCGAAATGGTTGGTGGTGTTGAAGAACTTGAAAAAAGCATGGAATTTGTTATGTGGGCTGCCATGCTTGAGTTCATGATAGCGGATCAGACACCTGAAATTCGAAACATAAACGCCTGATAGTTTAAACGACGTTTTTTGAACCCAACGGGAATCTATGATTCATGGAGGGTGAGGATTCTCAGGTAGTTTCCCCTCTTCATCGGTTCACCTCATCACCGTCCTTTCCCACAGCAATGATAGCGTTTGGCGCATTTGTTGCCTTGGCAGAGTCGCTTCTGATTCTCATTCAAGGCGAGTCCGTTGAAAATGCTGTTTGGCCACAAGCGGTTCGTACGCTTTCATGGACGTTTCTTCTTCGAGAGAATGTTGGCATCATCACGCTCTTTTGTGCAACATTCCTTGCGTTGTGCATCTATTCTTCCATTCAGCACCATCGAGGACGCCACCTCTCAAAACCCATCCAAGGGTTGTTTTACGGTATCATTGGTGCAGTCCTAGCATCGTGGATCATCTTCGTCATCATGGATTATCGCTACTTACGCGGTGCATTCCTCTTGCTTCCTACGATTTATGGTGTTCTTTTACTCGGAGCGTTAATCGCTGTTCGCGGCCCGCCTGGGCTTCCTGATTCAAATCAAGATTGGAAAGGAAAAGGAACCGCAGTCTTGCATGTCATGACTGTATTTCTTGCAGCTTGGTTGGTCATGCCCGGGATTCCTGCACTGATTGGTATCGCACCGACCCCTCCACTCGCCCCTACAATGGGCTATGGTGCTGAGGCTGGACCGTTTGATCGGACCACAATCCGTTATGCCTATGAATTACCAGACGAAGTTGTCGATATACAAGGGCCAACGGAAAATGAGATTGAATTCTCTGTGTATCTCACACTTCCTCATCTACCAGAGGAGCCTGGAATCGAAGGCGTTCCACTCGCTGTTTTGTTTCATGCATTTAACAATCCGTCCATTGATTCCTACACTGACTGGATCGACCATCTCTCTGCGAAAGGAATGGTCGTCGCATACATCCAGTATCCTACAGATGTCCGTCCAGAAGGTGCAGATGATTTTGATGCGACCGTTGTTGATGGCACGTCGGACTGGCCCCACCATGTTCCCAGAATGCTCTCGATTCAATCCGCACTTCTGCGCTTGAATGAAATCATCAACACATCGGCTCGGGATACCGAAATCGACAACATACTAGGGAATCTTACCATCATGCCTGAACATCTCTGGATTGGAGGCCATAGTCTTGGAGGAGCGTATTCACTCCAAGCTCTAGGGATGGCACAATCAATGGGATGGGGAAGTGAAACTCTGTTTGTCAACACCGAAATGGCTGCAGCCCGACCCGTTCAAGAAGAATGGACGCCTGACTATTCAAATCTTCCAGAAAATACAATTGTTCATCTCGTCGTTAGTGAAGACGACATGACAGTAGGCCAATGCAACAGTGTTCATCAGCATGCTTTGTTTGAAAATGTCGATAAGAACCAAACACTGCTGTTGTACATACCAAGTGATCGCTACGGTTTTCCTCGGCTGGTTGCCACACACTACATCCCAGCAAACGAGGCGCATGATACACTGGCAGATTGGGCATTTTATCGACGTGTGGATGCTCAAGCGGATTGGATTGTTGCTGAAAGCCGAGGAGACGTGAATACCGCCGATTTTGCTTATGCAAATCTTGTGAATACTGGAATGCTGACAGATATGGGGAAATGGTCCGATGGTGTTGACGTGCTTCCAATACAAGCATATACAAATCCTAGCGAAGCAAGCCAATTCGCTGATTGTTTCTAATGGAGTTGAAAGCATGCAACAAGAACATAACATCAAATCATTGGTTAAACTTGTATCGACCTCGACCATTATAGCATCCATGTGTTGTTTACCAAGCGTTGTTCTCGTTCTATTTGGGCTCGCTAGTGTCAGTAGTGCTGCTGCCTTATCCAACACGCTCTATTGGGGAGAAGATGGATATGCATGGTTCCGACCAACCATGCTCGCTGTTGCATCGATTTCCATTGTTACAGGTCTCACCATTTACTTCCGGAATCGAGGCATTTGTACGTTCGATGATGTTAAGCGTCAACGACGGAAGGTACTCAACACATCGATTTTAGTCGTAACCGTAGCATTTTTGTCATACTTGTTGTTTAATTACGTAATTCTAACGGAGATAGGTATTCTCCTGGGTCTTGAGTGGGAGTCAAGTCGCTTTTGGAACAAGTGATTATCCACTTTTTCTTATGGTGGAGCAACCCACCGACCAATCATCGGTTGCATGCATCGCTTCTCGAGTTGCATCCAAAAGATCGTCCTCCTTTGAGCGAATTGGATGAACATCTCTCCCCCATGCAAGGATGATTTTGTAATCATTATTCGACAAATTTTCCAATTGAAATTCTAAATTTTCAATTGCAATTTTATTCTTTTCACTAAGGGAAGTAAGGTCGATGTTTCGTGGGTTGAGATGCATGCCCAATCGGGCGGCCTTTTGGATTGCTTCCTTCGAAGTCCATGCCCATAATGCATCGAGCTTCCCAGATTTGAGTTGAGCCAACTCTTCACCTCTTGCCATCATATCGTAGACAGCAGGTTGAGGTGGACGTCGGAGAGGTTCTGCATCGATCCCGACGGTCCACCCACGGTCGATAAGGGCGACACATGCGAGATTTTCGCTATGTGAAATCGAGATGTTGGGTAAGGTCGGTTGAACCCATAACCCTTGGATAGTTTCCAAGTAGGGCGCCCTTTCGTTTGTTCGCGCAACGTTGATTTGCGAGCAATCAATACCACCCCACTCATTGAGCGCTTGTTCCAACAGCCATCGAGCAGATAGATGTTCATTGCTCCTTTTTTGCGTTTTGAATGTTCGGATCTCATCCCAATGAATGAGTTTCAATTCGTTGGGGTTTTTCTCCACGATTGGGCACGTTGCTAAAAGGCACCGCAATTCATCCCCGAGAGGTATCCAGCGAATGGTGACGGTCAAAACATCACCTTAGCGCTCGAGCGTGAATTTTTGGTCATCAGGAACGGGTGCCATGGCCTTTAATCGAAGTCCTTTCAATGCGAGCACTGGTGCATCATCCTGTCCAACAACAAGAACGTCGTGAACCGTTACACCTGCATCTTCTGAGGCGATACGAATCGAACGCAATCGCAATTGCTCGTCTTCATCGGGAACTCGAAGTAGCGTCGACCATTCAATACCAACCGGTAAACTGCTGAATCCTTCTGATTCCATTGCAACCAAACCGGCGTTTTGGAACCCAGCCTCGATGAGCATTGGCAGTGCTTCAAGCAAAACATTCTCTCCATCTCGTTCAAGAGCAAATTGATCGGTAGCAGGTAATTGGTGACGCATCAGTGCGATACCGTCAACTCCGGGCTGTGAAGCATCTCCAACACCACGCAGGACACCTCCGTGCGATTGGAAACGAGGGCCATGGAAATAGCGCAAGTAAATGAACGAGGCATGATGTTCAAGACGCCCTGAAGGTGGCGTTCCAATCGTCGGTAATTGCGAGATTTCCGATTGTAAGAACGTACTCAGGTCATCGGATTTCTTTACCAAACGTATGACAGCTTCATGATGTTCGCGTTCTCCGAAAACGGTGCCCTCCGAATTGGTTAGGTCGGAAACAAGCCTGCACTTTACCCAAGTTACATCACCTTCGGTGCGATCAACCACCGCCTCCGTTCGTACTCGCATTGTACCTTTCATGATTTTCACTGGCAAACCAAATGTGACGTTTTCAAAACCAGCCAGGCATGCGTCTGGACAAAGAAGCAGTGCATTTTCTGCGAACATTTCCATCGCCATGACGCCTGGATGGTACGGGATACCATCGATGGCGTGATCGCTGAGGAAAGGATGCTCAGCAACGGAGAGCGTGCTTTGTGTCATGACCATTTGGCCTTCATCGAAGGAGAGCACTTTGTCAATAAATGGAAATCGAGATGGATCTGCCATAACAGCAGCCATTTCAGCAGGTAGCATTAGCGGTGCCTCTCGAAACGCATCAAATCGATCCATCAATCCAAGCGATCCGCATGCAATCACCCTGCGCTTTCCACCTCGGAGTGCTTCATCAACAAAGAGTTGGACGCCAACCTCTACTGGCAACGTCTCAATGCCCGCAGCCTCAAAGACCGATTCAATACTGCCCCTCGTTGCCATACCGACGTCTCGCCAACCTGTCCAGCCAATGGCAACTGCACGGCATGTTCCTTTTGCCGTCAGGCGTGCCATTTCAGCATCAAGAATCGAATTCGCAGCTGCATAATCGGTTTGTCCACCGTTTCCGAATCGTCCTGCAACCGATGTGAATGCTGATGCAAAGCGCAATTCGCCCTCTGAACTTTGCACCGCTTTCATCAATGCAGTCCATCCGTCAATCTTTACGCGTACAACCTTGTCGAATGTTTCCCACGTTTTGTCCGATACAAGTTTGGAATCCTCCAACCCTGCCCCATGAACAACACCTGTAATTGGATTTGAAAGTGATGCTCCAAGAGACGATAGTGCCTCAGCATCGGTCACATCAATGGAATGATAGAAGGCACGGTTACCCGTTGCCTCAATTTGTGAGAGTGTCTTGTAAACATCCATGCTTCGGGTAAATCTCTGCCATGCATTGTTCCATTCAACCATTGTGACTTTACCGGCACTTGATGCTTCGATCATACGTTCTCGAAGAGCCATCTTTTCTTTCATGAGATCTTCTTCGCTCCAATCCAACCAATCAGCAGTTTGCTCGATGAGGACCGACCGACCGAGCAAATGGAACGATGCTTCAGCACTTTGACTTGCCTCTGCTACACCTATGATGCAAGCCGCAGTTACGCCCGAGCCTCCACCCGATACCAACCACACATCATCGGACTTCAATGGTTCAAGTTCATCAACAACCTCCTCTGCAAACGCAGCAAGAATCCAGCGGCGACCATCGCGATCAATTCCGACTTCGACGTCCCCACCTCGTTCAAACAATTCCGTTTCGATGTCTTCAGCAACCGACTCGGCATCGAAGATAAGTTCAGGATGAAGGTCAAGTGCGCGTGAACGCAAATTTGGACGTTCGAAGGAATAGGATTTGGTAACCCCTGAGGCTGCACATTGGATGGAATTGAACCGCTCGCCAATGTTTCCATGACGCCCGTCCATCGCAGTGACACTTGCAATGATGCCTTCATCCAATTCAGCCAATCGGGAGTCCATTCCTTTGAGAAGACCAAACCAACCATGCGCTGCTAGGGAGATTTGGGCAGATGGGACAGTATCCTCCGACCAGCGTGCCGATGCGAGTTTCATGGGTGCAAGATGCAGCAAACCGACCACATTCATGGTTGAGAGCGATGTTGTAATCGATTCAATGTGCTCAGAATTTGCTGGATCACCGCGATGAACGGTACGAGCTTGTTCGGATTGTATTGAAACATCTCGTATTCCTGCTTCAAATCCTACTCGGACCGTAGAAAGACCTCTTGCTTCGAGACGTGCGCAAAGATGTTCTGCAATACCCCAACCATCATCCGTGACAACAACGGTTCCATCAAGCGATAATGTCGACGCAATCGTTTCTGCTTCCTCAACTTCCACCTGCCATCTTCGGCACCCATCCAGTTCAATCGAAACATTTGATGGTGCTGCTGGAGGTTCTGCAGTTGCCTCAGTTACCGATGAAGATTCGCTATCAACCGCTCCTCCCTTCATTTTCACGATGTAGGCAACGAAATGATTCAAGGTTGGATGTTCTGAGAGTAAGAAGTCTTCATCCACAGGCAAGGAGAATATCTCACGAACATCGACCATGATCTCGGCTTGTTTCACTGTGTCAATTCCAAGTTCACCTTCCAAATCTTGATCCATTTCTATGAAATCTGCAGGGTAGCCAGTATGTTTCACAACGACTTCGATCAATGATGCTTCGATACCAACATCGGTCACGACGGGCTGAGCTGGGGTTTCTTTTGGCTTCGGAGTTGGTTCTGAAACCGGCTGTGGGTCCGGAACAGAAACTGTGGACAAACCTCCTTTCATACGAACGATGTAACCAATCATATGATTGAGCGTTGGGTGTTCTGAAAGCAAGAAGTCCTCATCGACGGGTAGATTGAACTTTTCCCGAATATCGACCATAATTTCAGCTTGTTTAACAGTATCAATACCAAGTTCACCTTCCAAATCCTGATCGAGTTCAATGAAATCGGCTGGATAGCCAGTATGCTTGACAACGACATCGATAACCTGCTGGGTCATTTTCTCATCAGATATTGGAAGTGAGTGGTCAAGAGTCTCAACCTCCGATGCTTCAACATCAAATGTTTCAGCAGAAGATTCAGGTTCAACGGAAGGTGAAGATGGTGAGGGAACTGGAGCCGCTTCATCACCTTGCATTCTCTGAATGTAGCCGATCATATGATTCAGTGTAGGGTGTTCAGAAAGAACAAAACTTTCATCCAATGGAAGATTGAATTGTTGACGAATATCAACCATGATTTCTGCTTGCTTGACCGTATCAATTCCAAGTTCACCCTCCAAATCTTGATCCAATTCGACGAAATCTGCAGGGTAGCCGGTATGTTTGACTACCACATCGATGACGGTTTCAACCATATCACCGCTCAATGGAGCGCTTGACGGTGTTGCTGCTGGTACTTCTTTCGGTGTTGCATCCTCTGGTACGACTTCAGGTGGTTGAGTCACGGACTGGTTCTTCTCAGTCACCTCGGTTTGGAGACCCTCAAACGGTGCAGTAATGGCATATGCCTCGCCTTGAATTCCTCCATGGAGATTGTCATCACCATCAACATACGCAACCAATTTATTGTCAAGGAGGCGGAGTTGAATATCGTGAGATCCAGCAAGATTTCGGCACCATGCCAGGAGACGCTTGCCATCGATTCGTTCACCTTCGATCGGCCATGCTCGGACAAAGGAGAGGCCAATTTGCGAACCAAAACCGGCGGCAAATCGCAAACCGTAGGTAAGGTTCGGATACTCGCCCCCTTTCGAGAGATTGAGATCACCGAGTTCTTCATCGAGTACCTTATAATTTGCAATTGGAGGTATGCGTTTGGTCAAGAGACCATAGAACATACTTGCATCTTCGATTCCTACACCCATCGGATGTCCGGTGAATCCTTTCGTATTGGCAATGACCATTGAATCGGTACTATCGCCAAATGTCTCCCGTAATGCCTTCACTTCGCTCTGTGCGCTTCCGCCACGAGCAGGCGTGTATGTTTCGTGAGAATAAAACACCAGGTCTTTGGCGATGTTGTGGCGGTCGAGTCCCCACCGTTGTTCCATTTCTCCCACAAACTCATCAACGGTGCTGGCTACGTGTTCAACATCCAGTCGAGTTCCGTGATATGCTGAATTTGCTGTCTTTGCTCCCAAAAGTTCTGCAATCGGTTGAACGCCACGCTCGTCTGCTGAACTCTTGCGTTCAACGACAAAGGACGCTGCACCCATCCCGAGTACGAGTCCATTGCGTCGCTTGTCGAATGGTAGTGCTGCCTCTTCGACAATGTTGTTGGTTGATGCAGCACCGGTGGCAGCAAATCCACTACCAATCCATTCCCATAAATCGTCACCAGTAACATCATCAGCAGAAAGAATGACAACTCGATCCACACGGTCGGCTGCAAGCCAATCCTCTGCGATTTGGAATGCACCTGTTGCAGATGCACATGCGAGATTGATGGTTGTGGTTGGACCCCGAATTCCCGTAAATTGTGCGAACTGTGAGTGTCCCATCGTTAGAACTTGGAACAAATAGCGACGATCGAACTTATCTTCCCCATCATCGCCATTTGATTTTGCATGTTTCATGGCCATTTGCAATCCAGGGAAACACGATGCGAGAACAATCCCTGTGCGGTCTCGATGAACACTCGGAACTTGCCAGTTTCGAATCACTCGCAAACCACCTTTCCCTGTTTGTTCTTCTGGAGTTAACGGAATACCTGCATCTCGAAGTGCCAGAAGGCCAGAGGCCATGGCAAGTTGGGTTGTAATATCCCAGGCAAGAACCATCTTCGGATCAATTCCAAACTCTTCTGCAAGGTCAAATGCTCCTTTTATTCCTGCAAGTTGAGGAATATCTCCGAATGCCGTTGCTTGTTCCATATTGACAGAACCGTCTCGTCCTTTGATGAGGCGAGTGATGTTCTTGTCGAGGAGGCGTTGCTTGTAGTCATCTGAAACCTCCTCGATGCAAGTCTCACCTCGAACCAGGCGTTCAAAGACATCCTTGTCGAAAACCCTCTCACCTCCTGGAAGGCCGAGGCTGATTCCAGTGACGACATACGGATCGGCTCTTCGTTGCGCCATGGGGTCGTGATTCGCTTGTTGAACTGCTGGAGCAGTTGATGATTTTGAAAGGTGAACCCGTGGCATCCAACCTGCAGGTGGTTGTCGAACCCATCGTTCAATGTCAGCGGCTGTCGTTGCTGAATGAATGTCAACCTCTGCATCCGTTTGTGCTTCCGAAGCAATACCAGAAACAATGCTTTGGATGGATTTATCAGACAATCCCAAACCAAGCCGGAGGTTGACCATGCCTTGGCAGAACATTGGAGGATATCCACAATGCTGGGCAATTCGGTCACCGACATAATCCGCAACAGTTGGGTGGCTCTGAACAGAGTTATTTTCCACTGGCGCCTCAGGAGATGTAGTGCTTTGTCCGCCCTTGTTTGGTAATGGACGAGCGCGAACACGCAGATCTTCTTGGTTCGGTCGTTTCGGTAAACTGGATGCTTGATGTGCTTCGATAGGCCCTGCCCTGAACGCTTCGCTCAACACTTCCGAAGTACCTTGAATCATTTTCGGTGGACGCCCTGCAAGTGCTAATGCTCCTATCGCAGTGAGGAAAGAAGCGATTCCACCTTGTTTCGGATGATTGGTCATAATGGCAAGATGAGACTTGTCCTCAAGAATCTGCGAAGCAAACATCGTGAGCGCACGCTTCGGTCCAACTTCAACAAAAATTCTCGCACCTGCATCATACATGGTGTTGATTTGGGAGGTCCATTCGACTGAAGATGCCATTTGGGGAGCTAATTTCGACAGAATCCCCTCGGTTGCATTGGAGCCATTCTTTGGATAGAATGTGCCATCAACGTTGGCAGTGATTGGAATTGATGGCCAATTGATTTCCAGGGATGAAAGGAATCGGTAGAGCGGTTCATTTGCAGGAGCAACGATACTCGAATGGAAGGCGTGGCTAGTAGCGAGTGGAACGCAATTATATCCTTCACTTTCAAACGCTTTCATCGCAGTTTGTACGGGTTCTGTTGCACCGGCAATAACCGTCATTTTTGGAGAATTTTTGTTGGCTGCAATGACGTAGCCATCCGTTGCCTCAAGAATACGCTCAACGGCTTCGTACGGAGCTGTAACGCTCGCCATCAGTCCCTTGTCTTCAATCTCAACTGATCCCATTTCAGTGCCACGGGCCGCAGCCGCTCGCAGTGCACCATCCATGTTGAGAATACCTGAAACCATCAGTGCAGCGTATTCGCCGAGCGAATGCCCTGCAACCATGTCAGGGTTATGCCCATATGCATTGAGCGTATGCTCGATGGCTAAATCGGCTGTCAGCATTGCAGGTTGTGTGTATTCAGTTTGCTTGAGTTTATGTTCAGCAGTTTTACGTTCATCATCGCTCAACCCATCACGCAAAACGAATGAAGAAAGTGTTTCACCATCAAGTACCTCGACCATGGTTGAATCCGAGGCTTTCCAAACTTCTTGGGCCGGAGTAAATCGTTGGTACAAATCAAGTGTCATACCAACATATTGTGAGCCTTGACCAGGATACATGTGTGCAATTTTCGCTTCAGAGGGTAATGCTGGTTGATCGCTCACGAGAATTCCTTGCGCCTGAAGGAAGCCCCACTTTTCTGGGTCGGCCAAAGACGTGAGTGCCAATTTTTTCCGTTTTTCAAATTCAGCCCATGAGGTTGCAATCAGGGCCAAACGACACAATTGGTGATGATCAAAGGAAGAACTCGCTGATTGAAGTGCCATTGACAGACGCAAACCACGAGGATCATCGTCGAACTTTGCTCCAGAAAATGACGTTGATTCAAGTTGAGTGACGAGTGCACCGATGGATGCTCCTGAGAGAAGAAGAACGCCGCCTTCGATGGTTTTCAATTCATCGTGCGTTAGCGACGCTTTGGCTTTACCATCAAGGATTGAAGGAGCAGAAATCGGTGATGATTTTGAATAAGCATTCCAGCGTTGCTGCCACTCTTCAGCCATTGTTCGATGATAGTCTGGCTCATATCCTTCTAAGGCGATATGGAAATTCGTTCCACCAAATCCGAAGGCAGAGACACCGGCCCGCCGTGGATGCGATTCAGGATTTGGCCATTCAAGAGGAGAGGTGGGAACAAAGAAAGGAATATTTTCCCAATCGACTGTTGGATTCGGTGTTTCAAAGCCTGCGGAAGGCGGGATGGTTCTGTGATGAAGAGCCATGACCGATTTGATGATACCGGCAATGCCTGCTGCAGCCTTCAAATGACCGATTTGGGACTTGATGGAACCAACGGCAACATTGTCTCCAGATGCTGCATCGGTCCATAGGCGCGTAAGGGTAGAAAGCTCTGTAGCATCACCAACTTTTGTCGATGTTCCGTGTGCTTCGACCAACTCCACGGTGGATGCTGGATAACCTGCTTGGTTGTACGCACGGGCAATGGCCTGGATCTGGCCACGTTGACTTGGAGCGGTTATGCCTTTTCCACGACCGTCACTCGACCCACCGATACCTCGAATTACAGCGTGTATGGTATCATCATCCTCAATTGCATCGCTTAGACGCTTGAGAACCATGGCTCCAGCGCCTTCTCCCATAACGAAGCCATTTGCACGAGCGTCAAAGGGTGTTGAATGGGTTGGAGAGAGGGCTCCAATGGCACTAAATTTCGCGTATGTGGCTGGATCCATTGTTCGGTCTGTGGCTCCAGCAAGCATCACATCCACTTGTCGTGTCTGAAGCAGTCTGCAGGCATCCAAGACTGCAGCCATCGATGAGGCACAAGCTGCATCCATGGCATGATTCGGCCCTTGTAGATCGAGCAAATTGGCAACTCGTCCAGCGACAACATTGGCCAGTTCCCCGGGCATCGTATCTTCATCAACCTTGGGAGAATGTTCAGTAATGGAATCCATGAATTCATCTTTTGACGATGGAGGCATCCCATGTGACTTCGCTATCTCAGCGGTGTGGTTTGACCAAACACGGATGTTTGAGAGGTTTCGATTCTCGCCACCGAGAGCGTTTGCAAAAACGACGCCTGCTCGTTCACGAGGGAATTCTTTCTCCCCTTCGCCGTACCCTGCTTGTTCGATAGCTGCAGCAGAGACGGACACTGCCCACAACTGACAAGGATCGATTTGTGGAATCGTTCCAGGAGGTTGCCTCCACCGTCTCCAATCAAACTCATACCCTTCAACAAAAGCACCAATCTTGGAATATGTGTAACCATGTGCAACATCGCCTGGTTGCCCTTCCATCCAGAAATGATCAACAGGCCCAGGCCAACGCCCCTCACGAATTTCCTTGATGCTGACATGCGATTCGATGATGTTCTGCCAGAACGATTGCAAATCTTCAGCATCGGGCATCATTGCTGCAAGGCCAATGACCGCAATCGGTTCAAAGGGACCTTGTTCGAGACCATCGCATGGTTTTCCGTCATCGGTTGTGAGCGACATGTCGACACCTCATGCATCCATGATGCTCTGTGGCACCATGGTGATTGAATAACCTGCATCGACATGGATGCATTGGCCTGTCACGCCCGCTGAAAGGGGGCTAGCGAGCCAGAGTGTTGTTCCTGCAACATCAGATTGGTTGACATTTCGCCGTAAAGGAGCATTGGCTTCAACGTGATCGAGAATACGATCGAAACCGGGGATGCCTGATGCAGCAATTGTTCGAATCGGGCCTGAGGAAATGCTGTTTACTCGGTGTCCATGTGGTCCAAGGTGGCAAGCGAGTTCTCGAGTCCAGCATTCCAAGGCTGCTTTTGCCATCGACATAATTCCATACGATGGTACGTAACGCGTTGAAGCTGCATATGTGAGGGTGATTGTTGAAGAGCCTGCGCTCAAATACGGCAGGGCAAATTTAAGACAGCGCTGCAGAGAATTGGCTGAAATTGTCATCGCGGTGTTGATGTCCGCATCTTCAACGAATAAAATTGGTCGGTCGAAGCAACTTCGTGGAGCAAAGCCAATGGCATGAACAAGAACATCGATTTCTCGACCAGGATTGTCCTTTTTGAATTCTTCAAAAAATTCTCGGGTTGTCTCATCTTCAGCAACGTCGAGTGGATAAAATCCTTTGATTGCAGGCAACTTATCCTTGAGTTGAAACACTCGGGACATGAAGCGTTTCTGATAGCCTAGAAACAGGTCTGCACCCGCCTCTGCGAGTTGTTGACAAATGGCCCATGCAATCGAATCTTCGCTTGCAACACCAAACACGACAGCGGTTTTTCCTCGTAGACCTAGCATTCGCATCCCCGATTGGCAGGTGTTACAGGGCACACCACGTCTTTGAGTATTCCCCTTCTTTTCCAGGAAAGAGGGGGCTTCTGAGATGTTTCAAAATCAGCGGACAGCGTCACAAATCATCCAACATGGAATCAAGGTCATTCGATAAGAAGTCGTCGTCATCAAAATCAAGGTCGAAATCCAATTCATCTTCATCCTCGATTTCAATCGGTGGTTCGGAAGGTTTTTCCTCGGCAATCTTGTTCTTTGACGAACGTTTTGAAACACGTCCAATGATAATGAGAAGGAAAAAGACTAACACAACACCACCGCCAATGGCTCCATAGAGTGCGAGGTCATCCGTGCTCACTTCTGAAAGTCCAGATCCAAGACCAGCGTTTTGTTGCTCTGCCTCTACAATGAGGTCGAAATCAACAACGTCTTTGGAACCGTCAAGTGAACTGGTCGCTTCAAGAACAATGAGGTTTCGAATCTCTGATTCCGCTTCACTCGGAGCACGAACAATAAACTCGAGTTGATCTGAAACACCGCCAGACTGGACATCATTCGCTCGCAGGAAATCCCCGCTTTGCAGAATAAATCCGAGTTCCTCAAGTTCGTTTGCGTTGGTAATGCGAATTTCAATGGTATCGTCTGCATTACCATCGTTGTCAACTTGGAAGGTGATGGACACCTCCTCGCTCGTCTGCATCGTTCGTGACGAGGTATCGGGCACATCCAGCGTTACAAGACCGTATTCTTGGATGGTAGCAGCACCGGTATGATTTGCAACTTGCGAGAGTGGCGTATTTTCGACCGGAAGTGGACCCCAAGCAGTAACTGTCGCCGTAATCGTAAATTCGTACTGATATTGAGCATCAGTTCGCTCATCGCAAGAAAATGTTACTGTAAATTCAGCAGATTCACCTGCTTCAAGTGTAAACGAGTTATCAGAGATGACCATGTTGATGTAAACACCTTCCCATTCTTCGGTGATTTCAATATTTTCAGCGAGAATCGTTCCATCGTTTGTGACGGTACAATCTACGATTTCGTCCTGATATTCGCCCGGTTTAACGTTGATTTCAGGGTCATCCCCGCATTCCAATGAGATGCTTCCAACCCCTCCTTGAGCCGACGTCGAAAATGAGAGGAGCGTGAGAGAAAGAAATACGACAACAACTGTAGCCAGCGTCCTTTTCGCACCTGCCATGAATCTACGAAGAGGGAGGATATGATGAATGTGATGGATAGTGGTTGAGAAAAATTACCATTCTTCATCATCGCCGTACAAGGCGTTTGGCGTATCAACATGACATTTCCAAAGCACTTCTTCTTCCATACCTGCTTGAACGAGTTGCTGCGTTCGTTTTGGCACAGTCTTTGGACCGAGAACCGCTCCAGGGCGACGTGGATCGTCCATGTAATCGGTCTCAAGCATAAACCCGGTTTGATTTTGCTCATAACTTGCAAGGAGAGGTTCAAGCGCTCCTTTGCCAACAAGTACGCTCGATGTAAGTCCTCGAGTAATTGATTCATCGATTTGAGGAGGCGAGTAATGGCGAATCAATCGATTTGTGGGAAAATTTGCTCTTGAGGCCATTTCCGACAAATCGCGATACGTTGATTCCAACTCTCCTTCAACATGAAGTTGCAATGGAATTCCTTCTTTCGCTGCAAGCGCCATCGTTTCTTCGAGCAATCGATTTGAGAGATTCCAAACCTCTTCCGAGACCTCCCAGTGAGGCCGGCCAACCTCACCTATGGCGTGTGCTTGGCCTTCCTGGACAAATTCAAGGGCTGCTTGAATGCTATTTCGATAGTTTTCACAAGCTCGTTCAATTCCGTTTTCACCATCTTTTTCGACCCAATTGATGAACTGATGCGCGAAAGCTGCCGGATGCGGTCCAAGGACAACACGTACGTGAAGGTCGTGTTTTTTTCGAACCTCGTTCGCCATCGCAATCGTATCCGCATAGGTTTCTCGATGCTCATGCAAGGATGTTGGTGGTGAGGAAAAATCTGGGCAGTGGACGAGAACGAGGTGTGTTCCTCCAACATTCTTGAAATCCTTCGCTGCGTCCAAAAAACGCCCATTTCTGTTCAAATGAAAGTGGTTGTCGAGAATAGGACCTTTCCAAGGTCTGTGAGCATCGACCATTTCGAACCCTCAAAAACTCGTGATTCCAAGTTCTTTGAACTTTGATTGCCAATAAACTGCTGCCATTGCAACCATTTTCGGGTGTCGACCTTCCGTAACAACACAACGACCATTCGCCCAGACGTGGAGAATGAGATCATGTCGTTCATCTTTTATGATACCACAATCGAGTCGTTCGTCGTATTGACCTTCTCCTGCACCAAGTGGGCCAACGATGGATTGGACATTCAAGGGTGTGTTGAAGTGGAAAGATGCAATAATCGGTCCGAGTTCCGTTTTCAATCCTGAATCATCTTTCCCGAGACGCAGCATAAGCTCTTTCGCCGCATCTCGAGCAGCTTCGACACGATGCGTGCCGTGAACAGTAATTCGTCCCTCGGGATCGATGACCAGCGTGGCTCTCGGCCTACGAAGCGCTTTGATGACCATTTTTCCCACACGTTGGCCACTGAGTTGTTCAACAACTGCGTTTGCATCAATCGGTTCGGGAGCAACAAAGCGGACAAGTTGGTTCTCCACGGTAACATCAATGTTCGCGCTCATCATTCCTCCTCCTGTTGTTCCGATGGCCCTGTTGATGAAATAATCTCCTCTGGTTCAGGTTTCGTATTGAGCATCTCAAGAATGGATGTCCTCCAAGTCTGAACCATTGGAAGGAGCAATGTAGCCTCATCACCATGTTTCTCTCGTTCTCTTACAAGAGCACCACGCAGGCGTTTTGCAAAGCGCTCATCCCTCGATTTTGAAAGGGATGGGTTGATCCTCGATTCTGTCAAATCCCACCATGCAGCAGTGAGAACCGAAGCAGTCGCCATATCCTTTGGAATATTTTTTGGCGGCGGTACGGCATCGAAAATCCTGGCTTTTACCGCTTTCCTCCACTTCTTGCCGATCCGGACCATGGAAAGCAATTTTCTCCAGTGGGTTGATACTTTTGCTTCTCGAGTTCGCTGATCTTCCCAATCAACATCGTCAAGAGTTGGCTCGATGCAGTAAACTGGTCGATCATGCCGAAGAGCGATTCGATGGAGGCGGCGTGGTTCAGGGTCAGGGAATCGCCCAGTCTGAATTTCATCGAGTTGGGTCAAATCTTCGATTAAGGCTGAGTCAAGACCACCTCCCAGTATAGCTGATGCAAGATTTATTCCAGGAGATTCTTTTTCTGACTCTTCTTCAAGTTGCCACACATCTTCGATTTCGGGTCCTTCCAGGAGTGCGAGAGCGTGCCATTCAATTCGAGGACGTAATGCCTGTGGGTTAACCGTTGTCGGGAAGACTCCGTGAAGGACAATCCTTCCCCCATCTGGATCGTTCCAGACAAAATCTTCCCAGGACA
>CBFIJH010000003.1:25097-29139 GCA_965662895.1 Candidatus Poseidoniaceae archaeon | reverse complement strand
AACCGTTGTCGGGAAGACTCCGTGAAGGACAATCCTTCCCCCATCTGGATCGTTCCAGACAAAATCTTCCCAGGACAATTCCACACTCAAGTGGTCACGTCCATCACTGACTGTCAAGCCAGTCTTGTAGAGAGTCGATGTCCCATCCTTGATCGAAGTAGCCTTGTATTTCGGCCTGTGACCATTGCGGGAACCTCTCCATTGCAGCAGCCATTTCCGGGCTCACATCAGAAGGTGCAGATTCTGTGTATTGACCAGGAAGTGTTGCGTATGCTTTGGTCTCGGATTCGTCCTCATAGAATTCCCCACCCATGTCGTTGCTTCCACGACGCATAATAACAAGACCCACAATCGCCATAACTAAAATCAAACCAATAAGGACGACAATGATCAACAACAACATTCCAGAGTCGCCATCATCGCTTGCAATTTTTACGTTGAAGCGGTCACCACTACTGGAACCATTGTACAGCAACTCACCGCTGTCATCATCAAACACTAGGTAGTACATTCCCGTGGTCGGATTGATGAACGATTCCAATGAGATTTCAACATCAACCTCTCCCTCGACAGGAATCAGAGTTGAGGTGACAATCTTTTCTGTAACTGGGATTCCACCATCGACAACGGACTGAATACGGAGATTCACTTCGCCAGCTTTGGAACCCGTGTTGACAACTTCGATGTTCAACGTCATTGATTCGCCAACTTCTGGTGACCCCGGTATGAGATCAATTTCTCGAACGGAGAAACTTGCTTCCTCGTAGATGAAGCTGTAGAGTGAGTTGAAGCGAGCTTCATCCGAATAAATCGGCACAACTGGTTCATCTGATGCACCGGTTGGACCTCCACCAAGTACTGGGGCACCTGCTGAATCCTTACCAACAATCCAAAAGACAACCTCAATGTTGTTGATTTGTTCTTGGATTGGTAATTCTTCATCAATAGATGGCCAAAGGTCGACACAATCTGCACTCGCAGCAAATCCTCCAGCCACTTGACTCAAAGAAAGCGGAGCAGTGAGCGGCTCAATTCCGTGAATCTGTCCGAAGAATGGCCAGGTGACGTTGGTGGTTGGATCAATGAAGAATTTCCAAGCAACGGAAACATCGCCTTGGTAGAGTGCTTCTGTTTCCTCAATCTGCAGCGTGATATCAATACAGCGGAAATTTGATGTTGAAACAGAATCCTCGAGAATAGTTCCAGCCTCGTCTCTTATCGTCCAAGTATTGGATTTAACAGTAGGCGCATTGTCATCCACCTTGATGGTAAATTCTCCACATCCGTATGAGGTTGAGGTCGCACAGAAGGCATCTGTCAAGTCGATAGCCCCGTCCGGGAGATTGACGAGTTTGAATTGGTAAGTATATTCATTCGTGGCGTATGGTGCGGTTATGTTGATGTTGAACGCTCCACCCTTGAACGTGTGATATGTGGGAAGGCCATCAACTCTCGTTCCATCTGCTCCTCCAGCACCGTACGGGTCGTATTTCACTCCACCTGCTGTGCTTCGTTCTACGGCAAGTCGGGTTATTTCGAGTGTGAGTTCCACCTCAGGTAGGATGTAAACACCATCAAGAATTCCGTCAATGTATGCAAACTGCCCCTCAAATGCAACCGTGTCTCCAGGGGAAACGTATCCTTCGCGGACATCACCAGTCAATGGCTCTGTAGTATCGCTGAAAAATGGAGTAATCATTTCATCATTGGCCGTGTCGGTTCGGATGTCAAGTCGGATGCCGTCAGAGTAATACCATTTTGTTAACTCCGTGCTCGAACCTTCGACCTTGGTTTTGGAGTTGCCATCCAAATCTGCAATTGTGACTGAAGGAGAAGCCAAACTTTGCAATCCCACAATTCCCCAGTTAATGCGGAATGGAAGGTCAAGATAGAATTTGTTTGTGAACGGATTGATAAGATAATCACCATCCATCCTGAGCAACCTCGGTCCATCGGAGTCTTCACCATCTTCGAGAATTGTGAGGTGTGGACTATCCGTCCATGCCGTCTCGTTTCTTGGGAAGTAATACACCGTGAGATCGTCTCGAGAGGTTGTAAGGTTGACTTGGATGTAGTCGAGATCTCTCCATCCGTTTCGGTCCTCGGCTTCAACGATGAGCCGGTACTGATTTCCTGCATACATGGTTTCGTTCCATTCGCCTTCATAGGAGGGGTGGTTGTTGTTCAAAAGTGGTCGACCGGCTGAATTGACGATTCCAACCTTCGTAACGTCTGGAGCCTTTGTTGCCATGGACGCGTAGGTAACCATATCATCGAAAATTCCAGATTCGCCTCCGTCGATTGCATTGCCTGCAAGATCGTAACCCTTGAGGAACAGACTCACCCGTCCTACGGGATCTTTCTCTTGGTTTGCCAGGTCGTTGTACACACCGGTGTAATTTGCGGTCGGATATTCACCATCACTGGTCAGTTCGACCATTAAATATTCACTTTCATCGGCGACACCATCACCGTTTGCGTCGTGCTGATATTCAACCCAGTAATACAATTCAACTGTTGATGGTGTATCTTTGAAATCGGTAATTCCAACTTTGATTTGTTGATTGTTGGAGGGAATAACCCACGTATCATCCACAATGTTTCGCCAATTCGATTCAATGCTTGCACTGACTTCGCCATTCAAAATTTTGACAAATTCAATCTCTGGCGAGAATTGATCGACCGTGAGATTGAATGGAATCGCACAGTCTTCATCCGGCCTGTATTCTGCAGGTGGGCACAAGGACTCACCTCCTTCGTATCCAGCCATCCTGAATCGGAAATACTGTTCTCCTGCAACGGTCGGTCCAAGGTCGATTGTCCAGTCGAAGTCGCCTCCGATTGTACCGCTTTGGTTGGCGATTTCAGTCCATTCAAACACGGGGGTTTCGCCACTGGTGTTGATGCTTCTTTCTTCGACGACCGTGAAGTAGCCAAGCGGGTTTGGAGCAATATCAAGCGACTCGAGGCGAACACTGCCAAGCATTCGGACGAAACGATTGGTGTCTGCAGCGTCAAGATCTTGCTCGATTCCCTCACCATTAAGAATAGAGAAATTACGAATTCCCGCATCGTTTTCAATGGCGTTACCCGTTACCGGGGAGAGAAGAAGAGCAGCAGGTAGACCTTGGACACCGTTCGTGGCTGAGAGACCTGCGAAAATCTGGACGGTGTCCGAATCTTCCCATGAATCGCTTACTGTAAATCTCCATGTAACCTCTTTTCCATCTGTAATATCCTTCGAACCTGGCGTCTGTACTGTGATTGATCCGTTTGAATTTTCAACCTCTGTTAGTCCATCCAAGTCAGAATATGTCAGCTCAACAACACCTGACTTCGTTTCAATGAGCAAATAAGCTTCATCAAACTGCGCTCCAGTGAGTTGAGAGACTTGGTGAGTTGAGACGATTTCATAAATTTCTCCGTTCGGATACAAACCTGATGGGTTGCCAACAATTGACAATGACGAGTCATAACCTGGAGAAGTAACAACCGAGAGCCCAGAAAACCTTACTCCACCTCCACTCGATGCGTGGACGGTAATTGGAACAGTCGCCGTGCCATCGGTTGAATCGGACAAAGCGACACCCTGCGACAATTCTTTTGCAAAGTTGTTGCTATCACCGAGGTAATGGGTCACATCATAGACAATGTCCAGCCCCATCAAATCAATCGATGCACCACTACTCGCATTGAGGCTTTCGATGACGAACCTGAACTTTTTCCAACCATTTCCATTGGCATCGATGTGTGCAGTAGGGGTCAAACTGCTCGAAAGGAGCGTGTTGATTGCAGAAGTTAGATTCATTTCAGGAGGATACGTTCCAGTCCATGCTTCTGACACATTTTCCACATCTCCAAGAGGAACTTCCTCCAAGCCAGAAATCAATTTCCAGTTGAATCCTTCCGTTGGATCGGTGGTTGAGAAGATTTGATTGTTTTCAAACGATACCTCAGCTACAAGCACATTCGCCCCTACAGGAAGCATGAACTCGCCACCTTCCGCCGTCCCAGATTGTCCAATTGTCAACGTATTTCGATG
>CBFIJH010000003.1:0-24998 GCA_965662895.1 Candidatus Poseidoniaceae archaeon | reverse complement strand
GGAACCATAGTGGACATTGTTCGCATCTTTGGATGTAATGAATTGGGTTTGCCTTCCAAATCTGTCGAAAGCTGGTTCTGTGAATGAATATTCGACATCTCCATCGCCTGCTACATCGATTTCGAGTTGTTCAGCATAATGGGCAAACTCAAGGTCGAACCAAACACTGAATACATTGCAAGGAGTATCGTAAAACATTTCAGCAGCAAAGCCAAACGCAGATGATGGTAATCCTGAATCTGTTCCGAGTGTATATGTTGTATTGTTTTCCATTTGGATGGCATAGGAATCGAGGTTCACAAGGAAAAATGGTTCCGCAGCACAATCATCCAAAACGTGCGGTGTTATCGAAGCAATGGGATGGCTGAAGTGTGATCGTTTCACTGGACTCGTAAATGTTTTGTCTTCAATTTCTGGCACGTAGGTGAACAAGTCACCGGGGCCCATAGGACTCCAAACCCCTCCAACAGGAGGGTTTGGCATTTCGAAAGTACCATTGAAATCTGTACCAAGTCGCGTACCGACAGAGACCCCATAAAGAATGGGTGTGGATAATCGCTCAACTCCTGTATCGAAGGTGAATCGCAACCAAATTTCAGGATATTCGGATGAGTTAATGTCCCATAGTTCAATGATTGAGCCCGAGAGTCCCGTTAGTTGGTCACCATGCTTGTCGACTACCGGTTGTGTCGTCACAGGATCGATGATGTCCAGCGATAGCGAAGTTGATTGGCTTATTTCTGATTCTACGACCAATAGGCCGTAACCGTTGGGAGAATTGACTCCGTTACTGTCCGACGGGAAAATTTTCCGAATTTCCATCCATTCAGATGAAGGGAGTTTATCACCAAACCTGAAATTATCGATGTACCATCCCTGCATCGTTGTATTGGCGAGGGAATAACCAAATTGGTCAGATTCTTTTATATTATTGTGCTCCAAAACAAACCGTAGTTGGATGTACTTCGGGCCTATGTGGGACAGATCAATCTTTAGATTTGCCCAACCAGTTGGGTTGTTGAGGGTTCGAATTGATGTTCCACCTAGGGCGTAGTCATTGTTGCTTACACCATTGCATCGGCCGTCAATCCTATTGTTATCAAATTGGCCTCCAACTTGGTAATATCCCGAAAACGAGGAGATACCAGTTGAATTTTGAATGTCAATGTCAATGTGTGACCAGCCGGTCGTCTCAGCAAGTTCACCAGGCCCAAATGAAGGATCGTTCGATGTTCGGACCTCGACATATGCGCAGTCTGCATACCGATTGATTGGGTTCTGTGCCCCATTTGTGTAGGTCATCAATTGGTGAAATGAATCAAAATAGACCGACGGATCCTTCACAGGAGTCGTTCGCATGTTGAGGGTCGGAGAATAGAGTATCTCCCAGAATCCCTGGGAGTTGCCGTTTTGGGTGTTATCATCTGAATAATCTGTGTCGTACAACCCGGTCCCCATGCACATGTCTCCTGACGCACAATTTGCAGGAATGACGGAGCCATCAGTCAAACTGCCGTGTTGCCATGCATCACCTGAAGCGAGAAATGATGATCCATCGACAAATCCTGACGAGTCCTTTTCAAAGTCCGTCACTAAGCCATCAGATTTTAGTGAAACAGGTGTCGAAACAGAACCGTTTTCGAGTTGGAATACTCCAATGTTGGAAAAATCGGTCGAAAGGCCGTTGAAGATAGGGTTCCATACCCGTGCGTTTGATTCCGAGTCGATTCGAGTGTGTGATATGTGGAGGGCCGGATCGGAAGAAATTGCCATGGTTGCTGCAGTAATCGATTCGGTCTGCGGCAAATCAATGGATCCATCCTCGAGATTCGAGTATGTGCTCGAATCATTGATGACGATTTCAACCTCGCTCGACCCTGCGCTAAAATCAGTCACATTTGCTCCGCTCGCAAATGGAGTCAAAATCATCAACAGAACCAGAAAGAGCGCTATTTTTGTTTGTCGGTTTTTATCGGCCATGGTGTCACCTAACCCTTGCGTATCAACACTGTACTAAAATCTCGTCGCTTTGTCGTCCTTCCCGTACATCAAAAAACCAATGAAATCCGTCCAATTGTTGCATTTCCCACTAAGACTTCATATCAGATGGAGGCATAGTGCGTGCATGAAACCATTCTCAACCGAACCCGTTACCCTCATCGAAGAAGTGTTTCCACAAGATACAAACTCCTACGATACTCTGTTCGGTGGAAGATTACTCTCTGTCATGGACAAGTCTGCAGGCATCGCATGCTCCAAATTTGCTCATCGGGAATTTGTGACCATTTCGATTGACACATTGACCTTCAAAGCACCAGCTCGCCAAGGTGATTTGATCGAGGTCACCGGCCGAGTAGTCTTCACAAGCACACATACGGCTGGCGTCAAAGTCACAGCGTGTGCTATGACGAAATCCGATTGGGAAACCCGTGTTATCTGCGAGGGATATTTCTTCATGGTCGCCATTGATTCAATGATGCGTCCGATTCCAATTCCACAACTCGAACCAGTCAGTGATGAAGAAAAGAAAGAGTGGGCTATTGCCCAAGAAATTCGCAACAATATGTTGTCAAAACGGAAAGCCAAACAAGAGGATTGATGAAAGAATGGCGGGTGGGCAACCATATGCCCGTTTTGAACATTGCAATGGTCGGAAGTGATGAGCTCGCTCGTGAACTTGCAAAACCGACGGACCAGCGTGACGTTCACACCTATGTGCACAAGGAAACAGCCAATGAACAAGCGAAAATTTTGTCGTTGATTCGTCCGGCAAAATATCCCGAGCGAATCCGCCCACTGCTCAATGCTCTCTCGGCCGCTCGAGCAGGACTCATCGAAGTTACTGCTGTCGATGCAACACTTGGTGAAGCATTGGTCGCTTTTTCTAGCGCTGGAATTGAGCATGGTGTGGCGGTTATCGCCCCGCCACAAGGAGAATGGATCGATGAGGACATGGTCAAGACCTTGTTCAAACAAGCCGGCCTTTCAAAATGGTCCTTCGAAAAAGGGGAAGGCGTCGAACTCCGAGGCGCATTTTTCGAAATCATGGAGAGCGTCTCAGAACTCCTAACATCGATTGAACAGCAGCCACTTGTCGTTCCGATCGATCAGCATTTCAACGTCAAAGGGATAGGTTTGGTCGCAATCGGATACGTACAATCTGGAGTCGTATCGGTTCATGATGAACTGACGATGTTGCCGCATGGGGGTGCTGGTTCTGTGAAATCTCTCCAGGTCATGGACGACGATGTTGAACGAGCAGGTGCTGGTGACAGAGTAGGTATTGCGCTGCGTAACGCAAAAGAGGAAAGTTTGTCAGGTACGTGTCTCATTGTCCACCCGGAAATTGAGGATAAGAAAACCAACACATACCGCCCATTGCCACTTGAATCTCATACCGTTTCATCGATGACGCTGAATGTTTCTCCGTTTCAAAAAAAGCAACTTGTTGTCGGTGATGTTGTTCACGCATCCATTGACCTGCAATTCAATGTTGGTCGAATTGAATCGGTTACGGAAAGTGAGATGACAGTTCGTTGGGAGACACCGCTCTTGCAACGAATCGACGATGCGCCTGGAGTTCTAATTGCACAACTTGATTCAAAACCTCGAATCATGGGCAGTGCTCTACTGAACAAAGTCGAATAAGTCGGCGTTGGAAACAAAAACCCCGAACGATTGTTTCAGGCATCTTTGCAAGGGATGCATTGATAATAGGTGGCGCGAACTGCACGCTGGGATGCAGACGAGAGGGCGCAACGAACGCCTTGCGGAGTCTGGGGAGAAAATGGTTCTCCACGGCTTACGCGTGGCAGGTGAAAGCGGCCGAGCGAGAGCCAGCCTTGGAAATTCCCGCCTATCGATTGAATTCAAGAATGGAAATTGCATCGATATTCGCTACGACCGAATTGTTCGCATGCAGCACCACAATACGACATTGATTCCCGGGTGGATTGCTTTTGTTGGATTCTGCATTCTCTACGCATCCTGGCGTGTCATTACACCTCCAAATCTCCGTCTTATTGGGCTTGGAATTGGTCTTACGATGATCTCGGGCTGGGTGCTGACAAAACGCCCAACACTCACGCTCGACACTGAACTTGGCGATTGCCACGTCCTGCATGCTATTGATTCTCGATTGCTCAAATTATCAACCATGATTCAGCGTATGAATGACGGATTATCACTTGAAGAAGCACGAGTAGGCGTTGATTTTCTCAATGAAGATACTGAATTCCCGAGACAAGCCGCTGCTACTGCTGCGCTATCATTGCCAGCACCAATGGAGGATTTGGAGCCTGCCCGAAGTCTCTCCAGTTTCCTCGGAAATGCAAACACTGAACAAGAAGAATTTGAAATTGATGAGGTTCTTCCCCGATGGGCAAAGGATACGATGAATCAGAGAGGCGAGGTTGGTTTCGAATCCGAACCGAGAGCGCATGGAATCTTGAAGAGAGGAATCGAAAATGCAGGAACCCGACGCGGGCATGTCAGCCCGTTGGACATGCATGCAACCCCCGGCCCAGGTCAACTTCCCGACACCCAATTCATTGGGGATGCTCCACTTCCAATCCCCATGCATCAAAATCAAATGAGCTCGTCTCAAAGGATTCATGAAGCGATGGAAAAATCGAGAGATGTTCGGGGAGCGTCACTCTCTGACAATCTCATACGTCCCATCGAGAACCATGAATTTGCACGAGAAGAGCACATGCCTTCCACAGCAGATGTGTTTGTTTCGCCAGATCTCCCTCTAATGAACGCAGAATTGATTGACAATGAGCCTGAACTCTCACTCGTTGAACAAGGTATGATTCGTTCAGGACATCAGCGTCCTACACAGATGAACACATCTGCACGAGTTCGCCGAAATTCAAAGGGTCAGCTCAAGCGAATTCAACCGCGAACCTCGTCAAGAAAGCGAATTGCGTCAACACGAAACAATGCGGGAGAGGAACAGCCTCGGAGATTTTCATCGCTTCTTAACAGAGTACGCAATGGAATTTCAGGGCTCCGTGAACAAGGAATCGATGAAGAAATGATCGGGATCATGACTGAACATATTCAGCAAGAAGATGAGAACCCAGTCCCATCCTCCTTCAGTGCTTTGACTGAGTCTCAGGAAACTGCACCGGCTCAAACGAGTGAACATGGATTACGACGACTTGATTGATGTACCAGTCATCGAGCAGTAGTTGAGCAATCGGTGTTGGTAAATTTCATTGGTCATGGATTGAAGTCCTTTGGTTCCAAAATCTTCCAATGTGAAACTTGCAGATACTGTAGCATGAAGAAGAGCATCGCGCAGTTCATCCGTTTCAACAGGTCCATTCCCTGCAGCGAGACATGCTGCAATAGTACCCGCAAACGTGTCTCCACATCCGGTGGGATCAACAACTGCATCTGTAGGGTACGCTGGTAATGCAATGAGTTCATCCTCATGCAAGGCGATGACCCCGTGTTCACCTTTTTTGATGATGAGTGTTGGAATATCGGCCATGGCTTGAACATCCTTCGCAGCCTGAATAAGATTGTCAGTTTCTGCAAGCATAGTAGCCTCACCATCATTGATGACGACAATGTCGACACGCTTCATGGCTTGAAGCAACTCGTCATGTGCAATGTTGATCCATAGATTCATCGAATCAAGCATCGTTGTACGCGTTGGACTGGATTGATCGAGCACAGACAATTGTATGGAAGGGTGGAGATTGGCACAAAACGTTACTTTTGATGAGGCACCATGCTCAGGAACCTTGGGTTGGAAGGTCTCAAACACATTGAGGTGTGTTTCATGCGTCTCAGCCTGAGCCATGTTACCGTGGTATGATCCAACCCAATGAAACGTTGAACCTTCAACAACCTCGACACCTGTTGTATCAAGGCCTGCATTGGTCAAGGTTGCAAAGTCTTCTTTCCCGAAATCAGTTCCTACAACACCAACAAGCCCAATGTTATGGAGATTTAAACGACGGGCGTGAAAGGATGCTGCCAAACCAGCATATGTTGCAGAACCCCCCAGAGTATTCAGCGATGAGCCTCGAGGAGAGGTAATGCTGTCGTAAGCGATACTTCCAACGATGAGGACATCCACACTCTCACCTACCCGAGGAGCTCTTGATGCATATCGATGTACTGAATCGTAATGTCCCCATTCATGAAATCGGTTTCATCCATTATCCTTCGATGCAGTGGAATCAAATGCTCAACACCTGTAATGACCGTTTCGTCCAGGGCTGTGCGCATTCGTCGAATTGCGTCCTCACGGTCCCGACCCCAGACCAATAGTTTTGCAAGCAATGAATCGAAACAACCTGGCATCTCGTACCCTGGATGTGCATGCGTATCGACGCGAACACCAAATCCAGATGGGAAATGACACTCCCACAATCGACCAGGGCTTGGAATAAACTCTGCCGGATCTTCGGCATTTAGTCGACATTGAATGCTGTGACCTCGCCATGTGATTTCCTCTTGTGTAAGCGGTAATGCCTCGCCCTGAGCAACACGAATGCCAAGTTCGACGAGATTGTGTCCGGTAATCAATTCGGTGACGGTATGTTCGACTTGAACACGGGGATTGACCTCGAGGAAGTAAAAATCACCGTTCGCATCTCGTAAGAATTCAAAGGTTGCAAGACCTTTGTATCCAACAGATTCTGCGCCTTTGCAAACCAAGGATCCAATTTCATGTCGCTTTTCTGGAGTCAGCCATGGGCCTTCTTCGACAAGTTTCTGATGACGACGCTGAATCGAACAAAAGCGCTCACCGAAATGGATGGCATTCTTACCATCAGCAAGCACCTGAAATTCAACATGTTGAGCACCTTGAATGTACTTCTCAACAAAGACACGGTCGTCTCCAAATGCCGACTTCGCTCTCGACTGACAAAGTTTGAGGGCGCTTTCAAATTCATTTTCCTGTTCAACGATTTGCATGCCGATTCCCCCACCCCCGGCGGCTGCTTTGATGATGACAGGATAGCCGATTTCATCGGCCAAGGCCGAGGCTACGGAAGCCTCTGAAATAGGTTCTGAAGACCCTTTTGCAGTCGGCAAGCCTGCGGCTTCCATCGCAGCCCTGGCCTCGATTTTATCTCCAAGCAATGTAATGACATCAGCGCTTGGACCAATGAATGTGATTCCTTCCTCCTCAAGTCGCTTCACAAAACCAGCATTTTCTGCGAGGAATCCATAACCTGGATGGACTGCATCGCAACCCATATCTTTCGCAGCCTGGACAACCGCTTCGATGTCCAAGTATGCGTCAAGTGGATTGATCACATCCCTAAATGTAGCATCATCTGCAAGCTGAACTGGTAAGGACAATCGGTCTTCTTTTCCGTAGATAATCGCTGCTTCGATACCCATGTCTCGCAACGTACGCATGATTCGAAGCGCTATTTCACCACGGTTCGCAATGAGGACTTTCGAGAAACCCATGCCGATTGGGTGAACGAGACACCCTATGAGGAAAGCGGTCGCAATGTCTGGTTGTTCTAATTTTTTAATAAGTCGCCGGGTTTATTAAGTTCCTATGTTTGTCCTACATTGGTGAGACAATGTCAGAAAGAATAACACGTCCAGCAAAAGAAGAAGATTTAATCGTACCAAACGGCAGTCACGCTATGAATCCTAGCGATGGCACTCCGTATAAACTACGTCCCGCACTTGTCGACGGAATTCCTGCAAACGTAGGTGTCGATGCGTTTGGAGGATACAGTGAAAGAATTCGCATCGTATTTGAACGGGAACATGCAAGCCTTGGTCACGGATTCCAAACCAAATACTTCATGATTCATGGCGAACAACCAGGAATCTGCCATTGGGGACACCAAGGAGAGTCCTTCAAAATCGAAGTCTATGTTGATGATGATCAGAGTTGGCAACGCCCGCAATAATCCAAACGACGACCGCTTAGTCGTGTGTGGGTAATAAGATCGTGGCACGTGTGACAATTTAATCCGTCCCTTGTGAAAACATAATGCCGTGCTTGGCGACGAGACAGTCCTTGTTCGCGCAAGAGATCGTAGAGTTCCTTGTCGACCGTTACACCTTTTTGTTTGTAGGCAAGTTGTGTTGTTGAAATTGTAGAATGTGCAAAACGTGATTGCTCATCTTCGGTAAGCGACTTCAATTTCCGAGTGGGATGGAGTCCTGCACTGAAGAGAATTTCACTTCGAAGGTAGTTTCCGACACCCGCCAAGAACGATTGATCGAGAAGAAGATGACATAATTGACGACCTCCGAATTTTGTATTCTGGATTTGTTCAAGAACAGAATTGTGTTCGATTTCCTGGTCGGCAACATCTGGACCAAGTCGAGCAATGTAGGGATGTTGTTCAACCTCCCAAGGCTCAAGAAGTTCAATGTCTGTCGCAGACCACAAACATGCTACGTGTGTGTTCGTTTCCAGCCGGATTCGTAACGACCGATTTGTTTTGCGCTCCTTGCTCGTCTTCTTTTGAACAGTCCATCGACCATACAATTGATTGTGACTGTACAAAACGTCGTCACCGACGTAGATGAGCATCGCCTTTGACCGGGCTTTCACTCTGAGAACCTCCTTTCCTAGAAATCGATGCTCCTGCCCACGGATGGTTGCATAGGGACACTCTGCATGTGTAATGATTTGACCTTCAAGCGCTCGGCGAATGGTGTTTGCAGCCCGATGAATCTCAGGTCCTTCGGGCATAGTGTATTCTTCAATCACAGGTGTTTAAACAGGTGTTTCGATATCGTGGTGCATGCGCAAGCGATGGACTGAAGAGCGTCGCTTGCAACGTGAGCATGCAGACTGGATCGTTGGTTATCTGAGAGTGCACGGTCCGCAAACAACCCGAGCGATTATTCAAGCGCTCAAACAAGAAGGTCGCCCTGTACAAGCCCACATCCTATCAAGAGCGTTACGAAAATCTCCGTTTGTAACATGCGTTGAGAAACAAATCATTGATGGACAACTGCAGTCTTTGTGGGCGTTCCACATTGATGATGTTGAGTAAATCAGTACACATCACGCAGGTAGCGCTTCTGTTCCTTCATCATGGTCTTTTCAATGAAATGGGTTGCATCAGCTTCGGACATTCCGCCGTGCTCCTGAGCGATGTCAATCAGTGCTCGATGGACATCTTTTGCCATGTATTGCTTGTCACCACAGATGTAGAAGTATGCTCCATTTTCAAACCACTCCCAAACTTCAGCACCATGCTCCTTAAGCCGGTGTTGAACGTAGATCTTTTCCTCTTGATCTCGTGACCAAGCGGTCGTAAATCTGTAGAGGTCTCCGCTATCAAGCCATCCTTCGATTTGATCTTTGTAGTAAAACTCAGTCTTTTCCGATTGGTCACCAAAGAAGAGCCAGTTACGGCCAGGTGCTTTGTCATGAACACGCTGTTCCATGAAAGCCCGGAACGGTGCAATACCTGTACCCGGACCGACCATGATGATGTCGGTGTTTGCATCCTCTGGAAGGATAAACGACTTGGTTGGTGACATGAAGACGCCGACATCGGTTTGGTTGACAACGACCTCATCCGCCATGTATTGCGTGCACAGGCCGCCTCGTTGACGGTCATGGTAGTTGAATCGTACGATTCCAACCGTTAATTCAACGAAACCTGGATGCGCATCATGCGAAGAGGCAATGGAATAGAGCCGGGGCTTGAGCCGATCAGCCAACTCGAGGAATTCTTCAGGAGAGTACTTGACGTTGAATTCTCGCATGATATCAACATAGTCGCGTGTCCAAAGATAATCCTCAATCGCTTTGGCATCAGCGACGATAGCCTTGACATTCGATGCTGGGTCGTCGGAAGGAAGGCTTGAATTCAGTCCAGGAGGTAAGTCGCCTTCTTCAGAACTTGTCCACTCCATGTTGTCTCGACTTCGCTTGACGATGTTCATGGAGATTGACATACCGGATGAGACAATCTTGTCGGTCAAGGATTGGACAAACTTCTTGTTCGCCATGTGAACTTCGTAGTCTTTCTTGAGAGCCGTGAAGAGGTCTTTTTCTCCTTTATGCGTTTCAACGGTTTGATCACGATCCCACCCTTGGACCTCGATGAGTTCCTCAACGATGTGAGGAGGGTTTTCTGGCAGGACGCCGAGCGCATCGCCGACTTTGTAATCAAGGCCTGAATCTCCCAAGGAGAAAACGATGTGGCGTGTTTCTTTTCGAGAACCTTCACCGTTGAGGACGTAGTTTTCTGTAATTTTGGAGCTGTAAGGGTTTTTTGCGGACCAGTTACTCACGTGAACACCTCTTGTCTCGCGACGTTTTTTCCAACTAAGGACTACTTATCATCATTCTCTAACGCCCATAGTCTTGCGACATAGGGTTGAAAGAGTGGATTCGAGAGGAGACCATATGACCCACGAGGTGAAGATGCTTGGGACTGGGAATGCGTTCCTGCCGCATCTTCGCTATCATTCATTCCTTGTGTTTGATGGCAAACATATCATCGATGCGCCACCCACTGCTCTCCTAAGTTTGCGGCGTGCGGGAATTTCTCCTTCCGATATTGAGACCATTTTCATCACCCATCTCCATGGAGATCACGTGTTTGGTCTTCCGTTTCTTCTCCTCGAGAAGAAATACATTTCCGATCGTGAGGGGGTACGCCCACTCACCATCGTAGGATCACGTGGGGTTCATGAGCGTCTTCGTCAACTTTGCAGTCTTGCATTCCCAGGGAGCCTTGATGATGCCCTGGACCACGTTCGGTTCGTTGAGACAGAATTCGGAACAATTGATGGATGGAATTGGGAACGTTTCCGCGTGCACCACGATGATGCAGTGGACCCCTTTGGCTATCGCTTCGAGCACGCTGATGGTTGCTCATTTGTCCACTCTGGAGATTCTGGACCGTGTGAGAATTTGGAACAAGCTATTGCACGCTCACAAATTTCGGTCGTTGAAATGGGCTTTCCACAATGGGTTCCTTCGGACCATCATCACAAACCTGACGATATTCAGGCGTTGGCAGAACGCCATCCAAATGTTGAACTCCTCATCACGCATACATTCGTCGACTCAATGAATTCGGAGTTTGATCCGGTTTTGACAAATTCAATCCCAGAACATCCGGAAAATGTCCATCATCTCGAAGATGGGGACACGTGGATTTTCCAGAATTCGGAATGGATGCCCATCAAAAATTGAGTTATTTTTTCATCCATAATAAGGGATTTTGCAGAAATCATTGCACTGAAATAAAATCCACTTTTGTCCGATAATAAAGGGGTTCAAACTTTTTCAACGGACATCCTTATGAGGGGGACTCGGACTCAAAGAAACTATCCAGTTGCGGGAGGTTAACCTCCCGTAGGTGAGGTATATAATGGAGGTCAAAAAATGAAGAAAAACATCTTCGATACTTTGCTCTCCAAACAGAGTTTATTCACGAACAAGGAAATTCTCCATCACAGCCATCGACCAGCAGTGATGCCTCACAGGGAGAAGGAAATCGAACGTATAGCATTCAATCTCGTAGAGGCTCTCAACGGACAAATCCCTTCGAATATGATTCTTTATGGTGTCACAGGAGCAGGAAAAACAGCAGTGACACTCCATGTCACCAATCTTCTCAAGGAAAAAGGTCAACAAATGGGGCGAGACATTACACCCGTTATTGTCAACTGTCGCCAAATCGATACCCAATACCGAGTCCTTTCTCACATCGGAAATAGCCTCTTAGAAGATCACGAGATTGATGAAATTCCATTTACTGGATGGCCCACAGACCGGGTCTTCAAGGAGTTGGTCCGAAGGATGGACTCACGAAAAGGCGTGTATGTTGTCGTCCTTGACGAAATCGACCATCTCGTTCGTAAGGCTGGAGACGACCTTCTCTACAATCTCACAAATCTCAATTCCTTCCTTGACGAAGCCCGTGCATGCGTCATCGGTATTTCCAACGATCTCAAATTTACAGAATTTCTCGACCCTCGCGTTCGCTCCCGTCTCGGTCAACAAGACATCCTTTTCTCGCCATATGATGCTGAACAACTCAAGGACATTCTCCGCCAGCGCTCCGAACAATCCATCGCACCCGAGGTGGTCTCGGAAAGTGTGATTGCCCTCTGTTCTGCATTCGCTGCACAGGAGCACGGTGATGCGCGGTGTGCGTTGGATTTGCTCCGTGTTTCAACTGAAAAGGCTGAACAACTTGGCGACAAAAAAGTCGGTCAGCATCACGTCCGAATGGCTCAGCATCAAATTGAGGCTGATCAGATTGAACCTGTTATTGCAGGTCTACCGACCCAGCAGAAACTGGTTCTTGCTGCGGTATTGATCAACGAACGAAATGGGTTGAAAAACATCCAAACAGGTCAATTGTACGACGTTTACGACCAGGCATGCTCCTATCTGAACCTTCCATCGCTCACGCAACGTCGAATCTCAGGAATCATTGCGAATCTTGACATGCTCGGCTTGATCACTGCACGAACTCGAAGCCGTGGCCGATACGGCCGTTCAAAAGAAATCAATTCATGCATACCAAGCAACGTCGAAACGCAAGAAATCATGATCAATGCGGACGAAAACATGCAAACTGTATTCAACAATCGCTACCGTCAACAACGGCCACTATGATTCGTTGTTCTTATATGGCAAATGGGGGTCGGCAAGTCCATGAGCAGTGAAGAGACAGCAGAGTCTGGCGGATTGGCAGACATCTTCATCAATCCTTCAACAACCCTCTCGAAGTGGTACGTTGCAATCGGAGCATGGGGTCTTACGCTTGCAATTCTCAACATGATGGGACTCATTCACCCAACGTATCGCGTCTCTTGGGGAGGCCTTCTTTCATTCGAAGCGCTTGCAGATGCATTCGGAAACAAGGATGATGCTCCTGCCTTCGTCCCCGGGGACGGCGTCTTTATCGCAGCATGTCTCGCACTTCTCGGACTCGGTCTTCGATCAATCAACGCAAACGTAGAAGGTGGACTTACTGGATTTTTAACTTCAATTTTCGTCAATGATACCTGGCCAGCCTTGGTTGGCTCAGAGGGTGGGATCATGCGAGCAGTTGGAGCATGGTGTCTCGTTCTCGGTTTCGGATTTTACATCGGATACAGCGTCTTGTACATGACTTGGATTGACCTTGGTGTTTACTCCGTTTCGATTACACTCGTAGCATTTGGGTTTGCATTGAATGCGGCAAGCCGGGCTCCACCCGGTGACGAAACCGTTATGTGATCAACGAAACAATCGTTTGTGACCATTTCTCGCCAACAGTGCATCCATGCAACCCAAGAGAAGTCCTTGCCATAGAGCAATCGACCAACGCAGAACGAGAATTCGAACAGAAACAATCAGCAACAACCCACCGCTTTCGTTCGTGGTTTTGATACTCCGAGCAATAACTCCAAGCGGACCTCGCCAGAACATCAGCTCAACGAGAACCCCCAGCATCAATCCACCGAGTGCTAATTGGGTTTGCCACATGTCCTGCAACGACCCCCCATTTGGGAGCTCCAGCAACAATGGAAGGAAACTCAGGAGCATCGACATGGTAATTGGAAAGATTGACAATGCAATACCTGCACTTCCAATGAAATCAAAACCAGGACCTTGGCGTTGTCGCGAAGGGTAATGGCGAACAATTCGAACATGCGCACGAGCATCGCGTCTTCGTTTGTGTAAGAAACGGCGGATTCCAATCTCTGGAACGTGAGAAACGAGAGCGTCAGGAGCATAGACAATACTTCCGCCCGAATTCAACAACCGCAAACTTACTTCCATATCTTCTGCATGATACCAGCTTGGATCAAAACCACCTACATCGAGCAAGGATTGGCGATGAAACATCGAACATGGCCCATTTGCAAGCGAGGTCCGCCTCGGTCGGCTTCGGTATTTTGAAGCGATTTCAACTGCACGAAATCGGCTGACTAGATCCGTGTGCGTCTGGAAAATGGTTCGACCGGTTACAGCAACAATGTTCTCTTCGCCGACCGGAACATTCGCACGCAGCAACTGTTCAATCCAGTCCTGTTCAGGACGAACATCGATGTCGGTGATGGCGACCCATTCGCCTTGGGCATGATTCAGCGCAGCCATTCGGCCTGCAGACAAACCAATCGCATCTTGATGGAGAATGGAAATTTCAACATCTGAATCACTGTTCGACTGCTTCCATTCATCCATCAGCGCCCCTGTTGAATCTGTTGAACCATCGTTCACTGCAATGATTTCCAACGGTCGATGGGTTTGTGCGTGTATAGCATCGAGACAATCGTTCACCCAATGTGCACCGTTACGTGCACATACGGTCACAGTGACAAGGGTCGGCTCGCTCATTCTTCTGCCTCAAAATGTACAAGGAGATTTCGTGCACGATGCTTTGCTTCCAAATCCAAGATACGCATAACGACTCCCTTGCGAGGTTGCCCATACACGATGATTGTGCCAAGTGGTGCAGCAGCGAGAACGAACATTGGGGCGAGATCTTCCTCACCATCAACTTCGATCAGAACAGATTCGTCTTGCTCGAGTGACCAACGAACGACATCCAACAATTCAGGTGTTAACTGACCAGGTGGATTGACAACATTTCTGCGAAGCGGATATTCATCTCCACGAACAAGCAATGCTGCATCCAATGCTTCTCGTTTGGTTTGTCCATCAACGAAGGCAATGTCTGGAAGGACACCCATGTCCATGAGCCCTTTGACGGTAACATCTCCGACTGCGACGATGGTTCCGTGATTGTGCGGCAGCGCTTCCAACATTGCAGACAGTGCCACCTCTGGTGCATCTTCAGGACCTTCAAACAATTCGCCCATCGGGGTTTTGAATTCATCATCAAGCACTGCGGGCATGCGTAGAACCTTTCCTTCATAGGATGGTGGAATCCATGGATGCCCCTCCCGATCGATAAGGCCAAGACGGATTCGACTCGATGACAAAATGCCTCCAAGTTCATCGTTCAGGTGAGGTGCTTCGAGAATCGAAAGCGGTGGAAGTCCGTTCTCATATCGACGCTCGTTGATTTGATGACAGCGAGGAATTGTTTCAACCGTTGCAACTATACTGTCTGCAGTTCGATGTGTTGGTGCAGGGCCATGCGGGTCGTTGAGAACATGAACTTCATAACGCAAATGCGCCGCATCATCGAGCCAATTCAGTAAGTTATCCATTCGGTCATCAAGGGATTGGACCCAGTTCCCTTTCGCTTGCGCCATTTCTTCATTAACAACATGAACTTCGATGAAATCGGCTTGCCGCAATGCTGTTTGAATCAACAACTGATGTCCAGAATGAAACCGGTCGAATGTTCCACCGATGAGACATCGACGAAACGAACGGTCCGCTTGCATATGGGTTGGCTAGAGCGTGCGGCCTTTGAGAGCATCGCTCCGAATTGCGTGAATCGTGCAAAAAGCTGTGCCCTGATACCTAACGGCCTTGTTCATTGTTTCCTCGAAGGCCTGACCCTCGGTATCAGGGCGTACTGTAGAGCCGGTTGGTTGTCTCGATTTCATCCCGAAGTCGATCGAGGACCCATAGACCAGCCCAGGTTTCCGCTTTTGCACCGGAGTTCACTCCCCGAAGGGTCCCCCCAGTCTTCGATAGCGGACCGCGTCGTTGGTATCAGACGTCATTGCAATTTCACAGTAGCTCAGGCTGATGTTGCACGCACGGCACCCGACCCTCAAACAAAGTCCTTTTCAAATCATCGGCGTTCAATGCATTCTGTACAACATCGATTTTCCAACAAGGAGTCGAGCAATCTCATCATGCCCGTCAAGAAGTTCTTCCATTGAAAAATCAGGCCACTTCTCGACATCACACGTTAGCCAACCAACGAGTGGATGCGTTCGGCCATGGTGAACTTGACCACCATGCTCCAGACGTTGAATCATATCATGGACATCCATGAGGGCTGGAGTTCCGGACCCTTCTGGAACCATCAGCAAATTGAGTTTCATATTTGTCCGATTTGTGTATCCTGGATGTTGACGAGGATGGCCAGGTAGTCCAAGGGATTCACCATTCGGTCTGAAGAGTAATGCTGGCCAAGCCTTTGGATGATGGGCAAGCCATTCTCGTCCTGCTGCCGTCGAGAGTTGAGCATCAAGCCAGTCAAGCGCCCATGTTGACCACCAGATCTCGGGTAGCACATTGATGCAGGTTCGCATGAAATCCATCGGAATAGGTGCGCCCTCATCCAATACTGTAAGCAATTCGTACCACGTCCGAAGGAAGGAGCCACGTGGATGAACACTTGCTCCTTTGAGGAAACGTTGCAACAAATCTCCATCAATTTGATGCGTTTTTCTCAAACCAAAAAGCGAAGATAAGACATGTTCTTCATCAAATGGCGCATCAAGCCAAACTGTTGCAGCTTTGGGAAGAATCGATTTCACATCCGAATGATGTCTTTTGTTTGAGAGAAGAAGAACGTGCGCAGCCATTGTTTTGTAGGCCTCGATATCAAGAAGTGGTACGATGTCGACCAGCAATGATGAATTCGAATCAAAAGCATTCATGACTTCTCGAGCAGCTCTCTGTTTCCACTCGGTCGTGGTTCGAGCCATTGCTTTCACGAGCGTAACTGCATCCAAGGTTTCGACTGCGACCAAATCCACCCACCCATGTGGCAGAACCGATTCCAGTCGTTTCCATCGTGTGGGGCGTTCTGATTCTGGACTGGCAATCCAAGCAGCGAGTGGTGCTTCTCGTTCCATTGAATTCGAAAAATCGGAATCCCCTTCAGGAAACAAACGCATTGCTTGCCGGATATGGTGGCGAGACTGGCTTGATTCAGATTTCTTGTTTGTTAAAATGCCCTCATCAAGTCCACCAGATTGAAACCATCGGACAAGTTCTGAAGCATCTGCTGGCAAACCGTCTCGTGTTGCTTCCGGTTCTGATCGTGACACGATTCGGTCCAATTGTACTGGAAATTCGTACTGTTCAGAAAGACGATAGGAGACTGTTGCAAGTTGATCCGTTGAAGAAATCGTTGCGGTTTTGCTTGAGAAATTCTTTGCCTCACCACGAGACGTAATGAGGGCCCGGCATCGACCCGAAGAAAGGAGGCGTTCCATTAATGACGAATCCTCGACTTCCGACCAAGGCCATTCAACAACCATGTCAAAGTCCGTTGTCTCGAGCATCCATTCGACAATGCAAATGGCGCCGTGCTGCGAGATACCATCCAAGAGAACAACATCAATCGCCCCTGATTGGTCTCTCCAAGTGCGTTCACCAAAATCTGCCAACAAATCCCTTCGCACACTGAGCACAGGTTGTTTTCCTCGACCAGAAAGAAGCCAACGCGTCAACGAACGGAGACGGCTCTTTCGTTTCTTTGAGGACAGGCGAGGATGACGTTTCTTCATCCACGGCCCAAGTACGCCAACAGGTAAGGATCGGTTGTTTGAAAACGAAACAGACTCCGTCAAAATTTGGGCTCGATTGCCCAACGACGAAGCAAGAAGAGTACGGTCAACGGGCGAGGGTAAATGGGCGTACAAGCCATGTTCTGGTCGGACTGAAAAGGGCGTTCCTACGACTTGACCAATGGCATGTTCGCCGACATGAAGTTGCGATGGTCCTTCGACTTCCTTCTCCTCGAGGCGTATCCAGGTTCCATTTGCAACGCCCCAAGTATCGGATTGGGAAAGAAGACGAAGGCGAAGGATACCGATGGCATCGGTTTGTGTCGAGAAAGCCGTCAATGTCCCTTCGACTGGAGGAGAAGGTGCGGAGACTGGCTCGTAAGTTGAGCGTGAAACCCAATGAACGGTGGAGCCGCGTTGGAGCGCCCAGAGCCCCCCTCTCTTTCCAGTGGAACGTGAGCCTTGTTCTTGTTCCAACAATTCGGTTCTTCTTGGCAACGAAATGAGTCTGGATGGAGGCAAAGAAAGTATGCCGAGAACGATGCTTGATTGATCGTTGGACAAAACAACGGCATTCATTCCACGAGGTACGGAAGTGACATACTTGCGGACGCGCTCAACGATATCCTGAAACAAATGATTTGCTCCAACCGGCGTTAAACGATGCATAGCTCCACGTATCGATGTTGATTCATCTCGTTGAACTTCGCCTGATTCCCGCAGTTGACGCAGCGCAAGTGAGGCGTGAGGCATTGCGATGCCTAATGCATCCGAGGCCTGAGAAACCGTTCCTCCGTCATCAAGAAGCCAATCGAGGATACGTCGTTGGTAACGACTTCGGATGGTCTTTTTTGGCATGATGAGTCACTTTTACCACTACGTAAAGGCCATCCTTTTTATCTGTTACCTCTTTCTTCACAAAATAGTTACAATTAGTTACTGGTTTCTACTGGAATTGTGAGATTTCACTTACTTAAGACGTTGATTCGTGTAAAAATTACACCTATTCTTGTCAGTATTGGTAACAAACTCGTTGATTGTTGGAGGAACGGTTATATGAGTGGCCTCGCTCCTACGGTTCAGCGACTTCGCCAATGAGCGAAAAGCGAAATTCACAGGAGGACAAAAATATGAAAACTGTACGCATACGAGAAAAAATCAAGAAATTCCTAGGCGATCGCCCACGAAATACTGCTGAAATTTTGGAGCACATCAACAGCACCATGCGACACGGCACCACAAGTCAACAACTTGGAAATGTACTTTCAAAGGACAAAGACATCGTCAAAGTCGGCTACATCAAGCGTTCAGGTATTCTTTCCGGAGGATACGACATCTGCGAGTGGGCAACCCGAATCTGGGTTGAAGACAACTGCCCAGGATGGAAAGAAGGCACTCCAATCATCATCGACAAAGATGGCAACATCACAATGGGCGATGATATGAAGAAGAACTAGATCGGTTCAACCGTCATGTCATCCTTTGATGGCTCTTCATACTTGATTGCGCAAGTGTTTCTTCCGAGAAGACTGTTGAAGGGGCAATAACCGAAGGCCGATGTAAGGACTCCCCATAGTCCAAGAATAAGAAAAACGAATTCGAGTTGAATCGTTGCAAAAAAATCAAGCAATACGAAGCTTGATCCGAAAAGCGCACGAAGGGCTCTTTCGCCACCACCAACGTTTTTCATATCGTAAAATCCAGTGCTTGAACAATAAACCCTTGTTCGAGTTGCAGTGAACAGATTTGGTTTAGTTGCCTTCAAAGATTGCCATTGCTTCATCAACACTTGCACCTTGTGAAATAATCGCATGGCAAGCAGCGGTCATCCGAACGGCTTCATCGGTTGTTTTCTGGTGAATGTTTCGTCCAGTCGCTGCACCTTTGCAACCACTGACGTTGATTTGGTCCCACAAACGTTGAAGGAAATCTCGTGGAGGGAGAGAGCCTCCCCCAGAGCAGATGATTCCACATCGGCCAGCAGCTTCAACAGCGACTTTGAGAGATTCTGGTTGTGTCATTCCATCCCATGCACGTGGGTAGTTGACCTTTGCAAAGTCAGCACCAATACACGCTGCAACACCTGCTGCACCAGAGATCAACTGTGGATCTTTCTCATCTTCAACAGCCTTGCCTCGAGGATACATCCAAACAACAGCGATCATGCCTTCTTCGTGGGCTTGGCGAATGAAATGCGCCGCTTCGGTCATCATTTCATGCTCGTACTCGCTACCGATGTAGACAGTGTAACCGATTCCAACGACGTTCAGTCCGTTGGAAACGAGAGACATAACATCGTCCATGTCCCACATGGCGAGACTGATTGGATCGCGTTGCTTGGTCTTGACCAAATTTGACTTGGAATTCAGTTTCACCAAGTAAGGAACATCCGGATGGTCGCGACCGTACAATGAGATGAGTCCGCCTTGTGCAGCAAGAACACCGACCGTACCTTCTCGATGGGCTTGTGCTCCAATCTCGAACAAGTGCCCGGGGTCGTTGGATGAGAGTGGAATCGAATCCCCACCATCATAGAAGTCATCATTCAAATGTTCGATTTTCTGATCGCATGCAAACAAGTTCATGGAACCTGTACCGCATGTAGCAGCCATCAAGTTCTCAAGATACGTGTCTGCAAGGTCGTCGGGAACGTCAGCAGGAATGTGGTAGTCAGACATTCCATTCGACCTCATTCACCAGTAAAGTTCGCAACGCGCTTCTCGACGTATGCAGCAATTCCTTCCTTCGCATCACTTGAGTTGAAGAGTGCAGCTTGCAACTCTCGCTCAAGAGCAAGATGGTACTCGAATGGAATTTCTGGCCCAGTCTGGCAGGAACGCTTGATGTTTCCAACAGCCTTAGTTGCCTTGTTTGGCAGTGTAAACTGGCTGCACCAGTCGAGAATGTCTCGACGGAAATCAGCAGCGTCGCCTTCCCAGATGTGGTTGATGAGGTTGTGTGCATGCGCATCCTCAAAGGACATGAGTTCACCCGTAACCATCATCTCAAGCGCCTTGGCCTTTCCAATGAGTCGAGTCAATCGGGCGGTTCCACCCGTACCTGCGAGAACACCGAGGTTGATTTCAGGTAGACCGACTTTTCCAGAGTTCTTGCGAGCAATGCGAATGTCTGCAGCCATGGCGATTTCAAGACCGCCACCGACTGCGTGTCCATTGATGGCACAAACGACCAATTTTGAGGTCTGTTCGAGGCGAGAAAGCGTTTCATTAGCATGAAGACAGAAGTTGTACTTGAATCCTGGCGATACACTGTTCAACATTTGAATCGAAGCTCCCGCCGAAAAGAATGAGGAACCGTTTCCTGTCAAGACGATGCAGGAAACATCGTCATCGAATCGAGCCTTGATGATGGCATCATCAAGATCGCTCATCATTTCGTGCGTGTAAGTATTAGGTGAACGGTCGTTGGTTTCGGTTAGTGGTGCTCCTGCAGCATCACTTGCCAATTCGATGACGGCAATACCATCGAGAGTAGCATAGTTCACGAGTTTGTTGGGCATGGCTTCGAAATTGAGGTCGCTCATATTTGCCCGAAAACGATTCGCATTATGAACAAATCGTCGCGCCTATTCGCTGGAAATGCTCGCCTCATCCGAGTCGTTGGCAAACGAAACCTTGCCTCCACCTCGTCGAACTTCATTCCATTGTTCTCCGATGGAGGCTGCTTCTGGGGACTGTTCCCAAACATCTCTCGCCTTAGCTTTCCTAAACGGCATGCGTCGAACACCACGACCCATCGCTTTCGGATCCTTGGTCAGCATGAACGGTGTGACGAGGTGATACAGGAGTGTCTTGTACCATCGTGGCCGGAACAATTTACCAATCCAAACCAAGCCATCGCCTCGCTTCTTCTGATCTTTCATCCATGCACGACACATTCGCTTGAACATACCATCACCAACACGGTTCATGAGCCACCTATTTGCAACACTGGTGCGAACATACGGCAACAATTGCTTGCGAACCTCGGTTTCATAATCGCACTCACCAAGCAAATCCTTGGCGGCTAAAACGCCAGACCAAACAGCCATCCGCATGCCGAATCCCCACATGAAATCTTGAAGACCACCCGATTCGCCGACATAGTATCGCCCATCTTGCTTGTATCGTTGATTGATGGTGAAATCTCCTTTCCCACCGACGCGCTTAATGGGCGTTCGATCAAGGTTCGGATAGTGCTTTTCGTACCATGCGATGGTCTCGTTGAGGAAGCGTTCACTCTTGGATTGCTTTCTCCATAAACACGTACAGATGAGGCCGACGCCATTGACGATGATGAGATACGAGTACGCTCCTGGTGCAAGTTTGTCGTTCAATTGAAACGCAATGTGATTGGGATGAGAGGTCTTGAAAATTTCACCATAGGCTACGGCAGACGTTCCTTTTGGACCACAAGCGATGATGGTGCAATCCTCTTCCTTAACGCGAGATTTGTAATGAATGGTTGCTCCAGCATCCATGGCTTGACGCTTCATCCCTTGGTCGATGGTGTGGTCAGAGGTTCCACGCTCTACGATTCGATAGGCAACCCGGTCACTCTTTGGCTGTGTGATGACATCATCAGGATGAATCAAATCAACGACCTGAAATTCCGTGGCTTGAAACTCCGAAGCATCAAAGCCCCATTCTTCCAATTGGTCAAAGAAATCAACGTTCATCGACCAGTTCTCGAGCGCCTGAAAATCTCCGTCGAATCGCGCACCTGAATCGGTGCGAATGTCGTGAACATGCACCTCCCTACCTGCTTTCGCAAGAATTGTTGCAGCAGCCAGACCCGACAATCCAGCACCCATGATGTGAATGGGTTTGGTCGAGTCAGCGCTATCGGCCATGTTGCCCCATCGAGCCGTTACCCTTGAATCATGCGCTCCCTTCGCATCATCATGGGGCGCCATATCATCATCGAAGAAGCCCCTGATGCTCTTGATCATGCAGCGTTACGAGAACAGCTTGAGACCAAAGGATGTGGCGCTATCGTCTCGTTCCTCGGCATCACTCGAGGGACGGAAGGTGACGCAGAAGTCTATGCTCTTGAGTTCGATGCATGGCAAGAAAAGCTTGGACCTGTGCTTCGAGATTTAGCCAACCAAGCGTGCGACACATTCGGAACCTTATCCGTAGCCATGGCGCACCGAACGGGACGTGTCGAACCACAAGAATCGATTGTCAGCATACACGTCGCAAGCCCTCATCGTAAGGAAGCATTCCAAGCGTGTGAGTGGCTCATCGATGAACTCAAGAAACAGGCTCCATTGTGGAAACGTGAAGTGACCTCAGAAGGATCGACTTGGAAAGCAGGATTGGGATGAACATGGACAAGGAAATACAAGGTATCGTCGAGATAGGAACAAAACCAGTTGTTGAGCGAAAAGCAACCGCAACTGGCCTCTTGCATCTTCAAGAAGCAACAAAACAGGCCATTGTTGACAAGACGGTCAAGAAAGGAGACGTTCTCGAAGCATCAACCATTGCTGCGATTCAAGCGGTTAAGGAAACACCTCGAATTATCCCTCACTGCCATCCGATTCCATTGGAAGGATGCAAAGTTGATTGGGCATGGGAAGAAACCACACTTCGTTGCACAGTTCACGTCTCAGCACACTACAAAACTGGCATCGAAATGGAAGCCATCACGGGTGTCAGTGCAGGGCTATTGTGCGTTCTTGACATGATCAAATCCTACGAAAAAGACGATGATGGGCAATATCCGAACGCCAAAATCACCGACCTTCACATCGTCGAGAAACGGAAAGGATGACAATCGTGTCAAACAAGAGACAAATCCTCAATCCATAGGGCGCGCTTAAACGAGGGGGGCGAGCAGGGCAAACTGCTGGGGCACGCCTAGCGGTGTGCAAAATGTCTGAATCAACCACTTTTGAGAGCCTCAATCTTGATGCTCACCTTCTCGAACGACTTGACGCGCTCGGGTACGAAGTTGCCACACCAGTTCAAGCCATGGCGATTCCTCCAGCAATTGAAGGCAAAGATGTGCTTGCAACAGCCCGCACAGGAACAGGAAAGACCGCAGCATTCGTGCTCCCTATCCTCCAAACGCACCGAGCTGGTGTCATCATCTGTCCAACTCGCGAACTTGCCTTGCAAGTCGTCAATGAAATCGAACGTTTGAGTGGACTCGACAACATTGCTACTGCCCTTATCGGTGGAGCCTCAATGAAGAAGCAAATTCAACAATTGACCGAATGGCCAGATGCCATTTTGGTCGCCACACCAGGTCGCATCTGCGATCACATGGAGCGAGGCAATGTTGATCTCAATCAGTACGATGTTCTCGTTTTGGACGAAGCCGATGAAATGCTGAGCATGGGATTTGCTGAGGATTTGGAATACATCGTCGATCAAATGAATCCAGAACATCAAACCCTTCTCTTTTCGGCAACCATGCCCAAGCACGTACAGAAACTCTCCAACAAAATCCTGAATGAACCAGAGCGCATTCAAGCATCCGGTAAGGAAGAGCGACCTCCGAGTTTGGTTCAGCAATTTGTCATGGTTTGCACACTTCGAGAACGTGTCGATGCAATCGAGAAGCTCCTCCTCGCATGGCAGCCCAATGCAGCCATCATCTTCTGCAAGACACGAAACAGAGTCGAAACCGTAGCCGACATCCTTCGCCCAAAGGGTGCTGAAGCCCTGCATGGAGGCATGTCACAAGCGGAACGGACACGTGTCATGAACCGATTCCGAGAAGGTCGAACCAACGTTTTGGTCGCAACCGATGTTGCAGCCCGTGGTATCGACGTCGACCGTGTTGATCTTGTCATTCAGGATGATCTACCCACTGACGATGACACCTACATCCATCGTGTGGGCCGTACTGGCCGTGCTGGTCGAACTGGACGAAGTGTCCTCATGGTTGGTAATCGAGCCGTTCGCCACATCAAGCGAATCGAGAAGAAAGCCGGTGCTTTGGAACGAATGGACATTCCAACACAAAAGGACATTGACCACATCCAACGAGCACAATTGGTCGAAGAATTCACTGAAATCGAACCTCAACAGAATGCGATCGACACCTTCAATGAAGCAGTGGCTTCTGGGCTGTCTGCTGAAAATATCGCAATTGCAGCACTCTCCAAGCTGTTGCACTCCTCTCCAGAGAAAGAGAAGAGTTCCACGCCTCAAGTCAACAAGAGCGACAACGGTCCGAAAGCCGCATTGGTCCTAGGACTAGGCGCCATGGACGGAATCGATCGTGGCTCAATCACAGGCATGGTCTATCGAGTTGGCAATCTACCCGATGCGTCCGTTGGTCGTATCGAAATGCTCGACAAGATTACTGCAGTTGAACTTCCTGAGGAATTCATCGACCAACTTGTCCAAGATTTGGAACAAGAACGTGTTGGACGTCGATACGTCCGTCCACGTCGAAGCGACGATTGGACCTTCCAGCCCGAAGGTCGACATCCGAGTCAACGACGACACGGTGGAGGAGGTCGACACGGCGGAGGGCGCCAAGGCGGAGGCCGAAAGGGTCCCGGTGGCCGACATAATTCTCGTGGAAATGGACGTCCTGGACGTCAAAATCGGCGTCGTTGAGCATCGAAACAAGCGAAAAGGCATATGTCCAATCTCGGATTGGCAATGACATGAGCAGCACAG
>CBFIJH010000002.1:0-212124 GCA_965662895.1 Candidatus Poseidoniaceae archaeon | reverse complement strand
TTTGGTCGTGTACCACGCACGAATCGCCTATTACCACCAAGAAATGTTTGGTGTGACCACCCTTTGGTCTGCAGAAATCGATAAATTCGTCTCAACAACCTTTGTTTTCCTCGTCATGTGGACAGGGTTGGCAAAATGGCCAATTTATCCGTACATAAAGAAGCGTCAGAATCGTAAGAAGCGTGAAGCCAAGGCAGCAGCCGCTACCGAGTGATTGTTTTTTTCACAGCCATCCCGAATCTCGGGCGTCGGAATTGAATTCCATTTTTCTATGAATTTGCGTCAGTTTCCTTAGATTCTAAGCACCCGTAGACCCTACGACCTGCGCGATGGTCTTGCCACCATGTCAGCCGGTCAGCGAGGTGTCTTGGAATGAAGAAACCCACTTTGCGTGGCGTAAGTCCGTGATTGCGCATCGTTCGATCGTGGGCAAGACTTGCCACAATTGATTGTGCAGAACACCCGGGGTTTGCGGTAACAAATCGCATGATTTCTTCTTTTAATCGTTCAAAGCGTGCCTTTTTCTGGGAACCCTTGCCCAGTCTTCTCGGAGACATAAACGCAAATGTTTACGTTTACACTTATCAAAGAAATGGGGGAAACCCCTATTCCATTTTGACAGGTTGTGTGGTCTTCCAATTTGCTGTTGCAAGTTTCTTTGCCTTACCATCAGCGATAATTGGTGCGATTTTGTTCAAACGTCCATGCATGCCATGAACTTGGAATTTAACCCGCAACTCAGCAGTAAGGGACGTTTCAAGGGCTTGCATTTGTTCATCGTCCAGTTCGACACTCGCAAGTTCTTCTCCAGTGGTAATTGATGAAATGGTGAAGGTTTTGCCTTTGCAGGAAAGTGTTGGCCTGAAATCCATATCGTCTGGATGATTCATCCAAACAGAAAGATCCAGAGAAAGGGTGTCCCGAATATTGACCCGACTGATTTCGACTGATTCAACCATGCCACTCAACCCTTCCAAGCATCGGCCATTGAAACCCTTTTCGTCGTGTCTCACTCAAATGAAATTTCGGTAATGATCGGTTCATGGATCACGATTCGGAGCGTTAAGGTCCAGTCGTTGCCGGGATCAGGGTCTGGTAGAAATTCGACCGTTGAGTCAGGATTTGTTTGCAGTGCACGTACAAACAATAACCACGAATTTTGCCCAAAATTCTGACCGGGCTGGTCAAGAAGCATCCGCATCACAACCTCTTCGGAATCAGCTTCAACAACCTCGTCAAGACCCTTCGAGTTCAGGTTGTTCGCCGTAATCGTCGCTTCTGCATTCTCTGATTGGGTAATGTTCCCCCCCTCAGTTTCGGCCTCTTCGTTGAATCCATCGTCTGGAATTGAAACAATGAGCGAGAAATTGTCGTATGGTTGGATAACATCATCCTCAAGTTCCAAAATTGCCTCAAAAGAGAGAATTCTCCCTTGCTGGCCAGGAAGAATTTCTTCCGTCCACTCATCACCTTCATCGAGATATTCAGACCATGTTCGTTCAAGAGTGCGTTCTTTCCACTGGATATTGAATTGTCGAGCTGATACATTGATTTCAAACACCTCGGTTACAATTCCTCCCTGCCCATCATCAATCGTCAATGACCCAGTGTAGATACCGCTCATGTTGGTCATGAGAAGGGTTTGTGGTTCAGTGGAATCGACATCATTCCTACCATCTCCATCACCGTCCGAATCGACACCCCAGTCCAAATCCCATCGATACTGTAGTTCAGCGGATTCAGGATCGCTCGAGGAAGACGCATCGAGGAGTACCGCATCGCCTGCTCGAGGGTTTTCTGGGTAATTGAGTTCGATTGTTGGAACTCCATTAACTGTAACAATCGTGAATGCTTCGTCAATACCTCCTTGGTCGTTTTCAACTTCAAGGGAGATTGTATAAACCCCAAAAACATCGTAGATGTGTGAGGTAAAGCCGGTCACCGTTTCCGACTTCTCACCATCGCCAAAATCCCAACGATACGCTGTAATGATTCCTTCAATTGCGTCGGATTCACGTGCATCAAAGGTAACCATCTCGCCTTCTTGAATGAGGAGCGGATAGGCATCAAGTGTTGCTCGAGGTTTTGTCGTCGTGTCAAGAGCCTCAAGGCATCCTGCAAGCGATACGGCCAAGAGAACAGCAACGAGAAACAATCCTCGTAGTCGCAGGGATTTCTCTTGCATGACCTCACCACATTCTTGTCATATATCTAACCATGTTGTTCTACTGCGCCTATTTTTAGGAATTCAAGAATGATTCGAATCCGTCGAATCAAAGGAAACCTCTGATGGAACGTCACCAACAACTCTTGCAGATTTCAAGTGATTTCCAAGGTCTTCAACCGATTGATGCTCAACAACGTTTTTTTCTGAATAGTTCTCCATTTCTGTGTCAAGAAACACGTCCTCTACAGAGGCATCGTTTTCATCGTAGTCCGGCGCAGGTAGGGCTTCAACGAGTTCGGGTTGCTCATCATCAGATTCCAAAATCGATTCAATCGTTGAGACATCTTGTTCGATATCCCGTTGATATTGTTCTTTGAGTTTGGAAAGCACCCGATCCTCTGAAGTGTCTTCCAACTCAACCGTTGGTGAGCGCTTCGAAAAAAAACGTCGGAAAAAGCCCATACTATCCGCTGTCATGGGGGCTTCATTAATTTGCGTGAATCATTTTTCTTGACTGCATGAATGAGGCGATAGTTCTTGAATCGCATCTGGTTGGGTGTTCTCATGGAACTACTCGAAGGCGAACGTGTCCTCGCTTTCGATTTGGAAACAACAGGTATCAGTACCTCTCGAGACCGTATCGTCCAATTGGCCCTGATCGGTTCTGATGTGGATGGTTCAGAAATTTCCTACGACCAACTGGTCAATCCGCGACGCCCCATTCCCTACGACTCACAACGGATTCATGGGATATCTGACGAAGACGTTCGTGGCCAACCCGATTTTTCACAAATCGCAGATGATGTTGCACAGTTGATCGAAGGTTGTGTCCTCATCGGTCACAATGTTCGGCAGTTTGACCTGGCGATGTTGCGAAATGAATTCTTACGAATCGGCGCTTTACCTCCAGAACCGAAAGCCGTTCTCGACACATTGGAAATGGTTCGCCGACTCAAATTGCCTCGACCTCACCGCCTTGGAGCGCAATGCAATCGCCATGGAATTTCCCTCGAAAACGCCCACACCGCATCCGCTGATGCTGCTGCGTCCCTGCTTCTCATGTGGAAATTAGGGCTTGATCATCCCAGTTACTTTCGTAAATCATTGAAAGAAGTTGAACAGTGGTGTGCGACAGGTTCAACAGCAACCATTCAATCCGACCTTGGCCCACAACTCGATGACTTGGAAGTCGTTGACCCGAATGGAATGGTACGCCGAGATGGCAAACATATGGTTCTTGCAGTTGGACGCCATCGAGGGCGGCACCTTGAGGAATTAATCGAGATCGATCCTCGCTACATACAGTGGCTCCTCTCTCCAAATGGTATTGAAGATGAAGGTGCAATTGAAGAAATCAAAACGTATCTGAATCAAGAATAGGCGCCCAAGGTAACACATCGCACCAAGGCCCCACGCGCCAAGTTTCTCGATTCATCATCGCACTTCCAAGAAAGATTGGTCCTTGATGGCCTTCGTCCAACAATGCTTCAAGTGCTTCCTTTCCTCTTCCATCGAACGTTACATGACGAGTATGTCCTGTTGGCTTAACACCGCCCGATTTATTGGCAGGTATACATTCTTCGACAATCGCTGTTGAACGCTGTTCATCGTATTGCTGCAAAAGGACAACCCCATCTGCAAAATCACCCTTGTGAAGGGACTTGTTTTCGTGTCGCCAGTTCCACCAATGCGGACACCATGCTTTCCAATCGCAAAACCCTCCACAGGAAGACTGACCCGGCGTTGGCTCGAGTGGCGTATCAGTGGGTTGCGTTGCATTCCATGCCTCGTAGGCCGCTTCGAGAACGTTGTCTCCGATTGCATCCCATTTCGAAGATGTGTCTGTATACCATCCTTGAGCATGGACAGGAGGGGCTCTTTCATTGTTTGACAATAGAATATCTCGATACATTCGTAATTGTCGATTAACCTCTGGCTTGAGTTTACCTTGGGGTGGTTTTCCTGTTTTCAAATCAGCAACCAGCCAGCCGGTAAGGTTTCCAGAATCGTCAACACTCGCGAGCAGGAGGTCCAAACGCCCCATTAGGCGGCCATCTTGTGTAACCAACTCGCCTTCAACTGCAATAACAAGAGATTGTATTTTCTTCCACAATGCGATGGTGATTCTTTCATGCGACAAGCCCTGTACGCCAACGTGATCAAGAAGCATATTGATGGCTCCTTTTTGTTGTTTTTGGGCTTCTCTGTATTTGTCCTCTTTCCAGTTAGGATGGCGCGGCGTCTCATGAAAAATTTGTTTTTCTTCTTCCCATCGTTTTCGCAGCAATGCGTCTGCTTCCCCAAGAATCCAGTTTGATTCTGCAGGTTCGCGACCGGCAAGATCGATTTGCAACAAATCTTCAATTGATGCGTGAACTGCAGTACCCAGTGATGCTGCCATGCCTGTTTTTTTGGGCAAGCCTTGTCGGCTAAGCCAGTACATTCGAGGGCATGTCTCGTATCGATTCCACGCAGAAGGTGAAAGACTGTGGTTGCGTTGTTCGACCATGAACCACGGCGGTCCTCAATGGACATGAAACCTGCGCTTGAAGGCGAAAGTGTTGAATGCCTCCTTGCAGAGTTGTGTTCATGGAAGGGACACTTGTCAAAATTCGAGCCGACGTTGTTACAGAGGGTGCGCTTGTTATCACCTGCTTCCCGAGTGTTGGAATGGTGTCAAGCGTTGTTGGTCATTACTTGATCGATAATCTGGGTCTCGAATTTGTCGGGGGAGTTGTAGACTCCCGTCTCCCGCCGCTTACCTTGGTGACCGATGGGAAACCAATGCCAATCATCCGGGCTTACGCAGGGAAGCCTGAGTGCAGCATTGAAGGATGTGACAAAATTATCCTGCTCATGAGTGAGCTTGTGATTCCAAGCCCGCTTGTCCACGATATCGTTTGGGCATTGTACGATTGGTCAAAAGGTTCGAAAATTCGTATGGGGATCTTAGTCGATGCCTTTTCCAAAGAAGGGCTTGGTGGTAATTCAGGAATTGAAGAACCTACTGTCGATTATGAGGATACGGAAGGAATTGATTTGCTCGGCATTGGTGCAACAGACCATGTTTGTGATATGCTCAAGAAAATGGACATGCCTCTTTTGTCAAGTGGCGTCATTCGCGGCATTAACGGCGTTTTACTAAGTGAAGCCCGAAGGAGAGCCATCGATGTCATGAGTGTGATGGTTGAGGCTGACCCCCGGTTTCCGGATGCGCGAGCTGCTGCTGCATTGGTCAAGAAACTCAATGCCATTCTACCAACAACGCATCTTGATGACCAACCATTGCTTGAAGAGGCTCAACTTCTCGAAGAACAATTGAAATCACTTCTAAGCCAAGCTGCCCCATCGGAAGCCCCATCTCCATCATCCATGCTTTACGGTTGATGTTTGCCGCACGATGAGTGCTGCAAGAACGACGACGATGACAGAAATGCTCATCCATGTTGGAAGCAAGAGCGTGTTCTCTTTCACAAACGGTAGGAATTCAGTGAGTGAATCGGCTCTCGAATAGGATCCTCCGAGGGATGCTGTTAGGAGCATGCAACCTGTTGAAATGGAACCGAAGGCATTGTGGAGGTGTCGGGGTGTTGCGTCATCACCCATCCTCCAACGCACGAACAATACGCCCAGAGCAAGTCCTCCTCCTGCAGTCGAAAGGAGCATTTTGTTTGCGAGGAGAGGTGATGTATGAGCCCCACTTGGTGAAGAACCAAGCCCGGAAAGTATTGCAAAAGGTAGCGCAAGAAGTCCAAAGGACAAAGCGATATGCGCAGTGGAGTCCATCATCGCCATGAATTGACGCTTTTTACTTCGCATCAAAAGGACTGAATGGGCCACAAAGCACAACCCGGCAAGTGCAAACGATCCGACAACAAGTTCAGTCGTTATGACATGAAATGTCGCTGATTCAATCAAATGATCTCCCCCACATAATCCTTGTATTCATCGTTCTGTCGTTTTGGTTTTTGTAGCAAAATTACAACACCGAAGAAGAGAAAGAGATGGGCGATTGATTGGAGGAGAAGTGCTGATTCATCGGCCTCCCATGCCGGTTCAACACTTGTCAGGGAAAACCATGGCGTTGTTTGTTGGGGGCCTTCACCGTCAAGAATTGCTCGCCATTCAACCGTTGATGCACTTAACGCTGCTGGTAATTCAGCCTGCCAGCACTGATCGTTCTTCGACGTCTGAAGTTGGTAGTTTTGACCTGAAGGCTCTCTCCATTCGATGACAACATTACTGGCCGCAATTGTTTCAAGACACAGATTTGTTGTCTGGCCTATTTCTCTAGAAGTTGGCGGTTCATACTCAGGGTTGATGCGTTGAAGATTCTCAGGGATTGGCTCAACAGTAATCGCAAAGGCCTGAGAAACACCAAAGAATGGGCTTCCTGCATCATTACCTGAATTATCACCATGGTGCACGGAAACGTAGAGCATTTTCTCACCAACTTCATCTGCTCGAAGAATCCACGAATGTGTTAGAGAATTGGATTCAACGGATGTGTACTCGATGTAGTTGTTTGAACCTCCCATCCCATCAGATAGAATATTCCATCCGTCTGTGGTGGGAATGTCACCATTAGCATTGGTAGAAGAGAGTAAAAAGATTCCAATTTGATCGATATCATGGGATGTATCGAAGCCAGATATCTCGACTGTAATTTCGGAAGGTTGACCAACCCAAACCGTACTTGATGGTTGAAGACTTAGTTGCAGGTCTGATGAAGCATTCTGATTGGCATCACCATGGCAGGCACCTCCACATTGCATGTTTTCTAGGCTATTTCCAACTCCGCCTGGATTCCCAGTGACGTGAAATGGAACGACCAACAAAAGCACCAAAAAGAGAACAAGACGCTGTTTCATTCTTCATCACCTCGGCGCAAATGACTCGAAACAAGCAACAGAATTCCAACGAGGACGTAGACAAAACCCAATCCAAGGCCTGCAATCGCCGAAGGTCCCTGATCCAATTCAATCGATGCCGATTCAATCTCAACATCGACCGAAGGAGACTGACAGGGGGATTCGAGAATTCTTTCATCAAGTATTGTTTGAATTTGATACGTTGAAGTTCCCATCAAATTCGGTGAATCTGCGAATGTTGTCTCATTTGTCGTTCCAAGAACTACGCCATTTCGTGAAACTTCAAACGAAGGTCGAGTTGAAGAGGTCCAAGTCCAATCGAGTTGGACCGCACCACCAGACAATGTTTGCGTAAGGCTGGGACACGGCAAAGCTGGAATCGTGTCGAGAGTGAGATTCGTCGTATTTGTTGCTCCAGATTCATCGGTAACTGCAAGTGAAACCTCAATTGAGCCACTAGCTGGCAGAAGGAACGAAGCATCAACTCCAGTCTGAATTTCGTTCGCCAGAATCCATTGGTAACGAATAATCAGATTGTCTGAATCTGTCGATTGAGACGCTGATAGCCTCACTCGCTCCCCTGCATAAAGTGACGCAGTCAGTACGGTTATTTGAGCAACGGGCGGCGCATTGTTGATGAAGACCGAGGCTATTGAAAGTACTGAGGATTCACCGTCAGTTGCAACCACTTCGACGCTCCATTCTTGCCCTGGACCAAGATATGAGGATGGAACGTATGTAGCGTTATCAAGTGACCCTTCTCTGAACCCATTACGGAACCATGTAACCGTTGATATTTCGGTCACATCTCCGTCAACATCACTCATGATCGATTCAATGGAAAGGTCTTGTTGAGATGTGATGTTTTCATCGAGATGAACAGAAAGAAGAGGTTTCGAGTTGAGAATTGCAACTGTAAGGGTCTTGCTTTGAGCGCTTAATGTCTCTCCATCACTTGCTTGCACAACAGCAGTCCAAACATCTCCTTTGTTCGTTGCAGAGGACGGAAGCGATACAAGGTTGTTGTACTCTGGTTGAATTGCTCCGTCCAAATACCAGTCTATGACCGCTGTCAGCGTATCGCCATCAATATCGCTAAAGCTTGTATTCAAGACTACATCTTCAGTAGTGGTTGCACCTGTACTGCTTATGGACGCTGCTTGAATCACAGGAGCACTATTTAGAATCTCTACGTTTGATGATGATGCCCATGCGGACCAATCGGTGTCATCACTCACACGAACCTCAACTGACCAGAAGTCTCCTTTCGTGGTCGTGGATGATTCAAGCGTTGATGACGATATCGCTGTCATCACTCCATTCTTCCACCACCGATATTGGACATCAGTGATGGGGTCCATATCTGCATCAAAGTATGTCGAACTTGCAGCAAGCGAATCCGATGAGTTTGGGTTGATGGGGGAGATTGTAATGCTCTCAACGGTTGGTGCCGCATTTGAATTTTGATTTTTTATGAGGAAAGCGGTTGAACGAACCCAGGATGAATACCCTTCACCATCGAAAGCACGAGCCTCCACTTCCCACTCATCACCGGACCTTGTCGCAATCGATGGAACCGTATCGAAATCGTTTAGATCGCCTTGTAACACACCATCAAGATACCATCGATACTCAAATGAAAGTGCATCGCCATCGACGTCGTTGGCACCTAAAATCGAGGCGGTAAGGTCGTCAGCAGAAGTTGGGTTCGAAGGAGATATGGTTGGGGAAGTGATCGAAGGGAGGGAATTCATGATTGTTATTGTGTTTGATTGCACTGTGGCTCCGAAGTCTTCACCGTCACTCGGCGTTACGGATGCTTGCCAATCTTCACCTCGAATTGTTTCATCACCTGAAATTGTCATCTGCCCGTCAAACTGTACTTCATGAACGCCATCTTTTGACCACTGGATGGTCGTTCCTAATTCAGTATCGCCGGCATCTTGATCGGAGAACGTATAGGTGAGTGAGACATCATCGCTCGATGTTGCCGCAGATGGTGAAATTTGGACATTCGATGCAACCGGTGGATTGTTGGTAGCAACGACTGTTTCAGAAATCGTTCGGGTGATGGTCGACCAAGCATCTCCGTTGTTACCGCTACCACCGTTTGCTGACATCCCAGCAATTCCCACAGATACTGTTCCACTGCCCGAAGAAGGAGCAATCCAATCGAAACTCCATGCTCGATTAGCCTTGTTTGAGTGGGTTACAGACAATCCGCTTACTTTGACGCCTGAATTTCCTCCGGTCGACAACGTTCCTTTGTCAACTTGAACATTGAACCCACCAGCCGTACCGGATACGCCTCCTGATACTGAAACCTGAATGGAGTAAGATTGGCCAGCGACATAGGTTGATGGGAAGTTTTCCGAAATCGTCACTCCTGGAGAACTACCTCCGTGGCAACCACATCCTCCAGATGAATTGTGTCGGCCGTTTGAATTCGCTTCGATCATGGGAGTGAACATGACCATTGCAACGACGGCAGAAAGGACGATTGCTCTCAGTTGCATGAGAGAAATTTGTTCCGTTCTTGTTAAGAATGTTCGTTCCGAACGTCAGAAAATTTCTCAATAATCAAACAGTGTTGATTGCGTCGCCATTGGATTCGATTCATCGGGTTGGCTCGATTGAGACAGGCGCTTGAGCAGAGTCGCTTCCTCCCATATCTCAATGCCCAATTTTTCTGCTTTGGCGAGTTTTGACCCGGCATTTTCTCCTGCGACAAGTACGGCGAGGTTTCCTGACACACTGCTTACGACCTTACCACCAGCTGCCTTAATTCGAGCTTGTACACTCTTCCGAGATTCTGAAAGTGTTCCAGTCACGCAGAAGGTCATCCCTTCGAATGGCCCTTCAACAGTCACCTGCTGCTCCTGTTGGACAGTTAACAAAGCAAGCAGGTCAGTGATGGGTGTTCTACGGAGATTCACACCATCTCGCAACTGAAGCGCAACGATTTCACCTACACCATCGATGGTTGTTAATTCGGAGATACGTGAATCGTCCTCGGCACTTTCTTCAACCCAAGAAAGAAGTTGTTCTGGACGTTTGAAGTGATTTGATATCGCTGCGGCAAGTTCCGGGCCGATACCGGGCAATCCAAGCGCACTAAGGAATTTTGAGAATGTCATTGAACGGCTCTTCTTGATTTCATTGAGAACCTTGTTTGCGGACTTTTGCCCCATTCGATCAAGAGACAAAAGCTTCTGCGCATCAAGCCTGTACAGGTCCCCAATGCTCGATATGAGACGTTCATCGATGAGTTGTTCAACGAGTTTCTCGCCAATTCCATCCATCTCCAATGCTCTGCAATAGTACAGAATGCTTCGACCGAGCCGAGCAGAACATTGGACGTTGATGCAACGAAGAAAAGCCCCATCAATCTCTACAAGACCGTTGCATGCTGGACATGCATCTGGGGGAGTGATTGCTCGGCGTCGTGGTAGCTGGCCAAGAAATGGATCTCCATTGGCATGGACTCGGCCGTTGATGTCGTGTTGGGTTGCAACACCAAGACTTGCCTCAATCTTCGGAATCACGTCGCCGCGTCGGACAATTCGAACCTTGTCACCGATATGGATGCCCAATCGTTCGACCTCACCTAGATTGTGCAGCGTCGTATTCTCAACCGTTACACCACCTACTCGCTGAGGAGCAATGCGAGCAACAGGCGTAACAGTACCCGTTCGGCCGGTTTGCCAGTCAACATCGAGCAAGACCGATGTCGCTTCTTCTGGGGGGAACTTCCACGCGAGCGCCCATCGCGGATGATGTGCAGTCATTCCGAGCAAATCTCGTTTTTCTAGGTCGTCAACTTTGAAGACAAGACCATCGATTTCATAGGCATAGGTTTCTCGTTCTTCACTCCATTTCTCAGTTTCCTTACAAAGAGATTCAATGGATGCATCTTCGTAATCCGAATCGTGAACAGTCCACGGTGCTGGCTCAACACCAGCTGTTTTGCTTAACCACTCCAGAATGAGGCTATCAAAGGCATCGTTTGGGGGTGAAACAGAATCCGGATGACGGGCTTCCGCTGGCGGGAATTTGGCATCGTATGCAAGAAACACCAGATCGCTTGCATTGGCTTTTCCGTCTGACTTCTTTTGGCGAAGCGCTCCAGCGGCAAGATTACGAGGATTCGGAGAAATATCACGATACGTTGCTTCAAAGACCGATTTTCTCATCACGACTTCACCGCGTATGTGAACATCAACTTCAGCGCCCAACCTATGGGGTACGTTTTCCACCTTGCGTGCATTCTTGGTGACGTCTTCCCCACGGTCGCCGCTACCTCGGGTCGCTGCTCGAATCAGGCGGCCCTTTCTGTATTCCAGTGATAATGCAGAGCCGTCGAGTTTTGGCTGGGAAATGAAACGGGTTGATTCAAGTGAAGATTCTTTCACAAAATGAGCAATGTCCTCGTCATTGGTTCCTTTGTTTAGTGAACGCATCGGAAACATGTGATCGACTTTTACCGTTCCAGGATCGACTTCAGCCCCGACCCTTTGCAATTGCGGATGATTCGGCTCAAGCCCCTTTAGTTCGTCCCAAAGAGCGTCAAATTCAGCATCTGAAATTTCCGTTGTTGCTTGATTGTAGTATAGGTCGGAATGGTAGGCGATCTGTTCAGCTAACCATGCTACACGGCTCTGATTGCTGGCGGATTCTCCTCCTTCCTGAGCCATGTTTCATCACCACATTGTCCCCATTTAAGGTTCATGATTCTGCAACGTAAGTTCAACAAATTCACCATCGACCATTGGACAACGTGTCATAATGATTTTTGACATGATTCGGAGATGTATTTCGGCCACAACAAAGACCGTAGCATGGAACATGTGGCCTGATTTTGTTACAAAATCATCATCCGCAAACGTAGCATGAAGATGAGTAAATGCAGATCCGTCTTCGTGACGGGCTAAGTTTCCTTGAAGCGTAACAAGTTCTGCGGGTTGTTCAAGGGTTCGACGATGATAGGTAAACGTCTCATCCATGTAGCCAAACGTTGAATTTACTGTGCGACCAATCCCACTCGTAATCACTGCTCCATTGATCCCAAGTTCGTCCGCAAGTTGTCGAAGTGAAGTGTGAATTTCCTCCCCCGGTTCAAGAACAACAACAACATCATCGCCACTACGTGCCCATTCCATGAATGGAACATCTCAAGGAATCACTTAGCCATACCCCTTGTCATTCCTCTTGGTTTGGATGAAGAATTTCAAGGATTTTGTCCGCAGCAACGTCAAGGTCGCTTCGATCACCACCGAGCGGAAGTGGGCCGAATGGCCCCCAGCCTTTCCTCAACAGCATGATCCTGTGTTTTGGCTGACGCTTCGCAAGCATAAGACGACCCCATTCGTAACGTTGTCCATCAGCAAAAAGATGAGTAGACGTTACCGCATATCGTTTTGGAACCAACAAAGAAATGATGTGCAGGCCAAGTAGAAGATCCCAGAGAATCACATAGGTTATTGGTGTGTTTGAGAAGGAAGCAAAACCCCACGGCAATGCCATCATTGCTGCCATTGAACCCAGGTTTGCCCATTGGCGAAACATTTCGTGATTTCGTTCGCTTTTCCAAGAAAACCCGCCATTCGGTAAAAATCCAATGTCAGGAATATCTCGACGTTGGCGAGTAAGCCACCACGCATCCCATGCCACGATGGCGCCTAAGACAAGAACCATCATCACGGCCACAGATTCTGCATTCGGTAGCATGATACGACCTCAGAGCATTCGTTCATCGACCTCGCCCAACGTCTTGGGTCCACCGCCACGTATTCGGACGAAGAAGATGATAAGCACGGCAATAAGTATTGATGCGATGAGTATGAGCGGGGTTGCTGAATCTTCTGATTCATCGAGTGTTTTTCCTTCAAGTTCATCTGGAATTCCATCACCGTCATCATCTTGATCTTCGAATAATGTGGTGGATGCCCCTGGTGGACATTGAATCCGATCGGGTTGTCCATCTTCATCGGTGTCAATCCATGCACATGGGTCTCTCGGCCATGCATCCCTGTCATCGAGACGGCCATCGTTATCATCATCTGGATCATAAATATCGGGCCCACATTGCAACCCATTCGTTGCATCAAACCAGGTTTCAGCGCTGCATGTTGAAATCCAATCTCCATCTGTATCGAGTTGGGTTACCTCGAGATCGACTTCGGCGATGGTCGACAAGCCAAGGTCATCCACAGCCATCAATTGAAGAACGAAGAGCCCCGTCTCAAGAGATGTGATGTTGAATGTGGTCAATTCGGTCGTTCCTTCTTTGACAAGTTGATTCTGGGCATTGAACACTTTCCACGTGAGAGTGATGTCAGATAGCGCAGCAGTATCGTCCAAAACCGTTAGCGAGACTTCAACTGGCATGGTTTCCATGAAACGTTGACCTGAATATGGAGCTTGAATGGAAAGGTCAGGAGGTGTGTTGGCGAGCAATGAAATCTGAACATTCTGTTGCGACGCAGGACCAATGGGGAATTCATAACTTGTTGGAAGACTCAACGCAGAAACAACCTCAACCGTTGCCATTGTCACCGTGGTAGAACCATCAATCGTCGTTCGATTGAAAAGCAATTCAACGTCAACAAAGGTTCCTGTAAATCCGTATGGGGAATTCAACAGCGCCGAGGATAACGAATACGATGCTTCGACGACTTCTCCTTTGAGTACTGCATGAAGTGAATGGGTTGACCATTCGTTAAGCAGTCCATTTTCGTCGATTGATTCAAGGCCAGCGATGGAGGAATCGATCGCATCGACAGTACTGCCTGCAAGAGAGAAATCGCCATTCAATGAAGAGTCTTCAATGCGTGCATCGAAGTATTCAGCCGATAAGGCTTCAACTGCGTCAATCGATACGTTTCTCATGGTAGCTTGGGCGGGGTCTTCAAAGTCATGAGCGTGAAGTTTGACTCCAACAGAATAGTCTGTGATTTGGATTTCTTCGGCAACAACTGGTTCAGACAATCCGTGGCGTATTGTTAAACCAACACCAGAATTGTCCCCATTGAACACAAGGTTGTGCATCTGGGCTGAGGTCTCGTCAAGGTCGACACCAGGCGCCCCAAACACGGACAGGTTGCTCATGAGAATATTTTCACACATGAACGCAAATACACCGCCATTTTCTCCTGAATGAATGGCTGAATCGCGTAAGTGGAATGCCTCATTAATGGATTGCATGCGAACAACGTAATCTCCATCGAACGAAGATGAGTTGATTCCACTCACTTGACCGGATGTTCCTGTCAAATCGATTCCATCATCAAGTCCCATTCCAAGTACAATTCCTTGAACGTCAATTGTGGAGAGACGAGCCCAAAAGCCGTCTCCATTGCAATCTGATAACGTAACATCGCGAAGAACAATGGTTGCATCTTGACTTTGACTTTGAATGCACATTGAACCCGCATCGCGCAATTCTGAATCGATCAATGTCAACGATGACTGAGAGGATGCATAGACGCTAATCAATGGGTCGGCGCCTGCCGAACGAGCAAAGTGAGCACCTTGTACAGTCACCTCACCCCGCCCTGCCATCGTAATCAGCGGTGAGCCTTCTGTCAGAAGCGTGCCAGATAGATCAATACGAGAGCCAACAATTCCATCCAACATTAGGCCTCCCCATCGAGCCCCAAAGCCTGTTGAAGAGATGGTTGCTTTGCCCGCCTCAAAAACGCCCTGAACATCAATAATTGCATCAGCAGCAATACGCAGTTCAACACCATCATTGACTGTCATCTTCGTGGTTGATCCGATTGTAAGGTCGCCTTCAAGTCGATAAGGGCTCCATGTTTTTTCGAGAACCAGCCAGGACGTGATTGTCCCTGTTTGAACTGTTGATGCCATGAATGTATGGGATGTCGATTGTTGAGCATTCCACGCATAAAACTCGGTAAACGACCCTATTTGCATCGTGACTGTTTTGGTACCCTCTTGGACATCTCCTTGAGAGTTGACTGTTCGTGCTGTTGTTTGTGCGGTAACTTGGCCAAACGAATTTGTTTGAACGGTTTGACCGTCGACGATGATTGTTGCTCCTTCAACTGGAAGACCTTTATCGAGAACTTCGATATCAAGTTTTGAAATCAATGAAAACGAGGCCTCTGAACCAACGGATATCGACTCCTTCGCTTGACCACCCGTCATTTCAACTGTACAAAGAGGGGCGAGTGAAATTGTCGACATGAATCGGATATCGGCAATATTTTGCAGTTGTGAGCACGACCACTGAACTGGGGACTGAATTTCCAATCCCTGACCCACGGATTCAAGAGTCGATTGAACGCTCATTACCAGAGATGATGCGTTCAGCACCCCGTTATCACCAGTGAGTGTACCTGAAGCGCCAAGATCCACCACAGAGGATGCATCGACAACAAGCATAGTATCGATGAGTTTGAGGTTTGAATTGGTACCAAATGTTAGGTCTCCGTTGAGTTGATGGGGTTGCCCATCTGGCCGTGCACCCAAAACAACAGTTGAGGATGCTGGTATACTCCAGTCTCCATCTGGTAAGGTTATGACTTGAACCGTCTGACCTTGTTGATTTCCAAACAATTCTGTGCTCACTCCTTGTCCATCGTACAATACCTCAACAACACTTCCGGATGCAAGAAGTGGTAGAGATGCGACTCCGTTGAGATCTGCAGTGGATTCAAACCCATGGGCAAACGTCTTGGCTTGGACAGGTTGATTGTTAACATCAACGAATGAGACATATGTCTCGTAAAGGTACCCAGAGTTGGTTGTTGAAACACTGGTCGTCGTAGGACCACCGTAAAGGAATGTTCCATCACCAACAGCATGACTCATGCCTTGAGGAGTATTCAGTGGAACAAAATCTCGAGCATGAGCAACAGAGGCATCCTCGAGCAGAAGAGGGGTGTTGTGCAGATTTGCTGTCCAATCTTCGACCACAACTGTCGATTCATCGCTGAGAACGAGGCCATATTGTTGAGCAGTCGTCGTAAGCGTGCCAATGGAAGCAACAGAGTCAATTGCATGGAGGCCTCGTTGTTTTCCGTTGATGAATGATGCAACATCGGCATTCAACGTTGAATCCTCAAGTTCGATGCCCAAAGCAAAACCATTTGTTGTGAGTGAAGTCGATTGAACGGTGGAGTACCAAACATCAATGCCTTTCGATTCAGTATCGAGGCCACTGTATTGTTTTGAGACTTCAACGTCATTCCACTCATGCTCGCCTTCAAGAAGAATTGCTGCTGGGCCGATACCATCGTGCAAAGAAATGGTTGACTGAGTCATGACAGAATTCAAGCCTGAAAGAGATACTGCAGTTTCATTAGCAAGAATGGTTGTTGATTCCAAATCGAGTAAACCGGTTCCTGAGGCGCGGATTGCCAATTGATTCGCATGAATTTCTGAATGAAGCAGACTGGTTGTGCCGGCCCCATCGACATCCATACCAATGTCTGCATTGTGAATGGAAAGGTTGTCAAATGAACAGCTCAAAAGACAGCGAAGATCAACTGCAGAACGCCCTAAATTTTCTTGTGTAAAGTTGACATCGTGCATGGAGATGTTTTCCATCGCCCCCCACAGAAGTCGGTCACCGGACATTAGTGCATTTGATACGGTGAGATCATCAGCATCTGTCCCATCAACAACCAGTGCAACATGTTGGCCGTAAATGCTCGATACCGTTGTGGATGCACCAGCGTCTGAACCAATCCCGACACTTACATTATCAAGTCCGAGTCCTGCAATGTTCGCAGTTCCAGACAGAACATCAATTGCAACTCCTGTTTCGAAAAACGATACATCAGTGATTGTGAGCGTATTTGAGGACATGATGCCAGTTGCTGTATTCGTGAACATTCCAGTATCGATGGTCAAATCACCATGGTTCACGATCGATTGAATGTCGATGGTTGACATCGTCACATTTTCTGCATCAATCGTTCCTGACGAGGAAATATCGAAACCGATGTAACTGTTTGTAATTGTCACCGATTCGTGAATGGTAACGTCCCCATGAACCTCCAGAGCGGACTCGGCTCCAGAAATGGTGACGTTGGTTAAGTCAGCCGAGCCTGAAGATGACACCTGTATTCCTCCCCAAAGCCCTGCACCAGACGAGCCGGGGCTTGTGGATGTCTCAGTTGTCATAAATACAGAATCAGTTGCTTGCAGTTCACCATCAACTTGCAACCAATAAGATTGGGCATCAACGGTTGTTCCTGGAGAAAGTGTGAGTGTTGTTGAAGCATCAACCGTAACATTTCCATTCAAAACAACCGTTCCGCTCCATGTCGTATTGGTTGATATCGTTGAATCTGATGATGCTAGAGGACCCATTGAAACTCCAACCATCAGAAGAATCAGAAGAACTGCACGTGAGCGCATGCAATATGCTAGCATTCAAGCCATATCAATGCAAGGCATATCGGTCTCAAGAAAACAAGAAACTTGCGAGGAGTGGGCCTGCCCAGATTTGAACTGGGGTCTGACGGCCCCCAGCCGCCAAGTATAGGCCAAGCTAACCCACAGGCCCGTGAATCTCCTCACTTGTGATGAGCGCTGAACGGGACAATCTCTTCGATTAAATCGATGTGTCCAACGTACATGCGTCGACAACAATATCGCTCAAGACCAATGTCATCAAGTGCTTGATCAACATTCGTGCCTTCTGCAATTTTATTGTTGAACTCATCCCACTTGTGAGCAATTACGGAACCACAGCTAAAACAACGGATTGGAATAATCATTTCTTTTACACCTCATCGATACGACTTTTGCTTCTTGCGACGAGCACCGCGACCAAGTTGGTGCTTCGGTTCCTTACGACGTGGATCGTTGACCAATAGGCTACGATCGAATCGCAAGAATTCATCTCGAAGTTCTTCATCTAGGCCTTCTGCTCCACCATTGTAGTGAACAAGTCCACGTGCAATAGCAGTTCGGATCGCGTCTGATTGGCCCATAATGCCACCTCCGATGGTTGTCAAATTAATGTCAACCTTTGATAATCGATTCATAGCGTCTGCAATGATGAGTGGTTCCATGGCCTTGCGCCGTGCAAGCGAAGGTTGGAGAATTTCAATTGGTTCGCTGTTGACACGGACTCGCCCTTTGCCTGCTTTAACGGAGGCTCGTGCAATCGCAGTCTTACGCTTTCCTGAACTTTCAACGGATTTCTTCTTTCGTGCCATCATTGTTCACCTCCAGTCCATCGATGCGCTGGCGCACCGAGGCTTGCACTGATGTCGCCCAATCTGACGAAACTCTCCGGCAATGATTTGCGAATCTTGCTTGCGTCACCTGCAACGTGCCCTTCTGGTAGGTCTGAGGCAAGGTGCGAAGGACAGCCGATCTCAACCCGTAGGTTGCGTAGAGCGCGTCGACCGCTGCTCTTTCGTTGGTACGGAAGCATGCCGCGGACTGTTCGCTTCAGAATCATGTCTGGCATACGTGGGAAGTAAGGCCCCTTGCGTGCGTGATTCAGTGCATACTTGTCGTGATAGTTTTGTAGAACAGAACGTGAACTTCCGGTTACAACGGCTTTCTCAGCGTTGATGATAACGACCTTGTCATCACGGTCTGAACGTGCAGACTTGAGAAGCAAATCTGCGACTGCGGAGGCGAGACGTCCAAGGACGAGGCCATCCGCGTCAAAAACGTAAGTGGTTGCTTCATCCAAGGATAATCACCCCGTTTCCGTTTGGATTTTCGTTCATCAATTCACCATAGGTGAGAACGCGCCCACCTGCGGCTTCAATCTTGGCTCGTGCACTGGAACTAACACTGTAGGCGGCGATGGTGCGGTTTCCTGTAACTTCACCAGATCCCAGCAGTTTTCCTGGTACGAGAATTGTCGCACCTTCTGGAGCGTAACGTGTTACGCGGCTTAGGTTTGGTTGAGCCCAGTTCTTGCGACTCTTTGAGAGGCGCTGAGCAACATCTCGCCATAGTGCAGCTCCGGTGTCACGAGACTGGGCTTTCAGTTGGTCGATTAGGCCGACCAAATCAGCGTTTGTCTTTCGTGTTGGCTTGCTCATATGACTCCCTCGATGCTTTGAGGCAGTCTCGCGACCAACCAACCCGTTATGAAGGCACCGACGCGAATACAGGGTCTATTCGAGCAGAATCTCGCCCTTCGCATCGAGCAATTCCACAGTCAAGCCTGCAGCCCGGCCTTGAATGATGATTTCGTCATGGAGTGTATCAGAGAAATCATCCAGCGCTCCGAGTGCTGTGATTCCAGCTACATCGGTCAATTGATCGATGAGATGGTTAAGAACACATGAGACTCCATAGGCCTGTCCGGCACGGAATGCATGGTCAACGCCTCCGACTTCTGGATCTTCTGCCTTCATGCGCAACATGACCTGTTGGGAGTAAGCGACAAGAGCTCCGTAGAGTGCTTCGATGACTTGTGCAGCTTCGAGATCGCCCAACAACATCTGGGTTTGAGCAAGAGCAGAACGGACGGCATCACCGTAGATTTTGTGCGCTTCAATCGTGTTGTTCGTTTCAACTTGCATGGCTTGGTCGATGAGTAACTTCCAGTCTTCCATGGCTATGCGAGAGCGCCTCCTGCCCTTGAAGGTTGGCCTGAACCAACTTTCAGTGCAACAGATTCAACAATCAAATCTTGAAATCTGTGGATTCGCCTTCAACAATTCCAGCTTGTCGGACTGAGCCGTCTGCTGCGACAAACTCGCCAGCCTTCGTTTGCTTCTCGTAGAGACCAGTTGCTTCGTAGCGCTTGACCTGTCCTTCCTCACCCATTGCACTGGTAATGGAGGTCGTGATGGCTCCTAGCGTTGATATCGCTTGGTCACGTTGCATGACACCAATGTTGTGATCGGAATATCGCGCTTCTTCGAAGATGGTCAAGAATGCATCCAGTTGCTGTGGAGGAACCATGTTGAACGCTGCACGAACCGCCGCTTCAAATTCACGAGTTGTTTCGTAAACCTTCTTCATGAAGCCGTACTTGCGGAAGTGGCGTACTAGGTTCTTGTAACAATCGAAGATGATCTTGATGTATTCATTGCTTGCTTCTAGCTGCATCATCGTATCCGTGAGGATTCCACGTAGTGACTGAACTTGCCGTCGACTCATCACGCGTCGGTAATACAATGCGCTCGCAACCAGCAAGGCCATGAGAACGATACTGAACGCCATCGCATTCTCCGGGCTAAAGAAGCCTTTCTCCTCGGCAACAGTCGCAGCCTTGTAATCCACAGCGAACGAAATGTTGTTCGGCGATGCTTGGAAGTTTTGACTTCCAGCATACACTGCAATGACCTGCCATTCACCGCTGCACTCAACCCCATCGCAAGAGCGCCCATCGAATGACCATTCGAATCGCGCGATTCCTTGTTCGTTGGTAATGGTCTTGTTTGTAGCTGCACTCATGGTCACCCAAGCACCAGATTCATTGCGATATTGTCGGATGAATTGGATTTCTTCATTTTCGATGGCGATGTCGAGTCGGTCGCGCAAGAGTGCAACTTCTCCGACAATGAGTGTGCCTTCAGGTACGCCCGCTTCTGCGCCATAGTACCAGTTGGTTTCAACTTGCAAATCAACGCGAGAGCGGACAAGGACTTGCATCTCGACTTCCGATCCATTCAGGACGTTTTCAACGTCTTTATCGCATCCGCCTGGAACATTGAAATCTGGCTCAAATGCAACCTTCAGCGTTCGGAAACCTTCCTTCTTGCCACCTGTTAATTCAACACCACGTAGCGTTGGATTTTGCAATGGATCGCCACTGAACCATTCAACCGTTCCGTCAAGGTCGTTTGTTCGGATGGTCGCAATCGGGCGTACATTCTCTTCCGGGTCGAGGTAAATGTTGAGACACTTTCCACCGACAGCCTGGCCATTGCTCTGCGTCAGTAATGCGTCAATATGGAAAGATTCCTTCAGGTAGAGTACAGGATAAGGAATTCCATCAACTGCGTAGGTATCTACACTGGACTTGAACGGCCCAACCTCGGTAATGGCTAGGGTCGAATTTGAAAACACATCAAACTCTGTTTGAACGGTCTTGTTGTCGTAGCGGAATGCATCATTGTTGTCATAAGACGAGTAGGAAACAGTTACTTTCGTTTTCCCTGCCAATGCGTCAGAAAGCGGACACGTGATGGAATAGTTTCCATCGGCATCCGTTACTGCAGCGTTACAGTTGACTGGTCCGCTTTGCCCGTTTACCATTTCATAACTTACACGGATGGTTCTTCCTGCGAGGACTTCTCCGAGTTCGTCAGTGAGTTGACCAGTGACGACCATTGGTTTGGGAACAACCAATCCTGTAACAGAATCGACTTCGCTTGTGTAGACGATTTGATCGTCAACCGACAGAGATGTTCGTCCAATCAATGAGAAGCCGTTCGCATTGTAGGTCATTACGGTCCGATAGTGGTTGTTACCAGGAACATTGGCGCATGGATCCCACTGGCCTTGGAGGCCAAGGTAGCTGGCATCAAGCGGCGCACATCCTTCGTTCGGAAGAGATTCCTCAAATCGCAGAATAACATTGACCGGTCCGAAGCCGTCAGGTAGGAAAGAGTCCGGGTCGGCTCGCAGGTTTGTCGGTGATAGTGGGCTAATATCTGCCTTGAGACAGCCAACTGCTTCAAGTCGGTCAAGTTCACCATCTTGGTTCAAATCACGATCGGCGAACCCGTCGTCGTTACCGTCGTAATAACAGAGGTGAGAACTATCTGGTTGAGTTTCTGGTAGTGAAATGACACCGGCAGAAGGCGCAAGTGTTGCGACAACTTGTCGGTGCTGAACGTTATCGAAGTCGGTTCCCTCAAAGATAACATCGACCAAACCGCCATTCGGAGCGGTTTCTCCGTCAAGGTCTCGGCCGCCCGTATCGTATTCCAAGGTCTTGTTATCATCCTTGACTTGAGCGGTGAAATCCCACAAGTCACCCGATTGACGTCGATTCCCATCGGTCGATACAACCGAAAGGTAAGTTCGAGATACGACCCACACATCTTGGATTGCACTGCTTGGTTTGAGCAGTGGCGTCCCCTCATATTCAAACGACAATGAGAACAGACCCAAGTCATCTTCTGCTGTAATGTTGAAAGGCATTTCAAAGAAGCCGTTTGTGTCCGTGTAGCTTGTTTCCGTTCGGCCATCGAAGGACCAGGTATAGTTCACAGGTGCTTCTCGAACCGGCTGCAATGAATTGTCAACAAGTCGTGCCTGAATCGATGTGTTTGTGTTTCGGTAAAGTCGTGCAATGGAAGTCAATTCAAACGATGTTGTTCCAACCACTGTAACGTTGATGTACGCACCAGTTGTTGCGAGTGCCGTCGAATTGCCAGTGAAATAATAACCGGAGTTCGTGAAGTCGACGCGCATTCCATACGTTCCGGAAGAATACTGACTCTCCCAGGTGAAATCATAGTCGTATTCTGCAACGATGCCTCCCTTCGTTGTGCACTCGGTTTCGTCGTCAATGCTCTGCATTGGGATTCTGTTGTTTTGGGCATCCATACAGTTTGGTTTCTGGGTGAATTGCGTTTCTCCGCCACTGCTGAAAATTCCGTTCTTGTCTTTGTCAAGTTGCACGGCGACTGGTTCGACGGTCCATGGTACCAAAGATCGATTCGTTACTGAACCAGTCAATTCAATCGAAGAACCAGTATCCATTTCAGGCACGATTTCACACCGTACCGGACTTTCAGGGTCTGTTGGGTCGACTTGGCCACAAGGCGGTAGGTCACCATCTCCGCCATTGACCAGCTTGATGAACCAGTGCGTTGAATTGACGTCAACGAAATCGACAATATCCTCGGCTTCACCGGTGAACATTGGCTTGTTTGTTGTCATGTTCATTGTTCCATCCCATAACATGCTGTAGGCTTTGTAGGCGGAAATCTCGTTGTAGTCCAAGCCCGCTTCTGTTAACGCTGGCCCGTGGTAAAGATAGCGCCAGTTTCCAAAGGTTCCATCTCCGTTGTTGATGGTTGCATCAAAGAAAGTGATTGGATGAACGCCTTCGAAAGTCATTGTACCATCGATGTTCATGCGGTGCATGACACGCATCGAACGGGCATTGTCATCTTCGTCACCATGCAAGAATGGGAACGGGTATTCGGTTGCAAGTTCCGGCTGAACTCGTCCGATGTAATTGTAATCGCCTTTCGGTAAACTCGTGTTTACGCGGACATACTGATCTGAAAGGCCATTGGTTTGAACAATATCGTGCATCTTTGTGTTGTTGTTCCAAATAATCTCTTCAAGACCGCCGGGAGCTTTACCCGGCCCGTTATCCATGGTTGAATTGAATTGAACCTGTTTCCATACGCCGCTAGCGCCTCCAATTTGCTCGAAGGAAACAGATGTGAGACCAAATGAGTTCGCACGGTATCCATTACCATCAAAGTTGGTGAAATTTGTTGGATGGGTAAGGTTGCCAAACAATCCACCGTAGAAGGAGAAGGTTACCGGAGCATATGGAATCGGATTGGAGTAAATTCCTCGCTCATAATCGGCAGCGTAGTACGAATAAAATTCCAACCAGAGTTGTTGTTCATCACTACGGAAGTATTCCCAGTTGTTACTGCTCGGGTCGATCGTCATATTCGCTTCAACCCCAACAAGATAATCGGAGGATGTTGCTCCGTTAAACGCGAACATCTCAGTCACAACTGCGTATACCTTGTATGTGGTGTTGTCACCTACAACAATGTCTTCAGGATAAAGGAATTGTCCGACAGAGAATTGTCCGTTTTGATCGGACAGAATATTGGTCGTTTCAATAGCAGTTGTGCCGTTGTCCGCCCATTCGATGTGAATTTGCACCGGTAGGCCACTTGCGTTTTCTCGGACTCCGGAGATTGGGTTAATCCACTCAACTTGTCCGCTGAAAATCGCTGGACTTCGTGCATCAAGCCACAAGTTACCTGGAAGATCCAATGTGATGAACGTCAGCGCCTTATCATCCTCATCAAGGACACAGTCATTGTCATGGTCCCAATCGGATGAGGTGGCAGCCTGGCATGGGGGGTCAGGTGCAAAGCCCTCTTCGAGATGGTCGTGGTCAAGGTCGTTGCGCGAATCATTGTCGTCATCGGTATCGTTGACGTCTGGACCAGTGGTCAAATCGTTCGGGTTAGCAAGTGCTTCTCCTCCACCAAAGTCATCATGGTCCCATGGATTGGTTGAATTGCGGTTGAATCGCTCCGGCCAAAGCATAATTTCATCTTCGTCATGCATACCATCTTGATCGTCATCAACATCGATATCATCACGGTCACCGTCGTTGTCATGGTCAAAAGCTCGTGTTAGGGAGACAGCAAGTTCCTCCGTGTTCGAAAGACCATCGCCATCCCAATCATCATCCGCCCAATTGACAATACCATCGTTATCGTGATCCCATGTGGATTGTTCTTCACCCCAGAAACAGCCGGCAAGCAGTTCTTGATCCCCATCAAGAATGCCGTTGTTGTCGTCATCTGGGTCTTCTCCATCGGGTACGCCGTCGTTATCGTTGTCAACATCGTAAACCTTCGGTTGTTGTAGACCTAATGTCATTTGGCCTCGGTCCCAAACTGCTTGGTAAAACCCGTCACCATCAGCATCTGCATCGTTTCCGTCATCATCGTTATCGACACAGTTCGTTCCTGAGAAGAAATTGCCATTGTTCTGACCTGTATCATCATCAAGATCATCGTTGGAATCGATTTCGAAATAATCCCATAGACCATCGTTATCGTCATCGACATCAAACCAATCAAAGATGGAATCGTAATCGTCGTCGAGGTCGATTGTGTTGTTGAAGAAATCCCCATCGACGTCGCCGTCGGCATCGTTCTTGTCCAAATCAGCACCCAATTCGTCTGGGAAGTCAGCATCGGGACCGTTGTCTGAGTTCCACTGCCAAATGCCAGTCGTTAACCCAATCCACGTTACGAACGCATCTCGGTTGTTTTGCATCTGTGTAAAGGAAATCGCTGAATCAATTACGCCGTCGCCTCCGAAGTCGTAGTGCCAGCAGCCACCCTGTGCTCCAGGAGTACACGACCAGTTGCCTGATACCCCGCCAGCTGTGGCGCCTTGATCAACAGCAGCATCTGGGCGTGTCGAATAGGGTAGGCCGAATTGAGCCGTCACACCGTTGAGAGGCATTTGATAAGCAATAGCATAGGAGTAACCGCAGACGAATCCTTGGCCGAGATTACCAACGGTATGTCCGCAGATACTCATATTGAAGGTTCCACCTAGCTTAACGTCATTGACATCCATAATTCCATCGTTTCCTTCATCTTGGTCCCACCAATCTGGAAGACCGTCGGCATCCTGATCGATGTCAAGACCGTTGATGAGAGAGTCTCCATCACTGTCGATATCCCATTCGTTTCCTCCATTGTATGAGGACCAGCGAGCGAATAGGAACCAGTAGAATTCTGGAACGTTTCCAGGCGTTGGTGGGTTGGTTGTACTGTCGTATCCATTGTAATCAATCATCATGTCTGAAAACGGATTGTGCCAGAATACCATTGCCCAGTACGAATCAATGTTTGTGGTGTAATCTTGATTGTCAGCGCTTCCGTCGAGCGAGCCGAGGTCGCCGACAGGATAGAAAGGTGTTTGGAAGGCATCATTGAGATCGGGGTCGACCAGCCCACAGTTTCCATCATCAGGATCGAAAAGGTCAGAGAGACCATCGTTGTCATCATCCCAGTCGATGTCGTTTTCGAGACCGTCGCCATCGATGTCGGAGTCAACTGCATTCGGACCATCGTCGCGATACAGCGCACCGTTGAGGGAATGGAGGTCGCCATCATTGTCAAGGTCACAATCCCAGTCAATGTCAAGAATGTCAATGATTCCGTCATTGTCATCATCGATATCTTCCCAATTTAGGACACCGTCTCCGTCCCAGTCATTGAACTGTGCGTGCGAAGCACGGCGGGTTTGACATCTTGGGTCGGGGTTGAGTGGATTAGGGTTCGAAGAAGTAGGGCAATTCCATGCAATCACATCCGAAGCCTTGTCAAGGGGGAAGCTGTCGTTTTCGTTGTCGATGTTATCGTCATCAAGGTCGTACTCGAAATTTGTTGCATCGCCACTCACCAAAACATTGCCTAGATTATCTGGGCTTGTCGTTCCTCCGAGTTCTGGGTCGAGCCAGTCATAGACTCCGTTGTAGTTTTGGTCGAATGGCCGGAGTCGGTCATCATCGAGGTCTTGGTCATAGTCAATTTCGCAATCAAGACCAGATTTGCTATCGGTGTCGCCTCCTGGAGTTTGATACGGTGAATCGTCTTCACGAGTATAATCCCCGAGCCCATCACCATTGTTGTCAACATTGACGCACGTATCCGGTATTCCGTCATTATCGTCATCTGGATCAAACATATCGAGGATTCCATCGTCATCATCATCGGTATCTGCAGAGTCAGGAGTCCCATCATCGTCGTTATCCGGGTCAAGGAAGTTTGGAATACCATCTCCATCCAAGTCACCATCAACGATGTTGGTAAACGCAGGAGTGCCCTGTGCGCCCTCAGAACCTGCTCCTTGGCCATCAGCATTGACACGTGCAGCTTCCCATGTCACGTAATTGACGCCTCCGGAGTAGTCACGATAGTTGACAAAATCCCACGGAACTGGTGCATTGAAGAGGTTTCCAGCTGCGGCATTGCTTGTCGTAATGCTGGCGTCGTATGGGTGGGAATCGTCAACATCAGCTACGTTATCGTTATCGTCATCCGGATCGAAATAATCCATGAGACCATCGGAGTCAAAATCACACGGCCAAGTAAATTGATCGATACGGCCATCGTTATCGTCATCTTCATCGAAGCGGCCTGCGCCCGAGCCATCGCTGTCTTCGTCGGTTACACCGTCATTGTCGTGGTCGAAGGGGTTCTGGTCAGCAAGATAGAAGTCGCCGACTTGTACATTCGCCCATGGATGGACGGTTGTTGAAACAACGAAACGGTCGGTAGAGACGTTCAGTGGGTCATATCCTTGCGCTTCAAGGGCTGCATAGTCGATTGGCCCTTCGAGAATCCCATCGTTGTCATCATCATAATCGTCGATATCAAGAATCCCATCGTTATCGTGGTCGAAAGGATCTGTTCCATAACATCCGTCAAATCGCTCAATGAGGTCGTAAATTCCATCATTGTCATCATCAAGGTCGTACAAATCACTGATTCCGTCGTTATCGTGGTCGTTCCGGTTGGACTCTTCGACAAGGAAGTTGTTTGAAGACATAATTGCTTCAACAGCCGCTAAATCGGTGATAATTCCCGATGAAACGCCAGGGTCAGCCCACATGATGTCGCGCAATGCAGGGTGGATGTCTTCTGAGTGGAACTCTGTTGCACCTTCGTATTCACCCTGACCTGCTTGGTCCATGGATTGGAGTGCTGGAGTGCTCTGCATCGATCGGTATTCGACATCAATTACCGTTTCTTCTTGTTCCCACTCTGAAGGAATCATCATCGCTAGCGTTGTACTCATCACCATGAGAAATACAAGCAGAAGTGATTTGAAGGCATTTGGTCGTCGAGTGATTTTGTTTCGATTTTCTAGCATAAGAGCCCCTCTAAACAGTCCTCTGACCTTGGAACTGTATATGAAAACAATGGGTGATTGAAGTCGAAAGTATCACCCGGATAAGAAGGATATCAAAAGAAAAGGAACCTCAGGGGAGCGGACTCCCCTGAGGTTCGGCCATCCACTCCGAGGGAGCAGAGTTACGACTTGATTCTCAATCAAATCTGACTCAGTTTTCGAGGGAATCGAGGATTCCATCGTCGTCATCGTCGTCATCGAGTTGGTTCTCGATTCCGTCGTTGTCGGAGTCAAATTGACCTGTGAGATCGTTTCCATCGTTGATTTCGAACCAGTCGCTTAGACCGTCGTTGTCGTCATCGGTGTCACTGAGATCCCAAATTCCATCGTTGTCGTGATCGTAGCGATAGTTACCGAAGTCACCGTCTGCTTCATCGACATCAAGAATGTTGTCGTTGTCGTCATCAGGATCTACACCGTCATCCATGCCATCGTTGTCGTGGTCACGGGAGAGGTCTTCGCCGTTCTCGTCTACGTCGTTCCAGTTGTCAACGCCATCGTTGTCGATGTCGAAATCGACAGCATCGCTGATACCGTCGTTGTCGTGATCGTAAATGTTCGTGTTCGGATCATTGTCGTTCACTTCTTCATCGTCGTCAATTCCATCGCCATCGTCGTCGCTGTCTTCAGCGTCATCGATGCCATCGTTGTCATGGTCTTGTGGGCTGGAGTCAAGATCATCAGGAATTCCGTCGTTGTCGTCATCGTTGTCGAGGTTATCTGGGATACCATCGCCATCGTTGTCTGTTTCACCGTTTTGTTCCTGGTTGTCAAGCTGTTGACCTTGTTGTTGGTCGGTTTGCTGACCTTGTTGACCTTGCTGACCGTTTTGGGTCTGGCCTTGCTGCTGTTGGCTCTGACCGTTTTGGTTGTCGCCGTTTTGGTCTCCAGCTTGTTGATCGCCTTGTTGGCCACCTTGCTGTCCACCTTGTTGCTGCTGACCTTGTCCATTGTCTTGCTGTTCGCCTTGTTGACCTTGCTGACCTTGTTGACCCTGTTGTCCTTGACCCTGGCCTTGTTGTTGGCCTTGTCCTTGTCCCTGACCTTGTCCTTGACCTTGTCCTTGACCTTGTCCCTGACCTTGTCCCTGACCTTGTCCCTGACCTTGTCCCTGACCTTGTCCCTGTCCTTGATCGCTGGATTCGCCGCCGCCTTCAGTGCCGCCATCACCAGCGCCTGCATCAGACTCCTGGAAGTCTGGGTCGTATGCGTCTGGGATACCGTCACCGTCGGAATCGGAGTACTCTCCATCGTTCGGATCGGTTGGGAACGAGTCGACGTTGTCGTTCTTGCCGTCGCCGTCGGTGTCAGCATTGTTTGGGTTGGTACCCATTTGGTACTCTTGTGCGTTGGTTAGACCATCGTTGTCAGAGTCCGCATTGCCATCACCGCCGTTGGTTGGGTTGAGGCCATTGGCAACCTCCCATCCATCAGGCAGACCGTCGCCATCGCTGTCTGCGTTGTTCATGTTTGTGCCTTGGGCTTGTTCTTCAGCGTTGGTGAGACCATCGCCGTCCCAGTCTGCACCACCATCGTTGGGGTCCAGAGGGTCAGATCCGTCACCGCTTACAGCAGATGCTGCTGATAGAGCGAGAAGGAAAGCCAAAAGCATGCTCATTGTCTTTGTCTTCGTATTCGTGTTCATTTTTTTTCACTTCCAATTTTTTTGTTGTGTTTACACAGAGAACCCGCTGTTCTCTCTTTCCGAACCAAAGGTACCCGGGCTGGTACATTCAATCTCGGGAGAGGTGCAGAGCGTACGCTCTGCATGTTGCAGGAGGGAGGATTGAGGTACAACATCTGTCTGGTGCTTGTGCTGCTTGAAAAGGGCGGCGTGCATCGATATTGTTCCGTCTGTTTGCTTGACTTTTTCCTCCAAATTCATCGCTTTTCACGGGGGTGTTCTTAGGGAACCCAGCGTTCCCTCTACTTTCTACAAAAGCCCGAGAGTATATGAAAGCAACGCTTCAAGGAGTCAAAGGTTCCTCGGAGGGGGCAGAAGCACGGAAGCAGAATGAGAAAGGACGAAGCGCTCAATCGTTTCTGATAATTTAGCGCTTGAGATTTTGTGTACTCGTTCAACACCATGGCCGGAAGCAGGTGCAAAAAGCTCTGCACCGCTATCTTTCCCCAGTCGGGCAAGGGCGATTTTCGCGGCCCGAATAACATTGGATCCTCTGATTCGTACATCTCCCGATCCCAGGCCGAGCCTGTGAACAAGTGCTCCTTGATATTCTCCTTTTTCACGACCCATGGCGATCATCCCGAGGATGATAAACTGGTTACGGATTGATGCATCCCACTGGTTGAAATCTTCCGGAAATCGAGTTTGCAGTGATTCAAGGAGCGCCTTTGTTGCGCCACTGTACATTTTTATGTCAAATGCATCGGAATCTATGCGTTTTGCAAAGTTCGCATCATCTGGGATAATCTCTCCAAAGGGTTTCCACATCATGTCATAAGAAAGCCAAGAATTGAGTTTCGTTGAGAAATAAGGATCTGACCCTCTCCAATAGTATGCACAGCGCTGAAGCAATTCTGGGGCAATCTCCGAAAAAGAGACGGGGTCTTGATTGCTCAGTGTTCTCAGAGCTTCAAGGAATCGCTCGTTCTTTTTTTTCGTGGAAAGGTCCTCAGCGTTCATTTCCATCTGTCTCTCCTCCTTGTATTCATATAATAAGAGTCGTTCTTGTTAGTTTCTGTGACTTGTATCATAGCAACCTATCGCCAAGATATCAAGCAGTCCACTCTTTGTAAAGGCGACAGTGTTCAAAATCGTTTCATCATTGAGCGATGTGGCCCGACATTGGGTATTGAATACGGCGCATCGAGGGTTGTCCATCCTTGAGATTCGTAGAATGAGAGTGCAACTTTTCGAGCTTGAAGGAATCCACATGTTGCTCCGAAATGGGTCTGCGATGCGGTTTCCAATGCACGAAGGATTTGGGCAGCAAACCCTCGACGACGATACTTGTCCAAGGTTCCCATTTGTCGAATTTGTATTGCTGGCCTATTTGCAGCGTGGAGTTCAGAAAAAGGAGGGGTCTTTGGGCCATCTTGACCAGGGAAGTCCGATTGCGAACCATCGCTCGCTTGTGGAATAAGATGGCTGCGTCCAACAGCTACGATCTTTCCATCCAATTCCACATAGGCATGGAGGGCCTGTTCGTCGTCTTGAAGAATTTCAGCACCTTGAGAAAATCCTAACGGTTTCCTGAGAATTTCATACCTGCAAGCATAATAAGCTTTTGTCGGCGTCCATCCTGGCCCATGAATGTGAAGCATGATTCCTTCCTGCACACGATTTTTCATAAGCATGTTTGATGAGGCGCGTTGAAATACATCGTGCTGGTCGCACAACTACCGCACGGGTGTCAGAGTGGCTATGAGCGGGACTGCAGATCCTGAGACCGGAGTTCGAATCTCCGCCCGTGCTCCAAAAATCCATTACAAACTCAAACAATTGGAAAGTCTTGAAGAGGAATAATGAATTCGAAGCGATATCGGGAGGTGATGAAATGCCAGAAATTAGCCCAGCCTTTTCCGATATAGGTCGTGGTTTCGCTGCGTATCTCGCACCTCCGTCACCTGACGTTATCCGATTCACTGTTGGACAACCAGATTTTGATACGCCCAAAGTTGTCGTTCAATCCGCTGTCGATGCTCTACAGCGAGGAGAAACAGCGTATACCCGTTCCCAAGGAAGCGCATCGCTTTGTGAAGCAGTTTCATCGCATCTCAACACATTGGATATCTCATCGGACCCTGAAGACGTTGTGATTACACCGGGGTGCAAGCAGGCGCTTCTTTATTCACTCATGACAATGCTTGTTCCAGGAGATGAAGTCCTTTTGTTCGCCCCGGCTTGGCCATCCTACGATGGAATGATTCGAATTTTTGGAGGCGTTCCAGTTCATGTCCCAGTCTCGAGGCCCTCTTACCATCCAGATTTTGATGCATTGGAAGCGAGCGTAACGCCACGAACAAAGGCAATCATGTTGAATTCACCAAACAATCCAACGGGGGCGGTCTACACGCCAGAAGAAATTCGAAAAATCTCTGAGTTTGCTGAGAAACATGACCTATGGATTGTTGATGACATGATCTACTCAACGCTCGTCTGGTCCAACCATCCATACACGTCGCCGATCAATTCTCCAGGAGGACAAGACCGCACCATCACCATAGGAGGTTGGTCGAAGGGTTGGGCAATGACAGGTTGGAGAATGGGATGGATTACGGGTCCGAAGGCATTCATGGAGGCTGTCAAAACATGCCAAACATCGGCAGCAACCCACATACCAACCTTCCTCATGCCTGCGGGAGAAGTTGCCCTTCAACTTAAGGAAGAAACCCAGCACATGGCTGAGTCCTTTGCCGAGCGGCGTATCGTTATGCATGAAGGATTAAATGGCCTTCCTGGAGTCAACGCTCCTGAACCTGAAGGTGCGTTTTACATCCTTGCTGACATAACAGGTACCGGAATGTCTGATATCGAATTCGCCGACCGTGCGCTCGCTGAAGCGCGTGTTCAAGTCATTCCAGGCTCACTTATGGAAGGAGGCGCTGGCCTCATTCGGCTCTCATACGCAACTTCTCTCGAAAATATCCGAGAAGGTATTGCCAGATTGCATGCGTGGTTATCATAAAAATGTAGATTGCATATCTCCTTATGCATTTTAATTATTTGCTGTTATTTTGTACAACTTTCCGTTTGAGCCAAACACTGCAAAGTAAAGGTCTCCATTTGGATGAAACGCAATCGGTAGTGGAGTTCCAACATCCTCAGCAAAAACCGACGTCGTTCCCACAACGTTTTCATTCGTAGAGTCCAAATCAATGCGAACAATTTCATGTCCTTGAGGAAGAAGTGTGTTCCATGACCCGTAGACAGTTGCATAGATTGTTGAGTTCCCCCCCGGCAACGGGGAATGAACTGGACGGACTGCAACGCCATTCATCGATGTATGAGGAGTCCATGATGCAATCGGAGCAATACTTCCAGCTGGTACCGGGTTGGATGGATCGTCATTTGGCCATCCATAATCGCCGCCTTCGGTGAGAAGGTTGAGTTCTTCATCTGGATGGTCACCTTCCCAATCCCGTCCATTATCGGTGAAGACGTAACCAATGTTTGGAACCCAAACCCCATCAAACGAATTTCGAACACCACTCGCAAGAACTCCATGTTCACCTGTTGATGCATTCACCCACAACAGCGCTCCGTTTCGTTCATCATCTTCGACGCAAACGTTGCATGTCGACCCGCTGTGCCACACAAGCGTCCCATTTGGTAGAATGTTGACCGCATTCGTTTGATGATTTCCAGTTGGAACGTCTGAAACAAGTTGTGTCCGATTCGTAATTTCACCAAGATCTCCGTTGTGGTCAAAACGCGTAAGTTGGCCTGCTTCGCTAACAAAGAGCGTTGTGTTTGCTATTGCAATGTCGTGAGGACGGTCCAAACCGGTAATGAGCGTTGTTCGATTCATGTTGGCATCGAGGGTGAAAATTTGGCCACCATCCCGATCGCAAACGATTAGTGTTGATTGATTGAACCACTCAAGGCAGGTTGGACCACCAAGGTTCGTTGCAACAACCTCAATCCCGAATCCCTCATCAACAGTAGGCGTGTTAAATGACGAATATGGATAGATTTGACGGGCAACCAACAGAACAAACAGAAGCAAGAATGTTGGACCAACATTCCGGAGCACGTTCTTCATATCGTCCGCTCAAACTAGGTCGTATTTTCGGTTTTCACTTCAACCATTTCATATGCAATCATAAAGCGAATTGCACATTGCTCGCTACATATGTTCACATCTTGCTCACGAAGGAATATCGTCTCATTTGCTCCCCAAAGGGTTGAGTTCCCTTGCGTTTCAATCAAACAAGGGGAAGGAACGACCAACGTATCATCTTGCAGAGCAGGATGTTCTTCGGCGATGAGAGCTGATGTAAGGATCGAGATGTGCCTACTCTCGTCTTTCTCATTGTAGTAGCTCAGGAATTGCAATTTGAAAGAAACGTCGTTTTGAAGCAGGATGTAGGTTCCATCGTTCGGTGTAATTCGGTGGGCCGATAGGTCGTACGTATACCACTCCAACCGTTCCGAGGTATCATTGGACAAATCGGACTGGTTGACAGACTGAACCTCTTGGAGCGACTTTCCAGGTACGTAAGTCCACGCAACGTCATCAGCGAGGAAGATATCTGTTTTTGAGGCACGTATCGTAAATTCCGATTGGTTTCCCTCTTGTTGCAATGGGATTGAAAAGTAGGTGAACTCGGTTTCAGATGTTGCATCCATTATCGTCGAGAAGGTTACACCGTCGGATGCAAGTCTTGAGTCAACCTTCGAGTCGCTGTTTGTTGAAGCAGACTGACGACCAAAGGAACATGTGTAGATGTTCTCATCAACATTGAGGTCAATTCGCATCGAAGACCAATCAAGGTTTTCTGCTCCTTGTCCAAACGAGAGGGTTGCAAGGAGATCATCGTTACCATCCGTGGTCGATGGATTTGGTTTGATGAGAATCGTGTTGTCCGTACCTAGAGGCGAGTCATAGGACACGACAAGATAGGTCCAAGCCGCAAGAACGGTGGTGGCCGCCAGAGCGGCAGCCACCAACCATCGCTTTACGTTCAACGTATCACATCATCAGAGGTTACGTCGTCGGCTCATAAACAAAACCGCTCCGAGCATTGCAAGCATCATGGTGGATGCGACAAAGCCTGGGGCGTCTTCGGATTCCTCGTCACCTGTTGTTGTGGTTGCACCACCGTCTCCGACAACGATCTCACCGTGCATCTTCATGGAGATGTGCGGTTCACAAGCGTAGTAGAATGTTTGATTCTCGGTAAATGTGTGATGGAAAGCAACTGTGGTTGCTGGAGCACCAGAAGTGACTCCTCCATCGACGTAAGTGCTGGATTGGAATCCGTCAACTTCCTTGACATTGTGTGCCATTCCGGCATCGGTCCACGACCAGCAAACAGTTTGACCTGGCTCGATGTTAACCACAGATGGTGTGAATCCGTACCCATCGGATGTGAGTCCGATTGTTTCTGCACAGTCAATACCTTCGAATGGATCGTCGGCCGGTGGTGTGAGTACCTTGTCAATGACGTGGATGACTCCGTTGGATGCTGGTACATCCGCGAGAGTAACCACTGCACCATCGGCGCCAACTGCGACCCCAGTGTCGGAAACTGTAATCGTTAGTTCATCACCGTTTGCTGCGGTGACAGTGTTCGCACCTGCAGCCAAATCTGTGGAGAGTGTTGTTCCAGCGACAACGTGGTAGAGGAGAATATCCGAAAGCACTGCAATCTCTTCGGGCGTATCGAATGTATCGAGATCGATGCCTGCAGCTGCGAATGCATCATCGCTTGGCGCGAAAACGGTGTATTCTGTATCTCCGCTCAACGTTGTTACGAGGTCGGCTGCGCCAAGCGCTGCGACGAGAGCTGTGTGGATGGTTGTTGCTTGGGCAGTCATAGCGATGTTTACGGCGGGCGTCCACATGTATGCGCCACATTCAGCAGCGCTGATGTTGCTCACTTGGTGTGTTACCGTGTTGTAACAACCTGTGATAGTTTGTCCACCCATGGTGTAATTCTCGACGTACATGTGGGAGTTGCAGATCAGGTTGGTGGCCCCTGGAATGATTGTGTGGGAAACGACGTTGTAACAAATGTCACCGGGAGGTGGCATCAGCACCTTGTCAATCACGTGAATGATTCCGTTGCTTGCTGCAACATCGGCTGTGGTCACTGTTGCATCTCCGATTTTGACGGTGCTGTCTTCCACGGTGAACGTGGCTTTGTCACCGTTTACCATGACTGCTGAGAGACCATCCGTGACTTGGGAGGATGAGACGTTACCAGCAAGAACGTGGTAGAGGAGGATGTCGGCGAGTGTTGCGTTCTTCTCAGGTGTGTCGTATGTGGACAAATCGATTCCGGCGTCAGCAAATGCCTGATCGGTCGGGGCAAAGACCGTGAATGGTCCTTCGCCTTCGAGTGTTGAGACGAGCCCGGCGTGGGCGAGGGCTGCAACGAGGGAATCGTGGACACCCGTTGCTGCAGCGTTTGTTGGAATATCTTCTGTTTCATCTGCAGTCACGGAAAAAGGCATTGCAGAGAGCAAAAGGCAGGCTACGAGTGTACAAACGATTGATTTGCGCATGGTCTCAGCGATGTTACCTTCCTTATAACCCAATGTATACACGCAGGAATGTTAGAAAGGTGAAAAATATTCTTTCACTTCTTCTGAAATCCGGAGGAGTTGGTTGTATTTTGAGACGCGGTCTGATCGAGCAGGGGCCCCGGTTTTGATTTGTCCTGCACGCGTGCCCACTGCAAGATCTGCAATGGTTGTGTCTTCGGTCTCTCCGCTGCGATGCGAAACAACATTTCTGTATCCATTCGAAGTTGCTAATTCCATCGCTTCGAGTGTTTCAGTTACCGTACCAACCTGATTGACTTTGACCAGCATTGCATTCGCTGCACCCATCGATATGCCTTGAGCAAGTCGCTCGGATTGTGTGACGAACAAATCGTCCCCGACAACTTGGACTCGATGTCCTTCTTGTTTTGTCAGTGCAGTCCATCCATCCCAATCGTTCTCTCCCAAGCCATCCTCAATGGACAAAATCGGGTACGCATCCAACCAGTCGCTGTACATATCCACCATTTGATCGGAAGAGAGAACCTTTCCATCCATGTGATAGCCTTCGTTTTTCTCAAACTCTGTTGCTGCCACATCAAGCGCAATTCCTACATCATCGATGGTGTAGCCAGCCCCTTCAATCGCCCGAACCATGTATCGCAAACCATCTTCGTTTGCAGGAAGATTTGGAGCAAACCCTCCTTCATCACCAACGCCTCCAAGCAACCCATCTGCTTTCAGCTCACTCTTCAGTTGATGATAGATTTCGACGCCCGCACGAAGGCCTTCTCCAAACGAGGAGAAACCATGCGGCATGACCATGAACTCTTGCACATCAACGTTCGATGCTGCGTGAGCTCCGCCATTCAGGATGTTCAACATTGGAACAGGCATTCGACCCGCTGAATCTCCGCTGATGTATTTCCAAAGTGGGACACCTTGTGAGGCTGCACCTGCATGAAGCACTGCAAGTGATGCGCCAAGCATTGCGTTTGCACCAAGATTGGATTTGTTTGGTGTTCCATCAAGTTCAAGCATCGTTCGATCGATTTCTTTTTGATTGTCGACGGTCATTCCAACAAGAGCGTCTGCAATTGTAGTCTTGACGTGATTTACGGCCAGGTCAACACCTTTACCAAGCCACTTTTCCATGTCACCGTCACGCATTTCCAGCGCCTCGTGCTGGCCTGTGGAAGCGCCTGAGGGAACCATCGCCCGGCCCTGGAGGCGTCCGTCTACGAAACAATCGACTTCTATCGTGGGATTCCCTCGACTATCCAAAACCATTCGCGCATCTAAACTAGAAATCAAATCCGCCATGTGTCTCATTTCTTCCACATGAAGGCGCTCTTTGAATTAAATGGAATGTCCGATGTGAAAAATCTCTCTTCAAATCATTCCATTTTATGCTGGTGTTTTTCCGGATTCTGTCCTAAATTTTAAATTAATTTACAGTAATCGTTCGTGAAAGGTTTGATATACCGATATGCGGAGCGAATGTCATGACGCGCATCTCAGAAATTGATCGAGCCATTCTAGCACAACTCCGAAAAAACGGCAGAATGTCCTATGTTGATCTTGCAAAGGAAGTCGGTGCCAGCGAGCGCACCGTTCGAACGCATATCCGCACCATGGAAGAAAACGGAACGATTCGAGGATACACCGTTCGAGAGAGCGGGATTGGCCTTACTGCACTTATTCGAATCAAAGTCTCGCCCGGTGTTGAAATCGGATCGTTTGCATCCGAAGTAACCGGTTGGGAAGGTGTTGAAATCATTTATGAGGTGTCTGGTGAGGCAGATTTGGTTGCACTCGTACACGTCGACGATACGGTAGCGCTTCGCTCACTTTTGGACAAGATGTGGATGGCTGCAGACAACGAAATCGCATCCACAACCACTGAACTTGTGCTCGAGCAGTATTAATTCAATCGAACTGGTATCGCCCTGCTGGGTGGAAAAGCAAGGTTCCGATGCTTCCTGCAAGCGTGACGAACAGTAAGAATCCCAAAATTGGGAATGGCGCGGAATACGTTTCCACGCACTCACCCGTCCAGAAATCATATTCAGCACAACCGTCCTCTGAGAACAGCCATCCCACGATTTGAATCAATGTCAAAAGAACGGAAAGGACGAAGCTCGTCACCAAAGCCCACAGTTTTCCCTGGGCAATCTTGACACCAACAAAAATTCCGAATCCCCCGATAGCGAAGAAAAACAGGCCGGTCAGGATGAGGAAACCGCCGAGACTGCCCAATCCCAATTCGGAGAAAAAGAGCCCTCCGAGAAGGGGCAAAATTCCAGTAAATATCCCCATAGCACCAAAAACAGTCGCAACCGTTGAACCGACTGTAATTCGTGTCGCTGGATGTGATAGAAAGTGATCATGGCTCATCGAGGCGTATTCGTTCATTACATTTGAGGAAGGAGTCTCCTCCCCCCATTCAAATTCACCCTCGCAATGCGGGCATGAAAACAACCCAACTGCATCGTCTTCCAATTCAATATGTTCCTCGCAATGTGGACACTCAATAAGAACCATGAATGCGTATATGCATCTCAAAATTATATGCTTTTTGCCGACGGTTTTACAACTCGTTTGGAACTGGCGTCTGGTCCATGTGCAAGAACGCATAAACAGCCCACCAGGTCACGATATCCCATGAGTGAACCAAATTGTTGATTCCGGTAGAATTGTCCGTTCCCATGTAATCAATCATCGTCTCCATCGTGTCACATTCTCTGTGATAGCACGGATATCCATCGACAAGTCCGTTCCAACCAAGAGTTGCTACACCGATGTTTTGGAACGAATCATGATCGCTTCGAGCTGTTGGCGATTCGTAGATTGCTACCGTATCCTCGTAGATGTCTCCCCACAGCGGGCTCTCTCCACCTTCAAGCCATGCTTCGCGTCCCCGTTCCATCTCGTAGCCAAGGTCAAGTGCATCTGCACCAATCCACTCTGCAAGGTGGAACATTCCTGCTTGATCAATCCCTTCTTGCGTTCCATCTGGGCCAAGATATACAGAAAGTGCATAATCGCCCGGATAGTTCACACCAGCCATGTCAAGATTGAGATAATTGCTAACGGTGACGCCATCAGGCAAGTCGTTTGCAAAGGAACGTGATCCCCAGAGACCTTCTTCTTCTGAAGACCAGAGACAGAAGACCATCGTTCGTCGAGCATCAAAATCAGCAAGAACGCTGGCTGTTGTAAGCACCATACTCGAACCTGCAGCATTGTCGTATGCGCCGTGACGAGTGCCGTATCCGGGAATGCCGATTTCTGCACCGGGCGTGTATGCAACGGGAGGTGCGATATCGAAGTGCGCTCCGAAAATGAGCCATTCGTTGGGGTAAACAGAGCCATCTTTGTATCCGCAAATATTGACCGACCAAGCAGTGTTTGATTGGAAACGGTGGACTTCAACCCGGTCCAATCCATATCCAAGCATGACGCCTTCAAAGTAGGTCACGGCGTGTTCGTAAGAAGGATTTGCATTTCCAATCCATCGGTCAAGATAGCCAACCGCTCCATCTGGCCCACACGTTGCACATGGTGTATCGTCCGTGATGAAATCCACCCAGTCATAGACATCACGTCCGTTCACCCATCCTGCACTCGCCCCAACGCCATTGTCTTCGTCCAAATCTGCACGGGATGGACGACTTGTTTCCATAACCATTGGGACGGGAATGTTTCCTGTTTCGTTTCCTGGAACCAGCCAAGGCCAAAGTCCGCCAGTATCTTGGTTTTCGACAGCTTGTACAGCGGAACCGGTGCTTGGATTCTCAAGCCATGCCATCCACGACTGATCCGGTTCACGTATCGGCCAATCAACGCGTCCAAAGTCGCCCAAGAAGAAGACAATTTCTTCATTTCGAGGCGGGAAGAGGATGTTCACGCTTGCTTTATCTCCAGAATTCATATCAAGGACGGTTCCGTTTTGTGCGCGCATTGAGCCAGGATCTTGAACAAAGTATGGAACGAAGACTGCGAGATCGTCACTTGCCTCCAGCGTAATGGTTTGCCACATTCCGGCCTGCAACGATTCGGATTCCAGGACAGAAAGAGAAGTTGCGTCAAGAGTTTCAACCTCATTTTCACCAAAGCACCCGGATAACGGTGCAAGAACCATCAAGAACATGAGTCCAAAAGCCTGTACTGAGAGGCGCATACTAAACCCCACTCGCAACTTATGTTTCAATTCAATGGTCTTTGGCACGTTTCAATCACTCACCAAGGATTAAATGACGATGATTGGCCGGTCAATCATGGCTACTGTCCGCACGGACCAGAAGCAACGTGTCCTCATGAGGGCCGTTCCTCGCTCTTTCTCCGATGCAATAGCCAACTATTTCGGTTCTGGACCAACCGATATTGCATTGGCAAAAACACAACATGCAGCCTATGTCCAAGCGCTTTTGGACATCGGCCTTGAGGTGACCATCCTTCCTGCAGACAACAACCACCCTGACTGTATTTTTGTTGAAGATCAAGCCATCGTTATCGACGGTCACGTGCTCCTACCAGTACCTGGCCACCCGTCACGTGTTGGAGAACAACCGCCAATCGCAGATTTCCTTTCACGACAACTCAACGGGTTCCAAGTCTGTGGTATGTTTGGCGATGCTCGAATGGATGGTGGCGACATTCTACGACTCGGTGACATCTTCTTCGTTGGTCGCTCAGAGCGAACAAATGAAGCAGGAATTGAAACACTACGCAACCTTCTGACACACCTTGGTCATGAGTTGCGTATTGTCGACATTCCAATAGAGAAAGCCCTCCATCTCACCTCCATTTCCTCAACACCAACCGACAACATTATTCTCACCGCAGAGGGTTACCTTACTGCGGAGGATTTCGGTGAACTCCCAGAAGGTTGCGAAGTCCTGCTGATGCCTGAAGAAGAAGTCTACGGGTGCAACACGATTGGTTTTGAAAACGGGAAAGTCCTCGTTGCAGAAGGCTATCCAACGGTTCTAAAGGCACTCAAGCAGAAAGGTTTGGAACCGATTGTTCTCAAGATGGATCAGATTCGAGAAGCTGATGGCTCAATCACCTGTTGTTCCATCTTTTATTGAAGAATTCATACACTGAGATTACAAAAAAACTTGGATTATAATATCTCAATAGATGGTAATAAATTCGGAAGGTTCTACAAACAATCGAACGGGTGTGATGCATTGTCCGAAGTACGTGAAAAATTACCACTTGAACGGGGTCTATTGATTGCTGTCGAAGGCATGGATGGAAGCGGTAAATCAACTCAGGCTATGCTTTTGTTCAACTGGATTCGTGCACTGGGACTGCCGGTACACCACACTGAATGGAACTCAAGTCCGGTTGTTGCAGAAGCCACGAAGGCCGGCAAGAACACAAAACGACTCAAGCCACAAACCTTCCACCTCATCCATGCTGCAGACTTTGCAGACCGCTGGAGCAAGCAAATTGAGCCGATGCTGGAGGTTGGTGGCATCGTAATCTGCGACCGATACAAATTCACGGCAATGGCGAGAGATGGTGCCCGAGGTGTCAAACGAGATACCATCGAATCGAACTATTCGTTTGCTAGAGAACCAGACATAACCCTGTACTTTGATATCCCTCCTGAAATTGGATACGACCGGATTATCAAAGGCCGGCCGACACTGAAGTATTACGAAGCTGGCCTGGACATGGGATGGACATTCGACCCGTTTGAATCCTACAAGATACTTCAGGGTAAAATCAAGGAAATCTACGACGCTCTGGTTCGAGATGGTCGTATTGTCCGAGTAGACGCCTTGGGGACCGTTGCAGAGGTCCAATCTCGCGTGCGTGCAATGATTTCAGAGCACGTGGATCTCGACAACATTCAACCCATTGACGAAAACGACCGGGTAGCCGAGATGATTCGCACATCATCGTTTGACTGGAGTGCTCTGGAGGATGACGCATGACGACAGGAGGGAAACTCATTGTCATCGAAGGGCCGGATAATGTTGGCCGTTCAATGCACGTGCGGTTACTGAGTGAACGGCTACAAGCCCACGGCGTCGCCGTGGTGGTTGTTGGGCTTGCCCGTTCGGAACTTCTCGGAGACCTCATCAAGCGTTCACATTCAGATCTTCATCAATTGAACTGGCGAACTCGTGCCCTTCTCTATGCGACCGATTTGCACGACCAGTACATTCACGAGGTCCAGCCGCTCATGGAGGCCGGTTTTGTTGTCATCGCCGATCGTTACACCACAACGCCGTTGATTCGGGAGACCGTCCGAGGCGGCGATGCGGAATGGATTCAGGGATTGTACCGAGACATGCCAGAGGCGGATGTGACCGTGACACTTCTTGCGGGCGGACGCCGCCTGCTCAACCGTATGATGTACAACGAATCGCTGACAAAACTCAACCATTACGAAGCTGGGGCTGACATGGGATTGTCTCCCTCCATCACTCACTCATTTTTGGCGTATCAGAAGCTCCTCAGAAAGGCCTTCGAGAAAAGAGCAGAACTTGAGGGGTACCCCGTAGTTCACACTCGAGGTTCGGTCGGCGAGGTCCACAGCGAGGTATGGGCCAGTGTCAAACCATACGTTTCGGATATGCTCCAAACCATTCGCGATTAATTTCGACGCCTGGAACCAATAGGCAAACAATTGACAGAATCTCGTTGAATGATTAAACCTCATCAATTTGAGGAAGGTTGTTCATTTGTTAACTGGAGATCAAGGTCTTGCTTTGGTTCAGACAAGGTTGTCTCTCGTTCTAAACCGTTTAAAAATTCATCAACAATTGCAACGGCCTGTTTTTTTCCGTTTTCGATGTTTGAAGTCGTCGATGCTTTGCGGCATGTCTCAAGCATTGCATCAATCTCCTGAATCGATGTTGACTTTGGACGCAGAACCTTCACATTAGGCAACGTTTTTTCTGCGAGAATCCCATTGATTTCCTGCTCAACTTGTCCCGGTTCGGGGATACAGATCGATGGGATAGAGATTGTTCCGGCCTCTCCAAGGAGTTGTGTACCCGCGGTTTGAATCATCCAGTCTGCAGTCAGAAGATCCTCAATGAACCCGTCGTTCGATATAGGTCGGATCTCGACGTTGTCAGGAACATTTTCAGGGTAATGTCCGTACAATTTGAGAGACAGGCCATGCGATTGAGCATGCGCAGCAATAGCTGGGAGGTGTTGGAGCACACTTGTTCGAAGATAGGCAATCGCATGTGTGCCTGTTGGCCTCCATGCCCCTGGGAAAAATTCTGGCCGCAACATTGGACCGAGTATATGTGCAGTTGGCTTGTTCGGTTTCAGGTTAAACCCTTTTGAAACCAAACTAAGTTGTGGCTTTGGGGCAAAAAACCAGCATAAGGTTTTGATCGGAAAGAGTTTCATCCGTTGCCGAAATGTCAGCACTTCATCCAATTTTGCATCCAAGGCAAATCGTTGAGAGTTAAATGAAATCAAAGGAAGTTTGAGTCGACGAGCGACCCTTGGAAACGTTGGCTCAAAATCGGAAATAACTGCTTCGATGTTCATCGAGCGTAATGTCTTTGAAAACTTTCTTTTTCTGCGACCTTGTTTGCCAAAGAAACGAATTGAGGCAATTCCTGTCCGCAAGATTGATACTCGATTTCTAACGATAACAAATCTCGGTGTTTCGAGATCATGAACCGCGTTGGCACCAAACGTTTCCCGAAGTAATTCGAGGGCATCACCACAGGTAAAGAAATCAATTTCATGGCCGCGCTCTATGAGACCTTTTGCAAGCGATATGGCTCTGACTGCGTGACCTCGTCCCTCTCCAGCAAGTGCATAGGCGATTTTCATGAAGCCACCTGTTCCAGAATCTCAGGAAGATGGAGAATGGGTTTGTTTGTTATCTCTGAGTCTCGGATTGAAGCACGCTCACACAATGCCTTGATGGTCTCAGATGCCGGCTGATAATGGACAATTTGCATCGTTCCATCCATTGCCTCAACGGTTGCTGTACATGAATCGACCCAATCACCATCGTTCCAGTACTCAATTCCATTGATCAATTTGAATTCTGCCTTGTGGATGTGACCACAAACAACACCATCGTAACCGAGTTTCATCGCTTCTTCTGTAACCGCTGTTGAGAATCTACGGTAGGTCTTACTGCTTCCTTGAAAAGCCCGTCTTGCCATTGTTGCAAGTGACCAAGGTTTCAGCCCTACTCTCTTTCGGAACCAAGTCACGGGACGGTTCAGTTTCATGAGCAACTGAACAATGGAATGGCCAAGATTTGCCAAAAATCTACTATGTCTCATGAACAAATCGAATTCATCACCATGCAGAATCCAGAGCTTGCGGCCATCCGCTGTTGTATGAACTGCGTCTTTTTGGATTCTTATTCCATTGACGGAGGTATTCGCCCAAGCCCTAAACCCATCATCGTGGTTCCCGGGTATGTAGATGATTTTTGTTCCACGCTCTGCTTTCTCCAAGAGGTTGCGCAGGATATTGTCGCAGTCCGAATTCCATGACCACTTTCTGCCGAGAACCCATTGATCGACGATATCCCCAATCAGATAAATCGTCTCAGCGTCATGAGTTTCTAAGAATGCAAGAAGTTCAGCCGACTTGATGCCCTTCATGCCAAGATGCCAATCGGAGAGGAACATTGTACGGTAATGCTCGTTTGCTTCCATAAATAGCCTCTCGTGCTGTCTCAGACATTCAAGATACATAGCCAGATACTTCGGAAAGTCCTATGTTCTATTGAGACCTATTGATTACCGACATCGCAATTCTCGTCATTTGAACGCGTCGTGGTTTTGATATACGCGAGTGTGGCAGTTGTGATTGCTGCAGGGGTCGCCCAGCTTGGTCAAAGGCGCTGGGATGAGGTCCCAGTCCGTAACGGTTCGCAGGTTCGAATCCTGCCCTCTGCACCACATCATCCAACAAGTTGACATTCTATTTTGTTATGGATAGACCGATCGCCGTGGCGGATGATACCCCTGATGTCGATGAAATTCGTGATACTGTTATCACGCAGATTGTTGAAGGGGGATATGTTACAGCGATTCCAATCATTATTCTGTCGCTTTATCTGTTCGTTCAAGGCTATCGAAGATTGAGCTTGATTACAGCCATTGCCGGTGCTGCTATTGGATATCTCTCTGCAAGTACGCTCTATTCTTTTGCACTGGAACTAGGCCTCGTCATTTCACTCGACCGGTTCCAGCTGTTTGCTGCAATGGCATTCGCCATCATCGCCGTCATGATTACATCCATGTCCATTCGTCTGCTTGCCACAGGATTCGTGTTCATCGTCATCTCCAATGGAATTCAGTTGTTGAAGAATTACGGTATCAATCCCGAGCGAGGCGAATTTCTCCCTGGGATCACGGCGATCATCGCCTTCTTTGTTGGCATGTCGTTTCGACATATTCTGCCTCCGATTGTAGCAGCGCTGCTTGCCTCGATCGGACTGTATGTGGGCGTGTGTATTGTTCTCGACCTGCCAATGGAATATCTCGACTTGGAATCTTCACTCGCCCCACTTCTTGTCATTCCAAGCGTCATTGTCAGCCTCCTCGTACAGCGTTGGCACAAGAAGCGGAACAGTCCGGATGACATAGCGACAAATGAGGCCCAACAACATCGACAAGCAGTGCGACGGTCGCACTACCACCCTGAACTGGAGGTCGACACCCAGTGGGCACGAGGCGGGCTTCGCAAGTAATCATTCTTCAAAGAATACGGCAATGTCATTTAGTGTCTTTCGTTGTAAATTTGGTACTTTTGCATCTTCTGCTGGGTATCCTACAGGCAAAACGAGCATGGCATGTTCATGGTCTGGCCGGTTGAGGATTTCTCTTAGGAATCCCATTGGTGATGGTGTGTGCGTTAACGTTACCAAACCCATGTTGTGAATTGCGTAAATGAACATTCCCGCTGCAATCCCGCAGCTTTCATTGCTGTAGTAGGTTGGACCCCATTCTCCGTTTGGTCGAAGGCGTTTCGATTGACGGAAAAGAACGACAACCCATGGTGCCTCTGTGAGATGCTCTTTGACAGCATCTGTTCCAAGAGGTTGAAGCACTTCTCTCCAAGCGTCAGGCATGCGATCTTGGTAGGTTTTTCGTTCCTCAGCCTCAGCCGCTTCCCGAATTTTTTGCTTCAATTCTTGTTGCGAGATTGCTACGAATGTCCATGGCTGGAGATGAGCTCCGCTTGGAGCAGTTCCTCCACACAGAATGGCTCTCTCAATCAACTGTTTTGATACCTTCCGGTTTGAGAAATGTCGAGTCGTGCGTCGCTTTCTCATTCCATTCAACAACGCCTCAGACCGGTCGTTCATCTCATCTTCTGAGACCTCCGTCCAATCAAGTGGTATGAATTCGTCGTCCACCATGTCTCAAGGTGAAGGTTGTTGGTTATCAGCATATATCTTGAAAACGCTTGGCGAAGTCTGAACACCATCTGAACGAGACATAGAATTGGACATCAATAATAAGTGATGAACAAAAGGCAAGCGTATGGATGATACGATGGAGTCAGAGCCAATCATCCTCTTCAACACCCACGTTTATCCACGATACAAAGACGACCATGTTGCGCCATTTATGCATGAATTGGCGAAGGTTTGTTCCGGCTTTGCACGTGTTGTCGTCCATTGCCCACACGCCCCCGGCCTACCGTTAACTGAAACGATCGATGGCATCGAAATTCGGCGGTTCCGATATGCACGAGAACACAAACAAACGCTCGCCTACCAGGGCGATATGCATAAACAGGTGAAGCGTTCAATATTCAAGGCGTTCTTGTTTTATTCCTTTCTTCGAAAGTGGAGAAAGGCGACGAGGAAACTCATCAAAGAACTGAAACCAACCATTGTTCATGCACACTGGTTGATTCCTGGCGCTTACATCACAAAGAAGGCAATGGTGAATCAATCGAATCTATGGATATCAATGCATGGAACAGATGTTTTTCTTATCAATAAAATGAAAATTGCAAAACGGCTCGCTCAGAAATCGATTCATTCTGCCAAAAAACTTCACTTTGTCTCCGAAGCACTGCAGGAAATCGTCACCAATCACTATGGACAATCTCGTGGAAAAGGGCTCGTATTGCCTATGGTCTTCGGGCTTGAGGATTTTCGCCAAGAACCTCTCACGACGCCTAAAGAAACAAAGCGCATCCTCTTTGTTGGCCGATTAATGGAGGTCAAGGGGGTCGATGTCCTCATCAATGCCTTTAGCAAATTGTTGCAACATGATGAATTCAAAGAATGGAAACTCGACATTGTTGGCGACGGTCCTGAACGTCAACGATTGACAGCCTTGTCGCAGAAAAATGGAATTGATCATCGTATCGAATTTCACGGCTCGAAGCCTCGAGGCGAACTCAAAGAGTTTTACAATCAGGCTGAATTGTTCGTATTGCCTTCAAAGACGACTGCACTTGGTGAGAAAGAAGGGCTCGGACTTGTTGTTCTCGAGGCAATGATTGCAGGCATCCCTGTTATTGGAACGGATTGTGGAGGAATTGCGGAGACGATCATTCATGAGAAGACCGGACTCATCGTTCCTGAAAACGACGTCAATGCTTTGCAAAATGCAATGGTCAGGATTCTTGAGAATTCTGAATATCGCGACGAATTGGTGCATAATGCTCGTACAGAAATCGATCAGAAATACACCGATGAATCGTTGTCGAATACGATGAAGCAATGGTATGGTGTGGTTGAATGAAAAGTGACACTGCATCAACTTCTTCCGCCCAATTGCTTGGGAGAATACTAACTGTTTTGATTGTCATACTTTCATTTTGGTTCATTCATCAACAGATTGAATCGAGCAACATCAACATACTTGACACGCTCTTTGATGCAAAACCGATCATCTTTATGTCGATTGTTTGCATTTTTGGCGTATTGATTCTGAGCCCAATTGTTTGGAAATTTTTGATGTTGGGAAGTGGAGCAGACGTCCCATACCGACTCTGTTTTGGTATTTGGTGGACAACAAACGTTGCAAAATATGTTCCTGGAAAAATAAGTCTCATTGCAGGGAGAGCCTACGTTGCTCGAAGATATGGAAGCAAAGTCGTACTCGAATCCTTCGTTTGGGAATTGATTATCAGTGTATCATCCGCAGTGATTGCAGGACTTTTCTTGCTCCATTTGGAAGGAATTCCAACATCAACAAAGTGGATTCTGGTCTGCGTTGGCCTTGCAAGTCTCTTACCAATAATGAGTCCAAAGTTTACGCAGGCAATCGTCCGGAAACCGTTTTCTATTCTGGGAAGAGGCGAATGGAATCATGATACGTCGATGACAAGAAAGTACTACAGTATCGCCCTTTTCCTCATGATCGTTTCTTGGGTTCTGTGGGGACTTGCACATCAATTCATTCTCTTGGGGCTTGGTGTGGATGCTTCTCTTACGTTACTCATTGGATCTTTCTCGATCGCTTGGTTGGTTGGTTTTTTTGCGTTCTTCTTACCTGCAGGTCTCGGGGCTCGAGAAGGCGTTTTCACGTTCAACTTGTCACTGTTTTTGAGCGGAGGGATTGCAGGTATTGTTGCGGTCCTTTCAAGAACGTTAAACGTCCTTGTCGAAATCATTGTCTTTGTTCTTGGCTTGACAATGATGTCGCCAGAAGAACTGGAAGAAGAGTGATTAAAGCTCCTTGCTCGATGATGTGTTTGTGTTGTTCTCACTCGCCCGATAGGTGATTGTCTCACCCAACAAACCGAGAAGGAAAAATTGGACGCCGATGATAATTAGTAAAACCCCGAGCGAGAGCAATGGTCGATCGCCAATCCCCTCATCGTAGGCATACTTGATGACAACAAGGTAACTGCAGACTGCAAGTCCCACTGTTGATAGAAATCCTCCTACCTTCCCAAACAAGTGCATCGGTCGCTCAAGAAACGCCATGAGGAACGATATTGTAATCAAATCAAAGAAGCCACGAGCAAGTCGCTTTGTTCCATATTTTGATTTTCCATGTAAGCGAGGTCGGTGGTTGATGGCAATTTCAGTAATCGTTGCACCGTTCATTTTCCCAAGAACAGGGGTATAGCGATGCATATCACCATACAAATTGAGTGATTTTGCCAAGTCGGTGTCGTAAGCCTTGAATCCGCAATTCATATCATGAATCTTGATTCCGCACATCATACGTACAAGACGATTGTAGAGTTTTGATGGCCAACGTTTGAGGATATTATCACGCCGTTTCGCCCTCCAACCACAAACGATGTCATTGCCGTTCTCAATTTCCTCGATGAACCGAGGAATTTCCGCTGGATTGTCTTGCAAATCTCCGTCCATTGTAATGGAAATCTTTCCGCTCGCTGCTGCAAACCCAGTTTTCAAGGCGACCGCTTTACCGAAATTTCGACGGTGTTTGATGACCCGGACATTTCCCTCTGATTCCTTCAAGCCCATCATGACCTCAAGCGAATTGTCAGACGAACCGTCGTCGATGAATATGATCTCATAGGCAGTGTTTTCCAATGTTGATTTAATTTCTTCAACGAGTGGAATCAAATTCTCCTCCTCATCAAGAACTGGAACGATGATTGAGAGTTCCAACGCCTCGGTACTCATGTGCAACCCTGCGTGGTGGTGGTAAAATAGATATTCATTCCCGAACATATATATGTCGCATTTCAACGACGCAATTTGAGTAAGCAGCATGTCAAATTCATCCGGAAAGGTTCGTGATTCGGTCCACTCGCTTAACAATAAATTCATTTTATTGTTCAAAAAGATGGAAACCTTTTCGACGAAAAGAATCTACGTGTTGTTGTTTTTCTTGACGTTCGTCATGGCTGCTCCAATGCTTATTGGATACGAAATTAATGATGATGATGGCCGATTTGAACACAAAGATTTGGACATTTTCAGAGATCGTGCAGAAACGATTCTTGACGGAGAAATGCTCTACAGTGATACGGAACACGTCACTCTGTCGCCTCCATTGATCAATTATTTGTTCGTGCCTGCAGTTTTACTTGGGAATACCGCGCTTATCTGGACAATGTGGTTTGCCGTGTTTATTTTCTCGTCTTCAGTGATTTTGTACCATATTCTAAATTCCTTTTTCGAGAAACAATATGCTTTAGCAGGATCGATTTTTTACATCGCTTCACCATTTTCTCATTATACATCCATCATGATGATGCAAGATGATGCAATTATTGTCAACTTTCTTCTCCTTGCATTTCTCTTCATGATTCGAAAAAGTTGGTACAAAGCATCTGCTGTGTTCGGATTTGGTGCAATGACAAAATTGTTTCCAGCTCTCTGTGCTCCGCTTGCAGCTATAGGCCCAAAAACTTGGAAAAAGCGATTTCTTGCCACAACCATGGGATTAGGAATCGGCATCGTTGTTACCTTACCGTTTTTGATGTATGCTACCGAAGAATTCCTCCAATTCCTCAATTTTTACTTGACCGGTCAACAACCTGCATCCGGAGCTCAGTTGTCTGAAACTGTGTCGGACATTGATCAACGAGGTATGTCGTTTTGGCGATTTTTGGGCGAGTACGTGGTTTACATTCCAAGCACATATCTTCACATTCTTTTTGTCTCAATGATTGTGCTGACATGGGGTGCTGCATTGATGAAGAAAATTGAAATTCTTCCTGCATTTACGCTCTGCATATTATGGATCTTCATCTTTTACTCAAAGATTCACTATGGATACCATCTCATGATTTTCTCACTGCTCATTCCCTGGGCGTTGCCTTATCCAAAACGACTCATTGGCTTAAGTGGCCTCAGTTTCTTCCTTATTCTCATTCACAGAATGTGGAGGAAAAATTCAGTGTTCAATACAATAGGTGCAATCCAATTGACGTTTGCTTCTGTGATGTGGGCGTTCTGGATTTATTGGGCTGTCATACTTCTCAAGAACAAAGACAACGATTTCTCTGCACCGCAAAAATGCAACGATTCAACAATACTGGTTGTTTCTTATTTTACAATCTTCTGTTTTGCCTACTATCTAGGAGCAATGGTCAATATTCTGCTGTAAAGTGGTTTGAAAGAAGGTTATTGCTCCACATATCGTTTCCGGATGCGTAACCAACCTTCACTAAAGAAGATTAATGCGTAAAGCGATGCAAGCCAGAGATGCATGTTGGTCATCTCTTCAAGCCAATTCGGTGCGTCCTCAAACGGTGTTGCAAAGGTGATGAGAATGGTAAGCCACACAACGGTCAAACCGTGAAGAACCCAGCGAAACACACCCAAAATTTGTGTTGAATTGGCGCGCATCTCTGACATCTGTGAATCCGTTAGTATTGCAGTTAATCCAACCACCTTGTCGAGCGCACTGCCTCCATTCCAACGTATCTTTCCAAGTTGGAACCGATTGATGATGTCAATGCCGGTAAAAATTGTCACCCAAACCACAACAACCTCCAACAAAGGATCGAGCCCCATCAAATCAAGCGACCCCCACGTTGACCATGTGAAAAGAATCCAAATCCAGGCAACGAGGAAGAGTTGGAAGAAACGAGCAAATTTCGCTAGTTTCCGAAGAAGAACCAAATCGTGTGACAGGATTAACTCGAGTGAAATAAACAGGCCAACGGTTAGTGTGATGATTCCACTTGAGGCAAGCCCAAACCAACCAATATCGCCGATTCTCCATGCCTCGAGGAGTGCAACAAACGCCCATCCTAGAGCGATAACGGACACGCCATTTACCGCGGCTTGCATTGTGTAGAGTGGGTCACGTCCATCCTTGAGAACGGAGAGACCTCCCATCAATCGGACCTCGAATCCAGACTCGTCAACGATACCGCGACTTGCTGCCGTCATGCCTCCAATCGCTTGGATTCGCGCTGTTTCAACAATGCTTTCAGAATCTTCTTCATCGCTTCCATTTGACCAATTCGAGCCCCGGCTTGCTGCATGTGCAGCGCCCGTCCCTCTACCCTTCCTTCCGGCAGAACGAGACTTGGCCCAAGCCCGAATTTCCGGAGATATAACCTCCTCAACCTGATCTTCATTGAGTGGTGCGCCGTGATCAGTATACAGCCATCTGCATTGAATTGGAACCGGTGCAGGGTCGACATCTGGGGCGACCATTTGGAATTGGCCCGGTCCAAGCGTTGGAAGTTGTGCAACCAAATCCTGATCGCCCCCGCTTTCTTTGAGTAGATGGCGAACCTTCTCAACGTCTTGCGGCTGTGTAAACCGCCCGATGAAGGTCGTATTCGCCTGAGCAAGAATCTTGTAATCAACATCCGAAACGTTCTGTGTCGCTAAAACACAAGCAACACCATATTTTCTAGCTTGTTTGAATATCAATTTGATCAGATCTTTTGCCGGAGGATTTCGTGGATGTGGGGGGAGGTATGGTGCGACTTCATCCATAAAGAACAGGAGTTTGAGTTCCCCTTCTGCTGGTTGTTGTGTCAACATCCAATCGTACAATTCTCGAGAAAGCTCTTGAACAAAATATTGCTTTTGTGCTTCATCCTGTATGGTATTCAAATAAACAATATTGAGAGGCGTTTTCCCAGGAATGGCGGGCTCAACAAACGAATCGATGTCAATGGGTACACCGTTTGAAAACAAAAGTTGGTTGACGCCGCTCGAAAATGCTGCAAGACGGCGTGCCAAGTCGTTGCGCGTGGTTTTCGGCAACCGTTCTTCAAAATTTGTGAGGCGATGTTCAAACATGACCTCGTCCCATGTCGGAGCGTCTAGCTTCTCGCCTTCATCGTCCTCAACGAAACAATGTGGATAGAGGTATCGTGTAAATTCTTGATGTGGCTCACGAACGACTCGGGCAAGTGATTGAAAATCACCAACGTCGAGGCCGCATCGTGTACCTTCAACGAGAATTTCGTAAAGGAAAGGTTTCACAACCTTGCCTTGCGCTTTTTCAACATCGTAACCAGCCAAACTTGTGAATCCTGCTGCAACCATATCCCATGCAGTAATTGCTTCTTCTGGGTCTAGATCTGCTGGTGGAGCTCGAAATGGATCAATGCACAAGGGGAGGCCTTTGCTCCGAAGGGGAGTCCAAATTCGGACCTCAGAATTTTCAAGCAAGTTTCGCTTCCGGTCGATGTCCCCGTTCTTTTCAAGCAGTTCGGTTTCATCGATTCCAAGGGCAAGTCGTGCGAGATCACCTTGGGGGTCGATGATCAATGCGGGAATTCCCGCAAGGGCTGCTTCTTCAATCAACGCCTTTGCCATAACAGTTTTTCCCGAACCTGTTGAGCCCAACATTGCTGCATGGCGTGCAAGGACCTGTGGAGGAATATCGATTGGCGTTCCAGAGTCTCTTCGCTCGCCCAAAAACATGCCCTTGGGTTTGAATTTCTCCTTGGATTCTGCTGGGCTTGGTGGCTCGAGAATATCGTTCACCAAAGAAGCCAGTTCTGATGGAGAGGGTTGCTCTTCATCGGACACCATAGCAGACCAAATGCCGTTGAGGTCTTGAATTGTGCGTCGCGCAAGTGGGTCAAAGCGCATGCTCTTGAAGGTTGAATCGTTCGCCGAATCATGCCTGAACGTATTCCACTTGCTCGCCCAACGTGGACGGAAGAGATGCGAGAGGTCGCAATCAATACACTGGATTCTGGCCGTTGGGTCAAAGGGCCGCAAGGCAAGGCCTTCTCTGAAGAATTTGCAAACTATTGTGGAGTCAAATATGCCTCACCGTGCAACAGTGGATCCGGTGCGTTGATTGCAGCTTTGCGACTTCTTGACGTAGGGCCTGGTGACGAGGTTATTGTGCCTTCTCTAACTTTTATCGCCACGGCAACATCGGTTTCCATGACGGGAGCAACCCCCATTTTTGCTGAAGTTGAACCAGAGTATTGGTGTCTTGATGTTGAAGATGTTGAAAGAAGGTTGACCTCTAAAACAAAAGCAGTCATTGGTGTTCATCTCTTTGGACAATGTTACGATACCTTACTTCTCGATCTTTGTGAAAAACACGGTATTGCAGTGATTGAGGATGCTGCCCAAGCACACGGTGCGTCCATCCTTGTGAATGATGAGAAGAGGATTGCTGGTTCACTCGGAACAGTGTCATGCTTCTCATTTTTCCCATCAAAAAATGTTGCGGTTGGAGGAGAAGGCGGAATGATTACCTCCGCACATGCGGAAATTGGAGCGAGGATCAACGCCATTGTGAACCATGGCCGGGATGGTTCGCTCCAATCTCAAGAAGTTGGAACAAACATGCGGATGTCTGAGGTATTTGCAGCCATTGGTCGCATACAACTCAAACATCTTGATGGCTGGTTAGCGAAACGACGTTCAATTGCTTCTCGGTTTACGGCGATCCTCGAATCAAATCCGAAATTAAAATCGCCTGCAATCCGCCCATTTTCCAAGCACGCTTGGCATCAATACTGCATACAAACCGAAGACATTCATTCACTCATCCAACACATGGAGAAATTTGGGATAGATGCTCGACAAATCTATCCTGTCCCTTGCCACCAACATCCCGTTTATGCTGATCATGCTCAAGCAAACGAACACTTCTCAGTCACCGAAATCCTTTCGAATCAACTTGTCTCGATTCCGGTACATCACGGTTTAATCGAGTCTGAAATTGAACGGATTGTTCATGCTTTGGAAACTTATTGCTGAGTGAGCATTCGTGCTAGGGATGCATTCGACCAACCGCGCAAATAGGTCAATTCCATCCCTGTCCACGTTGGGATTTGGACTTCAGCCTCTTCTTCCTCAAGTTCAACCTCTGCAATAATCAAACCGGCTAGATTGCCCTCAAACTCATCTATTTCCCACTCAAATCCATCTGTATTTCGCCAAAGATATCGTTTCTTTTCAACGTAGGGAAACGTCGAACGTTGGATAATCGATTGAGCCTTCTTTTGTTCAATTCCCCATTCAAATTCTGCAGCTGCCGCGCCTTTCCTTGACCCCTTGAGTGTGAGCAAGTACGCTGAATGTGATTTGCGTATGCGAATGGTCCATTCCGGTTGTTCGGATAATTGTCGACAGATTTGCTCGGACACGTTGGATACGAGAAGGTTGCCTTCGTATCCTACTGTACCTTGGTCAATTGATACCTCCAAGCCGGTTTTATTCAGATACCATTGTTGAATCTCGATGCATTGATGCGAAGTATCAATCCAAGGGCGATGGAATCGACCGTCGACAAGAAAACGTCGTTCGATTTCAACGTTTTCTGGCATAATTGGTGCTACTCAACCTCAGCACATAATGCTGTTTGAGCAATTGTCAAATCATTTTACCACGGATTTGATATGCATTCGTCGAAAAAAGGAGGGTATGCGAGGGGTGGTTTTTCTTCGGCTTCTCGTTTTCCTGTGCTTTGTCTCAATAATTACTGGAATTTCTATCATCAATTACAACGGCGAAGAGACATCTCCTCACGACAACTTGGATGAGCCAGCCACAGGTACAATCAATGAAGAAAGTGCTACTGAAAGTGATGGTGCTCCCGCAAGAGCAGATTTCTCTCCTGATAGGGAGGAAACTCCAGTGGAGAGGCATGAAAATTACGGCCCGATCATGATATTGATTGGTGGCGGCGTACTTTCTTTTCTTCTGGTAGGCTCACTCTTCTTTGAATTCGTCCGTGTTCTGTGTATAGTCGCTTTTTTGACGCCGTTGATTGTTCGGAAAAAGCACGATAACGAACGAAACCGGGGACGAGTTCTTGGCTTTATCGAAGCAAACGCAGGAATCCACTTTACAGCACTCCGAGACGGGTTGGGTCTCGCAAATGGTGTAACATCTTATCATTTACAAATACTCGAAAAGGAAGGTTCGATAATTTCATGGCGGGATGGAAAATTACGTCGATTTGCGGTTTCGACAATTCATCCAAATGATATTGATTCAATTAAAAGCCCATTAGCCGGAACACGATTAGCGATTTTACAGGTTTTGGCTCAATCCGGTAATCTTGGACTCGACGGGAAAGTAATCCGAACAAAATTAAAGATCTCGCGGCAGTTGTTATCTCATCACCTCCGAGTACTCAGCAACAAAGGGCTCATAGAAAGGATAGGTTCTTCAAAAAAAGCACCATGGAAAATATCACGCGATGGCATTCAAGCATTGCAAGTTATTGCTTGAAAGTCAAATCAATTTACCAACTTCTTCATAATGCACTCTCCCCTCATACGCACATGAACAAAAGGATGGTTACTTCCATCGGGCTTGTACTTTTGATGCTCACAGCTGGTTGTATTGGTAGTGTACGTGATGAAATTATCACCACCGAATTGCCGGATGATTGGAGAACCGAAACAAGTCGGACCATTTCACAACCACACCTGGTTCAGTTCGATTCGTGTTTGGACATGGAATACGATCTCAAGGCAAGTATTGCCGAAGAGTATCGAACGGAGTTGTTGCAGGCTGTCGAAGAACAGTACTACTACGGAGGGATAATGTTCGATGATGGGATGGTTGCAGAAGCTGCAATGGATGGTGATGCTGCAACAAGTTCCACTCAACCGCAAACGCGAACTCAAGGCGAAGATTTCAGTGGTACCAACAACCAAGAGCAAGGTGTTGATGAAGCGGATTTCATCAAGACGGATGGGTACTTTATTTACGCCTTGCAGGGGTCATCACTCTCGATTATGGGCGTTCCAGAATACGGTGAAATTGAATTCGCTAGCAACTCTTCCATTGAAGGTTCGCCAATTTCCATGATGTTGCGAGGAGATCGATTGATTGTTCTCTCAAGTTATAACCCATGGAGCATCGACGCTGATGATGCTCTTTACGAATATCTGCGTTGGGGAGGAGATTACAGCGAGTGGCGCGTTAATTCATTGACCAAATACACCACATACAACATATCAGACAGATCAAATCCAGAGGTTGTCCAAGAACTCTACCTGGAAGGGTACAACGTGGATGCAAGAGAGATTGATGGTTCCATTCGGGCCGTCACCCACTCATGGTTGAACATTCCAGGCTTGGTGAGTTGGCTCAACATGCCGAGCCCCTACTATGATCTGAAGTGGGACGATCCCCAACGGCGGACCTACCGTGAAATGATTGCCTACGAGACAATTCAAGCAAACGATGAAGTTCTTGAAGCCATAACCTTAGAGGAGCTTGTGCCAAAAATCTACCAACGGATTGATGGTCAAATCATTGAGCACGATATGCGTTCTGAGGAATGTGAGAACTTTGCAAAACCTATGGATGGCTTTAGTCGTGGATTTACCAACATTCTCTCCCTCGATTTGTTTTCTTCTGACTTCGATTACGAGTCCGACCACCTCCTCAGCAACCATCCACTTGTTTACGCTTCAACGGATGTACTGGTTCTCGCTGAAAACGCATGGGATTGGTGGTGGTTCTGGGGTCAAGATGATGTTGACGAGATGACCAACATTCACACCTTCGACATCTCCGTACCTGGGGTTACGATGTATACGGGATCGGGACGGATTGATGGTCAGATTTTGAATCAATTCAGTATTTCAGAATACGAAGGAGTTCTTCGTGTTGCGACGACCGTTGGTCAATGGAATCGGTGGTGGATGGAAAATCCAGAACCGATGTCATCTTCAATCATTACACTCGTCCGCGGTGTCGATCCACAAACCGATCAACAAATTCTGCTTGAATACGGTCGTATTGATGGTATTGCAGAAGGTGAACGTATCTGGTCAGCACGATTTGTCGAAGATCGGGCTTACCTTGTTACATTCGAGCAAATTGACCCACTTTGGACCATCGATTTATCGGATCCAGCAACACCGACAATCCTTGGTGAATTGGAAGTCCCAGGCGTTTCAACCTACATTCATCCACTTCACGATGATATGCTCCTCACCATTGGTATGGGGCCTGCTGGAGAAGATGGATTGGGTTTGGATTGGTCGAGTACGCGGCTTTCAACGTTCAATATTAGCGATTTAACACAACCAGCTGTGGCTGATACACTGATGCTCTCGCCTGTGAACGATCCGGATAATGGTCAGTGGACATGGTCCTATTCAGAGGCAATGTACGAGCACAAGGCGTTCCAGTATTGGGGGCCAAAGGAAATGCTCGCTGTTCCACTCTCAACCTATCGATATGTTGAGACCTACAACGAAGATTGGGGTTATCTGTGGAACTATGAATACGTTTCAAAGGCTATCATTGTCAATGTCGATGAAGCAACTGGAAGCATGTCCGTTCATGGTGAAGTGAATCATTCTTCTCTCCTCAATCATGAAGATGTCAACCATTGGTGGGGCGGGAACGAAAACATTCGACGGACCATCTTCATGGGTGACTTCATCTATGCTTTCTCTGGAGCAGGCGTCACCGTTCACAACCTAACAAGTATGGAATTGACCGATGTTGTAACCTTTGACATTGAATACCCGGATTATGCCTATTACGACGCGTACTAGGTACGGTGAGAAGCCAAACCTCAATTGCTCCAAAGCCGCCCTGAAACCATGCCGCGACGAATAGGTGTAGTTGGTTGTGGCAGATGGGGCTCAAAGCATCTTCAGGCATTACGTCAGATTGCTCAAAAAGAATCAATTGAAGCGATTGTTGCTTGTGATGTGGACACAGTTGCACTGCAGAAGGCCCGTTCAATGGGATTTCAAGTTCACGATGATCCAGAAACACTCGTCAAACTGTTCCAACTTGACGCGGTCGTCATTGCTACTCCGAACGGTTCACATTATCACTTAGGAAAACAATTTCTTCAGCAGGGAGTTGATGTGTTCTTAGAGAAGCCAATTGCTGAAACCTTCGAACACGCGTCTTCACTCGTTGCTACTGCAATCCAAGAAGGAAAGACCTTGAAGACTGGTTTCCTCTTACGATTCCACCCCTGTCTTGTCAATGTCCGAGAGCGTATTCGAAAAGGAGAGATTGGAGCTATTCAGTCGATGGAGTATCTGAAAAAAACCATACGTGCAGGGGATGGGGTCTCCCACGCTCTTGATTCATTGGCTATACACGGGGTTGATTTGGCAGAATTTTTGCTCGATGGTCAAGGGCCGACGCGCATCTCTGAAATCAACGGTTCTCGGATTTCCACAAATTTGACACTCGAATATCCAAATCAGGTCGAGGTCCGCATCGATGTAGGTTGGAATTCCGACACCGATATCGGAAAGGTCAGCATTGTTGGCACGGATGGTAGCATTTTGGTTACTTTGGATAATCATCAAAAATTCGTTGTTCTCCGTGAACAAAAGCAATCCATTGTCGTTGATTCCTTCCAAACACCGTTGGAAGGAGTTCTTCGCGATTTTCTTCATAATGAATCTCTTTCTTCTGCAGCTTCAACTGGGTCAATCTTACGCACCATCAACTGCATCGACATCGCTCGGCAACAATTGGCTGGCTCAGGAAGTCTGAACACACGAGAATTGAAGAGATGATGTCCACTGGGAGGAACATGACCCCCGAACGTGTCATGCTCTGGTTACTCGCCGGCACCACAATTGCCTCTTTGGCGACTTGGTTTGTGCAGGATTCTGTCTTCGATGCAGTCGTGACGTTTTCTATCCTTTCTTGCCTTATCGCCATCATCTGGGGGGCAAACCACTATGAAAAGACCGTCCAGTTGAGCGGAATGAAAAATGGAGGTATACTCAACATTCTCGCATTTGTTGTCGTCACTGCTGGTCTTACATACTGGTGCATCTACTTCTATGAATTCCCATTGGTTGGATCAATCATCGGCAGCATTGGAACCAATGCCTACATCTGGTGGACCTTCGGCATGCTCGAACCGGGGACACCATCTGCATAACTGTGCGAAGTGTCAAAGGCTTCCTACCAGACATCGTCTCGATGGCAAAGCACGGTGAACACCCAAGCCTCCCCTCTGAAATGGAAGATCTTCTCGAAGCAGAAGTCCACACAATTTTTCTGAAAGCCGATTGTCCTCCTCGAGTCAAGCGAGGAACGATTGGAAACCTCGAATTGGTTGAGCTCGAATTGGAAGGAGAAGAGTGGGATAACCTACGGTTGGAATCGCTCCAGGAATCTTTGCAAACAATCGTTGAAGCAAACCAACACCGAAGTGATTGTTTTCTTGAAATCGATCGTAAGGGTTGCCAAGTCTTGCAACTTGGTGACCTAAGAATAACATGTGCAAGCCCCCCTTTCTCAGATGCTCGAGAAATCACAGTGGTTCGACCTGTAGCAAAACTATCGCTCAGTGATTACAACCTCGATTCCAAAATCATTGAACGATTGTCCAATCATCATCGAGGAGTCTTCATTTGTGGTCGTCCTGGTTCTGGAAAGACGACGTTGGCGCAAGCCATTGCTGAGTATCTCGATGACGATATCGGAGCCATGGTCAAAACCATGGAAGCACCAAGAGATTTGCAACTCGCTGACCGAATTACACAGTATGCTCCACTGGAAGGCGATTTAGAGAAGACCGCAGAAATCATTTTCCTTGTACGCCCAGACTTCGTTATTTTTGATGAAGTACGCCGAGCAAGGGATTTCGAGATCTTTGCTGATGTACGACTTGCTGGTGTCGGTCTACTCGGTGTTACGCATGCCAACTCAGCGCTTGAAGCGATTCAGCGGCTGATTGGGAAAGTCGAGCTCGGATTGGTTTCTCAAGTGCTTGACACTGTTTTGCACGTTGAAGCCGGAAAGATACAACAAGTGCTTGAACTAAGAATGACTGTCAAACCACCATCGGGGATGCAAGAAGAACTGGCACGACCCGTCATCGAAGTTGTTGAATTCCCATCCGGTAATGTCACACACGAAATGTTCGCTTTTGGCTCAGAACTTGCTGTCGTTCCCGTTACAGAGACGGGGCAAAAAAAGCCCATTCAACAACTCGCTCAAAAACAACTCATCCATACCATACGGCAATGGGCTGGTGTGCATGTTCGTGTTCAATTTACGAGTGATGCTTCAGCAACGGTTTATGCTCCAAGCAATATGATCTCAACATTGGTTGGTAGGGGTGGCGACAATGTTCGAGCCCTCCAAGACCAGTTAGGAGGATTGCGTCTAACGATAGAATCGCTCGACAATTTGCCCGATTCCGATGATGTTTCAGAACATTCAATCTGGACAGATGATCAAGACCGTCGTGCATATCAGAGCCGTGCGTATGAGCGACAAGGGCGCTCAAAAAAGACGAGAAAGGGTCGTCGACGTTGAAAAGGAGACTTCTTGAAGAGCGGTTGCAACGGTGAATCATGGCGCAACAAGACGATGGTTCAGGTCGCGCTCCAGTCGTCATTGTTCGACCAACAACCTCGGTAACGAGTGGCGTTGCCGTCACACAGAAATTGATTGGTGCTTCAGCAGCATTTGGTGATATACTCCGCCGCACATTTGGCCCGAATGGTCTGGATAAAATGATGTACAAGTCAAATGGGGAAACAGCAATCACCAACGATGGCGCAAAGATTGTTGCCGATTTGTTGGTAAAACATCCGGCTGCGAAGGCATTCGTTCAACTTGCAGAGTCCCAAGAAAATGCTTGTGGCGATGGCGTGACAGGTTGCTTGTTGTTTGCAAGCGAGTTGATGAAGGAGGCTGGTCGATTGTTGGAACGCAGCGTCCACCCTCTTTTGCTTGTTGAAGCGTACCAAGATGCAATGGAACGGACTCAAAAAATCCTTGAGGAACATTCTATGATAGATATCGGACGAGCGTCTTTGTTGGCGGTTGCCAAGACAGCAATGGTTGGAAAATCTGCGGAATCTGGCAGAGAATCTCTTGCCGAACTATTGGTCGATTGTATGACAACCATTCAATCGAGTGGGCGTCCAGTTCGTGCAGAAAATGTTCGAATGGTAAAGCGAGGACACGATTCCCTAGAAGAGACCAAATTGATCAGGGGTGTTGTCGTCGAAAAGAAGTTTGATTCTGAGCGCACACCAAAGATTGCTGGCCCTGCGAATGTTCTCGCCCTTACCTGTCCATTGACCATTCAAAAAACCAAGCGGGATGCGGAAGTCGAAATTGAACATCCCGAACAAATGATGGCTTTCCTAGATGCTGAAGAGAAGATTCTTCAATCAAAAATCGATGTTCTGGCAGCATCAACAGCGAAGGTTGTGTTTACTTCAAAAGAAGTTGATGACCGAATTCAACACGCATGCAATGACCTTGGAATTCTAATTGTCGGAATGATGGAAGACGATGGTATTGAGGATATTTCTGCTGCAACTGGGGCATCTTTGGTCAATCATCTTGACGATGTGTCGCCTGAAGTGCTAGGTTCTGCTGAATCAGCCGTCGTCGATGTTTCGGAACAAGAAGATGGACGAAAGACTCGATTAATTGTCGATGCTGGAGAAAAATCAGGTCTTGTAACCATCGATGTTGGGGGCGGCCATGGTGCTGCTGTTGAAGAATACATTCGAGCTATGTACGATGCTCTTCGATCGCTCGAATCGGTCATCGAACATCAAACAACTTTGCTTGGAGGAGGAGCCTTCCATATTGCCGCAGCACTCCAACTGCGAGAACATGCAGAGTCTGTTTCTGGTCGCCAACGGTTAGCCATCGAAGGTTTTGCACGCGCGCTGGAAACCATCCCGAGCACACTCGCACTCAACGCCGGAGAAGATCAAATTGATACCTTGCTGCAATTGCGTGCAGCACACCGGAATCAATCGAGCCAATTTGGTGTTTGCATCGATGGAAGTGTGGGTCAAATCGAAGGTGTCCTTCTCTCATCATTCACTGTATCGCATGCGTTGCAATCGGCGGTTGAGACAACATGCGGTTTGCTTCGAGTCGATCAAGTGATCTCTTCCCGTGGAGATTGAGGATGTGGATTCATCACATGCTTGATAACGAAGACACACTAGAGTGCGATAACGGGTGCAATCATGGACTCGGTAAAACCTCGAGCGCTACTTAGCGTATGGGATAAAACAGGTATCGTTGAATTTGCGACTTCGCTCTCAAATCTCGGTTTTGAACTGGTCTCAACCGGAGGGACTGCTCGAAAACTCATGGAGTCGGGTTTGGAGGTCAAAAGTGTATCAGAAGTGACACAACATCCTGAAATCTTTGATGGTCGGGTAAAAACGCTGCACCCCGCAATTCACGGGCCATTGCTCGCACGTCTACAAAAAGAGGAAGATCGGATTGGAATGGAAGAACTTCAATACACTCCAATTGCGTTGGTCGCTTGCAATCTATACCCATTTGTATCGGCGGCTTCAGCCGAACCTCCTCTTGAAAAGGACGCTTTGCTGGAAATGATTGATATTGGCGGGCCAACCATGGTTCGTGCATCTGCAAAAAATCACGCAAACGTCATCATCTGCTGCAATCCTGACGATTACGACTCGATTATCGATGATTTGGAACGTGCCAAAGGCGACCCGTCCGGTGTGCCTGTGTCTCGACGGCAGGAACTTGCACTGACCGCATACCAGCACACAGCTTCCTATGATGTTGCTATCGCTAACGTTCTTCACGAACGTTGGAATGGAGTTCCAGAATCGTTTGATGCTATTGATGATCAGTCAGGAAGATTCCACGAAACTCTGCTCGCATCTTCGATAAAATCACAGACACTGAGATACGGAGAAAATGCACATCAAAGCGCAGCTCTCTTTGTTGATGATGCTGAACTTGGAAGCCATTCAACGCTCGTCACGGCCCATGTCGAAGGCGGTAAGGCAATGTCGTACAACAATTACTCGGATGCCGATGCGACGCTTCGCCTGTGCCGTTCACTCTCGACCAATGAATGGCCAGAAACCCCGCATGCCTGTGTCATCGTGAAACATAACAACCCGTGTGGCGTTGCTTTGGCCGCAAATCAAACCGAAGCGTACAAGAATGCGCTCGCAAGTGACCCTGAATCCGCTTTTGGTTCGATCATTTGTTTCAATGAAATCGTCACCATTGAAACTGCTCAAGCAATGGCTGATTTGTTCATTGAAGTTCTCATTGCACCCGGGTACACTGAAGAAGCAAAGGAATTCATTATGAAGAAAGGCAATCGAAGGCTTCTGACAATTGAATCTCCAAACAATCGCCTTGCTCCGCTTGAAAGAAAGCGAATTCTGAAGCAAATTGAAGGCGGTTGGATTGTTCAGACAGAAGAGCCTCCAATCATCGATTGGGATTCCGCACGAACCGTTACTGAAAAAGAAGTGACACGGGACGAAATGGATTCGATGAAATTTGCAGTGCGTGTTTGTGAACAAGTGAAATCAAACGCTATCGTCATGGTGCAGGGGTTGGCCACCGTTGGAATCGGTCCTGGACAAACGAGCCGGGTCGAGGCTGTACGGATTGCTGCCCGAAGAGCTGGAGAACGAGCACATGGTTGTGTGCTTGCAAGTGATGCGTTTTTCCCATTTGCTGATGGTTTGGAGCAGGCAGCTGCTGCAGGTGCTTCATCAATCGTTCAGCCTGGAGGTTCCATTCGCGATCAAGAGGTTATTGACGCCGCCAACCACCTCGGTGTATCCATGCTCTTCACCGGTCACAGGCTGTTTCGCCATTGATGCATCAGGTGAGAAATGGGTCTCATTCATGTAGTATTGCCATATCGAGCAACCATGAGCGACCACATCATTGCGGTGCTTCCCGGCGACGGTACAGGGAAGGAAGTAGCGGTCGAAGCCCAGCGTATTTTGGATACCATCCAAGAACATACAAATCACGGATTCGAACAAACCGTGATTCCTTGTGGAGGGCAACATTACCAGGCAACGGGTGAAGAATGGGCAGAAGGTTCGTTCGAATTCTGTCGAGATGATGCAGATGCAATTTTCATGGGAGCTATTGGCTATCCAGGTGCAAGATTGCCGAATGGTGACCTTGCAGGCGGATCCGTGATCTTGGGTATGCGAAGTGGTCTTGACCTCTATGCAAACGTCCGACCAATTCGATTGTATGAGGGCGTACCGCACAAGGTCCATGGTCGATTTACCAACATTTGGGATCCAGACATGGTCAACATGGTTATCCTTCGAGAGAACACTGAAGGGCTCTATCATTCACTTCTACATCGTAGTGCTCAGCGAGCTAAGGGTCTCGAAGGATACGAGCCTCCAGAAATCGATTTCCCTGGTTTGCATGGTGAAGTTGCTTACGACCCGAGGCCAATCTCTTCACATGGGTCTGAACGCCTTATCAAAATGGGTTTCGATATCTGTGATACGAGAAGCGGTGCTCCTGTTGATGGGGTCTCTCGTGTTTCTTGCATCGACAAGAGCAACGTTACACGAGGTTGTCAATTGTTCCGAAGAAGTTTCGACAACATTGCCAATTCATATCAGCACGTTGAGAAAGATTACGGATACATCGACGCATTCACCCAATGGCTGACGCGTACGCCTGAATTTTACGACGTAGTTGTCACCTCCAACATGTTCGGTGACATTGCTACCGATTTGGCTTCGGTTCTGCAAGGTGGTATGGGGATGGCTGCATCGGGAAACATTGGTGACGACCATGCGTTCTTCGAACCCGTTCATGGATCGGCACCGAAACACGCTGGCCAAAACAAAGTCAACCCAATCGCGAGTATCAATTCTATTCAAATGATGTTGGACTGGCTTGCCCGACGTTCCAATGATGATGATTTGCTGAACGTGTCAAAAATCCTTGATCGAAGTGTCGCTGAACATCTGAAGGATGGAACCTCGCTCACCTATGATTTAGGAGGAACCGCTTCGTGCAGTGACGTGGGAACATCAATAGCAAATCGCTTGGCTTCACATCTGAAAGAACTCTAATTCGGCTGTACTTGAAGATGTACAGTTGGAACCTTCCACCCAACGAACCAGATTCCGATCAGTGCAACAATTGCAATTGTCGCTTGACCAAAACCCGGATCGCCAAGTTTTGTGACAACGTAAATCGAAAAGGCAGAAACGACCGAAATAATCCCTATGATAACAATCTTCGAGTGAAGTGGCAAGGCTCGCCCTGCTTTGTAATAATCAAGCAAAGCGCTTCCGAATATTTTGTTCGTTAGTAGCCAGCGAAACATTCGACGTGAAGAACGTCCAAAGCAAAATCCGGCTGCCACGAGCCATGACGTCGTTGGCCAACCCGGAACGACTGTTCCGATTGCTGCAAATACAACAAAAACACTGCCAAGGCTTGTCCAAAGCCAACGCACGACAGGGTTTTTTGATGGTTTATGCATGTCAAGAATGCGCTCAAGTATTTCCTCATCGGGCAAGCCTTCGAAGCCTAGTGGGTTGATTTGGCTGGATGATGTACCCTCCATTACCGCACTTCCTCAACCAAGCCTAAGGAACGTCACTCATAAGGAATAGGGGTGAGCCCAGTACGAGCCAAAGGACTGAAATCCAGTGTGCATTCGTCGAATCATGGCGGGGGCTCGGGTGCTAACCAAAACACCCAATTCGTCCAATCCAATTCGGATTGCTGTGTTTTTCTCTGGGTCCGGAACCGGTTTGAATGCATTATTGACGCATCAAAAACAAACCGATTGTCTTCATGAAACCGTTTTGTGCATAACAGACAAAGAAGGCGCTGGTGGAATTGAGCACGCACATCATCACAATGTTCCAACTTTTGTTGAAACCGTTGATATAGAGCAACCGAAAGAAGAACGACGGCATGAACATGAAGCGAGAATTCAAGCGCATCTTGACTCGTTTGAAGTTGACCTCATTGTCCTATCCGGATACATGCGCCTTCTTTCAAAGGAATTTGTTGAGCGATATTACCCTCGAATCGTCAACATTCATCCATCATTGCTTCCAGCATTTCCGGGGGCTGATGCACACACGGATGTTCTCAAATCAGGAGTTCAAGTTAGTGGTTGTACCGTACATATTGTAGATGCAGGCATGGATTCAGGACCGATTCTCGCTCAACGTCGCGTACCTGTTTTTGCGTCCGATACACGTGCTCAATTAGCGAAAAGAGTTCAAATTGAAGAACACCGAATTTATCCTCATATTATTGATTTGATTTGTTCAGGGCATCGATTTGATTTGGAAGATTAAAATTCTCAATTCGATCTTCAAGAATGCTCATATCATTGCGTTGAAAATTAGAAAAAAGGTCGCGTAAGCTCTTCGATTCTGGTAATTGACAATGTTTTGCTATGCGGGCAAGTGTGAATTGTTCCTTGTTTTGAGCATCAACAGGGACTCCCGGTGGTTGGCCGAGAACAGTCTCGATTGCACGAGAATCGAGTCGATACATATCGCAAGGAAATAATTGGATTTCTTCATTGTTTTTTCCTGCAAAAGCCCTGATTATTTCAGCAAGTGATTCGGTATTCTCAGGGTCAGGCCAGCACGTTGAATGAAAGTGATGTGCTCTATTTTCGCTTCCGCAAGCGACCACAACTTTGCATCCTTTTGCTTCAAGTTCCTCTGCAAGTGCGTTGACAGAATCGTAAAGTAAAGCCTTGTCACGACCCATACGTTCGCTCTTTCCACCAGCAAGAATTAGGCAGAGAAGCGGCATAGCGTTCACTCCAGATCATCAAGCGAGGACATGGCCTGTTCGAGTTCATCGAGCAAATCTCGAACACGATCAAGGAGTGCCTGTCGTTCTCTTTTTGACCTGGCTTGTGGCAACCACTCCAGAAGACGGCGAACGTCTCTCGCATCTCTCTTGACCGTCCATGTGAGAACCTGTTCAAGTACAGGATCCTCGGTTGGGAGGAAACGCTCAGCCATGATGATACCAGAACTGTGAGGCTCATCAAGATAGTCGTTCAAGAAGGCGGTCGCGGATGCGTTCAAACAATTCACCGCCTTGTGGCGTATTTTTTACAAGATGTTCATGTTGAATGCAGCGGTTTTCATCAAGCGATAGGAGGAGAATCATCAATTGAGCCCAAACAACGCTCTGGTCCGCTGCTTCTTGAATCCAAGCATCATCAGGCAATGTGCGACCTCCGCGAATAAATTCTTCAGCGGTCTCAAGGAAGACTTCAACCGATACGCGATTTTGGATGAGATGGAGAAAGATTGTCCAACCATTTTCACCCAACTCATCGTCGGACATATTCGCCAAGAGAAGTCCAACAAGTTTCAGATCCTCTCGGCCCCCTCTCTTCCAAATCTGAGGGATAAATTTCGCAATCTTTTTTCGATCTTTTTCGTTTGTTAACAACCAAGATGCTATGCGCCTCATTTCAGGGTCTGGGGTTCCAATGTGGAATGAATAATGGCCCGATTGCGCTAGGCGATCTGTCATGGATTTTGTTATCATCCCAGGAACGCCAAATGTGTAGGCTTCTCGGAGCAGGAGCATTCGCTTTTTACGACGGTTTGGGAACGAGGAAAAACCGGCCAGATAATCGTCAAGTGAGGGCGTGCTCATTGCGTTTCACCGTTGTTCTTCTTCCGAACATTATCGAACAAAGTCGTAACCACTCGAACCGAATCACGAAGCGTTGTAAGTGTTTTTTCGACCATATTAGGATCTTCAAACCGTTGTTTGACCATATCTTTCAATTCACGCTCAACGAGGTCATGCTCTTGGTCATCGATGGAGAAAATATCGCGTAAGTGAGCCATAACTCGGAACTCATCTTTTGATAGTGAAGCATTGATGATTGCTACCTCAAAAACTGTCTTGTATATCTCATGTTGCTCTTTGGTTGTAAGTTCATCCCCATCTTCCGTTTTTTCATTATTGAGAATTGCTTGATAAATCTCAGCAGGTTGATGTGGTTCAAGATTGAGGATAGAAGATAAGCGGATAATCAACCGCTTTTCTTCACGAGTGAGGACGCCGTCGAGTAACATCACCTCGATTGTACTACGAAACGCAGCGAGGCGGTAAACGGACTCGGCGGACACGCGCTGACGTAAGAAGAACCTCTTCTTGAACCCACGCGACGATTTTTGCATTTTTTCATGATTTTTTAAGAATTCGAATACAGAAATAGAATCTACAGATTCATGGTGATTTTCTCCAATGCATTGAAAAGGGGCGGGATATACGGACAACTGCTGAATCACATTCACTTGGTATGGCGACTGCGTCATACCGTTGTACTGCATCCCTTTTGGGGTTGATGCACCGACTGTGAGGAGGACGAAAGGAGGACCTCATATGGGTCGAAGAACTAACTCAGGAAACAAACAAAATAAAGCAATGAAGTACATGATAAAGGCCGATATCAAGGTCAACGGTACTGTCCAGCGGAAGGACATTATCGGTGCAATTATGGGACAAACGGAAGGATTACTCGGTGATGATCTCGAACTTCGAAAACTCCAGCGTACTGCACGTGTGGGACATGTCGATGTCGAAATGGAAACCAAAGGCGGAAAGGTGCATGGAATGATCCTCATTCCAAGCAGCATGGATAACGTAGAAACCGCAATTATTGGTTCTGCCTTGGAAACGATCGACCGCATCGGCCCATGTCAAGCAAAGATTTCAGTCGTTGAAATATCAGACGTTCGAGCAACCAAACGCACCGCTGTTGTTGATCGTGCAAAGGAGTTGCTCCTCGCTTTGGTCAACTCTGGCGAAGCTGCAAGCAAAACCGTGGTTGAGGAAGTTCGCTCTGTCTTGACCGTGGGAACCGCTACCAATTTTCACGGTTTGACCTGTGGCCCGAATGTGGAAAGTTCTGACTCATTGATTATTGTTGAAGGACGGAACGATGTCATCAATTTGCTAAACTGTGGTGTGAAAAATGCTATCAGCGCAGATGGTGCAGGGAACATCAAACAAGAGTTGATTGACTTAGCGAATGGAAAGCAATCCGTTACGCTTGCAATTGACGGTGACCGTGGCGGCGAAATGTTGTTCAGGCAATTGAACGCTATCTTGAAGATTGGCTTCGTTGCACAAGCACCAGTTGGACAGGAGTGGGAGCTCCTTCCTCAGAAGACGATTACAAAATGCCTCTCGATGAAGGTCGATGCAGCAAAATTTGCGAAGACCATGAAGGCTCAAGACGAGGAAGATGCAAAGAAACACGGCGGGAAGAATGATGAATGGGCTGAGGAAATGTCCGAAGTCTATGAGTCTGAAATCGCGCCAGCCGAAATCCAAGAAATGTTTGATCATCAAGATGGATTAGGAAGGAATAAGGCGATGTTTGTCTTATCCGATGGTACTGTAAGCGAAGAAATGGGCGCCGGATCAATAGCCAAGTCTGCGGCGGCAAGTGAGGGGGTTCAGGCCCTGATTATCAATGGACCAATCAGCGATCGAATCCAAGAAATTGCTGCAGAAGCATCCATTTCTACGGTTGTTGGAACCAAGCCCGGAAAAGGATTTGATGTGAAAAGTGGCGCAAAATCATGGTTTTCTGAAACACATCGATGATTCCGTTACCTTGATTTTATTGTTCCATTAAGGTGAGAACATGGAAGAACATGCCGAACCGCTCGTTGTGGATGGCGAAAACGAAGAGTCTGTTCATCAAGAGGAAGTCGAAGAAATTCCTGCTGAACCATTTGAAACGATGGATGCGCTTGCCCTTCCAATACGTGCAAAACCGCTGTTTCACAACAACAAAGAAGAGGTTGAAGAATTCCCGTTGGTCGAATCGAAAGATGGTGCAAATTCTACGTCGATTGTTGTTGGGAATGGCTTATTTCGAATCGTAGAAACAACATTGCATCAAGATGGGCCGAGGATTGATGTTCAGCTGGTCATGGACTCTGAGATAACAGGATTTCAACATATTATTGAGAAGCCTACATCCATTGAATTCGGCCTTTCAGGAGGGTTCGTACTTGCAGGAATTCTATTGATGATGATTCAAGGACTGACTCCTATTGTTTTAGGACTCGGTTTGTTCTTTGTTGGATTGAAATTTCTTCCAGCACATTTGGCAAAGCACCGACTTATCTTTTCCTCTTGCGGCAATTCTCATGAAATTGAATTGTCGGCTTGGAATGTCTTTACTCCAGGATTCCGGGCAAGCATGGCGTTGATTGGTCCGACAATGGCCGATTACATGCGCATGGGTCATTTTGATGTTTCTGAAATAAATAACTTACACAAGCAACTTCGGTCTCCAATCGTTCCAACGATCGAGCAACCGATTGCACCACAATTAACCGAATCTGTCGCACCAGTCGAAATTGTTCCTTTGCAAACACCGGGGGTGATTGACGCAACAAACGCTCCAGAAGCAGTGCTTGATGCCAATGAAACTCCCATGCAGGAAATGCCAGTACCTATGGGTCCACCAGTATCGGCACCGGTTCCTCCAGAACCGGTTCCCGCTCCACTTCCACCTCCACTTGCACCACCAATAAGTCCGCCAAGTCCTGTACCACCGCCTGTCGTCAACGCAGCGATGCCTGCGCCATTACCGCCACCAATTGCCCCGCTTCCATCAAGTCCTCCTGGAATAAATCAGCCGGTTCCACTCAACATGCCAATGCCTGAAGCCCCACGGGTTGCCGTTCAAGCAACACCGAGCGAGGAACCATCAATTTCGCAGGAAGAACAAGATGCACTTCTTGATGAATTGTCCTGATTAGTTGATTCCACCAGCAGCGGGAAGATTCATCGATTGGATTAACCGTTGTGTTTGTTGGCGTAATTCGTTCAAATTCGATGGTTCAGGAAGCACATATGTATCTGCATTGAGAGGTACACGAACGCCAGGTCCAGGTACTCTATGCAAAGCTGTACCTAATCGGTTCGCATCCTCAAAGAATGTCCCAGATGCGCCCATATGCCTTGATTCGAGGCGCATTCGAACCCATTGGTTGTACTTTGGAAGGGCCTCGCTGATTGCGTCAATTAACTCTGATCGTTCACGATCTCCTAGGTCACCTTGAGGAAGAAGACGCAACATCAATCGAAGCAATCGATCGACTCGAACATCGCGAGGCTCAGTGCCAACATGCGACGCTAAGGCTCTTCGTACAACAGAAACATCTCTCGAACCGGCGAGAATATCTGCCTCTTCCGATAAACCGATATGACGAAGAAGGCGTTCATAGGGGGTTAGATCACCTTCGACACCTGTGGTAGATGCTGGTGCAACAACTGTTTTCGGCTCTACTCCAACACGTTCTTCTTCTTTTGCCATGGTTTTGATGTCCTCGTCCGACACACCATCATCGTGCAAGTGATTCGTATCCGGGGGCCGCCACTCCTCTTGCGTTGCTTCGTTGTGGGCTTCCTCAATGTTCGGGACCGTTTCTACCTCTTCAACATCTGGCGATGACTTGGAGTCCATCGCTTCAAGCATCGCTTCATGAGCCTCTTCAAGAGTTGATTGAGGCTGGACTTTTGCAGGCACTTTTCGTATTCGTGATTGTTCACGAGGGACGAGAATAGGTCGCTTTTCAGGAAGCCAAGTGGTGTATGTGTAATCTTCATCTTCGATATCTCGTTCTGCAAGATGACGGATGAATGCTGGAATTTGTTGTTCAATTTTGACCAATTGTAATGGATTACGAACATGTAGAGTAATTTCCCCAGCACGATTCACATCACGTCGCCAGTCGAGATTAGCAATTCGACGTTGTGTTGATGCGATACGTGACATGGCTTCCATTGCCTTTGGAAATTGTTGAAAGAAGGTATCGGGTTGCTTATTGAGGAGTTGTAGCAATTCTGTGATGTTCCAACCACGTTCTTCAAGACGCAAAAGCTCGGCCTTGGTCCGCTCTATGGCGTGAGAAGTCGTGCTACTCGCAAAACTGTATCGTGATTGATGTTCGATTGAAGCAATCGCCTGTTCAAAGGAATGAAGATCTGAAAAAGTTTTACCAGCCTCAACTTTTCCTTCTCTTGCAGCCTTCTCCCACTCACTTTGTAGCATACGGCGATGTCGCGTATTTCGCAGTGTCTTTTTATCAATCCAGTTTTCCATCTCATCGAGTAGATCGTCATCCAGTTCCAATGTTCGAAGAATTGCTGTCCTACGTTCTACCTCATCTTCACCACCAAGAGATGTGTCGAGATGAAGAACCCTGTCGAGAATCTCATTTGCTCGTTCAAGGAAAGGAATTTGTTGGTTGAGTTCAGCGAGCGCCTGGCGCGGATCCTGAGTGATTTTGTATCGCCAAATGTCCATCTCAAAGCCAAGTTGCTCCCATCGCTCAATAAGAGATGCCCCTTGCAATTCATTTTTTGTCCACTCTTGTTCTAAGGAATCAATCTTCTCTAGGAAGGTGTCTGTGTGTTCCAACCTTCCTGCAATACGATCAATGGATGAATCTTCGATATCCCACAACTTTACAATTTCTTCCCAGCGTTGGTAAGCATTCACATGACGGTGATATTGCTGTTCAATCTCAGGTAAAAGATGCTCCCACTCGAGTAATTCTTCAGGTGGAATTGTGGAACGTTCTTCGAATGAATAGCCCTCTGACCTCCATTTTTGGAGCAGTGCGTTCATATCATTCAATCGTGATTTGAGATGTTTGGAAATTGTTTGCACATTCTCTTCCAATGTTGAAATATCATTTGAAGGATTCTTAATGCATTCTTCAAGCCGATTTGTAAAAGTTTCAGCAAGAACCGGGTCGTACGGTAAGATGGAGGATTGTATTTCCAGTTCAAGGAGTGCGATTTGGGCAGAGAAGTTTTGCATTTTTTCCACCTCGTTGAATTGATCGATGATTTTCGTTGTTTCGAATTCGACGGTAAATCCTTTGTCGTTGAGTTGAGAAACTGCTTTTTCGAGAAGAAGGCGTTGACGCTGTTCATCGTCCACCAGCTTTTCCAGTTGAATCATAATTTCAGAATGGTTCTCTGGGTTTGAGAAAAGTGGAAGGAAAAGATTCAACGATGGCCAACTCGATTCATCAAGCGTTGCACATATGGCAATGATGTTCCAATACTGTGCCCTCGTTTCGTTCTGCTCTGACCAATTTTGGTAGTATCGGAAGTAACCTTCCTCCCATGGAGCGTGAGTGGATGTCCAAGCATGGAATTGGTGACTGACATCTTCAAGATTCTTGATTTCGTTCAAATCATGGCGCATTTGTTGGATTTTCTCTGAAGCAATGAAAGGCTGGAGTCTTTGGATGAGGGAAATTATTGATTCGACGGTTGCTTGTAGACGCTCCAAGTCTGAAACTGAGTTTATGTTTAGATTTTCAAACATTAATTCGCCGAGACCGGATTCTTTCCATCGCTCAATGTACGGTTCTATGTTTACTCGTTCTTCGGAGACGCCATCACTACTCATGCCCTCTCCTCAAAAAACGCATATTTTCACATAGGTTTTCAATGTGAGCCGAAAATCCAGCAATTTTCTCAAAAAATAGACCTGTTTGGGTTTCACCAAAGGGTCTGGAAATAGGGGTCAATAGGTTCACCAAGACCGCAGAACATAAAGGCACTTGGACAACTAAACAAGCAATGGAACCAATTTCCTTCATTATCATTGGACTTTCAATCGGTGCAGGTTTTGCCCTCTCTTGGAACCTGTATCACGCAAAAGCGGCTTTGCAGAGGGTTTCAGATCGAACACTCGTCCTCTCTGAGTCACAAGGCGCTCATGCCAAACAAACAACTGAGACGTTGATTTCATTGCAAAACAAAATCGAGGAATACGATTCACTTCTCAACGCTGTACGTGCAACGCATCCAGATGTGAATCATGGAATTCGAGCCTATCAAGCGATTGAAACACTCGAAAATGGACAATTCTCGCCGGAATTAGCGCATCATGCTATTGAGGCTGTTTGTTCATCAGTACCGCTCAACGATATGGATGTACAACTGTCACCAATGCAATCCGAAATGGCGAAAAGGCTCTTTACTGTTTTTTATCAAAATTCGGTAAATGTGCGTGCTCTTGATCTTGATGGACGGCAGGCCTTGCAAGTTGGTTTGTGCGCCCTTTCTCTTCAGAACCTATCGTGGGCTGAGAATGCATTGGGTGTTGCCCATCAGGCTCTACCAGGAAATGTAGTTGTATTGAGGGGATTAGAAAAGGTTGCAATACTGAAAGGAGATGGTGTACTAAGACTCCACTGGCTAGAATCGCAATTGCAACTTGACCCAGACAACCCTGAGTTGTTGCGTACGCACGCGCATATTCTTGTTCAACAGGGTGATGGAAACGCAGAGAAGGACGTCCTCCGTTTGGAAGCGTTGGGACTGGACACGCCGGCTGATCGCTCACTACTCGCAGGACTTCGTCATCGCGCAGGATCGGCAAATGAAGCCATTGATGCGATTGAACAGGCGTTGGCAGAAGATAACAAAAAGCCAGATTATTGGCTCCAATATGCTCAATTATTGTATGAGGAAGAAGAATCTGAACGGGCACTTGAAGCTGTGGATAGTTGTTTGAATTTGGACCGTCAAATCGGTGACGCTTGGGCATTACGAGCAAAGTTACTCAGTGTTAAGCAGGGACGAGAAAAAGATGCTCTAAAGGCAGCAACACATGCTGTTGCATTGGACTGTGGAGGTGCGGAACTTATCGTTCTCAAGGCTGATCTTCTTGCAGAAAGCGGAGATATTATGGCTGCCGAAACATCCCTTGAGAAAGCAATTGAGAAATTTCCGCTCGATGCAGAACTGCGTAGCACGGTGGCTTCCCGACGATTATCTGAAGGACGGATTGAGGTCGCTCAAGCATTGCTTGATGGGACACCTCCAAAGATTGACCATCCAGAACTTCACATCGTTGAAGGTCGGCTGCATTTGGCAAAAGCAGATCGATTACGAGATGGAACGGGAACCACCGATGAACTGCTTCTCAGTTCTGCTATCAAGTCCTTCGAGGCAGCACTCAATCTCGACCGGGAACTCGGTGTTGCTTGGCTTGGATTAGCTCGCACACAACGCCTAATGAAAGATCTCGAAGAGGCGAGTGTTTCACTGACCCGGGCTCGCCGTTTGCTGGGTGATACAGATTCATCTTGTTCAATCGAAGCTGCTCTGTTGGCTATTGATTTCGACGACATCCATGCAGCTACACGATACATTGACGCCGCTGAGATACAAGGCAAGGGGCCGACGATTGCATACGTTCGTGGAAACATCGCTATTCGATCGGGCGACCCTGAACGGGCCATTGCTATGTATTCTGATACGTTAAATGAAAATCCAAAACACATTCGAGCACGGCTTAATCGAATCAGTTGCTACCTTGCACTCGACAAAGCCGTAGAAGCAAAGGAAGATGCTGATATCCTACTTTCGCTTGCTCCGAAGCTTGCTGTTGCAGTGTTTGCACGAGCCGACGCTCAATCTCGTTTAGGTGAATGGAGTGAAGCGAAGGAAGGTTTCCTATCGGTGCTTGAGGAAGCTCCGCATCACTATCAAGCGTTAACAAAACTCGGAGCATGCTACCTCGCATTAGACCGTCCCGAGCGGGCTGAAGGTCCGATTAACGAAGCACTTCGTCTTGCCCCGGACTATGCTGATGCTTGGCATCAGCGAGGTATGTTGTACTCTGCGTGGGAAAAACACGAAGCGGCACTCAGTGATTTTGAGGCTGCCATTCGAGCAGATGGTAGCAACATCAATGCGCGCTTGCAAGCAGCCGCTATTTATCACGCGATGAACAATGTCGACCAAGCCATGGCTGCGTGGAGAGGCGTACTTGCTTTGGAGCCCAATCACCCAATTGCTCGGCATCGTTTGAAGCAATGCGAACAGCAACTCGCTACCACATGAACATAAGCGAACACATATCAATAACTTCAGTGAGGCGTAAGTATGCCCCTCCAGATTGGCAACACGGCTCCTAAATTCAATCTAAAAAATGCAAACGCATCCATCGGAGGAGAACTCGCTTCTTTGAGTTCCTCAATGAAATCAAATGGTTGCGTCGTTGTATTCGAATGCAATCATTGCCCATACGTAATCGCCAGCATCGACAGAATGAACAACATGGCAGAATATTGTAACGTCAACGGCATCGGATTTGTCGGAATCAATTCAAACGACCCAGACAATTATCCTGTCGACTCTTTTGAGAACATGGTCAAAAGGGCGGATAAAGGGATGCCGTACGCATACCTCCATGATAGTACACAAGACGTTGCAACCGCTTGGGGAGCTCAGCGAACACCCGAATTTTTCTTGCTCGACGCAAATGGAGTCGTCACGTACCATGGACGCATGGATGATAGCCCTCGAGACCCTACAAAAGTGACGACCAGTGAGTTGAAGGATGCCATCGATGCTATGCTTGCTGGATCGACACCAGTGGTTCAATCCACAGATTCCATTGGCTGCTCAGTCAAATGGAAGTGATGGGTTGGCAGGTTGCATTCGGCAATGCGATTGGGACGAAAACGACGTCTGTCGGAGTTGTGGTACCGATTATTCTCCACCAAAGAAACTCCGTCCTTTCCATCTCGCCTTTCCTGTTAATGATTTAGAAAAAGCAAAGCAATTCTACGTCAACGTTCTCGGTTGTACAACAGGTCGAGAGAAAGAAGAATCGTGTGTGTTCAAGTTCTTCGGCCATCAAATCGTTGCACACTTGGTACCAAATATGCCTGAATTAACCACAAATCTAGTTGATGGAAAGCAAGTCCCCGCGATGCATTTCGGCCTCGTTATGGAATGGAACGATTGGCATCAGCTCAAAGACAAACTTGCCAAAAACGGTGTTGAATTTGTTATCGGCCCATACACTCGATACGAAGATCAGCCCGGATCACAAGCAACCATGTTCATTGTCGATCCTGCAGGAAATCATCTTGAATTCAAATCGTTCAAAGACGAGAGTGCCATTTTCGATTCAGAGTGGTAATCACTCTTCTTCGAGCCCTGCTCGCAACTGCTTAATTTCATCAACCAGAACATCAAGTTGGGATTGTATCTTGCGAACTTCACTGTTGATACCTTCCTCAGAGTCAGCTTCCAATGCAACAACGGTATTTGTGAAGATAGCAACAAACATGTTGAGGAATGTGAATGTCGTCATGAAGATGAAGATAACGAAATAAAAGCCAACCCACCAACCTTCTTCTTCAATCAACTGCCGAACAATGCCGTTCGACCATGATTCAAGTGTCATCACCTGGAACAAAGAATTGAGATAGAGAGACGGTTTGCGTTGAATTATGGGGAGAGATGCACGTCGGGCACTCGGTCTCGTGTGCATCATGATGCTCGCTCCACTCTCTGGTTGCTTTGGAGAAGGAGACGATAACGGGCAAATTGGTGAAAATGACGTTACCATAACACCTGAAACGCTCATTGGTGGAATCTTCCAAGGTCTCACAATATCTGCAGATCGTGATCTCTCAGCCTTTGTTCCGTACTTGATGTTGAATCCTGACACAGGCTTTGTTCAAAATTCAACCGTGGTCGATCTCAAAGCAGGCGAGAACGCCTTGCTCACCGTCCTTGCACCACCTCGAACCGATACAGCTGTTGTTTTGCTCGGTGATTACGGGCGGGAAAACTGGCCAATCCGTGAACTCAACGAATCGTGGAAAACGTGGTGGGAGCGAGGGGGTTATGATGGCGAAAATTCCCAAGGCATCTCACGAGTGATTGGTGAAAATGGTAGTCTAAACACGGTCCAGACATCCAATTCAAATGGTGGTGGAGTGACGCCTGTGCTCCTTTCAGTCGAACGTCCAGCTGCGCCTGCGTACTCTGAAGCTGATGGTGGACGGCACTCAACTGGTGTTGTGAACGGCAGGACGACGTTCAATTATCTATCGAGTTTGAGCGATCAAACTGCAGATCCAACCGATGTGGTCGATGGTGCTCTTGGTTATCTGGACCGTTGGGCTGGACAAGGTAATGCCGCTTACGAAGATGCTGCATTGCATCTCATCCAAACCTTGGAAAATTTTGGTCTTGAAGTGATCACACAACGATTTGTCTACGATTCGGTTATGACAGGTTCCCAGAATCCAGAAGCTTACAACATCTGTGGCTACCGATGGGGTGAAGTGGACCGAGACAAGTGGATGGTTTTCGGTGCTCACTTTGATATCGCTCCGCCTGTGAACGCTGTTGCACTTGACCCACATATCTTCGGCCGTACTTACGGTACACGTGTCGGCGCTTACGACAACACTGCTGGGACAAGTATGGTGTTGACCGTTGCTGAAGCAATGGCTGGCTACAGTACTCGAAACACCATGGTATTCTGCCTGTGGTCTGGTGAAGAAGGTGGTAAGCGTGGAAGTGACTTCTGGACCGATGAATGGGTTAAGAATGAGAATCCAAATGTGGAAGTGACTAATTACGTCAATCTCGATATGGCTGGTGTGAATTGGCCGGGTGGTGGAGGAGCTCCTTGTGGAGGTAATCACGGTCCTGACGGTGGTTGCGATCCAAATCCAGAAATCGATCCTGATGGTTATCCGAAAGATGACGAAGTATGGCCAATGCGTGTTTACATCGGACCAAGTCTCGAACATGATGTCATGAATCAGCCGGGTATGGTTGGCCTAGCGATGTGGATTGGCTCCGATGCCATCGGTGTTGAAGAGCAGATGTCTCCACTCCTTGGTGAAGGATACGATGCTGAAACATGGAAGGTTGACGATTGGCTTGCAAAAGATCGTCCCGAGATTATTGTGTATGAAGATACGACCGCACGTTCCGACCACGCTACATTCCAAGACAATCTTGGCACCGTAACAATGGGCTTTGGTGGACTTGTTGACGGTTATTGGTGCTACCACCAAACATGCGACACGCTTGACGAAATGATTGACTGGATGGATACAACAGGCAAAGATTACGGTGAAGAGCGAAGTGGGACAAGCAACCTTGTCGATGCATTGGATACCATTACATGGTGGGCGACGTATTCTTTCTTCCACCTTGATGAGACCCCTGTAAAGAACGCTTACTTGGATGAGTGATTGATTCATTTTTCTTTATTAAAGGCACACAAGTTATATGCAAACGTCGCGAGGCACGAGTATGGAAGATGGTCAGACGCCCTTTGCAAATTGGGTCAAAACGAATGCCTCGACCGCAAATCTATTGTCAATTATCATGCTCGTTTTTGCAGCATGGGCTGCTGTCGAAATCGTGACAAACGTCACTGGTAATGAGATTCCGCCCGTCACCGGTGTAGAAACAAACAGCGATCCTGATGATACACAACGAACCAATAACGGAGCAATTATCGGACTTGGCGCAGTAGCCGGAACTTTTGGTCTCGTTTTGCAGCTCCTCATTCCGCGAGAAGAATCAGAAACTGTTGCTGAATCTGAACCTGAAGAAGACGAAGAAATCGACGAAGTTGTGGACATCATGATGGAAGATATCGAATCCGATGATGGTGAAGATGAAGAAGAATCAGAGGAAGAACAAGAAATTTCTGAAGACGAAATCGTGGAAGAGAATTCAACTGGTGATGGGGATAGCCTTGAAGAGGAAGACCAAGTCGTTGAAGACGAAGCCGAGGAGACTCCTGAAGAAGAAGCTCCTAAAGAAGAGGAAAAAATTCCTATCAAGAAAAAGAAGTTTTGAGGTGAAGAAGAATGTGGGAACATCGAGCAGTATCGCATAAGCAATTCAAAGAAAGTGGACGAATTACACCAACTGAAACTTATGTCCAGTTGATGGATAAAGTCGAAGACGCCGTCAAAGAAGCACAAAAGATGCCTTTTGATCACGAAGAATTCCTCAAGTACATTCCAACACAAGGACCGTGGGAACCTATTCATGAAACGGATGACACAAAGGGAGATCCTCGTTCACGTTACATCGGACCTGGTCGTCCAAAGTTACTCAACACTAACCTCTTCTTCGGTTCCACGTGGATTGAATCTGAGCGATTCAAGTTTGAACGTCGAATCAGCACACTCTCGGACTTCCTTAAGCAAAAGACAGTCGTCAATGCGAACATGTGGACGCCAAAGCAACTCGTCACCACACAGACGTTCTTCTTCTGTTCAACAGGCGATGAAGAGCGATTGGGTGGTTCCATGCTCACTGGTGAAACCGTCTCAAGTGGCCATCCATTCCTAGGTGATGGTGGCGATGAAGATGGTGTTGCTGAGTGGGAACCAATCCTATGGGGTCTCGGACACCGAGGTGTTGTACCAGATTCAGACCCACAAGACAAGGTCTACTACCCTTCATTGATGCACCGTGGTGTTGCGTTCAACAACCGACTCGGGTGGATTCGATACTCCCCTGCTGGATTTGGAAAGGATGCAAGTGGTTACCTCATGACCAAACCAACGACATGGATTCATCCCGCTGTTGATGGAAACCGAGATACTGCTACTGCATTCAATCTCTTGGTGAACCTGCCAGACCGACGTATCTCCTTCGGTGAAGAAGGAATCACTGACGTCTTCCTCACCACTGGAAAAACGTCATTGTACACCATGATGGGTATGATGTCCTCTTCGACTGTTCGACAGATGTTCGGTGCAGGTTCCGAAATGGTCCCACTTGAATTCCACTGTGTCGAGCCAGGTCTTGACGAGTGGATCAAAAACGCAAGCGATGAAGACAAATACGCTCGTCTGTTCGAAGTCACTGCTTGTCTCGGCTACATCTTGACCGATCCGAAGGTTGGCTCACTTGGTGGCGCTGCCAAGCGTCGACGATTGTTGCTCTACCCTCACGACCAAGGAAATCTCTTAACGTGTGTCAACGCAAGTCAGGTAGCCGACCACGCACTGAAGTCAAACTACGCTGCTACGGTCTTCACCAAGCTCGACCAAGCGGACTTCATGAACCGTGTTGCTCGTCGATACAAGGCATATGCTGATCTCGTTACTGCAAGCGATTTCGCTAAGGGTGCTCGCTGGATTAGTCAGGCAATGATTGAGGGTGACAAGATCCTTGGTCCAAACGTCCATTCAATCCTCGCTGTTCGTGGATACGATATTCTCAACCTCGATGAATACATGGAATCGTTTAACGACGTTTCAGCCGCTCCAGAGCGATTGATTCGACGCGTTGTCCAATCCGTTGCAACGAACGCACTCAAGACATTGTTCCCGATGGACATGCTTGGTGAAAGCAGTGGTGCACAGCCGTTCTCACACATCTTTGCACCTGCAGGCAGCAGTGAACAGGCGCTTGTCTACTACACGGACATTCGATTCCTCGTTCCAACATCTATCGACAAGCTACGCATGATCACGGGTGCTCGTGGCGCTGACCGTGGACGAATGCGAGAAGCTTACGGTCAAATGACCGGTGCTGACCCAATGACTGGACTCTCCATCATCGATCTATGTCTCCCATTCCTTGCTGATATGGGAGAAGAATCCTGGCAGACAGGAACTGGCCTCAACGAGGACGAAATCATCGTGGAAGTAACGATGGCTGTCAATCCAGCAATTGTTTGGAAGAACTTGTTGGAACCAACAACAAACGAAGTCTTTGACCTGCCAAAGGGCAAGAAGGGTACATCTGCCAACGTTTGGGGTGACATGTTCATGACCAATGAGCCGCTTCACGAGAAGATGGTCAAAGACGGCCAGGGACACTATCTCAACCTCCTCCGATTGTGTTACCACTGGAGTCACGATAAGTCCAAGGAAATCCACGGTCTTTGATTAAACGAGATTCGAGAGCCAAATGACAAGCGTCATTGGCGAATACGGTGTCGTCAAATAGATGATTATTGGTGATAGGAATATTAGAAAGACACCCCACCAAACACCGTTGTTCCAATCCTTAACTTTCACACCATCAAGCGGACCCAATGGGATCATGTTAAACAGACCAAGAATGAGATTTGCACCAATCCAGTAAAGAACAATGTCATAGACCATTGATTGCCAAATAAGTGCCCCATCTTGCAAATAACCCATCGTGCTGTAGTCTTGTGCATTCGTTAACATAAACAGCAGGGCACCCAATGGAATACCAATCACAAACAATCCAAGATTTACCAACGGCCCTGCAACAGCGATATGCCCGTTTTGCCGACGTGTTACAAGACCTGCAACCATCACTGCACCAGGAGCCATGAAAAGGACACCAAGAAAGAGAGAAATAAGAACGCCAAATTGTAAGCCTTTGGGATCGGCTCGGAATTCTGCCCAACAACCATTCTTTTTTGCGACAATTTTGTGTCCAATTTCATGGAGAACGAATGCAGGACCAACTGCAATCAGCATAATTGGCATCGATAAAAGAATTTGAAGTATCCATGTTGATGGCCCGTTGATTGAAAGTCCACCAAGTCCACCTGCAGCCATAAAACCAAGGGCAAGTGTGAAAGCTGCAGTTGCATACAACAAATGTTTCTTCTCTTCTTCACTGAAATGCCAAATTCCACCCTTGTGGAGTTTAGGTTGAGTCTGTGTCATGACGCGAAAGAAATTATTGATTGGAGAACTTGATTGCGATTGTTGTCCTGCATGAACGCGATGGATTTTTTGTTGTGTTCCATAAAATGGACTCGGTTCGAGAATATCCGCACGTGAGTCTCGAACCATGCTCTTCTCAATTCGTTGTCTTCTTTCAATCCTCGCTCGCGATGTGCGAGAGTTCATGTGTTTGAACAACTAGGGTTCGTTGAGCACCATGTCAATGCCTAGGCGAGCAATGAAGGACATGGGATTCCAGGCATGTTGCCTGTGGTGCGATGAGCCAGACGAAGTCGGGAGTTCAAGATGCCAGAAATGCATTGCTTCTCACAAACGAATTCGCGATGAAATGGCTAAAGCACCTCCTGAAGACGCATTCTATCAATTCGCGAAGGAGTTGCTAGCTATGTCTGTCGCTCCTCATCGCCATGATACTGACCCTATTCACGGCCCATGGTTGGACGAACAACAACATCGAGCAAGTCAATACGCACCAAAGGAAAAGGAACGATCAGGACAGGATGTTTTGGAGATTTTTGAACTTCAAAAGAGCGTCGAAAAACAATCAATCATCCAAAATATCGCAAACAAGAATCAATGGAAAGACAAGCCTCCTGAACCGGAAGTGGCAAGAAAAATCGGTACCGACACCTGGAGCGAAAAAGACTTTGATCGTGACCATTATCACGCAGGACGAACCATTCCAAGTAAGGATATTGCACCAGTTGACCGTTCGGATCGTGCAGGAGAAGATGTTGAAATGGTTACGCGGACCAACATTAAAGCAGGAAATGTCGGTGTCGATGATGGAATACTTGAGATCCTTGAAAATGAAGAATTACACCAGAAGAAAACAAAGAAAATGGTTTGGGATTCGGCAGTTTCTGATGTTCTCGATTTACTTGAAGATGAAGATTAATTTTACATCTTTCAAAAAACGATTATGATTAAACTTATTGGGATAATTAACCACGAAGTTGGTACGTAACTCGTTGTGTCCCTTTCCCCTTCGATTTTTTTCCAATAAACTCGATGCCCTTGATTTCCGAAATATTACGTACGTGCGTTCCAGCACACGGGCAAAGGTCTTGTTTATCTCCTATTGTAATTACACGTAGATCGTTGATAAATGAAGGTATGAGGTCCATGTTTGTCCTTTCTTCTGGCATAATTGAATTGATTTGGTCTCGCGTCATTTCAGAATCACTAACCTCCAAACCATGCTGTATCTGTTCATTTACAGCATCTTGGAGTTCCAATAGCATCTCTTCAGTAAATTGAATTGGTTTGAAATCAATTCGAGACTTTTCTGTATGGATTTGATTTCCAACCGTTCGAACTCCGTCAAACATCTCATAGGCTATCCCACTCACAAGATGTTGCGCCGTATGCATTCTCATGTGTGCATAACGTCGTTCAAAGTCGATTGTTCCACGAACTTCATCGCCGATTTGAAGATCAAATGCGTCTTCAACTGTATGATGAATAGCATCTCTCCCACGAACTTCGACGACATTCATTTCACCATTTGGCCCAACAAGTGTGCCAAGATCCCAATTCTGCCCACCTCCAAGTGGGTAGAACAGCGTTTGATCAAGAACTATTTTGTTTTCTTCAATTGCAACAACCTCTGCTGCAAATTCATCAATATACGCTGCTTCAATTGATTCGAGATAGAGTTTTTTTGTTCTCATTTTGTTCCACTCTCCAAATCTATACCTAGTTGGAAACGTTGACTACAATCCCACAAAGAGTGATTTGTTGGCAGCATTGTTGAAATAATCTCAATCACTTTTCGATTTGTTGATGTATGTTTTCCCGAATACCACGACTCAGATAGCCCATCTTGTCGATGAATTTGGTAAATTGCATCGTTAAATTCATTCATGTGTGATTGAAGATGAACATATCCTGTTGCTTCCCTTCGTTCAACATCGTACCGCACGGATACGTCTGAAAGGACGTGTGAGGTTGCCCAAGGTATCCAGGTATCTTGTGTTGTATCGATAACTCTGTTGTATTCGAACATACCCGTTTTCTGACCGGCTCCTTTGAAATCTATGGAGTACATTCCATCTTCTGATTTCCGAGATGATAAAACTCGAGTTCGGTGAAAAAATTCTGCGCCAAGTTTTGCCAACTCAATGCTCATTCCTTTCATAATCCATTCATGTCGAAATGAAGAATCTGTACCTTCAAATCCTTGATCGGTTGTAAAGGAAAGTGGAATCGATTTGCGATCATAAAGAATACTTGGCCACACATTTGGTAAACCGAATTCTATTGAATGGTCTGCGATATGGACTTCATAACCTTTGTTAAGAGCTGAATAAGCATACCCATAACCTACAAGACCTGCACCAACAATGAGAATCTTCATGCTTTCATCTCGATTCAATAAAGAGAGCATCCACGGGACAGCTTGGGATGCATAGTTCACAATATGTGCAACTCGACTGTTCTACAAGAGCAAGAAGACCTTTCATTGACAACGCACTTGTTGGACATAAGCCAATACACGCACCACAACCATAGCACAGATCTTCGTCAACAACAAAGAATGGTTGTGGCATGTTTGCTCCAGTGGACACTGTCATATTTCATCTTCCATGATTTTGAAATAATTTTGTAGAGATTTATGTCCAAGAGAAAGAACCTTTCGATTTCACTTGTTACAAAGAAGATTCATATCCCTACCCCTTAATTTCCACTGGAGTTACTCTGATGCTTGACAAAAGATCAACAAAGAAAATAATAGATATAAATCAACAAAGTACAATCGTATTATTTCGCGTATAGTGTATATTGTTATTGTAGAATCTCACTGAAAATATATTGTCTCGACTCTCAAACAGATTCCACTGGAAACCTAGGGGTGTCACCCACAAGTTCATTCATAACAATTCATTCGTTGAGTTATGGTCGTCTATGCACCAGGTCGAACATCTGGCTACCCACAAACCCCTCCAGAACGTGGACTACGGTATCATTATCTCGGTGGTGGTAACGAAGTAGGCAATGTTGGAATTGTGCTCGAAGATCCATCCTCAAATCGTCTTCTTCTTGATTATGGTATCGCTCCGACGAAACCACCCCGTTATCCTAACGAAGCGCCACATGTCGCTCATGCAATCATTACACATTCCCATATTGATCACCTTGGGATGGTACCATGGCTTGCATCAAACCACAATTCGACACTTCATGGTACAGAGTTAACTGCAGCGATTTCGGAAATGATGTGGTATGATTGCCACAAGGTTTCATCAATTGAAAGATATCCTCTTCCTTGGGATAAACGAGATATTGATCTTGCGTTGTCAGCATGGAAAACACACAAGTTCAACAAATCCTGGAGACAGGATAATTGGAAACTCGAACTTCATGGCGCCGGCCACATTCCAGGTGCAGCTATGCTTCATGTCGAAACTCCGAGCAAGTCTGTGTTATTCTCTGGGGATTTTGATACGAGAGATTCACAACTTACAAAGGGTGCAAAACCCGTTAAGACAGACGTCCTTTTTGTTGAAGGGACGTATGGTGGTCGTGATCATCCACCAAAACAGGAAGAGAACGAGCGATTCATTGAACGAGTCGTAGAAGTTGTTGATCGTGGTGGAACTGCACTGATTCCGGCATTTGCAAATGGGCGGACACAGGATGTTGTCATGCTTTTACACAAACACCTCCCAGAATTGGATGTTCATGTTGACGGTATGGGCAAGCGCGTGGCTAAATTGCAAATGGAACACCCCGAAACGTTGCGAGATCCAACAGCTCTTGAATCAGCTTGGAGATGGTGTCGCCGTGTTTCAAGTAAATCAGATCGTAAAAAGGCTCTCGATGCAGACGTTATTGTTTCAACATCGGGCATGCTGGAAGGTGGTCCGTCGATTTGGTACCTTAATCGATTACGCCATGATAGAAAAAATGCAATTTTACTTACAGGCTACCAAGCTCGAAATACAGGAGGTCGAAGACTGCTCGAAGAAGGTCGTGTACCCATCTTTGGTAAGCTGTCAAACATTGAACTTGATGTCGACCAATACTCCTTTTCAACCCATGCAGGACATCAAGAAATTGTTCAATTCGCTGAGGACTGCCAAGCAGAGGATGTCGTCATCTATCACTCGGATCCAAACATGGCCCGTCCTCCACTCGCAGAAGCACTGGAATCCAAGGGGCATAACGTTCATGTTCCAGAAAATGGAATTTCAGGTATTTTGGATTGATTCAATACGCCGAAGGGGTTGAATACATCAACCTAAAGCGATAGTCGATAGCATGGCGGCAAAAGCACCAGGTGGTAAGAGACGCCCACGAAGGAAACGAAAGCTAAGACTCTCACTCCGTCAAAGTAAGATCAAGAAGGCAGATTCCTATACCGATTCTTTAGGATGGTCGACCGATGTTGGCCGAACACTTGAGGATGCACCGAAAAAACAAGAGCCGGAGACAATCACAATTCAGTGTGATATGTGCGGTTCGAGACTAAAGATTCGCAAACCAAAACGAGCAAGATATTCAGTGACATGTACATATCCTGAATGTGGCAATATTATGTCATTCGATTGAAATGAACCGACGGATTCTTGTCATTTTCTTATTGCTCCTCCCATCGCTTCAGGGCTGTTTGCAAGTTGCGGATGAATCTGAATCAACAACAATACGGCTTGCAACCACAACATCGTTACGAGATTCTGGACTTCTCTCAGAACTTTTACCGGATTTCACGGAACAAACAGGCATCCATGTTGATGTCATCGCAGTTGGTTCTGGTGCTGCGATGACCCTTGCCAAGAACAACGATGTTGACGTTCTCATTACACATGATCCCGAGCGCGAGATGCAATTTATTGAGGATGGATTTGCAAACAACCGTACAACATTTGCTTGGAATTACTTTGTCCTTCTGGGGCCTAAGGAGCCGTCAAGTAATTTATTTGAGACACTTCACTCGATTATTGCACAAAATCAATGTTTTGTATCGCGCGGTGACGACTCAGGTACACATCAAAAAGAACAAGCATTATGGAGAGATTTCTCAAACAATTCAAGTTTTGAGTTTGTGGATGATTCTTTAGGGTTCCATCCTGTTTGGGACGGATATCAATCAATTGGACAAGGAATGGGTGCTGCGATAACGATTTCCAATGAACTTGAATGTTGGACTTTATCCGATCGAGGAACAGCACTCTATCGTCAAGAAAATACGAATTTGTTTATGCATGAATTTAATGAAACGCTGTTTGTAAATCCATATTCCATTCTTCTTATCGAGAATGAGCAGAATGATGCGACTTTAGAATTGAGAAGTTTTTTGCTATCCTCGGCCGAAGAAATTGACAATTATACCGTAAACAATCAAACCCTATTCCACAGCGGCCAACCAGTGGACTAACCTATCATCGACCCGTCTCGAATTTGTTCCGCAATTGCGTGGTTCTCATCGATTAGTTTCCCATCATGAATGTAGAGTATTCGGTCTGCCAACCGTTGAGCCTGAAATGGATTGTGTGTTGCAAAAATTACACTTCCTCCGCGGCTCTTGAATGACAGAATTTCCTGTTCAATTCGCTCGATGGATGTACCATCGAGTTCAGAAGTAACCTCATCAAGAATCAGAATTTTTCTGTTCATGGACAGAGCTCGTAAAAATGCCAGGCGTTGAGTTTCACCCCCCGAAAGCGTCTCAGTGCGCTGCCCCCCCTTCTCTTCAAAACCACAAAGGGATGCGAAGTAAAATCCAGCATTTGGCAAATCGCTGTGTAAGCGAGAGCACAAACCAAGCTCCATTGCAATGGTATCCATAACCATCATCGGATTTTGTGCTACATATGCTAAATTATCAGTGTATTCGGATTCATAATCTTCCAGCCCCACCAGAGCCCTCAGGAGTGTTGATTTTCCAGATCCGGACTCTCCCATCAATGCAACAATTTCGTTACTTGAAACAGATATCGAACATTGATCAAGAATTTTGGTGTCATCTTTGCTCACACTGATATTCTCCCAACTTGCTATAAAATCATCAAATGAAGACATAAGACCGTCTTCCTCTCCAAATGATTTCTGTTCGAAAAATCTGAAGACTTGAAGGAATTGAAGTGCAAAGGCTGTGATCAATGAAATGAGAAGCAATACAAAACCAATCTGCAGAGCAACATCGAGATGGCCAACACTTGTTTCAAGAACCACACTGGTGGTCAACACTCTTGTTTTCCCTGCAATATTTCCTCCAACCATCATAACGGCCCCAACCTCTGCAATTGCACGTCCAAATCCTAGAAGAACTGCATTTGTTATGCCTCTTCGAGCACAGTACATTTCAAGCAAAATTCGCTGTTTGGGACCGGCATTCATGACTCGAAACACATCCCTTTTTTCCGAAGAGACGCGTTCCAATGCAGCCCATGAAATGCCAAAAATGAGTGGAAAAATCAAAATTGTCTGCGCGACAACCATTCCTTGAATTGTAAACAACCAATTGAGCGAGCCAAAAACTCCATCTTTGCTCAGCGCAATGTAGACAACGATTCCTACTACGACTGGAGGTAGACCGTACAATGCTTGGGTGACTGCGCGAAGAAATGGTTTCACTTTCCAACTTACATTTGCGAGAATAAGAGCAAAACCAATCCCAAGTACCCCAGCGATTAACGTCGCCGAACCACTTGTTAACAGGGTTCGAATGACCACATCCAAAAGGTTCGTAGAATCAACCACATCATGGCGAAGCAACACAAACCTTTGAGTTTGGCGAAGAGAGCCACTGGTTAAAGAAGTGAGAAAATGAAAGAAGTCCCGTATTTTTTACCTCTTCAAGAGGCCGTATCTCTTGCACTGAATCATAAAATCGCAGTATCCACTGAGAACGTTGGTATTGATGACGCTCATCAACGCATTCTTGCCACAGATCTTTCTTCAAAAGTGAACGACCCACCCTTTGATAATTCAGCAATGGACGGCTTTGCAGTTCAATTCCAGGATACAAAAACAGCCCCTTCAACGCTTGAAATCGTCGCAACATCCCAAGCAGCAGCAGGGGACGAGAACCTCACACTCAGTTCTGGACAAGCAATCCGAATTATGACAGGTGCACCATTACCGAAAGGCGCAGATGCTATTGTACCAATTGAAGCATGCTCAATCGACGGAGATTCTGTGACGCTGAATGAACCTTCAAAACCACACTTTATTCGAAAATGTGGAGAAAACATCGCAAAGGAAGAGGTTGGACTGAAAAAAGGAACGTATCTTACCCCCCAATCGATCTCCATGTGTGCCACCATGGGTTACGCTACGATACCCGTAATGAAACGATTGAAAATAGGCATCATCTCAACTGGAGATGAACTCAAGTCACCCGGTGAAGATTTGAATTACGGTGAAATATACGAATCAAATTCCTACGGAATTTCTGGACTTGTGAAGATGCTTGGGCACATCCCAATACGATACCCTGCGGTTCACGACTCAATGGATGCATTACGAAACCAATTCGATATCGCAGCAGAAGAATGTGACCTCTTCATCACTTCTGGTGGAGTTTCGATGGGGGAGTGGGATTTTGTTCGAAAATTAATGGAGACAGAAGGCGAACTTGTTTTCTGGAGAGTCAAGATTCGTCCGGGTTCTCCACCTCTCTTCGGTCATTGGAACAATACACCAATGTTTGGACTTCCTGGAAACCCAGTAAGTAGCCATGTTGTTTTTCGAATGCTCGTTGTTCCTTATCTCCGGGGTTCATTTGGAACGCCTTATCCTTCAGACCGGATCGTTCATGCACGCCTCAGAACAAAGGTTCGTTCAACAAAAGATTGCTTGACCTTACGACGGGTAACGCTTGTATCAACCTCAGACGGGTTTGTCGCAGATCAACCGAAACATCAAGGCTCTGGCAACATCGACAGTCTCTCTTCAGCTGATGCTCTAACACTTTTGCAACCCGGACAATCAGGCGAAGTTGGAGAATTAATCGAGGTTCTTCTCTTGTGAGTGATTGGTATGAAAAAGACAGTAACTGAGGACACCACACTGCTTGAATTCATCAAAACGATGCAACCAAATTCGAGCACAAACGTTCTCAGAAAAATGCTTACAAACCAACGTATTTCGGTTGATGAAACCATTATCCATCGGGCCAAAGAACCTGTGACTGCAGGACAAATCGTAGAAATTCTACCGAAACAAAAAATTTCAATCGAAGAAGAACAAAAAATCAATGCGCAAGCACATAACATTACCATTCTCTTTGAAGATGATACCATTCTTGTCGTCGAAAAACCAGCAGGCTTACTTTCTGTTGCGACCGATCGTCTTGAAACCGATACACTGCACAGCCGATGTGTCGAATACTGCCGAACCAACAAGAAAGGTGGCTGGTGTTTTATTGTTCATCGATTGGATAAAGCCACGTCCGGCATCATGGTTTTAGCGAAGTCAGAAACTGCAAAACAGTATCTACAAGACCAATTTTCTGAACGTCTTGTCCACCGGCACTATGTTGCTCTCGTCGAGGGAATTGCTCATCCCGGTCGTGCGGATCATCATCTCATCGAAGACAAAACTTTGAGAATTCATGTATCTGAAAAGCCAACAAAAGACAGCAAACGAGCAATCACGACTTGGGATGTCCTTGCAAAAAATGAGGAGCGTACACTACTCGATATCGTGATTGAAACAGGCCGCCGTCATCAAATTCGGGTCGCTATGGCAAAAAGTGGACATCCAGTGGTTGGTGACAAAACTCATGGAGCCGAGATGAATCCTTTTGGACGAATTTGCCTTCACGCAGTAGCTTTGGAGTTTCTTCACCCTCAAACCGATGACCCTGTTCGTTTCGAGTCAAAATTTAACCCTGCTTGGAGGCACGAATTGAAGAACCCTTGACGTTACGGTAGAATTGTTCAAATGGCAAAGAATCAGAACTGGATTACGGTTCGCGGAGCGCGAACACACAATCTCCAAGATATTGATGTTCGATTACCGCGCGGACAATTTGTTGTCATTTCAGGTGTCTCAGGTTCCGGTAAATCCAGTTTGGCATTTGATACACTGTACGCTGAAGGCCAACGGCGATATGTCGAATCCCTGTCCTCTTATGCGCGCCAATTCATAGGACAGATGAAAAAAGCTGATTGTGACGGTATCGAAGGCCTTTCACCGGCCATTTCTATCGATCAAAAACAGGGATCGCACAATCCACGTTCAACCGTTGCAACGGTGACAGAAATCCAAGACTATCTTCGTCTACTCTGGGCGCGAATTGGGAAACCACATTGTCCAGATTGTGGTAAGGAAGTTGCGCGTCGAACCGTGCAGGAAATCGTCGATGATATTCTTTGGAACTTTGAGCAACATACCATTGCAGTATGGAGTCCGGTTGTCCGTGCTCGTAAAGGAACGCATGCGGAATTGTTCAAGCAATTTGTTGAACAGGGGTACATGAATGGTCGCGTAAATGGCCATGATACGGATTTTGAAAATCCACCTACCCTTGACAAAAATTTCCGTCATGATATTGATGTTCGAATCGATCGCTTTGTTCTCTCAAAGGATCGACGTCATAGAACGACAGAAGCAGTTGAGAACGCGTTGCGACTTGGTGGCGGCGCTCTCGCAGTAACAAGTTTGCGAAGACCCAAAAAGCCACTCGAATCGGAAGGAACGACCCGTCCAGACCACCCAGAAGGAACGACAGTGTCTTGGTCAGAGGACTTTGCTTGTCCAGAACACGGGGCATTCATGCCCGAACTTTCCCCCCGAGTCTTTTCGTTTAACTCACCGTTAGGGGCTTGTCCAGAATGTCAAGGCCTTGGCATTCAACGCCAATTCAACCCAGAACTCATCATTGATGACACGTTAACAGTGGCAAATGGATGCGTCCTTCCATGGCGGCAATCCATGTCCCCTGGTTGGTACAAAAAACTCTTACAACAAGTGTGTGAACATTATGGAATTTCTCCAAACATACCGTTCGGTTTGCTGGATGAAGATGCGAAAGACATTCTCTTGAATGGTTCGGGATCAACGATTATACACTTTCATTTTGAATCCGATAATGGATCTGTCTACAAGATGAACCGCCCATGGGAGGGCATCATTGCACGACTGGAGAGAACCTATTCGGAAACGTCTTCCGATCGAACGCGCAATAGATTGATTGCATGCATGACAGATTTGGACTGTCATGCTTGCGATGGAGAAAAACTCAACCCAGCAGCACGATTTGTTACAGTAGGCGGTATTCGTCTCCCAGAGGTAAGCCGAAGTTCAGTGTATGAAGCATATCAATTGATCAAGGCCCTCCACCCCGATGCAGATGGACCACCTGAACAGTATGCAGATGTACTGAATACGCTCGACGACCGTTCTTTGTTCATCGGAAATGAAATATTGAAAGAAATTGAAAGCCGACTTGGCTTCCTCGATTCCGTTGGTCTTGATTATCTTACACTGGACCGTAAGGCGAACACGCTTTCTGGCGGTGAAAGCCAACGAATCCGCCTTGCGACTCAAATAGGATCGCGACTTACTGGTGTGATGTATGTCCTCGATGAGCCTTCAATCGGTTTACACCAACGCGACAATGAACGCCTCCTCAAAACGCTCCGGGAATTAACGGATTTAGGCAATACACTTCTGGTCGTTGAACACGATGAGGACACCCTCCGCCAAGCTGACTGGATTTGCGATTTAGGTCCTGGAGCAGGTCTCGAAGGCGGGGTAGTTGTTGCAAACGGCCCTCCAAACAAAGTTATGAAATCCAAAGCGTCCATTACAGGAGCGTATCTTTCTGGGCGCCGTTCCATTACTTCTGCAGTAGAGCGAACATCTCCAAAAAAGAATTGGCTGAAGATTGTCAATGCTCAGCACAACAATCTCAGCAACATCGATGTCAAAATTCCACTGGGATGTTTTACCTCAATTACAGGGGTTTCAGGTTCTGGCAAGTCTTCGCTCATTTCAGGAATACTCGCTCCTGCTCTGCAGCGACACCTCCATAATTCTGAGAAATTGCCAGGAAAACATGCGTCCGTTGATGGGCTTCAGCATGTGGACAAAGCCATCATCATCGATCAGTCACCAATTGGGCGAACACCTCGCTCAAATCCCGCAACATACACCAAGGTTTTCGATGAAATCCGTAAATTGTTTTCCAACACAACGCTTGCTAAGGAGCGTGGTTATACTCCGGGAACATTCAGTTTTAACGTAAAAGGTGGGCGTTGTGAAGCTTGTTCCGGTGCAGGGTCGATTAAGTTGGAAATGAATTTCTTACCCGATGTCTGGATTGAATGCGATATTTGCAATGGTAAGCGCTACACGCGAGAGTGTCTCGAGGTGACATGGAAGGGAAAAACAATCCATGATGTTCTTCAGATGCCCGTTGGTGAAGCGGTCTCATTTTTCAAAAATCACAAGAAGATTCATCGCACTCTTGAAACCCTAAACGCTGTGGGTCTCGCATACATTCGACTCGGCCAACCTGCGACAACATTGTCTGGAGGGGAAGCTCAACGCGTAAAACTTGCAAGCGAATTACGTCGCCCCCCACACAAACACACAGTGTACATTCTTGATGAACCGACAACAGGCCTATCGTTTAGCGATGTCCAATTGCTGGTTGATGTGTTGCTTGAACTGCGAACTAAAGGCCATACTGTTGTCGTGATTGAACATCATCTTGACGTTGTCAAATGCAGTGATTATGTCATCGACCTTGGTCCTGAAGGAGGCGATCGAGGTGGTCAGATTGTTGCTGAAGGAACGCCTGAAGAAGTTGCTGAAGTGCCGCAAAGCTATACTGGACAATTCCTCAAATCCATGCTCAACTCGGAGTAAACCTCTCCGTATTGTTCAAAGAGCGTATGCGATGAACTGTGTCTGGGCTGGAACCTATGACAGTGCAAGACGTCCGAGTTGAGGTTACTCCCTTACAGTCAGAAGGGATGCAAGATGTGCTTGGAAACGTAGTACGACGTCAATTGTTTGCTGACCATGGTATTGACGTTGGGCAAGTACGTAGTATTCGTGGCTACCTTATCCGCAGCCAATACAGCGCTACAGAGATCGAACCTCGAGTTCAAGATATTTTTTCTGACCCAATTATCGAATTTGGGGCAACAAACACAGCGCTTCTAGAAGACAAAAACTTCTTCCCAAATCCACCAACACTTACGGTTACAGTTGGTTTCAAACCAGGTGTTACGGACAATCCCGGCGCGGCTGCGAATGATGGATTCAAGGTCTTGTTCCCTGATGGGCCTTCTTCGATATCAACATACATCTCTTACGCATTTCTTCAACTTCCAGTCGATATTGATCATGATTGGTTAGCTTCTACATTGTACAATGGACTCATCGAAAAATCCATTTTAACCACGAAACAACAGTTAGAATCTGGTAATGCAACCCATCTTTCGTATCCAGAGCGTCCTTCAATTCAACGCCAACAACCTTCCACAATCGATCTTGAAGTCAGCGATGATGAATTAATGAAACTCTCCACAGATGGTCTTCTTGCTCTGAATCTCAATGAGATGCAAACCATACGTGACTATTTTCGAGATGAATCAACACGTAAAAAAAGGGAAAATGAAGGGATATTTCCGAATGCACCAACCGATGTGGAATTGGAATGTTTGGCTCAAACATGGAGCGAACATTGCAAACACAAGATTTTTGCAAGCAAAATTCACCATATCGATACAGAAACAAATGAAGACACTGTGATTGATTCTCTTTTCAAAACGCATATTATGAAACCAACGCATGATATGGCTGAAGAGGTTGACTGGCTTCTCTCGGTGTTTCATGATAACTCAGGCGTCATTGCTTGGAACGACGAGTGGTCCATTTGTATGAAAGCAGAGACCCATAACTCACCCTCCGCTCTTGATCCGTACGGAGGCGCGATGACAGGTATTGTGGGTGTCAACCGAGACATCCTTGGTACAGGCCTTGGCGCTCGACCGATAGCCAACACCGATGTATTCTGCTTTGGTCCACCGAATTGGACGGGAGAACTACCTTCAACACTTTTCCATCCATCACGAGTGCTCCGAGGAGTTCATGCTGGTGTACGTGTAGGCGGAAATGAGTCCGGTATCCCTACAATCAACGGAGCCATTGTGTTTGACGAACGTTACATCGGTAAACCCCTCGTATATTGTGGAACCGTCGGGCTCATGCCAAGACGCCTTGCAGATGGACGAGAATCGCATGAAAAGAATCCGTCATCAGGGGACCTCGTTTACATGGTTGGGGGCCGAGTCGGTTCCGATGGTATCCACGGCGCCACCTTTTCATCACTCGAATTAACTGACGAATCCCCCTCAAGTGCCGTTCAAATTGGTGACCCAATCACACAAAAGAAGATGATGGATATGCTTCTCGAAGCGCGAGACGCATGTCTGATAACATGTACGACCGACAATGGTGCCGGGGGCCTTTCATCCTCAATTGGTGAAATGGCAGAATACACCAATGGATGTGAAATTGACCTTGGAAAAGTCCCCCTAAAGCAAGAAGGATTGTCTTCTTGGGAAATACTTGTTTCCGAATCTCAGGAACGAATGACTGTTGCAGTGGCGCCGAAGGACAGAGAAGCATTTGAAGCACTTGCAAAACTGCATGAGGTTGAAGCAACTCAGGTTGCCACATTCACAAACACAGGATATTTTCATGTGAAACATGGCGAAGACACGGTCGCCTACCTCCCAATCTCATTCCTGCACGATGGCGTTCCTCAACTCGAATTGGAGTCCGAATGGTCGCCTCCCCAGCATAGTGAATTTATTCCGCCGGCGAACATTGATCAAAATCTCCTTCTCAAAGAAATGCTTGCTCGACCGAACATTGCATCGAAGGAAACATGGGTTCGCCAATACGATCATGAAGTCATAGCCCAAACCGTTGTGAAGCCATTTGTAGGGGTTGAACGGGATGGCCCAGGAGACGCAGGCTTGATAGCTCCAATACATGGAAATCCGCAAGGGATTGTGGTTTCTTGTGGTATTGCTCCGCGTTATTCCGATATTGACGCTGGCGCGATGGTTGCAGCCTCAATTGATGAGGCAGTCCGTAACGCTGTTTGTGTTGGCGTCGACATCGATAAAATGGCCGGATTGGACAATTTCTGTTGGCCTGACCCGATAGAATCTGAAAAGACACCTGATGGAAAATTCAAACTTGCACAATTGGTTCGTGCAAACCGAGAGCTTGAGCGAGTTTGTCGCGCTTATCGCTTACCTTGTGTATCTGGTAAGGATTCAATGAAGAACGATTACGGCGTTTGGCCGAATAAGATCTCAATACCTCCAACAATGCTATTTTCATTGTTTGGAAATCAGCCGGATGTTCGTAAGACTGCTACTTCAAATTTCAAACATCATGGGGAAAGAATCTATCTCGTTGGAACAACATACAACGAATTGGGTGCTGCAGAAGTTGCATTCCATCTCAAGGAGCGAGGTGACGCAAAAGGTATCGGCGGACAAGTTCCGCTTTTAGAAGATCCAAAAAAGCAACTTGAAGTCTATCGAAAACTTTCGGCTTCGATTCAGAACGGGCTTATTCGAACTGCCCATGATTGCAGTGAAGGAGGGTTGGCTATTGCACTCGCAGAAATGTGCATCGGTGGCCGATGTGGTGCAATCATTGATATTGACGGTATTGGAGAAGGAGATGCGTTTACCCGATTATGGAGCGAATCTTTGGGAAGAATCGTTGTTTCAGTTGATTCACAAAACGAACTTGATTTTATTCAAATGATGGACGGTGCCGAAGTCCACCTTGTTGGGATGGTAACGGAGTCTTCTGAGCTCATTATTGAGGATGGTTATGATTCGATTGTACATGCAGATGTTGATGAACTAACGAACCATTGGAAAAATGCACTTGATATGACGGGGGCGATTGAATGAGCCAAGAGGTCAAGGTTTGCGTTCTTTTTGGATTTGGAATCAATTGCGATCGAGAAACAGCCGCTGTTTTTGATATGGTTGGTGGAACCTCGGAGCGATTGCATGTCAACCGCCTCGTCCAAGGGGAACGAACCCTGTCTGAATTCGATATATTGGCAGTACCTGGTGGCTTTTCATTCGGCGACCACCTTGGTAGTGGGAGACTTCTCGGCAATCGGTTGCGATTTGCACTACGTGAGCAATTGCAGCAATTCGTGACCGGTGGGAAACCAATTATTGGCATCTGCAATGGATTTCAAGCCCTCGTTAAGACTGGGCTTCTACCAGGTCCTGCGGATGCTTCTCTCGAACCCGACTTGGTCCAGCGTGCGAGCCTTACACTCAACAATACGGGTCGTTATGAGGATCGATGGGTTACATTGGAATTCGATTCTGAAAGCCCATGCATTTGGACAAAGGGGATTCGGAGAATTGAATGCCCAGTACGTCACGGTGAAGGAAGATTTGTTATGCCAGCAGCTCAAGATTTTGACAACCTTGATGCAAATCATCAACTGACAGTACGTTACGTTGATCCTATGGCGCCAGTAGGCCAAGGAATTCAGAATGAACTTCTCCCCTTTCCAATGAGTCCAAATGGAAGTATGAGAAACATCGCAGGAATATGCGATGCTACGGGATTGGTTTTCGGGCTTATGCCACACCCCGAAGCCTTCTACAGTATGTGGCTGCACCCTGAACATACCTCGATGGATATTGATGATAACTGGGAAGGGGAAGGACTGCAGATTTTCCGAAATGCAATCGAATACGTTTTGAGTCAGCGGTGACGCAGAATGGGACGTCGCCAAGACATCGATCAGATTCGAGGTCTTGCAATTCTTCTCATGATTATGGTTCATGCTGCCGCCACATGGGCTCCAAATGAGGCATCAACAACCTCTTTTCTTGCACTCGTTGTTGCAGGCCTTGGTGGACTAGCAGCTCCGTTATTCGTAACCGTTGGAGGTTGGGTCACTGTCCAATCAACTTGGACGGTTCGAAAGGCATTGATCCGATTCGCATTTCTGATTGTAGCGCAGTTTATTGTTAACATGACTGCTTCTCATCTTTTCGATCCTTTCACACCAGGCGTTCTCTCTTTGTTTGCTCTCCTGTACCTTGTAGCACCACTGTGGATTCGCATTGCACGAAACAGCATTGCATTCGTAGCAACTCTCACTGCTCTTGGAGTCATCAATACAATACTTTCACCTGGAGACTCCACACTTTCATGGAATGACAGAGTCGAGGTCTTGGGTGTTAGCCAATTTGTATCTCACTTAGTGCTAACGGGTACCTACCCACTCTTCCCATGGGTCTTCTTTTCGATCCTTGGTGCGGGCATCAATGTGCATGCTCCAACAATCAAGAGTCTTTCTATGGTAGTTGTGGCTGGAATTTTGTTGTGTGTATCGTTTCTGTATGAATCAATTCACAAAGGCATTCCATTTGCTCAACCTCAAGGAGAAGCAGTCCTGACCTTTTTTCCAGCAAACACTCCGTTTCTTATCGCAGCATGCACTGGCGTTTTGATCTTATGGATACTCCTTGAGAATCGGCAACCATTCCGTGGAATTCATCACCTCGGGCAGCTTTCTCTCACGTTATACCTCGCCCATTTTATCCCAATTTACTTGGGTTCAGGCGCTGCATTATCGTGGTCATCGGCTGTACCAGTTGTGATTGGATTCACATTGGTTTGGTGGCCATTGAGTGTGTTCTGGAGAACACGGTTTCCAACATACTCGCTTGAGTATGCGTTACGACAGGTAACTCGTCATGAAGAGGAGAGGGCGCCGTAAGGCGCCCTCCCCAGTTATGACATGCGGTATTGTTTTACTCTCACTCTGTGATAGCTTCGGCAGCCTTCTTGGCTCCCATCCATGCTACGACACCGAATCCGATCTTGTTGATCATGTCAGCGATGTTGTAAGCGATACCCATCCAGAGTTCGCCTTCTGTACCAGCGTCGATGATTTTGACTTCTGGGCTGAAGAGGTAACCGAGAGGATAGATGATCCATCCAACAACGATGAACCAGCGGAGTGCGTCAGCGCTCCACTTGAGCTCGTCAGCGATCTTGCTGTTGTCGACACCGAGTCCATCGGACCATGGGGTACCTGTTGCAACAATGATCATTGCCCATCCCATTCCACCGAGGAGGAGACCAGCCCATGCGTTCATGAGACCAGCTTCACCAGCGTATCCGAATCCGATCATGATGAGTGCACCAGTGAAACAGATTCCTGTGAATCCGAGACCAGCGAACTTTGCATCGGTGATAGCATCCTTGCCAACGAGGCTTGGGAACTTGAGTGCCATGAGTGGAACGGTAATGATCCAGTCCATGTATCGGTACTCGATGGAGACGACTTGGTGGTCGACGTACACGCCACGCATGTAGTAGTAGTGGAACGCTGCAATACCGACGATCAATGCGGAGATTGTCATGGTTGTGCGGTGTTCTGGTCCTACATTCGAGCGCTCACTCATGAAAAAGACGAACGCTGCACCCATCGAAATGTATCCGACGAAGAACAAGAAGAAGGTAACGAGTTCGAGTCCGTCGTTCTCGTTGTCATTTAGCCATTCGACTGTGGCAGGGTTGGTTGTTTCAGCTGCTGCTGGTAGAGCAACGGCTGCAAGTGCAAACAGCATAACAGCGAGTACAGCGCTATTTCGGCGGTTCAACTTCAGGCTTCGTAGTTTTGATGAGTTTTCATACTGCATGTTCATCAAAACGTAATAATTTCTTCGCGGATATATACTTTCGTTTTCGCGTGTAAACTTATCAGCCGTTTTTCTCACCCATTTGAACGGACCACAGGGACGCATATTTGCCCGAAAGAGCGAGCAAATCCTCATGTTTGCCTTGTTCAATAACCTCTCCACTTTCTAACACCAGAATGGAATTTGAGTGCCTTACGGTCGAAAGTCTGTGAGCGACGATAATGGTTGTACGATTCTTACTAATCCGAGCGATACTTCGCTGCAGTGCAGCTTCGGTTTCATTGTCAACAGCCGACGTTGCTTCATCAAGAATAAGGAGCGGGGCATCTTTCAATACTGCTCGAGCAATGGCAATACGTTGTCGCTGACCGCCAGAGAGACGATACCCCCCTTCCCCAACAAACGTATCCCATTGATTGGGAAGATCCTCAATGAAATCAAATGCTTCAGCTGCGAGTGCTGCTCGTTTGACCTCCTCATCGGTGGCATCGTTTCTACCGTATCGGATGTTTTCGAGTATGGAGGTCGGGAAAAGTGTGACATGTTGCGAAACAAGGGCGATTGAATGACGTAATGATTCAAGCGTATACTCGCCGATGTTTTTCCCACCCCATGTGATCGATCCCTTTTTTGGTTCAACAAAGCGTAAGAGAAATCTTGTGAGGGTTGTTTTTCCTGAACCAGTCGAACCGACAACACCAAGCGTTTCTCCAGGCTTTATTTCGATACTAAAATCCGTGAAAAGGGCGGTACGCTCGGGATATGCAAACCCAACATTTTCGAAGAGAAGTGGCGAACCTTTGGCTACCTCTTGATTCAGGACATGACTTCCTCCAGTCACTGTGCTTGGCTCGTTGAGAAGGGTGAGAATTCGAACCGAGGACGCCATCGCCCGTTGGTACAAATCAAAGGTTTCTCCGAGACGGGTCAATGGCCACAACAACCGCTGCGTCATAAACACCAGAACGGAATAAGCCCCAACTGCAAGCACACCATCCAATGCAAGGCGTCCACCGAGAAGAAGCGTTGCAGTAAATCCAGCAAGAATTGCCATGCGGATAAGAGGAACAAATGCTGCTGAGAGGCGAATTGCGGAGCGATTTGCGTTTCTGTATTCTTCGGATAACGCCTGAACTCTCTTCAATTCCAATGATTCGTTGGTAAAGGACTGAATGGTTGCCATACCCGTCAAATCGTTTTCGAGCAATGCATTCAATTGACCTGCAGTTGTTCGAACGTCTCGATAGCGAACCTCGAGTCTCTTTTGGTAGAGGAATGAACCCCAAAGAATGACAGGAATGGGCAGTACAGCGAACAGTGCAATTTCCCATGAGAGATACAAGAAGACAGCACCAACAACAACGACGGTTGTTGAAACTTGCAATAGATCGTTTGCACCCTTGTCCAAGAAGCGTTCGAGTTGATTGACATCGTCGTTCATAATAGCGAGTAAATCTCCTTTTTGATGCTCGTCAAACCAAGTCATGGATTGGTTTTGTACATGATCGAATGTGATAATTCGAAGATTGTGTTGGACGGTTTGTGCTAAATTTCTCCATAACACTGCGTAGAAATATTCGAATAAGGATTCAAGACCCCAAATAATGAATGTTGCAACTGCAAGCACAATCAGTTGATTCCAAGGGTCGATGATTCCCCATTGGGCAAGAAGCGATTCTTCCTTTTGAACAACAACATCGACTGCAACTCCAATGAGGAGTGGAGGGGCTAAATCCCATATTTTGTTCAGAATTGAACAGAGAATTGCGAGACGAATCTTTCCTTTCGGGGCATCGGAGCGCGAGAGTATGTTCCGTAAAGGCCTCTCGACATCAACCATGGACCGCCCTTCTCCAATGCGGTATGTGAATTCTTGCTCATGAATCATGAAATTCCTTAACAACTCTATCCCCTAGACTCAACACAACGGGTGTCGAAAAATGTGGTCGCACGGAGAACCAATGCTTCCAAGAAGCGATGGGGGGACGAAACATATCACACTCATCGATCCAGACAAACAATCACCAGAGGTTGCAGCACAACGTGCACTTGTGGCTGTTGAATGCGGTACGTCAGCGATTTTTGTGGGTGGTTCAACAGATACGGGTAGCAACATTGTCGATGCGACGTGCGCATCCATCCAAGAAGCGCTTGAATTGTCGATGTTCGCAGCAAGCCAACATCCAGATGCCGACGAAGAAACGTGGAATGTTCCAGTCATTCTTTTTCCAGGAGGGGCCCATGCCATGTCTGCAAAAGCGGATGGAATCTTGTTCATGATGCTCATGAACAGTACCAACCGAAAATTCTTGATCGAAGAACAACTTCGCGGCGCACCGTACATTGCCAAGGCGGGATTGCAAACCATACCGACCGGATACATCGTGTGTGCCCCGGGTGGAGCTGTAGGCGAAGTTGGCCATGCCGACCTCATCCATCCAAACGACGCAGAATTGGTTTCTGCTTATTGCCAAACCGCAGAAATGTATGGGTTCTCGACGGTCTATCTCGAGGCAGGTTCTGGAGCATCATCACCGGTATCCATTGATCTCATCAAGACTGCTCGAGCATCGATGAACTGTGCGTTAATCATTGGCGGTGGTATACGCACGCCTGAACAAATGAACGCTGCTGCGGAGGCAGGGGCAGATTACATCGTAACGGGAACGATTACCGAAGAATTCGAGGATTTAGGACTACTCAAGGAACGATTGCAATCACTCATTGCTGTCCTCTGAATCTTCATCAAAAAGTACTGGGTCGCCGCTGCCTCCAGGTGACGGCGGGCGCTTCTCATCAACGTCCATGCCTTGTGACAATTCAGATTCTTCCACGTCCAAATCTACAGTACCGCCTTCTGCAAGGTTTCGCATATCGTCTGTATCCGGTGTCGATAAACTCCGCTCCACATCGGGGGCGTTGGCATACGCATCTCTCTTCGCTTCCCTGGCATCATGGCCTCGAACCAATGACAATGAGTCTGCAAAGACGCGCCCAACGACCTCTCGGGTTCTCTCTCCCCGACGAACGCTGGTAACCTCTTGCATTGCGACAGCATTCTGTGTTTCCAATTCGCGAATTTCAGCAACACGGTCTGTAAGAGCAGCCTCAAGATCGGTAATCGTGAGCGACATCTGTTGGATGCGTTCATCCCGTTCAAACACATCGGTGTGGAGTCGACGTTCACGTCGACGAAGCGATTCGTACTCGCGATTACGTTCAAGAAGACGACGTTTCATCTCTTCGATTTGTTCGACGAGGTAGTCATGTTCTGCTGATACAGAACGTGGGCCCTGCATAACGCGTTCGAGTTGCTCTTCCAAATCAGCCAAGCGCTTGTCACGTGCATCCAAAAGTCCACGCATACGGTCAGCAATATCACGCAACCGTTGACGCTCCTCTTCCAATGCAGTATTGGCAGCGACTTCAGCCTCGTATTGAGCAGTCTTTTCATCGAGTTGATTTTTCAGTGAACGGACTTCGTCAGCAGTAACAGACGTTAATCCAGCGTCAGCAGCTTTCTCCAGTGCTTCGACCATCAACCCCATTCGTCCTTCCATCTCGGCAATGACCTCATCTTGAGATGTGCTTAGATTGCGTAGTTGTTCAACTTCCTCATGCAAGGCATCTTGTTGTTCTTTGGAAAGGGATGAGGTTTGGGCATCGAGCTCTTGCCGAGTATCGTTCAACAAACGATCGAGGTGAACAATTCGAGCTTCAGCCTCTTTGAGTTGCTCTTCAGATTCATGGAGGCGTTGGATTTCTGGCGCAACTTCATCTTCACGCTCAGCGAGGTCGAGTTCAAGAACGCGTAATCGTTGTTTAATGGTTACAACTTCGTCATTTCTTTTCCCAAGCTCATCCCAAGCAATGAGAACTTCCTCGACGAGTTGTTCAACCGGGTAGGTTTTCAACATCCCTTCCAAAGCAGCCCGGTCATTTCCAATACTGTTTTGTTGCCCACGAGAGGCATCAGGATTTGAAGCGCCGAGCGTCATACAAGAAACGATGGAAACTCAACCACTCTTGAACCTTCCCTGTGAATCTGGGCAATCAAGCCCCGATTTAACAGTGAATTCTTGAAGCCAATTCAGTTGATGGAGGTGTACATGTCGTCAGGCATTTCACCCGCAAGCATGAGTGCACCTTCTGCAACCTTTTCGAGTGGGTTCTCAACACACCAAACGTTTACGTCACCAATATCCGATATCTCACGAGCAACTCTCTCTGCAAGACCTTCGATGAGGGATCCTCCGCCTGAAAGAATGATGTTGTTTCGAAGAACGGGTTGGTATTCAGGATCGGCCTCAGCAACAATTCTCTTGATTGCGTTTCCTACCTTAGGAATGAGCATTTCACAAGCCTCTTGGATGAGGTCTCCAATGTCAACATTCTGGCTTTTTCCATCAACGGAGAGCGAAACTTCGACAGTTCGAACATCTCCGCCAACGTAGGACGATTCTTCCTTCCACTTTCGAACCATGTCTTTGGTAATCTGGGCTCCAGTGAATTTCTTGGCGATGAGGGTTTGCAATTCAAGGTCAAGCCAGTCACCAGCTTCTTGTATTGTAACTTGATCATCATCGGTTGGGAAGGTTCCGTGAATTCGAGCGATATCTGTGGTTCCAGCACCGATGTCAACGACGATTGAACCGCCGATTTCGTTAATCGCAAATGCGGTTGCGAATGGCTCAGTAACCACCATAATTGCATTGACTTGTCCCCGTAGTGTGGCAACAAGATTGCTCTTGTCAGTGAAAGAAACGTGGCTTGGCGAGCAAATGACCCCAAACACTTCGTCAAATTCTTCTGGGTCAACGGTCTCGATGAGGTGTGAAACGAAGGCTTTGGCAGCAGCAAGATTTGCTTCATCATCTTGGGTAACACCCGCAGCCATTGGTCGGTAAAGATTGCATGCAAGTTTGTTTTTCAGAGCATCAGCACCAAAAAGCACGTCTCGCTTCAAGAAGTTTCGTGCAACTGGGTCTTTTGGCCGTCCGACGACAGTCTCAATCGAATGCATGGCTCCAGCGCTTGAAGCAATGGTTGATTGAAACGTTCCTAGGTCTATTCCAACATATAATCGTCCGCTCATCGTAAACACCTTCTGTGATGAACGTCCGAGGATGCCATAAGGTTTGAAGATAGCCCTTGAAACGGATGAGCAAAAAGTCCTCTATTTGTTCTCTTTCTTCCGGTAAAAAATCCAAAATTGACCCATAAAGGCAACTGCGATGGCTGTGGCGATGGAGGCCACCATGGCCGTGGCGAACCACGAATCAGACACAGCCTCCTCTTGCAAAGGCTTCTCTGGAAGTTGTATTGCAAAGACAGTTGATCGATAATTTGACGCAGCAGGCTCGGTCCATGAACTAGAATTATCGTCTTCTGCAACAATATATGCAGTCCAATTCCCTTCAGCATTGAGCGGGAAAAAGTTCTGACTGACGTTAACAGAGCAGCGCACCCAAGAATCGTTTGAAACAATTGCAGTACATACTTCAACGGTACCTGGCGGTTGGCCAAATCGTTCGAGAACGATGGTTACCGTTACGTTATCTTCATCAAGCACCGAGAAAAGAACCTCGATTGTTTCATTATCGTGAGAACTTAACGACGATTCGTCCAAAAAGATACGCGGTGCTTGATTCTGTAACGAACATCCAACCGAGTCCACAGGGACAAGTGCTTGCGTCGTTGGGCACGAATCAACGTCGTCGTTTACACCATCGATGTCATTATCGTCGATGCAACCATCACCATCCAGATCCCAATCAAATGCATTGGTAAACGGACAGATGTCGAGTTCGTATGGAACACCATCACCATCGCCATCGGAGTGATTGAGAGGATCGATTTCAACACCTTTGATAGCGAGAGCGAATCCAGTACGATCCCCCTCAATACCTAAGGTACCTGGCTGATTTCCTGGAGAAACGTAACGACCCGTAACGATGATGTCGACGTAATCGATGTCTTCCAACGTAACGCTATCGAAGTGAACTCCAACCGTTGTCTCGTTCGTTGGAGGGAACGCTGTTGTATTGAGGGGATTAACGAAATCATAGTACAATTGGGAACGTCCATCCTGCCGATATTCATCGCCTAGGGCAAACCTTCCGTCCGGAAAACGAACCATGAGTTGAATATCGTCAACAAGATGAGGTTCTGGCTTGGCTTGGAACGAAAATCGAACGTCAAGGGACTCACCTTCTTGAAGAATGAAACGTTGCTGAAAAACATCTCCAGTCGACAGGAATGGCCCAACAGCATTGGACCCATCCCATCCATTATCCATCAAATCCTCGATTGGGTCTTTCTGTCCATCACGACTCACGAGATGTTCAGAGGGAATCCCGTCACGAAGTCGATAGGAATCGTGAATCCAGACATTGGAGATTGGTCGGGCAATTTCTGTTGTAGACGACGTGAGATTCTCAAAATCAACAATCGTGCTCAGGTTGAGAACGCCCCATCCATCATAGTTGTTCGGAGCGTGTGATCCTCCATCACCTCCATTTCGATGTTCATCATTGAGTGGAGTTGTTGAAATCGACATGAGGGCTTTCATCAGTGGTGCAGATGGAGTAAAACCCTCACCAAGCAGAATTGAACGTTCAACAGAATTTGAATCAAACCATGGCGAATCGTCTTGAAGGGAATGTTCGTTTAAGCTCTCATTATGACCAGTCAACCAACCATCTTGTACCATTTGCTGAAGAATGCTTGCGTATGCTCCAGCCATCGGCGTTGACATGCTGGTACCACTCAAGGTATGATGGCCCGAGTTGTATGTATTGGGCGAACCATCCGATCGAGCAGAAACGATTGCAACACCAGGCGCAAGTGCAAAGATGCCTCGCGTTTCGGCATCTGTAGGCCCATGAACAGATGACATCCATCGCTCAGTAACGGTATCTTTGGTTGATGCACCGATTGCAATGACATTTCGTGCATTCGCTGGCTCAAGAACCGATCCACCGTTATTTCCTGGTGCAATAATCGGTAGTGTCCAAGGAAACTCACGCGTGAAAGCATCAAAATCTGCTGACCGCAATGTGTAATCCGTTGTATCATCGCCCCAAGAATTGGAATGAAGATATCCACCATACATTGCCGATTCTGCGAGGAGGAGGTCGACGTCTGGGGGTGACCAACCATTTTCTGAAACGATATCTTGTACAACAAGCCTCGTGCCGTAACCAAGCGACATAAGGGCAGAGGGGATGTTTTCTTCAAGCAGGGTTCCAGTAGGATGACACCCAAGAATTCCGGCAGTATGGGTGCCATGGCGGTAATCCACATGACCTGAAGAATCCCAGTCATCGATGGTCGTGTTCACAAAGACGAGCTTTCGATGGCCTTCTCCAATTGTTGCATTGGAGACATCATGGAAACAGGAATGATCTGAATCAATTCCAGTATCAGCAACCCCTATGACGACACCGGAGCCATTCAAACCGAGTTGCCATGTCAACGGATGTTCATCAGTTTCTTTACCAGAGAGTAGAGCAGCTGAGTCAAGGTTCCTTCCCGTAGTGGTTTGTTCAGGTTCAATCCATAAGACGCCTGGAACGTTCTCGAACCATTCCATATGGTAGGTTGGCTCCCATACGACGTTGATTGAGGTAAGATGTCCAGTATCAGCGGGAGGAAGTGAGGTTCTGAGCAGTTCCTGAAACTCGGTATGCAAATCGTCGAGCGCCGAATCCGGCAGGCCGGGTTCAAGCACGATGCGAACCGTTTGTCCTTCGAATGGGATGGATTTCCAAGGAGCAAGCGGTGCTTCAGATTCGAGAATTGTTGTGGGCAGAAACGCATCAACATGTTTCCAAGCGACGAGTGTCTTCGGTGACAAGAGACGTAGCGGCGTGTAACCGAATTCTTTGAGTCCCTCCCATTCAGATTGCGCCCACATTTCGTCGTCTGTATCATGAAGAAGGACTTCATAACCACCGTTGGTTGGTGCATCGCTAACCCACCCAAGTGGAAGAGGTGAAGCGAGAATAAGGACCGCTACGAGAAGACTTCGCACGTTTTCCTCGTGTCCCTCCACGTTGATGAAACACGCGATGCATTCGCTAAACCTCAACCATCGCGTTTAAATTAAGAAACGATTGGGGTTGAATTCATGAAGGCATTCCGTGTTGATGGACAAGCCCCGTTTGGAAGTCTACGACAAAAATTCTCACTCGATGTTGTCGCATCTTCAAAAGACGATGCCGAACATCGCGTTTACTCAATCATTGGCTCCCGCCACAAAGCAACCCGACGCTCAATCACGATTGAATCAATCAATGAAATCGATCCACGAACTTCTACCGAGCCAGCGGTTCTCCACCACTTCCGGGAAGAAATTGCTGCAGCCGGTGGAAAAGTTGCTCCAGTTGCCGAAGAAGAGTGAATGCAACATCGCCGCATTGATGAGGGGCGGCCCACAGGAATTGCTGAGGCGGTCTCGTGGAACAATCTGAACTTCAACAAACGGCAAGGCTTGTCGAAATGAATCGCGAGCGATTCCATGAGGTTCAAGAACGGATTGAACAAGTGATCAACGTCCTTGGCGAACACGATGTCACGGCAACAATTCTCGAAACGCTGGCCAAGAAAAACCACGATTCAGCGATGAAGATGCACGTTTCAATTGGTGCTGGTGTAACACTCACCTGTCAACATCCAGGAGGCGGAGAAGGTTCGACAATCGTTGATCTCGGCAGCGGTATTTTTGGTGAACGAACATGGTCCGATGCGGCATCCTTGACGCGAGAACGGATGGAGGAACTCGGCTCACTTCTTGAAAACCTTCAATCCCAAAGCCAGCAACTTGAAGCGACGATTTCAACCCTTGCACAATCGTTTACCGCAGCGGCTGAAACCCAATCGAAAAGTGAATCCAGTGAGCCTGTAGAGAAGCAAGAACTCCAAGCTCCTGAACCCGATCCTCCTCAACAGAAATCCAAACGGCGCCGTGGTGGAATGTTTGGAAATGAATTAACGTTGGACGACTAGGTGATTCAATGGGTCTCTTTGATCGATTCAAAAAGCGCGTAAAAGAAGTTGCTGAGGAGGTCGATTCTGAGGCTTTAACTGCGACAGAGGATTCTGCAGAGGGCAAACTTGCTCTAAAAACGTCTGCTGTTCATGAAGACGAATGGGAAGATGCTGATACTGAAGAGTTGAACCAAGCTCTTCCACCCATCGAGGAAGAAAAAATCGAAGATGATGACTGGGACGATTGGGACGACGAAGAAGATGACATTGAACTTCCAGTTCAACTTACAAAAAGAGAACGCAAACGACTAGAAAAACTTGAGAAAAAACGTCAGAAAGAACTCAAGAGAAGAAAAGCCACTCTCGTTGCGAAACCAAAAGGTTCCAAAGTCGATCTTTCGATGATGCGTACAACAACAGGCCGGCAATTGGTTGAAGTCAAGGCTGCTCCAAGAGGCTCATCAAAAACTGCAGATATTGAAACCGAGGCAGGTAAAGTCTCGATTGAACTCGGAGGAGGAATCGTTGAACATGGAGGCCGAGTCATCAAGGAAGGCAAGGTGCTCGATGAACTGCTCGAAGAACTCGAGTGGATGCTTCTTGAATCCGACATATCCAGCGAAGCCGTTACGTCAGTTCTCAATGCTCTTCGCAAGAGCCTTGTTGGCTCGCGTTTGCGTCGTGGTGCAGAACTGGCAAAAGTGTTGGAGGCGGCACTCAAACGTGCTTTACGGAATCTCCTGTCCGCCGGCTATTGGGATTTTGATGCCTCGGTTCAATCCTTTCTCGATCAAGGCGATGCCCCAGTTGTTGTAATGCTCGTAGGGGTGAATGGAACTGGGAAGACTACGACGGCAGCAAAGATTGCACATCGACTTCAATCAAACGGACACTCTGTCATCGCTGCTGCTGGAGATACGTTCCGTGCAGGTGCTATCCAGCAACTTGAATCGCACTGTGAAAACCTTGGCATTCGGTGCATATCGAGTCAGCGCGGGGGCGATGCTGCAGCCATTGCTCGTGATGCGATTGAATCTGCAAAAGCCAAAAACATCGACGTTGTTTTGGTTGACACCGCAGGTCGGATGCAGAATAAGACCAATCTTATGAAAGAACTCGAGAAGGTTCGACGCGTTGCAAACCCTCATCTCGTCCTCTTCGTAGGCGATGCTCTCGCTGGCAATGACGCTGTCGACCAAGCCAAGATGTTTCAAGAAATGATGCGCTTTGATGGGGCGGTCCTATCAAAAATGGACACGGATGCAAAAGGAGGTGCCGGTCTTTCAATTGCCTTCGCAACTGGCCGACCAATTGTCTTTGCAGGAACCGGCCAAGGGTACGATGATCTTCTCCAATTTAATCCAGATTGGTTGCTTGATGAAATGTTTGCATGAGGAGATTTTGAATGTTTGAAGATAAAGAGACGGAGACGTTTTTTACAGTCGTTCATATGTTTCAACGGTCTGCAATGGCCAATCTTGGTCTGTTGGAACATCCCGCAGGAGGCTTACAATTCAATTTTTCAGAGGCGCGAGACATCATTGACATTCTTCGCATGCTTCAAAACAAAACACAGGGCAACCTTGATGCATCCGCAGAAGCAATGCTCAAAGGGGTCATAAGCGAATTGCAAATGCAGTTTATGCAGGCTCCGAAACGAAAAAAGCGAATGGAAGAAGAAGAAGCGAATATGGAAAACGTACGGCAAACGTTTGAAAATCCGAGGGAAGCACCCGTCGAAGACCTTTCGAGTGAAGAATAAGGTGAAACGCAATCATTTCATCGGTTCATTGATGAGCAAGAGTCGAATCAGGACAAACGGTCGCGATGTCGTACGTCAGTGAAGTTTCTTCCGATGAAGCACCGACGGTGTTGATTGTTGACAACAACCAGATGTCCATTATGCGTCTACGTGAAGTGTTTCGAAAGCGCGGTTTCGCCATTCAAGTCTGTGAAGATGGCGACCTCGCAGTTGATGAATACATCAAACTGGATCCGGAACTTGTAGTTATGTCCTTGGACATTCCTTCCCTTGACGGCCACCTTGCAGCACTCGAGATGCGTGAGCATGGAGGTGACTCAAGAATACTTTTCATCGCACCAAATCGACTTTCAGAATTAGCTGTTCATGCAACATACTCTGCTGGTGCAGTTGGCTGGCTTACCAAACCAGTCAGTCAGACCCAACTTGACGAAATATGGGATCAAGTTCTTGGCGATATTCCAGAGGCACCAGGTCTCGAAGACCTGGATGAATTGTACCCAGAAGATCGAATCAAACCCCAACCTATTCAGATTGAACTTCCACCTGTTGAAGAATTGCCTCCATTGGAATCACTTCCGCCACTTGCTGAGGTACCCTTGATTGTGCCAGCCACCCCTCCATCTTCACGGCCAAGAAAAAAGTGGACAGGACTCTTTGTCGTAGTTCTCGTTATTCTGGCCGGTGCTGGAGCCGCCTACCAACAAGGGTATCTTGACTCATTCCTGTAATCTTGTTTGCTGGATTTGGATGGCTTGGATGTACTGGCCTGGAACCGGGACGATTTGCCCCTCCATGATTGTCGAGCCTTGCGGGGCTTGAATGACTTCTTCGCGCTTGTATGTGTTTGTTGTCAACAAAGAGGGGTCGCCTCGAAGAATTTGCTGATCCAATTTCCGGGCGTTCCAATAGCCCCAGTATAAGAGGCCCAACACTCCCACAAAGAGAAGAAGTCCAATAAGAACGAGCAAGACTTGCATCATTATCGCTCCAGCAATGCTTTCCATGACCGTTCAGCATAGGCAGCGGCTGCTGATGCAGGATCCTCTGCGCTGTGAATACCAGATCCTACAATTATACAGTCAGAACCTGCAAGAACAGCTTCGTATGGATCACCATATCGTTGACCCATCTCTCCGTCACCGGTTGCGAGATTGACGCCGGGTGTCCAAATCATCTTTTCATCACCGATCAAAGAGCGCAGTTCGCGAACAGAATCAGGATTTGATCCATTCCCAATGAATCCAAACACTCCCGGATGGACCCGTCCTGCCTCGACAACCGTAGAAGTGTATTCAGGATTGAGAAGGTTTCCACGACTGGACATTTGTGCGAGCAACAAAACACCACCCATCCTCGAAGCGTCGTCCCACGCCGCTTGCAAACCATCTACGATATCCGGGCCGCTGATGAGATGGGCTGTGACGAGATCACTCCATTCCTTGATGTTGTAAATTCCGCCCATTTGCCTTCGAGAAATTTTACCAATATCTGCAAATTTACGGTCTTCAAAGATAAGGAGGTCCATTTCTTGCGCACGTGCGCAGAAGCGCCCCCAATCATTCTCATTCCAGTCGTCAATGAGGTCGACATGGGTCTTCAATGCTGCAATGGAACCACCCACGGATTCAAGCAACTCGAATAATTCAGCCATTGTGTATCGATCGGCAGCGAGACAGACCAGACTCTGTTTGCGACAAGCAACTTCCATGAAGGTTTTTGCCATTGGTAATGTTGAGGCTTCCCAGCGAACGCCCCATGCTTCACTTGCCTCCATGTTCATCTCCAAGCATTGCTATCAATCATAGTTTGCGGAAAAGACGCAAACCGTTTATGTCACATCGACTAGGGAGGAACATGGCGAGAAAAGGTGGATTGGCCGTCCTTCTCGTTGCAATGATGCTGAGCATGACGCTCTCTGGATGTTTTGGAAATGCAACATCCGCATTCGAAACACAGACGTCGGAAACGTATCCAGACGTCTATGACCGGCACACGCTCGAATGGAATTGGACAGGCTCCTATTCGCGGGTACTGGAAGATGGGCCATACGAACCACTCCCTGTTCAAGAAGTGAACATCGAGGTTGATACGTCGGGCACATGGGAAGGAGGTCCAAACACAGCTGAAGTGCACCTCTCGTATTGGTTGCCATCGAACACAGAAGAAGGCGAGCAAGTCCCAGTCATTGCAGTCGTGAGTCCATATTTCGATTATGGTTCACCTGGAAGCCAATCGTCACCAACCAACGTGGTTAGTGCTGGTCGTGGTGAATTCATCTACGAGAATTTCGTACCTCACGGTTACGCTCTCGCACAAGTAGCTGTGTTCGCAACCGAAGAGAGCACAGGCTGTTTTGACTATCGAGGTGATGGTGAAGGGCTTGGCATTCACATGGCGGTGGAGTGGCTTGGAACCCAGAATTGGAGCAATGGACATGTTGCGATTTACGGCAAATCCTACGAAGGGGCAACGGCATGGGAGGCTGCTGCTCAAGGTAGTCAGTACCTGAAAACCATCGTCCCCATTTCAGGTACAACTGCTCTTGGTCCATTGCTCTACAAGAACGGTAGCGCAGAAGCCCGAAGCCAAGTGATGCACTCAAACTATGGCGGGTCAATTCTCGATTATGACAACGATGATTTGGATAATTTATGCGGGGATGTCGTTGAAGGGTTCCTTGCCGGACCTACCCGCTACGGTCTAGGAGAGGCCGACCTATACATGGACAATTATTACGACGAACGAAGTCACATCGACAAAGCACTTGGAAAGTACAACGGAAGTATCTACTGGGTTCAAGGCCTTCAAGATTGGAACGTTGACCCTCATATGGTCTTCGGTGGTCCACCAGGTGTCAATTGGTATCAGGAATACATCGATAATGGGTACGACGTTGCTGGAATGATTGGGCAATGGGAGCACAACTATCCTGATCAATGGACAAAACACAACGCACAGGCATCCGGTTATGGCGGTGAAGCCATACAGAATATGACTCGATGGGATTGGGGGCAAGAACTCTTCGAATGGATGGAATATTATCTGAAAGGTATTGGAGAAAAGCCAGCTCTGCATGCCCAAATCCAGCGTAATGACGGCCAGTGGAGGATTGAGGAGACATGGCCACCGGCCGACGTTGAACGCCTTCAACTCGATTTAGGCGATTGCACAAACGACGGAGCGTTCGTCGGCGGTGGTGCACCTGTCGTGGGCGGTGGCCAATCTTTGACAGTGGATTGTTCAGCATTGAGTGAAACGAACAATCTCCACATTGCAGGCTTAGCGACCATCCATCTTTCTGCAGTACCAACCTTTGATGGAGGGCAAATCTTTGTCGAAATGCAAGATGCTGAGACGGGACTGCGCCTCGGCCACGCTACGATGGATGTGCGTTACCATGCTGGCGGATACGATGCCCAAACCGTTGTGCCAGGTCAAGAGATCACCATGCTCATGGAGTTTCAAGCCATTGACGCGCTCCTCCCAGCAGGACATGGTATTCGATTTGTCCTTACCGATCAAGGCGAAGACTATCTCGCTCCAGCATGTGGTAACACGTGCACAGTTCACGTCTTACCTTCCTTATCTGTTGCAGAATTACCAATCATTGAACGTTTTTCGGATGATGTTCTCATCACACCCCAATCCGAAGAAGCGGCGAACAATCAGTGACCTAATGCTTCGCAATTTTCACCTTTTGGTCATTTGCTAGTTTTCGGGTATTTTTTCGCGCATTCGGACAAATCGGAATACATTTCAAACTAAGTAATTAATCGTTTGATGAGATGAAAGGTGTATTATTGCTCATTAATCACACTTAATTCCAAAAATAATAGGCAAATGGTTCATATACCGCCCTCACAGCGGGTCATTTGATACCATGAGTGATAAAGCAAAACTTGAGTATATTTGGCTAGATGGATACGAACCAACGCAAAACATGCGTAGCAAAACAATGGTTCGTTCGAATTTTACTGGAACGTTGGAAGAATGTCCGATTTGGATGTTTGATGGTTCTTCAACCAAGCAAGCAGACGGCAGTTCATCCGACTGTCTTCTCAAACCTGTGAACATTTTCCCCGATCCGCAGCGCGTCAATGGATACCTTGTCATGTGCGAGGTTCTCAACCCAGATGGCACACCTCATCCAAGCAACGGCCGAGCAACCATCGATGACGATGACGATGATTTCTGGTTCGGATTTGAACAAGAATACTTCATCATGGATGTCGACACACAATTACCTCTTGGTTTCCCAGTTGGCGGTTACCCAGGCCCGCAAGGACTCTACTACTGTTCCGTTGGTGGAAAGAATACACACGGCCGATCACTTGTTGAAGAGCACGCTGATCTCTGTCTTGAGGCTGGACTCAACTTCGAAGGAATCAACCAAGAAGTTGCCTGCGGCCAGTGGGAGTTCCAAATTTTTGCTAAGGGTGCAAAGCAAGCTGGTGACGAATTGTGGGTTGCCCGCTATTTGCTTGACCGATTGACCGAAAGTTACGGTTACTACATCGAATACCATCCAAAGCCGATCAAGGGCGACTGGAACGGTTCAGGAATGCACGCCAATTTCTCCAATGGGGCCATGCGCGACACGGGCGGCAAGGAATTGTTTGACAGTATCTGTGAAGCCTTTGGCCGAAACATCGAGAAGCACATGTCTGTTTACGGTGCTCACAACGAAGAACGTTTGACTGGACTGCATGAGACACAAGCGATTGATCAATTCTCTTACGGCGTCTCCGACCGTGGTGCATCAATTCGCGTTCCAGCATCTGTCCCGACCGATGGTTGGGTAGGCCGTCTTGAAGATCGACGACCGGCTTCCAACGGTGACCCTTACAAGATTGGTGCAGTGATTATTGAGACGACGAAGTCGGTTTGTTGAATTCATCCTCAGACGCTTTGTTCCGAATGCGATACACGCCGAGCGTTACTGCAATGATGAACGCAAGGGTCAAGATGTTTGATACGATCATCGCAATGGAATTGACGATGATTCCATAAACAAGCCACAGTGAGAGTGAAGCCGTTACGGCGATGAATGTTGGAAGAGAGATTCCTTCTTCCTTCTCGTCAATCCAAACACGTCGAATTTGCGGTATCCAAGCGACGATGCCAATGAAACCGGCGACAAGCCCGATGGATTCAATCCAAAATTCCGCCATCATCCCCACTCCGCAGGTTTCTTTGAAGCGAGAATACCAACAACTTGCATCCAATCAACCTCTTCAGAATTGGTTCGACCAACAACATGCATTTTCAATTTCGGACCATCCTTGCACTTGATTTCGATGTGCCGGCCATTTGAATCGTTCAGTGTAATCTGACTGGGCGTATCTTTGAAGATGGAAAAGAAACCACGAGGATGGTCAACAGTGGCCCTCAATTCCCCGCTGCGATGAACGTCCCATTCTTCAACACCCGAACCTAAACCTAGGTCGAGAAGATCACCTTTGAGTTTGAGGCCACCATACAAATGAACCTCATCCCATGTTCCGAATCCATCCATCGTTTCAAAAAAATCGGGGCTGATTTCTTCTCCTCCAGTTGATTGTATACGATCGAGAAGTTGTCCCTCATTGATCATTTCAGCAGGAATCTCAGGAATTTTTTCAGGCCACTCCAGCCTTGGATGCGTCATTGCAACAAGAACATGAAATGCCATTTGATTGTCAGGAAATCGTTTTCGATGGATTTCCTCAAGGAGCCTTGCTTTTCGAGCAATTCGATGGGCGACTGTCGCATGGCTGTGCTCACCACCTTTGTTTCGGTGTTGGAGAAACTCCCCGTCTTCAAACACCTCAAACCGACCTGACCAGTGTTTTTGCTCAACAACGAGGACGGTTGTGCCCGAAACGAGAATCAAATCGATTTCACGTCGCCCACCGTCTGGATCAGGTATGCGTACGGATGGATAAACGGACCACTGTTTTGCTTTCCCCGCAGCCCTGCAAAGCTTCTCAAGTCGCAATTCAGCATTTTCTCCAGCCTGATGGATTTCATCTGGAGGAAAGACAACTCGCCGTTTCCGCCAGAGTTGCCAACGTTGTTTCAATCCCAATTCATCACCTAAACAGCGCGTCAACTGAGGGAACAACGAGCGTGGGTTGTTGTTCAGCTTCTTTTGGTAAAGCAGCCACATCTGCTTCAGTTGCTTCGCCTGAGAGGACCAAGATGCCTGCGCAGTTGGCTCGACTTGCCATTGCAATGTCTGTGTACAGACGATCACCAACCATTGCGCAATCTTCCGGTTTTAGCCCTAAGGCTTCGATTTTGTGCAGAATCATTCCAGCATTCGGTTTGCCAGAGATGTGGATTGGTTCGACGCCTGTTGTTGCTTTGAACAGGGCGAGGAAAGCTCCAACATCAGGAAGCCCACCATGAGGCGATGGGCAAACCATGTCCGGGTGGGACGCCATTAATGGGACTCCAGCGTGAAGGTAGAGGCTCGCTGTTTCGAGCCGTTCGTACGTCGTTTCAGTATCGTAACCAAGTACAACGTATTGGGGTTCTGAAGACCGTGTTGCGATTCCTGCATTCTCAAGCATTTGGCACATTCCCGCTGTTCCTACGCAATAGGTTTGAGTTACGTTTTGTCCCTGTAGCCAGGCAATGCAATCGTGTGTTGACAACAGAACATCATCTGCAGTAGCGGGAATCCCCATTTGTTCCAACTTCTCAACGTATTGCTCGACACTTCTGGAAGAGTTGTTCGAGAGGAAGAACCGTTTCACGCCTCGCTCATCACAGCGGTTAAGAAAATCAAGGGCTCCTTCAATTAATTCGCCACCAAGGTAAATCGTTCCATCAAGATCGAGAAAAATCGCTTTGATACCGTCAAGCGCAGGCCCCATGTTCCTGTCTTAGAACATCAAGGTCTTGAACATGAACCATGGCGAATGCAAATTTTCCTGTGCTTCTTTGCTTGCAATCATCTCGGTCATCATTTCTTGCAACTTTGGTTTACGACTTGCTTTTCCAACAAACCAATTGAGAAGCCACGACTTCCGACTCAAGGACTGCATCCTGTAGCTGTTTTTCAGTTCAGCACCTAAGGTTGCCCAGACCTCGTGTTGATATTCTTCTGGCGCTCTTCCCTCGACAATATGTCGAGCCGCAATTTCACCGGTCACAAGCGCATTCCCGACACCTTCTCCGGAGAATGGGTCGACAAGACTCGCCGCATCTCCGACGAGCCAAGCGCCGTTCATCGCCATTCTTCGCGGTTGCATTTTCTGCTTCTTTCGTGGAGATCCGAATGGAAGCTGCCATCCTTTTGAACTGCCTTTGACCAAAGTTGCATCTGCAAAACGTTCTTTGAATTGCGGATGATTTTCAATGATTTCTTTTTGTAGTGCTTTCAATTTCTTTGATTGCTTGTCCATCAAATGCATGACCATGCCGCAACCAACATTGACTCGGCCTTCACCAATTGGAAAAATCCAGAAATAGCCAGGGATGATGGTGTCAACGAAGTGAATTTCAATGTCACCAATGTTCCCTTCGCAACCCTTCACACCGTCCCAGTACTCGCGATATCCGCCACAGTAATGCTTTCTGTCGACCATCTTTTCCTGGTATGTGTCGGCTACGACGGATGTCGCAACCGGGCAAAGATAACCTCCAGCACCAACGATTGCAGGCGCGTGAAATTCCAATGATTTACCCTTTCTTCCACCGATGGTTAACCGGACTCCTGATGCGTTTCGCTTTGAACCCGAACCTTTTCCTGGATCGTCCCCGTTGTTGTACAACACCTCTTTGACCGATGCGCCTTGAACAACGGAGCCACCCTTTTTTCGTACAAGCTTCTGAACCTGATTGAACAACAAATGGTCAAATTGCTGACGCGGCAATGCATAACCTGCTTCGAGCCTTGCAACATCTTCCTCTGGTAGAGGAACGCGAACTTCTTTCCCATTTGGACTTGAAAACAAGATACCATTGACTCGGAAATGCGGTGTGCTTTCGAGCGTTTCCTTTACGCCGAGTTCCTTAACATGGGACAACGATTTGCCGCCTACAGCATCACCACATATCTTGTCTCTTGGCCAAACGCCTTTTTCGATGAGCAGCACCTTCTTTCCAGCCTTTGCAAGATAGCCTGCTGCTGAGCAACCACCGGGCCCACCGCCTACGACGATGGCATCAAATGTACGACCAGATTCCGGGACTTCTCCCGTCTCGATGGGTTCTTCCCATGACGCCATGGCTGGACCACTTCTCGGCCCTCTTTGAGCCTTCTTGAACGACCATCATCACTATGCACTATGAACTAAGGAGGTGAGACATGGAGGCATCCATGCGACGTAAGGCAACTTTGGGCCTTCTTGCAGTTACGTTGGCTTGGGGTGCAACCTTCATTTGGATGAAACAAGCGATGAATGCCATCCAACCAGAAATTGATGCTTATGGTCGAACCCCAGTTGTTGCTGCTCTCGTTGGTGTACGATTCTTGATTGCATTTACTGCTCTCGTTTTGGTCTCAAAAGAGGCTAGAGCCGCACTTCAAGATCCTCAACTGTGGAAAGGTGGCTCGATATTAGGAGGAATCTTGTTGACAGGTTTCATTACCCAGATGATTGGACTTGACTCAATCACTCCATCAACATCAGCATTTCTAACATCGCTTTATGTTGTATTTACAGCACTGATTACGACAAAACTGACGGGACAAAGCGTATCCAGGATAATGTTTCTTGGCGTCGCTCTTGCAACTTTTGGCGCTGGGTTTATTGAAGGACCGCCTCACTTATCGTGGGGCCTTGGGGAGATTCTCACAGTTGTTTGCGCATTTTTCTTCGCTTTGCACATTCTTTTTACACAAAAAATCACCAAGCAGATGAGTCCAATAGGTGTGACAAGCACGTCGTTTCTTGTTGTCGGTTTCGGTAGCCTTCTGGTCACAATAATAACTGGCCGGTCGTCGACAATCGATGCATTGGCTGTTGTGGGCTCGGATGGCGTTGTTCTTCCTCTGATTTGTTTGGGCCTGATTGGTTCGTTGTTCGCTCTCTTGCTGTTGAATCTTTTGCAACGCTATTTTCATCCCGTACAAGCTGCAATCATTTACACCCTCGAGCCTGTTTGGGCAACGATCTTTGCACTCGGACTGGGCATGACGACATGGACAAGTTGGATTGCTGTTGGCGGTGGCGCCTTGTTAATTGGCAATATCTTGGTTGAATTACGTGAGAGCCCCCATCAAGCGTCTTCTAATTCTGCCCCGATTTATAGCCCCGAGGAAGAATAATTCATCCAAAAGTAGCACATCGTTCAAGTCCCTCCTGCCTTGAGTGCGTATTGGGCGGGTCAATGTCAACGAATAACAATCATCGCGAGGCGACAAAAAATGTTCACGCAGGAACGAACCATGTTGGCGATTCGGTGAACACTCCAATCTTTCTCTCTTCGACCTATAAATTGACTGAGGAGCGTTATGCTGGATGGGCTGCGGGCGCACAGCATACCCTTCTCTATTCCCGGATATCCTCAGTGAACTCTGATGCAGTTGCTCAAAAAATCTGTGCAATGGAAGGCGGAGAGGATGCAGAAACCTTCGCAAGTGGAATGGCAGCCATCTCGAGCACGCTGATGATGCTCCTGAATCAGGGCGACCATATCGTTGCATCTGCGGATGTATACGGTGGAACATACGGCCTCATGACTGAAGAATTACCTCGGTTGGGAATTGAAACGACAATGGCCGATTTGCGCGATCCTTCGTCGTATGAAGCTGCCATACAGGACAACACAAAAATTCTCTACATTGAAACCATTACAAATCCAAACCTCAAGGTATGCGATATACCTGCTATGGTTGAAGTTGGAAAGCGACACAATCTCCTGGTGATCGTCGACAATACATTTGCATCACCTTGGGCCTGTCAACCATTGAGCATGGGAGCAGACTTGGTAATTCATTCAACAACGAAATTCCTCGGAGGCCATTCGGATTTGCTTGGTGGTGCCGTGGTTGGCTCCAAGGAACTGATAGCGAAAATCTTCCGGGGCCGTGTGCATTTTGGAGGTGCTCCAGACCCCCACAATTGCTATTTGTTGGAGCGTGGAATGCGTACGCTGCATGCGAGGATGCCGCTGTTAACCTCAAACTCAGCAGAACTTGCACGACGTCTTCAAAATCATTCCAAGGTCCTCCGTGTTCAACATGTTACCCTTCCATCGCATCCCGATTATGAGGTTGCTCAACGCGTCGTTCCTAAAGGCTGTGGAATGCTCGGAATTGTCGTTGCTGGTGGGGACGAGGGCGCAATGAAATTTATGTCAAAACTGAAACTCTTCTATGAGGCGACATCCCTCGGCGGCGTTGAGTCACTTATCGAGGTTCCAGCCACTTCGAGCCACATGGCCATACCAGTCGAAGTTCGAATTGCTGCTGGAATTGAACCAGGTTATGTTCGAATTAGCGTCGGAATCGAAGATGTCGAAGATCTCTGGGAAGATATCAATCAAGCACTGGAATGATCTGGAAGCGGTTCGTGCTGACCAGTTGCAGTATGAAGCGCATTGAGCGCATGAATAAATTCAGAACGATCACCTTGTTCCGATTGAAGCAATTCGTTTCCAGCATCAAGCAAATTTTTCGTCGCTTCCATCCATGCTCCACCACGGTCGCGAGCAAGAGATTCAAAATGCCATTCCTGACCAGTGGAGCGGTTTGCAGCTCTTAACCAGGCCCAACCAGCCGCTGCATTATCGATATCGTCGTGTCGCGATGTTGCCTTCCGCTCGGCAATTCCAGGACCTTCGAGTAAACCAGTCAAAATGAGGTCGTGAATGGCACCAACAGCGCCGGGTAGAGCACCAATGCGGTATGGGAATTTTGCTCTTCGTTGGGCTTTTTCTCGAGAGGAGTCCAACCCTTTGAGAAATGTTTTGAGCGGTTTTGGCTTCTTCAATTGCTGCTCCCAAATGATTTGAGCTTCATCACCCTCAACTCCAATCGATTCCAATCCAGCGAGCCCAAAATCTTCCCATAATGCATTGACTGCATCGGTAAGACTCGCACCCTCCATGACTTCAACAATGCTTCCATCTCGCTCTTCGCAGCCACCTCTAGCATCAATCCGAATACCTCCATTTGAGCGATTCATTGCCTCGAGGAAAACACCCGCAGCCAACAATTTTTCATCCTGAGATCCCTGTATTTCCTCCAATGAAACAAGAATCTGTTCGATCGATTCGCCTCTGCTCCAAGACGATTTAATGAGTAAACCAAAATCAAGAGAATCAAGAACTGCCCGTTGACAAGCACGCGTGAGATTTCCTTCAGGGACGGTCAAACCATGCCAACCGGCCATGAGCTTCTCGAGATTTTCTTGTGCGCCTTGTGGAAGGTTGTCTTCTAAATCCCATCCGGTGGGAACCCACATAGCGTCGATATCGACAATCGAAGTCAGCAACGGAGGAAGCATCGAAAGCGCAAGGTGGTGTACAAATGCGCTTTGCTTCTCTTTCGTCGCCTTGAGTGATTCCAAATCAATGCCAACAACAGGCCCATGTTTGAAGGTGAGTCGAACCCATCCTTGCGTTGAGGGCGTCCCATTGAGAACATCTCGCCCGGATATTTCTCCTGAGACATAGACATCAACGCCATTTATCTCGTTGTGTGTGAAATCAAAACGAGAGCGTTCAAGAACATCTTCCAACCATCCCTCTGGAGGGTTTGGATTGGGCCCCGTACAGACGAATCCGTTCTCCCACGAAAAGAAATACATCCCTTTTCGTGCGTGATCTTCCCAAGGCAACATTCGCAATGTTAGGTTTTGATGATTTTGCAATCCAGCGAGGTATCCTTGCTTACCATCACCGCGTCGAACGAAGGAACCCGAACCAAAGTTTGGGGACTTGAAGTTTCCAACCAGCGAAATCTCCTCATCGTGTGCGGCATGCAACGAGCCAGCGAGTGCTTTACCAACCGGGTCGCCACGTTTTGCTAACATACGCTTTGAGAGCCATTTCACATTGTCTTTTTTGGCAACGATTTTCCGAAGGTCCTGCAATGTCTTGGTAACAGGATCTTTACGACCCCAACTTAATCGACCTTTCCAGGTCATTTTTGGAAGATATTCGTCAGGATCCTCGAGGAGTTGGCGCAATTGTCGACCAAGCCGCTTTGCAGTCGCATCGTTTGCATGTTTTGTTCCACGCATTCGCATCCGTTGTTTTTGGCCAGGAAAGGATACTTGAGCTGGTCGTGCCATAAGCCCGTCATTTCAATCCAATCCGGCGTCTGGCTTGAGGTCTTCCCCCTGAATATGTCTATGATGCAGAACTGTGTGCTGTCATCATGGCGGTTATCACACTGCTTGGAATTGCCCAAGACGGGGGGCGCCCTCAACCCGGATGTACGAGACTCTGCTGTCATGGATTGACTGAGGATGATTACAGAAGCCCTGTGGCTCTTGGCATCCGAACAAGTGGAGGTAAGACCCTTCTCGTTGAGGCGACGAGAGATCTCGGACGACAATTAAGAATGATTGGCAATCCAAGCGTCGATCATCTTTTCATTACACATGCTCATCTTGGCCATGTGGATGGACTCGGATTGTTCGGCCGTGAAACGATGTCAGCACGAAACATCAAACTTCATTGCAGCCCCTTGATGCACGCGTTAATCGAAGCAACGCCAGCTTGGAACCAATTGCTGCAACAAAATGTGTTCGAGCCAAGCACGTTTCCTCGAGTTGAAATCGATGACGTTGTCATCGAATTCATTCCAGTCCCTCATCGCGCTGAACTTTCTGATATGCATGCAACAATCATCAGAGGTCAAGAGAAGTCGCTGCTTTTCTTACCAGATCATGATTCTTGGAATCAAACACTCGAAGTCTATGGATGCGACTCGATCAGAACATTCCTACAGAAATTCTCAATCGACGTTGCACTTCTCGATGGAACCTTTTGGTCTGGGGGAGAACTCCAAGGTAGGGACATGAGCGTTGTTCCGCACCCAACAGTGGAGGAATCGCTCAACCGATTGGGCCCACGGCGCAGTGATGATCCTGAAATTCATTTTATCCATCTGAATCATACCAATCCACTTTACAATTCACAATCGGATGCATCAACTCAACTCAATGCATCAGGTTGGTCAATTGGATACGAGGCCCAACAATTCAAGATTTGATTTCTGTAAGCGTATAATCGAGCGTTATGAGGGAAATCATCCAATCAACGGATTCATCAGAGTCGTCGTTTTGACAAATTTGAGAGAAGCCACCACTATTGATGACAGCACTGATTGTGAATTCGTAGGAACCGAACCCTGTATCACCGCCGTTGAGCATGGAAGCGATTGAAGATGTTGAATTGGTTGTTGTGCTCCCAACAAGACTTGAATCAATCCAATAATATTCAGATTCGAGTGTTTGTTGTATCCCGGAATTCGCTACAGTGGAATCTCCTATCCCTCCGCTGTACCCTACTTCATCATCCTCAGTCGTTGCGAGGAGGTTGCAAGCTTCTTCGTTGTCTGTGTGGCTTGTCGTCATATGGAATCCGACGACGTTTAGTCCGTTCACATCAACGGCATCGCTGGATGCTGAGACTTGTGCAGTCTCAGAGACAATTTCTGTACCAGAGCCGATTTCAACGAGGGAAAAATTCCCATCAATCTGATATGTGGCAACTCTGTTTGCATCTGAATCGTCAGTGGAGTCGGGCCCGTAAACCGCATAGGCACCTTCCGCAACGCCAACGAAACAGAGCGCAATGACGCCCACTGTCGTGAACTGGCGACGTCGCTCTTGAGAAATCTCAAATCGACCAAAGGGATTGGAAGCGGAACCATCACGCGCTGCGCACATGATGAAGTGTGCAATGAAAGCCGCACCGACTCCAGGAACGGATGGGAAGACATCTTCACCAAGACCAAGTACTGTCCAAACGATAACACCTGAAAAAGCCGAAATCATCATGACAATCGAGTGGAAAGAATCAGGTTTGTACCCAGTCCAACGAACGATGAGAAGAGGGACAAATATGCCTCCAAGCCCATATACAGCAAGAACAACAAGGGCGAAAACGGAATCCCCTCCAGGGACATAGAGACCACCAATGGAGATTGCAGTCGCCGCCGCAGCGACGTACAGTGTGACTTTCTTTGTCGTTTTATGATCCTCTCGCCATTCTGGCTTGATGTCATCAGTAATCGCAGCAGTGCAAGCGAGCACTTGACTATCGGCTGTCGACATTGTCGCAGCAAAAATTGATGCAAGAATCATCCCAACACCAAGTGCGGGCAGGGTGTCCATAGCAAGGGCAGGTAAACCGAGTTCCGCATCGAAATTTCCATCTGTGAACAATACCCGACTCGCAAGCCCGACGATGAACATCAATGCGATGAACGGGGTCTGCCAAACGAAAAACCAAATCATGGCCTGCTTTCTGTCTTTATCGGATTTGAGCGTCATCACTCGAGATACAACTTGAGGTTGACCAGCAACACCCAAACCTCCCAAAAAGAATGCAAGAAGGTAGAGTGAAATCCCCAAAGAGATGTCCGTCGGAAGGAAATTAACGAGTGTCGCACTTTGGGATTTTAATTCCCCATGCATGCCTGAGAATCCTCCCACATCCCCAAGAGCAACCCAGCACAGAATAATCGAACCGACGATCATTACACAGGATTGTGCTGCATCGGTCCAGATTGAAGCTCGAATACCTCCGGCATAACAATAGGCGACAACGAGAACGAATCCAATGAGGATTCCAACCAGTTCGGGCCACCCGAGCATAACGAAAAGGGCCTTTCCTCCAGCAGTTAGTTGAGCAGCTGCATATATCGCTAGGAAAAAGACAGAGAGTACTGCAGCCAATTTTGCTTCAGGTGCTCCAGCTTTCTCAGAGACAAGTGAGGAAAGTGAACGCAGACCTCGCTCATTCCCTTCCTTTTGGATAAATTTGTACAACCAAGCCCACGCAACCAACTGTCCGACAGTGGAAATCAAACCAATCCAAATTGCAGAATAACCCATGAGGTAGATGAATCCGATGAAACCAATGAACATGTAACCGGAGTTCCATGTGCTCACTGCTGAGAGTGCTGCCAGTGCAGGATGCATTCCTCGGCCAGCCACGAGATAGTCGTCGGTCGTATCTTGCTTGACGCGCATACTTGCGAGTCCAACACCGGCGAAAAAGCCAAGAAACAGCAGGAACGAGAGAAGAATTCCAATGTCCATCGTTTCACTTCCAGCGGTTGATGGCCTCTTGTTCCATCTCCGATGTGTCGGCTAAGAAGACCATACAATTCAACCTCCCGCCTGAAACGGTGTTGAGGTTGTTCATCGATGTCGTTTTCATGAAAGCGTCGTCTGTACCGAGGTCACAACAGAGAACACACGTGGATTCGAACAACGACATTGCTTGTTTTTTCAGCACACCATCAACATCGGACTCACTGAGTTTCTTTGCCATTTTCTCAATGCTTGCGAAAGCATCCACTGGCTGCATAGGGCGTTGATCACCAGTCCCTGCGCCAGTAGGATCGAGATCGAACAAAACCAAGGTGTGGAGACCCTGCATCTGATTTCGTAACATGACTTCGAGCGGTGATGTAACAACCCACTCTCCGTACGGGTAAGTCAACGTCGTTGATCGTCCAAATTTGTAATCCGAGAGGCCTGTAGAGCCCGGAACGAGCGTGGTCACAGATATGCCATGAATCACCCGAACAGGCAGGCCAGCTTTTTGCGCACGCAATTGAAAGTCGATGTGCGTCGTTGCTTGCATAGGATCTCCTACAACGAGAATGGCAATCGATTGCGATTTTGCTCGTTCAAAGAGGTCTTCAGGCCGTTCAACGGCAGGTCGCATAATGCGCTTAATCGGACCAATCAATTCTTCCAACCTAACCAGTTCATCTTCAGGCCAAAGCGCCGTGTAGGCTTCATAGAGGCGCACATCTGCGCTTTTTGCAACTTCAACTGCCTCAAGCGTCATGGATTCGACCTTTCCAGGTCCTATTCCAATGAGCGCAAAGCCAGTTGTGCTGTCATTTTCCATCCTCAAACCTCATACTTGCGATGGTTCTCCGAGACCCATGCGTCATTTGAGGGTGCCGAGTACTCAGACGTCGCATTGGATTGACTTCTGCAAATTGAAGGGTTGGTATGAAACTGGGCATCGAGTGCAACGAGTCAACGATGATACGGCCATCCCCCTCAATGTGAATGCTCCAGAAGCGAACGATTCGATTTGGGAAGGACACGCAATCATCGATTTGCAAGCATCGGAAAAAAAGGCGCAGCATTATTGGGAACACATTCCGCGTGATATTCGGAACGAATTTGGTGACGACTTCCCACAAGCCTTTGAGGTCCAAGGAGATGTCTTATTGGTTAAGATTCCAGACGAGATGATCGATATTGAACAAGCGATTGCTGAGGCTATGTTGGAACAATTCCCGTCCGTCCGCGTCGTATGTCACGACGCCGGCGTTGAAGGCGAGTTTCGAGTCCGCAATCTACGCGTCATCAAATCAAGACAAGCGAATGATTCAACGCAAACGCGATACAGGGAGCATGGCCATGAGTTCGACATCGACCCCGCTCTCGCATACTTTTCAGGTCGTTTAGGAACCCAACGAATGCGGACCTTTGATGCAGTTGCTTCGATGACTCAGGCGAAAGGAAGACCGCTTGTTATCGTTGATCCATATGCTGGAGTCGGTCCTTCTATGGCCCTGTTGTATACCGATTCAAATCTCGTGTCTAAAGCATACGTGAACGACATGAACCCGAATGCAAAACCTCTTTTGGAACAGAATATGCAATATTTTCATTCGAAACGCAAGCAAGAAGGGTCGTATGTCGTGGACTGTATGGATGCACGTAAACTCATAGATGTCAGACCAGAAATGGGCGGCTGCGCGGATGTTTTATTGGTGAATTTACCACACGAGAGCATCGAACACCTCCCAGATTTACTCCCCCTCTTATCTGACGAGGAATCGTTGGTTTGCGGATGGTCGATTCAAGAACGGCAGGCCGATATTGCGAATCAATTGCAAACCATCATCGAAGCGGGTGATCGAACAATCACGAACATTCGAGTCGAAGAAATCAAAGGTTTCTCGACTGCAAAAGCCATGTTCCGTTACGAACTGGTTTTGTCAAACCAAAACAAGCGTTGAATTCATGAACATCAAAGGGTTGGAATGTTCATGCGCAATGTTGTCCAATGCCAATGTGGAGCAAGCATAGACATCGCAGGGGCAACCCCACGAATCGATGGCATCAAAGTCTGGTGCAGAGTCTGTGGAACGGTCACAATTCATCAACGTGAAGAATGAGGCGCCCGCTCCGGGAATTGAACCCGGGTCGCAGGAATGACAATCCTGCATGATAACCTCTACACCAAGCGGGCCGTATGCATCCTGCCGTAACGGAACCGCTATTTAAGCCGCGAGGTATGGCGTAGTCAGGGACGACCATGGCGGCAAAGAAAACCTCTGCAGAAGAAGCCCGAGAACAAGCAGAACAAGCCGCTTTGGGTTCAATGCTTGATGGTGCATTTGGTGCCATGGAAGAGATTGAAAGTCCAAAACCTTCCGAGCAAACAGGACCTTCAGAACCTCCAATGAATCCACCTACGGCTCCACCTTCTGGTCCGACAGGGCCTCCAACAGGCCCACCCTCCTCTCCGCCATCCGGACCGCCGGGTCCACCTGGGCCTTCTGGCCCTCCTCAAGGACCTCCAAGTGACGGTCCAACAGGGCCTCCATCGGGTCTACGGACAGGCCCGCCAAAGGGACCGCCTCAACAACCACCAACCAATCCGCCAGCAGTTGAAAAGGAACCAATTTCAGAGGCAGAACCTGTTGTTGAGGAGGTTGTAGAAACACCACCACAACCTGTTCAAGAAGAAATAGAGCCCGCTCAAGACGAGCCTGCAAACGAAGAACCTGGAGCTGCGGAAGAAGTGTCCGAGACTGAATCAACTCCCGAAGAAGTTGCACCAGAGGAGTTTGCTACCGCATCGTCTTCTGCAGAAACTGGAGAAGAAACGTCAGAATCAGTGGTTATTGAGCCGACAAAGGAAGAACTTCCTTCCGAGAAAGCTCCAGTTGAGGAATCTGTTCTTGAACAACACCCGGCTGAGGACGCACCTGTCGACGCTGATCGAGAAATGGAAATCGCTCGACTTACAGCGGAAATTGAACGTCTACGCGGAAGCCTTGTCGGCGCAGTCGAAGTTATCGAAGAGATTGAAGAAACGCCGATGCCACCTGTCGTCCTCGACAACATTGTCGTTCCTCCACATATTGTGGCCGACTTCGCTCGAATGGGGCGACAACTCAGTCGAGAAGGGCTGGTCAAAGGAACAATGGGCGCCATTTCAATGCTCCACCCCGACGAGCCAGGTTTGATGATCAGCACTCGCCATTCAACCATGCTTGCTCGTCTCGACGAACGAGGCATTGTCGGAGGCCCTCTTGGAGGAAATCCTCCTCGTGGCGCCATTGGTGAATGGAAGGTTCACGAAGTTCTCCTTGCTTCTGTTGCAGCACTCGCTACTGGTGGTCCGGCAGCATGCATCCACATGCAAGGGCCCTACACAACCGCGGCAAGTTGTGAGAAGGACCTGATTCTTGTCCAACCAATTGACGTTCTTGGCAAAGAACACATTGGCAAGGTCGTCATTGTCGATCCTGACGATGATGCTCAAGACGAATTCCTCCGTCAGGTCGCAGAAGCTCTGCAACAAGGCGGCATGCGTTGCGTCGTTGTTCGAGGTCATGGAGCCTATGCTGTTGGAGCCAACCTTGACCAAGCCATGGCGAATGCAGCCATGCTTGAGCATTCCATGCAAGTCCTTCTGCTCGCTCGACAGGCCAATCTTAAGATTTAGGCATCTCGTGCTTTTCGACAAACTTCGACGAAGTTTTCGAACATCTCTTTGCCGAACTCTGAATCGTTGACTTCGGGATGGAATTGCAAACCGAATCGATCGCCGGCTTCGTTTTCCATGCCTTGAACTTCGCAGGATGGGCTACTTGCAGTAACAAAGAATCCATCGGGGACAACGTGAACTTCATCGTTGTGTGATTCCCAGACCGTTTGCGTTTCCGAAGTTCCAGCGAAAATTTTGCCTCCTCCATCGTGTAGCTGAATTTCCATCGCCCCAAATTCTGGAATTGGTGATTCTCGAGCGTCGCCGCCATAGAATCGAGCCATGAATTGGTGGCCTGCACATATGCCAAGGATTGGAATTTCGAGTTTCAAAAATTCAGCACAGTTTCCCAATTTACCGGAGAGACCGATTCGTGCAGCTCCTCCAGAGAGAATGAGTCCATCCAATTCACGAAGTTCATCAACAGGGGTATCGTTTGGAATGATTTGCGTATCGACTTTAAGATACTTCAACATCCTCCACTCGCGATGTGTCCATTGCCCACCATTGTCCACAACATCGATGACAAGAGGTGCATTTTCGCCCATGAAGTTCTTTGTTCCGAGAACATCCTTGAACATGCCGAATTTTTCGCTATTATATACTGTGGACATTCAGAGATTGCGAGGAAGAACAATGTCGGATAAGAAATTCACAGTTCACGTAGCAAGCGAAAGAGGTCATGATGCAATTCTAGTGACCAGAGAAGACGTCATTCAAATGATGTCAGAAAACGAAAACACATGGGTCTTTGTCGATTCGCAAATGGTCAGTGTCGAAGAACTCGAAAGTATCGAGTTGAACAATTCCACTGAGATTCGAATCAACCCTGGAATGGTTGGCGGAGCAGAAACCTTCACCGTACTTGTAGCAAGCGAAAAAGGCGACCAAGCCATGGCCATGACCAAGCAGGAACTCACCACCGTGCTGACAAACACTGAGGGCAACTGGCTCTTTGTCGATGGCCAAATGGTCGATGCTGCCACCATTGCAAACACCGAACTCAACCAAGACAACGTCTTGCGTTTGGTCCCGTCCATCGTCGGCGGATCTGAAACGTTCACGGTCCAGGTTACAGATGCCACAGGCCATTCGGTCTGTGAAATGACCAAAGAAGAAATCGCTTCAAGCGCAAAGGAAGCCAACAATTGGGTTTTCGTTGATGGCCAGATGGTCGCTGCAAGCGCGATAACCGAGACGGAACTTTCGCAGGCGACTGAAATTCGCATGACGCGCCCGCTTGTTGGTGGAATTTGAAACCGATAATTCAACGGACAGGTTCAAAACCAATGGGTAGGTCGGTTTGGCTATGTCGGAACTTGTTGACTACAAGTGCGTGCTATGCGGAACCCACGAAAGCTTCGATCGTGAGCGAAACGGAATTCACTGCAGCCATTGCGGGTGCAAGATTTTCATGAAGCTCCGCAGAAGCAGCGGTGACCGAAAGAAGAAGACACTCAAGGCAGAGTGAATTCACACAAATGGTCAAAGACCTTTGTCGTTGAATGATGCACATGGCGAGTTGGCTTGAGAAGTACCCACCTCGCCGATTTACTTCGCTAGCGTTGGATGAAACAACGAGAGAGACCATTGAACGCGTTGCCCTTCAAGCCAATCCCCCTCACCTTCTCATTTCTGGCCCTGCTGGTTCTGGTAAAACAGGAGCATGGCACCTCATTGTCCGTCAGGTTCTCGGTCCAGCATGGCGTTCTACAACACATGTTCTCCAAGCAAAAGATTTGGTAAAAACTGCAGGTGCGATGGCTGCATTCGAGTCATTTCTGAGACCAGGCGGCAAGGATTCGAGCGATACACTTGCAAGTCGGACCTCACTTGACGCATTCGACTCCACATTTTCAGAGATATCAGAAGGCGATATCGCGCCCGCCGGTCACGAATCGGTACGAGGAAGTCAAAGCGACGTGCACATTTCTCGAATCATTGTTATCGAGGATGCGGACTACCTTGGGCATAAGCGTCAACCACTTTTACGCCGAATGATGGAGGCAACAAGTCAAACATCCCGTTTTATTTTCACGGCGCAAACGCCTTCCCGCCTTATCGACGCCTTACGTAGTCGAACCCAACACATCCGGTTTACAGGAGTTCCAAGGAAACAGATTGAGTCAAGATTGCAGGAGATCTGCGTAGCAGAAGATGTTGAACCAGTTCGAGGGATTCTTGGCGATATCGCTCACATCTCAGACGGCAATCTCCGCAAGGCGATTTTTACAACAGAGTTGTTAGCGCTGCGAGGCTTGCTGAATGACCGAGGCAATTTGCACCGTCTCCTTACAATGATTTCAACCAACGAAGTCCAACGGATGATTGAAGCGGCATTGCGCGGACAAGTCGTTGAATGGCGCTGGGAAAAAGAAGGATACAAGAACAAACGAACACTCAAAGGAGCGCTCGGAATCTATGATAGCATTATTTCGCAACAAAGTCTCGAAGCCGAAGATGTTGTTGAACAAGTCCATCAGGTCTTAACCGGAGGACGACTAAATCTTCCGGAACACCAACTTACCCTTGCATTAGGTGCTCTATCAGACTGCGATGTCCGACTTCGCCGTTCTTCCCAGGGACGGATACAGATTGAGAAGATGCTGCACGAATTTGCAAGTATTCCGCAACAGTAACCTCCATCATAGGGGGCGTTTTGGCTTCGCTGGGCGTGTAGCACAGCTGGATAATGCGTCGGCCTCCTAAGCCGAAGATCGCGGGTTCGAATCCTGCCACGCCCGCCAATTGCCAAGTTTTTCCTTTGAGAGCAGCGAAGAAGACATATGTATGCTGTACATAGTCGGGCTGAGCGAGATGGAGCCGGAGGAAGAGTCCATTGTTGCCCGAACTCGCAGGACCATCCAATCCCTGCCAGATCCTTACGGGCATGGGTTTGCTCGGAATGAAGACCCGCTTGAGCGGACGCGTGAAGCATGGGAAAAAAGCGAACGATTCCGTATGAAAAGTGGTCAAATTGCAAACAATTCATTCTTCCTTGCCTTTCGAAATGTCGTTGGTTTTGGGATTGCTGCGACAGCTGTATTGCTGGTTATTGATCCTTCCATCTTACCGTACACATCGCCTTTTTTCATCTTAGCAATTTGGCTTATTCCGGCTTTGGCTGCCTTTGTCCCACCTATTGCAGGCAGTGAAGCAACATGGTCCGCTGTTGAAGCAAAAATATCGTTGCGGGAACAAGGAGGCTTTGCCGGTGGAAAACGCCACACATTACGGGCACAACCCGGAATGGACCGGGTCCTCGAAGGTCTTCGTGATGGACGAAGACAGAACAACATTAGTGCATTTTTAGCAACAACCTCTCTCACCCTTCTTTGCCTTTCAGTGCTCATCACACCTCGTTCCGTTGCCTGGAACCTTCTTCTTCTCATATCGATGACCGCAGGAATTGGCTTGGCTATACACTCGATCTTAACAACATATTACATTCGCTTGCAAGCGGATTCAATGCCTTTACTCATTCATTATTCACCAACGCATCATCCTACGCAATTGGGCTCTCCCCTCGGCCAATTACTCCAATCGCATCTCGACCCTGATTCGCAAATTGAATGGGCCGAATGGGAAGAACGATTCCAAAACTCAATCCTTCCCGGTACAGACATGATTCAAGCGAGAGAACGTCTTCTCTTCTTGTTGCATCTCAATGCAATTGATATCATCAATGAAGAAACCGTATTCGATTCATTGCGCGACTTCATGGCTCCGGATGCCATAGAACGAATTCTTCTATCCGATGATGAATTTTTCAACTGGAGAACACTTCAACGAACACTCGAGCACGCACGAGCATGGCAACCAGGGGCATTCCGTCTTTTCGAGCGCTTGCAAAATGATTTCATTTCTGGCGCACCAGAAATTCTTCTCTCGCCATGGCGAATGGATATATCACTCGATTCAACATGTTATGATGGTTCAGGTAGCCTGTTTATTGCGCTCAACAACCAAACCTTTGACCCGACTCACGTCCGTGTCGAAGTACAAGTGCCAGGTGGTGAACCCCAATCGATTGATCACAGGTTTGAGTTAGCACCATGCCCCTCTCCCCTCAAAGCCATTGACCTTACGAATCCGTCCGAGGATGACGTGTTGAGTTGGCTTCCGCGTTATCTTGAGCGAACCGTTGTCCTATGGATCAACGTTGCTTGGGATCGAACGTTCAAAGGTCATGCACAAGTTCAGGTAACGCTTCGTGACGATGACGGGCTTGTCCTCGGTTCACGGATTGTTCGGACAATCGTTCTTCCAAAAGAAAGCCGCCAAAGGATTGACAGAATACATGAGTTGTTGCGCGTTCGGCGCTTTTCTGAAATTGAACTTCCAGTTCAAACGAGCTGATTTTTGCTAAGAGAACAAGCGCTTTGCTTATGGCAGGGGTTTGCCTCGGTCAAACCACTGGGGTAATGGTATGGAAGCATGGGATGTCGTGATTCTTGGAGATGGTCCCGCAGCGTTGTCTGCTGCAGCACAAGCGTCAAAAGACGGTGCGAGTGTCCTCATGATGAGTTCAACAGGACTCGGCGATGCAGGTCTTGACGCCATGGATGGTATCGCCTGTCACATCCAAGAGGAGAGCAACAGGGGCCATCGTGAAGATACAATCAAATCCGGGGCCTTTCTTTGCGACCAAGACATTGTCGCATCTTACACAACCAAGGCTCTTCGAATCGTTGACCTTCTCGAGCGAAGAGGCGTGAACTTCCGCCGTGATGCGAAAGGAATCGTCAAAGGCCATTATGCATCTGGGCACTCCAAACCCCGACTTTGCAATGCTGGAGATGCTACGAACCGAGAGGTACAGCAAGTGCTCGAAGAACAATGCATGAAGCACGGAGTGACGCGCCGAAGCGACCAAGTTCCGTTGGAGTTGATTCATACGGATTACTCAGTAAATGGACTAATTTCCATCGATATGCTTCATGGTAGGATTCTTTCGATTCAATGCAAGGCACTCATTATCGCTGATGGTGGATTTGAAGGCGTATTTTCCAACGGTTCAACATCACTTGGAATGGATCTGGCCTATCGTGCTGGAGCGCCACTTCGAAATATGGAATTTATCGCTGAGGCACCCCTTGGTGTTGTTGGCACGAACATCGTGATTCCTCAATCCATCCTGTCGGATGGAGCAACGCTCCATACACCTGCTGGAGCGGCACTTGAAACAACCTCGACTACGCAAACATCCACCATCTGTTCGAAGATGCATGAGGCTGGAACAGTCGTTCTTGATGCTCGCAATCTAGGTGAACATGCTGACTGGTGGTCTGTTTTGTTTGACAATATCAAACAACGTACAGGCATTAACATGCATCGACAGACGATTGAAGTTGCTCCAATCCCTGCCCACACCATCGGCGGCCTTCCAACCGACGAACATGGTCGAGTCGTCCTGCAATCTTGGGCCCGATGGTTTACTGGACTTTACGCCGCAGGATCGTCATCCTCGAGCGGTTTTCACGGTGCAGATGTTCTTGGGGGTAACCGCCTTCTCGATGCTATTGGTGTTGGCGAAGCTGCAGGCACACATGCTGCCGAATGGATAACAAAACGCAAATTTACTGCTGCAACATCTCTGGAGCAAGCACAAAATCTAGCTGAAGCAGAGCTCAGTATGCTAGGCGGAGAATCAGAAGGGGCTGTTCAGCGATTAAATCCGGTTCTTACCCGTCTGAAAGAGATCATGACTTCCCTTCAAACCCCGTCTTCCGTTGCTGACGATTATGAAAATGCAGCACAGATACTTGAGCAACTCGCAATAAAAGCAGAGCAATTGTATTGCGACCAAACATCGCTTGTAGCCAATCAAAATCTGCTTGAAATCTTGCGCGTGCAAGCTGCAATCCGTATGGCGCAAGCGCACGTCACATCCGCGTCGTTACGAACCGAATCAAGAGGCTTGCACCAGCGCTCTGATTTTGCTGATTCCGATGATGAGCAGTTGCATCACAAACTTGTTTTCTCGGATGGCACCCATAGCACACTTGCACTACGAAAAGGACCATCTGGAAATTGGATTCTCCCACCATCTGCTGCGGTTTGATTATTTGGCTAATCGAACTGGAGTACGCATGGGAGAGCAAACACTGTTCGAGCGAATCCTCTCTGGGGAAATACCTTCCCACAAAATTGCTTCCGGAGAAGGGTGGTATGCGTTTCTCGATATTTTTCCTCGGCGTGAAGGCCACACATTGGTCATTCCGATCTCCCCGGTGCAACGATTGGCTGATCTTTCTGAAGGAGAACGGTCAAGCTTGATGTCTGGAGTTGTTGAAGTGCAATCCTTACTTTCAGAGTTCTTTGATACGAAGGACTTCACGATTGTAGTTCACGATGGCCCGTTTGCCGGACAAGAGGTGCCTCACGTCCATGTTCACGTTCTGCCGCGAACAATCGGTGATGATGGATCAACACTTGCTTCGATGTGGCCAAATACTCCTTTGGAAGAACCCGACCATGCAAAATTGGGGCTCCTAGCATCAATGATTACCAAGGAGGCATAATCTTGGCAAAAGGTGTTGCTCCATTCGATGGCGTTGTCGATCACCGAGGTGAAGCACTTCCAGTACTTTCCAAATCTTCTGCGAATATGAAAATGGAAAAGCTTCTTGACACGCCAATGCCTTCGTTCGATAAGTCCATACCTGGTAGTCCATTTTGGACAAAATTCGCGTTCTTCCTGTGCCGACGAACCGCCGCCAATCAATTTCGAACAATTGAATATACTGGAATGGAACACATCCCTGCCGACAGAGGGTCTCTCTGTGCTGCGTGGCATACCAACGGCTTAATTGATCCACTCGGCATTATGCTCGCTCATCCAAAAGAATTTGTTATGGGAGGGCGCCATGATTTGGTAACTCGCCCCGTTCTTTCATTTTGGACCAGAAGGCTTGCAGTCCAACCGGTTGTAAGGAAGGCCGAATTACTTCGCGGAGGATGCAGCGAAGAAGAAGCAACGAATCTTAATGGTCGCTCACTGTTAACGCTTGCAACTGGCATTTCGAGTGGCTTTGGGTGTGTACTTTTCCCAGAAGGAACCAGTCATGATTTACCACACATGATTCGATTCCGAACAGGACCAATGCGTACGGTCCTAGCAGCAGCAGCACTTGCAAAGGGGTCAGGCAAGAAATGTCCGGTGCTGCAACCTGTAGGGCTCCATTTCCGAGTGCGGCAACATTACCGTACCGATGTTTGGGTTGAATTTGCTGAACCGTTTTATCTACCAGAGGACGAACTACCAGGAGAATTCGTTGAGGCGGTAAAAAAGCGACAATGGGTTGAGCCACCAGGCGATCTCGTTCGTTCCATCCGAGACAATTTGCGCCCTCGCCTTGTGCCGCTTACGCCCAGCGTTTCAAGTTGGGACGAGCATGGAGCTTTGCATCTTATTGCCCAAATCGAATCAAGACTCAACAAGAAGCCGCTTGACTCATGGAGAGATGAAGTGCTCGCTGCACGAGAAGTTCGGGACAGATTTCAACTCGAACTCGAAGGCGAAGACCAAAAGCCCGCTCCGATTGAACATTCGGTTGTTGAATCGGCGAAAAACATACATTTGCAATTACAGGGACGCAACCTCGATGGACGAGATCTTGATTCCACTGGCTTAAAATTGCGCAAAGGCAGTCCTTTGAAAGGAATCTCTTTTGGATTGAAAACTGCGCTGATGGCATTGTTCCTTCCTGTGTTTCTCCTCTCTCTATCACCACAGTTGGTACTTGGACGATATCTTGGCGACCGAACAGACGAGGGGGTGGATGCTCGTACAACCTATCAATTTCTTGCTGCAATGTTTGGCTCCATACTTTTGTGGCCATTTTGCGCCATCATTGGAACGTGGATTCTGTGGACGAATCTCGGTCAAATCCCGGGACTTTCGAACAACGATTTGATTTCCTTGTTCGGAGGAGGACAGCTTGCAAGCCTCCTTTGTCTTGCAATGATTTATTTGTTCATGTTCCCGATGTTTTGGATGTCGGGACGTGTGTTTGGTTTGTGGTGGGATGGCTATGTTGATGCACGGAGAGCCTATTCCCGTTGGTCCGCTAACGCAAGCTATCGACAAACTCTCGAACAGCAATTGCGTCAATTGGCAAGTGATTTAAACTCTGCAAATGAGCGTTGAGTTCAAATTACCCGAACTCTCCGGTTAGCCATGGTCGATTCAGGACATATCCAGCAAATCCGTCAATGGCTTGCGAGCGAACGTCTTGAAATCCGTGAAAAAAACGACCCCCGTGCAGACGCTCACCTCCTTGTTCGCTACCCTCCCGGTCCACAGGGCCATATGTTCGCAGTCGTTTTGCCGAAAGCACGAGACTTGGTTTTCGTATCAAGCATGACCCGTGTCGACCTTGGTCAGCAGGAGCAGATGAAGGAACACATGGCCGAAGAACCGGAAGTGTGGTCGGAGTGGATCCATGAATGTCGCTTATCACTCATGCGTGCTGAACTCGATTGGGGGATACACATGGGCCATGAGGGCAAAGAAAAGCCTGGACCACTTCAGGCATTCAACGTTAGCCTTCCCGTATGGTTTGACGGATTGACAAAGAATGCCCTCATGCACAGCTTACGCAGACTCTGGCTAGCAAAATTAAGCATGATTCATGAAATTAAATTTGCATACGGGCCCGGGAAAGGAAAACCTGGGCCAGTTGATGATTGGGCTGCGAAGAAACAACAAAACCAAACGGTCGAAGAACCTCCTGAACCAGCGCAAATTGAATACAATGATATGATGCCATTTGGAACGGGATTAGATCCAGACGAGTGGGCTTAGTCAGGCTTTTGCAGGTCTTCTCGAAACTGACGCGTATGGGTCGCGGTTAAGTAGTGGTGAAGGATGCTTTTAGTTACACAGGTGGAACTATGCGTCAAACAACAAAGTCGATTACCCTCGTAAGCCTCTTTTTGCTTTCTCTCTTTTCGGGAATGGTCCTCGGAACAGAGCAAGCAGAAGCATCAACCGTCGTCATTACCGAAGCAGTTCGGATCGTTGATGGTGGAACCGCATCGGATAACCAAGCAACCGTTGCTTCAGACAGTGAAGGAAACGTTCACATTGTTTGGGCAAGGAACAACCAGCATCTGTACTATTCCATGCTTTCTCCGCGTGGCGAGACGCTAATTGACGCGACCCAAATTACGAGCCCCGGTTTGCACAAAGTTTGGCACCCTGACATGGTCATCGATGACAACGACCGCATCCACTTGGTATGGGCTGACAAATCCGGACAACACAAGATTATGTACACATCAATCAATCCATATCTCGCACCACTCGATGGAATGGCTGCAGAAGACACCGCAATTTCAGTCATTGATGACACAATCCTCTCTATGAGGGCTCAAGACAGAGACTGGCCATCAATCGATGTTGACAGCCAAGGAAATCTTCACATCGCCTGGCAAGATTCGTACGACGAGTTGCAACAATTCTTCAACCAACCTCAGATCTACTACACCATGATTCAACCAGAGTTTAGCGGTGGTACTGTGTTGACCATGTTTGAAGACACACTATTGACGCCAGTCATTGGTCACAAAGGCCACCCTGACATTGTTGTCGACTCCAATGATTTGGTCCAAATCGCGTGGGACGACACTCGCGGTGGTAAGGTCGAACTTGTCTTCCTCGTTGACACATCAGGGTCGATGTACTCGGAATGGGCTGACGTCTGCACGGTAATTTACGGAGGTAACTTTGCTGCAGGTGGTTTTTTCCAAGGACTTAAGCCAATGCTTCAAGAAGGAAATATGACAGTCTATGAGACCATTTATGGCCTCGGGAACACGCTCCCCGGTGCTGCTAGTTCAGGAAACTGCGCTGGTAAAAACCAGAACGCGGGCCCTCGACAAACAGCTCTCGGTATTACTCCAGGCGACGACTCTGGGGGCATTCGAAAACTCCCAGGAACCGTGTACAACGGAAACACATATTCCGGATATTCTGGTGAAGACTGGGGCCCTGGAACCAATTGGGCATGCCTCTCATGGAAAGACGCCAACGGAAACGTCCCGGGTAACCCGCCAACACAAGATGACCACAGGTGGAACCCGAACGCAACAAAGATTGCAATCCCAATCTCCGACGAGGGCCCAAAGGATGGCGACCCTGCGCAGCAGGCCGATGACACAACTGCCATCGAAGAAGCACACGACAACTGCGTCAAGGCAGGAGTTGTGCCTGTTGGAATGTACGGACAAACGTATGGTGGTGCAACGGGCGTTCAATCGCACTTCAAAGATCTCGCACAATGTCCGAACGGTGTACAAAGCACAGCTGCACGAAACTGCCCAGGAAACACAATCCGTTCAACAGATGCTGGTGGACAAGTCTATGAGTTCCCATCCGGAACTGGCGGCGCAAGTCAAATGGCACTCCTAGTAGAAGCGATGGTCTACATTTCAACCAACAACTCCCGTGAAATCTACATGTCCGTTCTCGATCCGTATGGAAAGATGAACAACGACCCCAGTTGGACTCCGGGAACCTCCGGAACCGTCGCTCAAAACGGGGCTTACTATGAAGACACAGGAAAGGGTTCGGAAGGACATCTTGTTGTCGTCAATGATACTCGTGTCACCATTGATGACGCTTATTCCTTCCACCCATCAATCGGTGTTGACATGGAAGGAAACACTCATATCGCTTGGATGGACGGTAGAGACTACGGTTTCGAAAAGGACGTCAACTACGAAGTGTACTACACGAAACTTCGACTTCAAGGAGCCGGTGAGTTCGACGGCCGGGACGATGGATTGTCGACCTATGCTATCAAGAAGATCAACGATACTCCGATTTCGAATGTTGAAACCAACGCTGGACTGCCTGCAAATGCACCTTGGGCTGGCAACTCTGTCTTCCCATCACTTCTGACCGATGACCAGAATCAAGTCCACATTGCTTGGGTCGATTCAGGAAACACCTCAGCGGGAGAAGAACTTCTGTACGTTCGTCTGAACCATACATCCCTCGAAGGTGATGGTCTAACGGCTCTTGACCCTTGGGAAACCGTCGCAATAACATCTTGGTCATCCAATAAACTTGGACCGAACTCGGGATACAAACCGAGCATAGGAATGCCTCCAGCCTTTTCCAATGACTTGGGAAGCGGAGCGCACGTTGCGTGGTCCGATACAAACAAGTGCAATGATGAAACAAACAACAACCGGTTTACGGTTTGTTATTCACATGTTCTTACGGGCCAGGTCGATGTTGAATTCGATGATGGCGAGACCTTTTATCACGTCATCGAGCCAGGTGAACAAACCATCTACAATCTTACCATGAACAACTCAACACCCGGCCCCAAGGACCTGGTAGCAGATTCGTACGGCCTCAACATCACGGGCGTCCCAACGAACTGGACGGCTACGTTGTTCTTCGCTGACAACCACACAGCAATTTTCCCAGACACTGAAATCTTCTTAGAGGGTGGTGAATCAATCCGATTCTACCTAAGGGTTCGTGCCCCATCCATCTATCAGGCAAATGCAGATGAACTTGCAGAGATCCGTGTTGATGCAAAATCCTACAAAGACCCTGCAATCCGTTCAGAGATCACCACGCTCACACTCATGGACGTCGTTCACGGTATCGATCTTGATGCTTCGCACAGCGTAGCAGATGTCGAGCAAGGACAATCAGCAATCTTTTCGATTACAATAACAAACACCGGAAACGTCGCAGACACATTCCTGTTCTGGGACCCACAGACCCTTGAAGGCCGACAAGAGTGGCTGCTTCCATTTGCTTGGGATGTCGATTTCCCGCTCAGCGTACAACTCGACCCACAACAAACTGTAACCAAGAACCTCAGGGTCGATGTTCCAACCTCCGAAGACCCTGGTGCCTTCGTGATTCTCCTCAAAGGATGGTCGGCTGGAGAGCCAATTAAGTCCGTTGAGAAAGGAACGTACGATATCCTTGAGCTCGGTGTCTTTGTTTCGATTCGTTCATCAAACAACATCGTGTTCAACATAACGGACCAAATGGCAATGGTGACACCTGCTCCGTATGCGCCAAATGCTCTTGACCCGAATTGTCACGTTTTCGAGATTGAAGTGGAGAAGTATTTCGATTCAGGCGATCTTGTTTTTACAACTCCAGGAACAACCGAGAACGATGACAACTGGACGACAGAAGTCATCTTCCCGAATGGTCTAACGATGAATCCCGATGGAGTATCATACCCATGGGTTCTCATGTCTGGTGACGAATTCCGTATGCACATTGTGAAGGTGAAGATCTGTGCTCCAGACGACGCTCCCGCAGGTCTAGGAAAGGCTGTAACAATTAAGGCACATCTAAAGGGCTATCCAAAGATATCCGCAGCGAAGATTTTGCAGGTCGATGTCGACCATGTCTATCGGTTGTCAACAGATGTCGCTCTTGTTGATGACGAGCAATTGACGGTCAATCCCGGTGATGCGATCATACTTCCAACGACTGTAAGTAACAATGGTAACGGGCCAGATCGGTTTGATTACACACTCGCACGAGTTACAGACTCTTCCGGTGTCGATGTCATATGGGACATTACAATTCCACGCAACACATTGGAAGAACTGGATTCAGGCTCTTCACAATCGTTTGATGTCCTAATGAACATTCCACAGCAAGTACCAGCAGGCGACTACACGGTTGTTTTCCACACGAAGTCTGAACAAAAGGATGAGGATTCCAGTGGACGGATGACCCGATTACGAGATGTAACAACACTCACTGTAACCGTCCAAGAGTTCTACGACATGCAGATTTCGATGGACCCTACCGTTGAAAACGATGTAAAAACTTCTGCGCCAGGCCGTGATGTCCGGTTTATTGTGAATATAACAAACGCTGGAAACGTCCCGGATGTTCCAACATTGGATAACCACACATCGGACCGCTCGGGCACAGAGATCATTGTTGAGGAAAATCCAGGAATGGGTACACTGAACAAATGGGCTGTATCGTGGAGAATCATCCGTCAGGTCGGACTCGATCTCGAAAGCGAAGAAGACTGCGTCGAAACGACCTCGACAGCAGCATCCTACCCAGAGGACAGTTGTGTGTACCTCACAGATATCGACTCTTGGCGACTTCCAGAAATGTCTCCATACGAGACGTACACAATGGTTGCAGTGGTTTCAGTTGATCCAGCTGCAAAACTTACAACGCGCAGTCTTGGTCTGAAGGTTGTCTCGAAGATGGGGAATGCGGACCAAGGAGGCGACCATGACGATTCACCATCATGGGCAGGCGATTCCTTGGATACCAATGAGAAGATTGTCACAATCAATCTGAGAGCGCCGGATCTCGTTGTGAAATCCGCATCGACCGATGTAACCTCGGCTGATGTAGGTGAATCAATTCCAATCCGTGTTGAAATTGCCAACGAAGGAAACGTGCACGCCTCGGATATTGAAGTGATTCTGTGCGAATACGATGGTGACGACATGATGGCAGAAATCCGAAAGAATGACAACATGTGCGATGAAGAAAGCATTGTTATGCGCCAAATCATTGGTGCTTTGGACAAGCCAGATGATTCCCAAACCGAGCGCGTTATTGAATTGTACATGCTTTACCCTGTAACTGCAGGTAGCAAGAATGTCTACGTTGTTGTCGATCCAGGTAACACCATTGTTGAAGCAGATGAAGGAGACAACATCGTTAGGATTTCCCAAGAATTGGGCTCGTCAAATCCATTCTTGGATGTAGCAGGTGAAGTCGCAGGTAAGGTTGCTCTTCCAACCATGATTGTCCTACTTACGTTCTCACTCTTCGGTGTCCTCTACCTCGTTGGTCGTGGACGACGTGCAGCTGTAAAGGACCGAATCGCAGAACAGTCATCGTTAATGTCTGTACTTGGTGATGAAGCCAACGATTGAGTCGATTAACCCAGCCACCAGCGGAGGCCGGGATTGTCGTCGACAGCGATAACCTCGCCAGAACGATCTGAGCGTTGCCGCTCAACGAGTTCTCGAACTCTCGACATCACCGTAGCCATGTCGTTTTCTGTGAGGTTGAGCTCTTTTGCCATTAACCCAAGATTTGGTTTGACTCGTGGAGCCTCAATCAGTGCGTGGACCATTGTTCGTTGGGAATAGTCTTCGAAATCAGTATCGACCGCTGCTGAAATCCGGCCACGAATTTGTTGATGCAGGGCGATAAGTGCATCGCGTTGCCGGTCGAGTTGTTCCAAATTTTCATTCAGTTGATCGAGATGAAGAACACCCTCGGTAACACTGATTTTCTTTCGACCGCTGACTGCTTCTGCAATGGATTGAGCTTTTTGTGGTAACTTAGAGCTTAGCCGGAGAGGTCCACCGGAAGGCAACTTCCTCCGCTCAATTTTGAACAAGTCGGGCCCCAAATCAATCCGTAATGAAAACGCTTCACAAACTCTGAAAATAGTTCTTGGAGGGCCACCTTTCTCACTCGGCACTTTCATTTTTTCAACGAGATTTCCTCGCTCTAGTTCTTTGAGATGCTTGACAATTGCTTGTTGACTCACACCGATGAGTTCAGCAAGTTGCATTGGATAATGCGGTTCTCTGACCAACCGCTCAAGAATAGAGCGCCGTGTTTTGTTTTGAAGCAAAATCAAGGAGCGTTCGAGTTGGTCCATACTACTCAACCTGTAGTTAGGTAGAGAAGGACTCATTTGAACTCGTCGGAAGAAATGAAGGGTATTCTTCAGTCTTCATCCCAGGACTGCCAATCTTCGTTTTTTGCGACTGGGATTTTCCTGTCTTTGGTTGGTTTCGGCTTTTCAAGGACTTGGGTAACCTGAGGTTTTGGTTGAACCGACGGAGTAGGGAATGGGTCGGCAACAGTCTCTTGCTGCGGTTCTTGTGGCGTTGCAGATTCAACATCGCCTCGCATGAGTGCATAGACCTGTTCAGTTGTTAACATGCTTCCAGCTTGGACATCCGTTGAACCGTCCATTTGTTGCGAGGCTTGCAGTTCGTTACTCCCCATGTACTCGCCGGTTTGGACATCAAAGCCAATCCCATCAGCAGCATCCTGATTCATTGAATTGATTTGATCTTGAACAACACTCGGTGTAAGGTCTGTTAATGGCATAAGTTGGCCATCTGGTCCTACCACCATCATAACGTTCTGCTTTCGATTCTGGGAGAAGGCGAGAAGTACACCGGAGAGAGGCAAGAGGAAAATACCGAGACAGCAGATCGTTGCACCGACAATAACCAAAGGCGACCCCAATAAGTCGCTTTCCATTTTATCAATTGAGGTGAACCAAACCGTTTCATTGTTGCACGCGCCTTGGCATTCAACCCGTAGCAAAAAATCGCCTTCGGTTAATTCCCACGAACCCAAAATATCGTATTCAACACTCCCATCAGTCGACATAGCGTTCCAGTCAAGTTTGCATTTTGATTCTTCGACCGGATCCTTAACATCCGATCCATCAAGTTCAGAAATCGTTACGTTCCCTTCAAAACCAACGCCATAAGCGCGATAACAACCACCTTCATCAATCGATACTAATTTCTGAGTTTCTGAACCTGAATTCAAGGATTCGATGTTGTTCTTTTTTGGATCAAGTGCATCACTGAAGGTATCCATTTGACCGAGTACAATGATGCTTCCAAGGACAAAACAAACCATCGAAGCGATGAGAATACGGAGGGGCCACGGGTTCTTTTTTCCGCTCTCCATGCCCATTGGAAGGAGCACCCCCCAAAGAAGCCTCGCATTTTTGCTCTACAATCCAAGTTGCTGAAGCTTTTCTGGAAGATACGTTTCAGTTACGAAATCGAGACCATACTTCGCCAGTGATTGCTGTTCAGCCTTCTTCCCGACTTCGAGCATCATATTGATCTGTTCTTGCCACCATCCATCGGCAAATCTTGGGTCACTCAATTCCGCATTCAAAGCTTCAATATCTTTCTTTGATAAATCGTCACTTGGTAAATCATACGCTAGAATATCATCTGCTGTGATACCAAGATACGTTGATGTTGGGGTTGCCAAGTATTCCGAAATATGGGCTGTCTTAATTGCACCATAAGCAATCGATGCGAAAATCCTGAACGACCATGGATCACCGTCGAGGAAAACAACGACTGGTAAATCCCATTCTTCACTCATCCGTTTCATAATTCGGCGAGTTGAACGCGCCGGTTGACCTTTCAGGTGCAAGAGCGCACATTTGAAATCCTCATCAAAACCATTCTCAACGAGACGATCGAACATACCACCGGTCTCAATGGCCATAATGAAATTGATATCGTGCTCAAGGAATTCTATCTTCTCGGCTTCAACATTGTACGGAACCCCGTACCCACTATCACCAACATCATCGCGAGCATTGATTCGCATCCATTCTCCACGACGATTTCGTTCGCGAAGTGTCAGGTTGCCAATCATTCGGGCCCCGTCTTCTTCCGGACGAAGTTTGAAATCCTCACGGAGACATTTCGTTACAATTTCCAAATCTTCAGCCAAGTTATTGCTTTCATTCTGAGATTGAAATTTACCAAGTCCCCAACCCTCCGAGATGTAGTACATTTCACGGAGTGTTGACGATTTACCGTCATCAATCATACTCTCAATAAACTCAATCACGTGGAGCGCTCTTAGCAACTGCTTCGCAGACCCAAGACTTGTCGCATCCCGAATGGATCTCTTTTTCCCGTATTTGTATACGCCGAGTTTTGAATCAAATCCAATGTTATTCTTCGTTCGAACCGGGAGCGTCATCGTAGGGGGTTCACCCTTTACGATCCTGTCATACATTTCTCGAACAACATCATGCAATGCAACCTTCGTCTCTTCAATGGATTTACGTTCTGCCATCAGTAATCACCCCCGAAGAGTGTCGTTTGTTTCGTGTCCCCTTTTGGAGAAACCGATTTTGTTTCAGGTTGTTCAGGAACGGGTGTTTCTTCGCCCCCGTCATCTTGAGATTCCTCCTCCTGTGGAGGGGTATTGAGTGCCTCTTCTTGCCGGCGAATTTCTTCAAGCAATTTCTCATCCATCTTTGTTGCACCAATAACTTCCTGTGAACCACGATAGAATACATCCGTCTCGTTCCAGTCTCCCTTCTCCAGTCCATCAAGGCTGTAGGTAATGACCGTTCTTGAGCCAGGTTGTAGTGTTTCAAGTTTCCATGCCCATACACCCATTGCTTCTTTTCTACCGCCTAACTGATTTCCAATCATCGATGCTCCCTGACGTTCAGGCCAATTGACGAGTAGCGTATAGGAACGAGCACGAGATGTGTAATTGTACAGGATGATATGGACATCCGTCTGCTTTGTGTCCTTGTTCCACGTGGTTGTGGTTTCTGCAATAACTGCAGACATGATTTTTGTAATGGAAGCAGAGAGGTCAGGAACGGGTAGGTTCAATAGGGCTGCAGATTTTTCTGCAATTGCTGGAATAATATCGTTAATCAACTCAAATTTTTCTTTCGTTTTCCCCATTTTCTTCTGCTTTTCGAGGTGTTTCCTCAAGCCGCGGCCCATTTCAAGCATCGCTTTACGCGCCTCTTCCATCACGACCTCGTTATCTGAAAGCGCCTCTTTCGCCTCGGATGTAAATTGAACATTTGTACTCGCAAGATGAACGAGAATTGCTGCAGGGCCTTTTGGAACACCTCGACCTCCGGGCTGATCGAGACCATATTGGCGCCAGTCAACACTTTCAATCGCCTTTGTTAGCAAACACCCTCCTTGTTGATACATCAAAGGTACGCGATTCGCAAAACGGAGAATTTCAACAGGTTTGTCTGCAGACATGCCATCTCCAAAGATCAATCCAACCTCGACTTGGAATGGATTTCCTTGGGTTACACTCGGTGCACGAGTCATCGTGGTGACGAACTTTGAATCGATGGTTTTGGATAACCCCTTCTTGATTAGTAATTCTTCAATTGGAGACAAACACGATGTAGGAGGATTCAGTAATTTGACCGGTTTCCCTTTTAGCATCCTCTCTCCTTGGAAAGCCTCGAGTAAAGAACGTACCTGGTGAGAAGAAAGTGATTTTGGTTTCTGTTTCTCCTCGAGTTCTGCAACTTCGCAAAGCTCCTTTGCCGCCCGTCCAGAAACGCCAGAAAAAGTACGTCGAAGGAAGGTTGTCATTCTTGATTCGGAGGATTCTGAACAAAGCCGTTGCAGTTGTCCTAATTGAATTCCCTTAGGATGTGGTTTAATCGCCTCAACGCGTCCAGGGAGTCGTTCAGTTACGCGTTGCCAGTGGTGCCGTTCTCCATCAGGATCGATGAATACAATATCAGCATGCGGATTGACAATACTCGTCATCCGTAGGTACTGCCATACAGATTGTCGTCCACGTTGATATTTTGCTTTCATCTCCGTTTTGATCCGTAGGCCGTGAACCTTCTCTCCCCAATCGATGCGATCTTGATTTGATTTGATGGCTTTGTTCTTTCTCGTATCGAGACCAATATCAACAGAAACAGCTGTTGCTTCTTTGGCAATTTTCGACTCGACATGGGTAGGATCGCCCGTTGTGAGTTGAGCATACATAACTACGCCGGTAATCCCGATACCTTGTTGGCCGCGTGACTGGCGAATGGCATGGAATCGTGATCCGAACAATAATTGCCCGAACACCTTTTCGATACTTCCCCTAGGAATACCAGGGCCATTGTCCTCGACCTCAACTTGTAGAATGTTTTTCTTGCTGTCCGTTTTACTAATTTTTACAATGATTTCGGGCAATATTCTCGCTTCCTCACATGCATCCAGTGCATTATCAACAGCTTCCTTTACTGCTGTGATGAGTGCCCGAGTTAATGTATCATAACCAAGGAAGTGCTTGTTCTTTTCAAAAAACTCTGAAATAGCGACTTGCTTCTGGTTGGCTGCCATTTTTTCCGCAATGCTCATCTTGACACATCCACCTCTGGTCCTCCTCCGTCCAAGACTTTGGGCCAGCAGGTAACAGCAGTCGGTTGGCGAGGCTACTTGATATTTCGGCCCCTTGTGGACCGACTTCACCTCGTTTGGGTAGCGAAACCGCCCGCGTTGATTGCCTCAATCGCCAATCGATTCAGAATTCCATGAGCGAATTGCCCCAGAAAAAGCACTTGTTGCAACGGTAAGCGGGCTAGCGAGGTACAACTTTCCGGGGCCGGAGCGGCCTTGGAAATTCCTGTTAATCGCTGAAACAGTGACCTGTTCAGGCGTCATCGAAACGCCCGGGCCTGCTCCAATGCAAGCACCGCAACCTGGATCGATGAGTTTTACGCCAACATCGAGGAACAGTTGATGCCAGCCCTTCGCTACTGCAACGTCTTTGACGATGCCTGAGCCGTATTGGATGTAGAAATCAACCCCTTCCTTGACTGAGAGCCCCTTCTCTTTCGCCGCTTGACAGACTTGAGCATAGTATGCAATGTCGTCAATTTTTCCTGCAGTACAGGAGCCCCCATAAGCAATGTCGATTGGAACGTTCCCGATGTCATCGATGTAAGCCCCATTCGTCGGATCGCTCGGGATTCCCTCATCAGGATTCCCCGGGTGAGCGACCATCGGCCGAATTGAAGAGAGGTCGATATGATGAACGCCTCCGTGGTATTTTGCCCCTTCATCGGGCGCTATGGCCCTTTGACGTTGCTCATCCATGTCGAGGTGCGGCATTCGGTGCTCCATCCATTCGAAAAGAACCTCGTCCGCTTCACAGATTCCTGTACGCGCAGAGCATTCTGTTGCCATATTGCACAGCGTTGCTCGTTCATCTGCTGATAGGGCTTTCAATCCAGGACCACCAAATTCCATCGATCGGTTGAGCGTCAATTCCTTTCTTGCATGATCAGCAAGAATATGCAAAATCACATCTTTTGCTGTGCATCCCTCATTGAGCGACCCTGTGAGCTCGAAGCGGATGGATTCCGGGACTTTAACAAACGTGAAACCTGCAGAGACGAGATTTGCATATTCTGTTGCACCTACTCCCCACGTGAGTGCGTTGGATGCGCCCCCCATGCAGGTGTGTGAATCCGTTGCTTGGATAAAGTCGGATACTTCGATGAATTCCTCTCGTGCGACTTGATGACAAATACCTGGAGAAACGCCATCAACAGCAGAATAGTCACGAACACCCGTGTGCTTTTGGAATGCTTTCTGCAACGTCCGCAAGGTTTCGACTTTATGCATGAACGGCACAAATTTTGGATTGTGGTGAGCGTACAAAAGATGGTCTTCAAAGACTCCAAATTTTTGAGGGTTCATCAGTTGATAATCCTCGCCATATGTTTCTTGCAAGAACGTATGGACTTGAGCTGTTGTAAACTCGTGAGAGTAGCCACCTTGGACTTGGGCGATGACCGGGTCATCCGGTTTGACACAAACTCCTTCAGGCTGACCTACGAGATTTCGTGCAATGATTTTTTCAGCCATGGTCATTGGGCGCTGCCCCATCGGTAATTCAGGCAACTGGATTTCACCATTTTTTAGCCGCTTTGAGAATTCAAACAAACCGCCAGATTTGAGAATTAAACCCGTCACCTCATCATATTGCGAGGTGAATTCATCGAGATCGAGCGACTCCCCATTTTGCAACCGCTTCAACATGTCATGGTCGCCCATCAATTGTCCAAGATTGATGTTGTTTCGTTCATGAATTGGAGCAAACGATGCAGCAATGACAATACGTATGCCCGCCCAACGCTCACACTGTGCAGCGGTTTCTCGGCTTGAACCAGTACCTTTTCTTTGACCTGAAACAATGACCTCAAAGTCACCGTTGATGAGAGCGTTTTCATTGAAAACACGAAGGCCGTTGTGCATAAGACCTGCGTAGGCATTTTTTGCAATCATTGCTGGCTCGTGATCAAAACACACCCATGCCGGTGTCATCACATCGGTGTTGATATCATCGAGGAGGTCTTCAACGCGCAAATCTTCCATGCGTAAATCAAGGCCATCATACAGTTGCTGTCGAATCAAATCGAGGTCTTTTGTGAGAAACAAGACACGCTTCCCGGGGGTGAGCGAAATTGAATCTGGCGTACCTTGCATCCTCAACCCCATTCACCTCAGGGGCCATTGATGTTTAATCGATTCGCTGGCCGAGCCTCACTCAGATGAAATAAAACGAGGAATAAGGTTTAAAAACACCTTACCAATCGTTCAAATAACTATTTCTCAATATTCTTGAGGTGAGAAGTTATGGATGATCAGCAAGTTGAAGATATTGTAAAGTGCCAGGAATGTGGCGGTCGAAGCCTGACGAGAGACGAAACCCGCGGAGAAGTCACTTGTGACGATTGCGGACTTGTCTTAGAAGACAACGTTATTGATCAGGGTGCAGAATGGCGAGTGTTCTCCCCAGAACAAGGAGATCAACGGGCTCGTACTGGTGCGCCAATGACAGTTATGCTTCACGACAAAGGTCTCTCAACGGACATTGATTGGCAGAACAAAGATTACTCTGGAAAAACCATCAATTCCCGATACCGCTCCCAATTTTACCGAATGCGAAAGTGGCAGAAGCGAAGTCGTGTAAGCAACGCTACAGAACGAAACCTCGCCATGGCTCTCGCGGAACTTGACCGAATGGCAAGTCGTCTTGAGCTTCCAAAGACCGTTCGCGAGGCCGCAGCGGTCAATTACAAGAAAGCTGTCGATAAGCGCCTCATACGAGGCCGTTCCATCGAGGGCGTAGCAGCAGCATCGCTCTATGCAGCATGTCGTCAATGCGGTGTTCCTCGAACACTCGACGAAATTGGTCAAGCCTCTCGAACCGGACGAAAAGAAATCGGACGAACATACCGATTCATGGTTCGTGAATTGAAGATGAAAATCATGCCTACAGGACCCGAAGACTACATTTCTCGATTCTGTTCAGGACTTGGATTGGATTCAGAAGTTGAAGCAAAAGCCTACGAATTAATCAAAGCCGCTCAAGAGAAAGAATTGACAAGCGGGCGTGGTCCAACAGGTATTGCTGCTTCGATTATTTACATCGCGTCTGTTCTGTGTGGCAAACGCCGGACGCAACGTGAAGTTGCAGAAGTCGCTGGAGTTACTGAAGTTACAATTCGCAATCGCTACAAGGAATTGATTCAGAACCTTAACATCGAATTGGACATTTGAGGAAAAGGGGGTTCTTCATGGGTAAGAGCCGTGATGCGGTTGCGAAAGCAACATTCGAGGTTGTTGCGACACAATTGGTGCAGGCTTTGGAGAATGGGACAAAGATTTGGCCTCTTCCGTCGCCTCCAATGACCGACCCTGATTTCCCTCCACGAAGTCCTGAGCGCGATCAAGACTTGATCTCACAAGGTTTGTCGATGCTTCATGCTGATGCTGGTATGTTCGATCGTCATCTTTCCACAATTGTTGATCTTATTGTCCCGCATCGAATGAATTTGAGCGATGATCCGTTTGAAGTTCATCAGAAATGGTTGCAACGCCGTACGGATGATGTTGCACAACGAATGCTGTTCTGTATCGCAACCGATTGGCTCGCCCAAGCCTTTGATCCAAGCGCTCCGAATACCGATCGCTGGTGGCTTGCCGTTGCACTGATCAATGGGCTTGCAACAACGCCTTACGGCCAACCAGTCCATCAAGGGTACCATCTGGTTGAATCCATCGCATTGGCGGAACGGCCAGGAACATGGCATACTCAACCTGAGGATGGTCCTCAAAATTTGGGCTGGAATCCAAATGCCGTCGTACCAAGGACAACTTCTGTGGTTGCCCATGAGGCAGGAGTTGACGCAGCTGTTTGGTTGTTGAATTGCTTGGAAAATGATGAACTTGACCGCCGCCTTCTTCTCATGGAATGGGTCAAACTTCTCCTCGAACGCCCCGCTCTCATCGAGCCACTTGGGTTGGTTGATGTCCTCATTCGTCTTTCCAACGATGAACATGAAGAGGTCGCATCCAAGGTGATTCTATGTCTTGCTCGTTTATTGGAGTACGATCAAGAGCAGGGGCTCCAGGTTGCAAAAAAATTGCATAAGCGCGAGGAGTTGCTGATTCGTCGCGGTATGGCTGATGTACTCACACGTATCTTCCGCAGAGCAGGCTGGGAAGCGGTTCCGTTTCTCGATGATATGTTGAACGATGAAGATGAGAGTGTCCTCGCTGCCGCTTCAGCGACAGTTGGTGATTTGAAATTCCTCGATGAGAATGTTTGGGCAGACCGACTTGTGACATTGCTCGACCATGCCGTTCCAATCGTTCGAAGGAACATTGTTTTGAGTCTACGCGATTATGTTGAGGCATATCCAAACGATGAACGGCAGATTATCGCCTCACTTTGGAACGATGGTGATGAAGTGGTTCAGATTCGTCTACGCGAATTGCTGATGCGCATGGATGAAATCCACCCAGACCGTTTTGCAAAACATCTTCCACTCCTCAAACCCGACCGTCTTGAAGCATTGTGGATGACAATGGATGCACGACGAGAAGGCCGTAGCGAACAATGGAAAAATTGGCTCTCAAAAGACGCGCCTCTTCCCGAACCGATTGTTCAAATTCAAGAGGTTCATGAAAGCACGGGGAATGCCCCAGAAGAGCTACCAGAGCTTAGTGACGCTTTGGATATGCTTGATGATACGCTTGGATTTATTGACTAGTCCCAGGTTGGATTACTCTTCTTCTCGTAGAGGTCCTGATGTGATGAGGAATGCATACAATCCAGTGTATGTGATCAACAAACCGATGAGCATCAACAAAATTCCTGTCGGCTCTGGTAGGTTGTTTTGAAGTGAGGTATTTCCGGATATCCAAGCAAGGCCAAGCACGGCAATACCAATTCCAACAACCGATTTCCAGGTTGATCCAGGTTGCTTCCACATTTTGATTGAAGGAACCACTCCAAATTGATTGAACACATGTTCGTACCAACTAAGGTAGATGAGAGAAAGTCCGAGTAAACCACTCATACCTCTCGAGAATGATGCATCCAACCATGGGCCTGCTGGTAAAAAATCGAAAAATGCTAGGGCAAGAAATACCAATCCGATGGGGAAGAGAATCAACTTCCGTATTGACTCCATTGAACAAACCACAAGGTGCACGCTTGATATCCTGTCGCTTGCAAGCAGCATCATGGGCACGGTTCGTGATGCTGTTATCGTTGCTGCGGGACTGGGTACCAGAATGCTTCCTGCGAGCGCATATGTTCCCAAGGAATTGTTGCCGCTGGTCGATGTTCCAGTATTGCATCACCTCATCTTCGAAGCAAGAGAAGCCGGTTGCACTCGAATTCACATCATTACATCTCCCAGCAAGGATTTGACTTCATTGCAACGTGACTTGAACCATACATTCCCTAAATTCGAGAAAGGTGAATCCTTACTGAACCCTCTCGAAGATGTGGAATTCTTTTTTCACGTCCAACACGAGCAAAAGGGTCTCGGCCATGCGATCATGATGGCGAAGGAGGATATAGTGGGGCCATTTCTTGTCCTTCTAGGAGACAACATTCTCACGCGCAACCATGCAAGCCTTGATGCGTTCAAACCGTCGGATGTTTCCAAAAACTTGGTCAACCTCTTTCAGGAGTATGGACAGCCATGCGCATCCATTTACGACGTAGGCGTTGCTCGTGTGAGCGATTATGGAATTGTATCGCTCGACGCCACAATCATTACATCAATTGTTGAAAAACCAAATCCGGATGAAGCACCTTCGACCTATGCGCTCTGTGGACGTTACATCTATTCCGAAAATACATTTGAATTACTTGACAAATATTCGGTCGAAGAATTCGGAGAGTTGCAATCCATTGAACTGCTGCGACACTGGATGAATGAAGGCCATCTTCGAGCAGACATACTCGATCGTTCGGTGGCATGGTACGACTCCGGGCTTCCGCTTGAATGGTTGAAATCTCAAATTGATCATGCATTGCAACGACCTGAATTCGCAGAACATCTCCATGCGTGGTTGAAACAACGAATCGACTAATCGTGTCCCGGCTTCCAAAATGTCAGAGGAAGAGGACGCTCACGACGCATCGCTCGTTTTGCAAGGTGGTCTGCTCGTTCATTCCAACGATGCCCCCGATGTGCTCGAACATGGTCCCATGTTAATTCACGCTGTTTTGCGACTTCATTCCAGACCGATTGAACCCGTGCTGCTAACTCACGATTTGCCTTTGCTCGCCACGCACCCGTCGCAATATTTCCTGCATACTGACTGTCAAGACGAATTCGGACTGCATCGTATTGTCCTTCTGTGAGAAGCCAACGTAAAGCTGCAAACAGACCAGAAAGTTCTGCTGTATTGTTTGAACCAACTTCAGCCCCTATGAAATCATCATCGTCAGGCGATGTCGATACAGGTCCGGAAAATTCTGTTTGGATTTCTCCACTTCCACGTCCAAGACCAGAGTCGCCCTGGACGACGACAACACCCCATCCTGCTGGCGTTGAAGCATCCACGTTTTGATTTCCATCACAAGAACCATCGACGTAAATTGTAAGCCGAGTTGGTTCACTCAATCTCTTCACTCGCCCAACATGCTACGATAAGCATCAGCAGACATGAGTGTTGAGACATCCCCTGGATTGGTCAGTTTCATCTTGACGATCCAACCATCTCCGTATGGGCTCGAATTCATCAGTTCAGGTGTGTCTTCAAGGTCCATATTGACTTCAGTAATCTCTCCAGCGAGCGGTGCAAAAATAGGTGATGCAGATTTTACTGATTCAACAACAGCAAACTCACCCATATCATCGAGAACTTCTCCACCTTCGGGTAATTCGATATACACAATATCCGTTAGCGCATCTTGGGCATGGTCCGTAATGCCGATTGTGGCGATATCTCCATCCAGTCGAATCCATTCGTGTTCTTTCGTATAATACAACTCAGTAGGTATTTCACTCATGCTCTCACTATCCCTAGGCATGCAAACAAAGGGTATGAAACAACCGCTTCGAAAATTTCTTATTCTGATTCGGAGATTGCAAATTTTAGAACATTCTGTTCCAATGAAGCCCACGCTTGACCAACATTCTTGTCACGTTCCGTCTGTTCAACATTTTCTTGAACGCGTTGCACCATTGCATCATCTGACTCGTCAGGAAATTGTCGGCTAAATGTACCGGCCTTCATCCCCAAGGCAATGAGGAGAATCCCAACAAGAGGAAAAATCCAGCCGATATCCGGACGAGTCGAATAGCGGTCAGATTGAAGGCCAACAGCAAAAACGAACATGAGACAAAGTCCCGTTCCGGTTAAGATTTTCCGGGCACGGTCCGCAGGGGTCATTGATACCTCGGATGTGGTGCAAGGTAAGAAACCAGCGTCATCAATACGTTTCTCGCATCAATTTATGAATCTTGTACGGAAGAAGGGCTCGATTGACAGGCGTAACTTCGAGAATACGCCCATCATCACGTCTTCGAATGTCTTGAAGCAAAGGATGACGGCTTTTTTTGTGAAGTGTAAGAAGCGTTGGTTTGTCGATTTCGAGTGCGCTTCTTACAGAATTTACGAATGCTTCCGATTCGACAGCGAATTTACCAATTTCGTCAATAACTATCACCTCACAGTTGTCGATTGCATGTTGTATGGCAGGAAGTGCAACGCGTTCGAGTTCGGCTGTGTTGAGTCCATATCCGAGAACACGTAATCGTGAGTCAATGCTCTTGTGTGCAATTTCTCCTTCATCTCCCGTCACTAAATTTCGGACCTTGTAACCAAGACGTTCTCCGTTTTCGAGGATTGGCTCTGTACAAATACCTCCAATAATTTCAGTATCGCCGAGATTTCTTGCGGACAGCTCTCGCTCCCGTTCTTCTTTCAGCATGGAAAGGACCTTTTCCATGACAGCAGATTTTCCACTACGGGGGAGACCCGTAATGCCAATTTTAGGATGAATACCCATTGTTAAAATCCTCCAATTGACAAATACCAATCTGTACTACCAAGGGTTTGGATATAAAATATCGTATTCATTTACTTGTGTAAGGACGTTCTTGATTCAATTAACGACTTCTTCAACATTAAGTTGGAGGGGGAGCATCTCCAGTTCGTAGTTGTTGACGTTGTTGTTCGCTGACCATGCTTTGGCCCAATCGTCAAGATCTCGCTGATTAAGTTGTTCGCACATCCATTCCAACGACTTCTGTAGATTGCCTTTTGTAGCAGTGAGTCTGTTTAAGATGGATTGGTTCATCTCGATGTGGTTTACACTGTTTCCTAATATGCATCCTTCTGGAATGACGGCCCAACGAAGACGTCGTTCCTGATGAGCGTTGACAATTGCTTGACATGCAAGTCGCGGACCATAGGTTTGCACTTCGGTTTTTCCAGACCACATTGCAAGCTGTCGTTCATTGGCTCGGGACGGGATATCTTTGCGAAACGCTGGATGGCGGATGTAAACATTCCCAGTTTCATCTTCTGTGAAGTGTACTCCACGGATGAACGGCCGAGACGACTTTGTCTTATCCCAACTTGAGATGTTTGTTGAATGAGCAGTTTGGTCGATTTCACCGACTCGTACCTTGACCGTTTGCTCATGGGTTGCAAGCCAATGGTCATGGTCTCCAAGTCGCGGTAGTTGAGACATACTATCAAGGATCTTGAGAATGTTCTTTCGTTCGATTTGGTCGCGCGGCAATCGTGGAATTGCCCACGTGTTTCTTGCCCACTGAACCCATTGCTCTTGGTTGAGCATGAACGATGGAACACGAGAGGAAAGGCCTGAGCCTACACGACGAAGATCAGACCGAGTCACAGGCCCGATGATCTTGAGAGCTTCCGTCCCATTTGGCGTTGATGAAATACCAAGAATTGCAACTCCCTGCGTCATGCCAGGGAACAAAAGGTTGGCCTCTTCAATTGCCCAAACTTCGTTCCAAGAGTGCTTTTCCACGAGGAGTTTGCGGAGCGGATGCGAGGATTGTTCTCTCAGGAGGCTGTCAGGAGCGACAATCCGCATATTTCCATCAACGGATAAGACTTGCATCCCGCGCTCAATAAAGAGACGGTAGAGGTTCACATTGCCACGCATGGTTGAGAAACGAGGACCATCCTCGTTCGAGAGGTTTCGAAGTTTTTCACTCAACTCCTTACGTCGCTGGGAGCCATCTTCCATGCCTCGGAAGCGGTCTTTTATTCGAAGCCACGGAGGGTTTGAGATGATTAGACGGGGCGCTTCAGTCCATGGCCACAGTTCTTGCAGTGTATCAGAACAAACGATGTTTTGTTCCAAAATGTCTTCAACAACTCCCCGTGTGAGTTTTCCTTCTTGCTCTCCGCTTAGTGCAACGAGGTCGAGTTTAATGGCTTCCAAAAGCAATCGCCTTCGGGTTGATCGAACAACCAAATCATCAACATCAACGAGTTGAAAACCACGGAAGAGCCGTTCTGTATCCTCTTTGCGAAGTTCGGGGTCCTGTTCCTCAAACATCTCACTGTGCTTACGGAGCATGCGGGCATGGAAGATTCCACCGCCACAAGACATGTCAGAAAATGGGAGAGGGATTCCACTACTTGTCCGCTCGTTACGACGGACTGCTTCGATTGCGTCTTCATCAAGTGTCACCTCTTCTTCACTTGGGGGGAAATTGAGTTTCTTGATGTGTTTTTGAAAGCCTGGGGGGAGATCGGCAAGATGCATGTTTGTTGTTTGCTTCTTGACTTTTGGCTGAATGGTCGCCTCAAGCATTTCAGAAGAGATGATTGAATCTGCAAGGCGAGGAGGAGTAGGATGCGCTCCACGTGGAGAGCGACCATCCGACTCTGCATCATGGCGAGCAAGCAGATGGTCAAGGACATGACCAGGATCGGTCAAGAGATTTGCTGGGAGTGTTGGCCAGTCTTCTGGCAAAAGGGCTGCAATAGGCTGGTGATTTCGAAGCGACTGTTCCCATGCATCAAGCCACATTTCGATTTGTGTTTGTCTGTTGTTCAAGCATCGATCTAATCTTGCATACCAGCCGCTAACTCCGTTTTGCATAGTCCGCCCCAACCAGTGGGTATTCAATCATGGTTTGAATGTGCCTGTTGAAATGATGAAATGTTTCATTCTGAGGGTAAATTCTCTCGCGCGAGCAAGTTTGCGAGGGTGGTACCTTTTCTGTGCCATTCCCAACCTTCCGCAACCCAATCAAACATGGCCTTGAGGTCTTCTTCTGCAATCTCAGCGGTTGAGGCGATTTTTTTCAAAATACGTATTTCTCGTCGGTCATAATCGCCATCTGCGGCTGCGAGGAGAAGACCGTCTCTCAATGCATAGCGTAGTGTATCCGTTTCAGCATTTTTCAGTAGATTTGACAAACGAGCCGTATCGAACAAACCGCGACGAATCGATGTACGAGTTTCTGGATGAACCATCGCCCTACCCATGAACGCTTCAAGTAATTGGATTTCTTCTCTTACAAGCTCTCCATCTGCAGCAGCAATGAGAACAAGCAAGTCAGCGTAACGCGCTCTCTCAGCAGCATCCAAATCAGCGACACCGTCGCAAAACATAGCGAATCAGCCTTCGAGTGAGTTGAGCAAATCGTAACCATCTTGCATCCACGAATACCCGGTCTTCGTCCATTCAATGAGTTGCTGGACAGCATCGGGTACAAGTCCGAGATGTTCTGCAATTTCTTTCAAAACCTCAAGTTCATCATCATCGACTGTTCCATCTGAGGCGGCCATAAGAACGGCATCACGCAATGCGAGACGTCCAGCTTCTGGGCCGAGGCCGTCCAAGCATTCTTCCAGTGTCGGTGGATTCTTCAAGGCCCTTCGCAATACTTCACGCTGATTTGGTGAAAGGAGTGCTTTTCCGAGTTGTTGTTCAAACATGGCCAGTTCGTCAACGGTGATTTCTTCATCAACTCGGGCCATGTAAGCGAGAAGGCGCGCGTAAGCATATCGTTCATCACGAGGCAAATTCTGGAGGGTATCAGGTAGCATCTGAACCACTGTCGTACTTCTCCATCAAGAACCTCTCGCCTCCTCTCTTGAAGAAACCCGTGATTTTTCAGGCAATTCTGTGCGTCCACACCATGATTGATAGGTGAGTACCTTAACGGTTCATCATGCATCCATCGGTCAATGTACTCGGTACAAAACTCAAGACGTGTTCATCGGACCCTCTTACGGGCTGGTACAGAGACGGGTGCTGCAATACTGACGACAATGACCGAGGTTCGCATACAGTGTGTTGTGTTGTGACTCAGGACTTTCTTGAGTATGCAAAAGCTCAGGGAAATGATCTGATGACACCAGCCCCTCATTTCTCATTTCCAGGATTGAAGCCTGGTGATTCATGGTGTGTTTGCGCACGAACGTGGCTTGCCGCAGTCCATGCAGGGTCCGCTTGCCCTGTTGATTTGGAAGCGACTCATGAAGAAGCATTGAGCATTATACCGTTCGATCTTCTTGAGACGCATGCGGTGTAGATGGTGAGAATTGGAAGACAAAAATCCTCATCGACAACCAAATGAGAATTCCCCAGCACACCATGTTTGGTATGCCAAGCCACTCAATCTGCGTTGGATAGCGCTCAGACAACCAGCCAATGGTCATACTCGATCCAACGAGACTACCAACGTAAACAGGGACTGCAGCAGGGAGGGTCCATGCAAGTGATTTGTGATTGTCGAATGTATACAAACGATGAACAAAATGGCCCATGAGGCCAGTTAAGCCCCAGAAAGTCCCCCAAAGAATTCGCACATCGGCTTCCGGAAGAAGAGCCATTGATGACGTCCATGTAATGTAGAACACGATGCTGTTGAAGCACCCAGCAAGCGCAAATCGACCCAACGATCCGCGGGGGGCAAACCGTCCATGAAGTGCTTGGAAATCAGTCGTCATTGGTGACCACATCGCTTGGTTTCCCAGTTAAAATGGAACGCAAACGATTGTTGTCGTTTTGCATGGCATCCATCCATTCATACTTTACACCAAGTTGTTCGGCAAGAACGCCCAATGCTAAGGAATCTTTCGGCAAGCATTTTCCTCCAAAACCCCGATTCAATCCAAAGATAGGATCGAGGTGAGAGGGCCCAATTGGTTGTGCCTGTTCAGCCGTAATAATTTCACGAATCTTGTACCAATCTTCGCCCAATCCTTCGCATATATCGTAGAGTTGGTTTGCGAATGTGACCTTCATTGCATAAAATGTGTTCTTGGTGTATTTGACCAATTCAGCCTGTGTCGGAGTAACTTGAAATGTCTGGTTTCTGCGAAGCACACCTGCTTGTCGATGTTGTTCAAAGACGCGCTCTGCAACATCCGCATGATGCGTACCACAAACAAGGATGTCTTGATTTGCAAAATCCTCCAATCGTTGACGTTCAACCAAAAATTCAGGGGAATATGCAATTTTTAGATTTGGATATTCCTCGTGATAGCGTTGTGTCGTGCCTGGTACTACAGTACTTTTGATGACAGCTGTAAATCCATCTGGTAAGGCATCAAGCGTCGCTTCAACAATGCGTGTATCGCATGCCCCTGTCTCTGGATGCGGAGGGGTCGGCACGGCGATGTAAGCAAAATCGACGTTGTCTGTTACGATGGATAGGTCTGTTCCACGCACAGGATCGTGCACGAAAAGTTCGTGCGCATGTTCAAAGCAATGCTCAATTGCTCCACCAACCATTCCTGCCCCAATTATTCCAATCTTCATCCAATCACCTTTCACGATACGGGTGCGGGTTAAGTTTCCCGTCTTTCGCCATAATACTCGCTTGAAGCAGGGTTTCAGGCGTACCACAATCGACCCATGTTTCAGCACCTACGGAAACAAAGTTTGCCTTTCCTTCAGCAATGTATGCCCGATTGATATCAGATATTGAGAAGTCATCACCTTTCTTCTCGACTGCATCATCAAGTTTGTCCCAAAAGGTTTCATCAAAGAGGTAAATGCCACCAATTGCAAGATTTGATGGTGGATTTTTCGGTTTTTCCACCACATCGACAATATCTCCATTCTCATCGAGGACAGCAACACCGAAGGCTTGGGGATGCTCTTCTTCTCGTGCAAGCAGGAGGCAGCCAGGAGGATGTTCTGCTTGCTTAAACTCTTGAATAATTTCATCAAATTCAACGGTGGTAATGTTGTCTGAAAAGTAGATCATCAATCGGCTGTTTTCATTGTGAGGTCGAGCAAGTTGCAAAGCTTGGGCTACGCCTTGTGGTTCTTCTTCGAGGACGTAATGGATTTGCTCACCTTCCATACTTTGGCCGACGTGTTTTGCAATGTGGCCGATGTGTTCGTTGGAAATGATGGTGATTCGAGTAATCCCACCACGCCGAATTGTCCCAAGAGCGTAATCGATGACTGGTCGATTGTAGAGTGGTAACAGCGTCTTTTGGGTGTACCTTGTAAAGGGATAAAGGCGAGAGCCTTTGCCCCCCGCAACGAGAATCGCCTTCATCTTCATAGTGGCCACTCTTGAGCACGAGATACATCTTCTTTGCCCTTTAATGGAACAACACTTTCATTGAACCATCAAGCATTGGCTGTTGATGATTCTGTTGCATCAACCGAAACGACCAGAAATGTATCGACGTGTCAATTCCATGTTCGGATCACCAAAAATGACTGGGGTTTTATCGAATTCAACCAGTCGACCGAGGTACATGAACGCCGTGTAGTCACTAACACGTTGCGCTTGAGACATCGAGTGTGTGACAATTACAACTGTGAAGTGTTTCTTCAATTCGAGAATCAATTCTTCGATTTTTGCCGTTGCAATTGGATCGAGTGCTGAGCATGGTTCGTCCATAAGAATGACTTCAGGTTCAACTGCAATTGTTCGGGCGATGCAAAGTCGTTGCTGTTGGCCACCCGAGAGACTTGTCCCGAGTTCGTGAAGTCGATCGCTGACTTCATCCCACAAAGCTGCTCTTCGCAGAGCACTTTCGACAATGCGGTCCAATTCTCGACGGCTTGGATTGTAGTGCAATCGAACGCCGTATGCAACATTGTCGTAGATGGACTTCGGGAATGGGTTTGGCTTTTGGAAAACCATTCCAACGCGTCGACGAATTGTCACCAAATCGGCACCACGGGTCATGATGTTGTCATCTTCGAGTTCAATTTTCCCGTCGATCTTGCAAATTGAAATGAGGTCATTCATTCGATTGAGACAACGAAGCAGCGTCGATTTCCCGCAACCTGATGGCCCAATCAATGCTGTAACAGCATTTCGTTCAAACGGAATTGATACGTTGTAGATGGCCTGTGCATTTCCATAATGCAAATCCAAATCATGAATCCACATGTGGGCATCGCCGCCAATGTCAAGGTTACGTGTTGAGTCTGGAATGTCCTCTTCGGGCGATGCGGCGTCTTCTGCTTCCTCCTCTTCCGTATTATCTTCTTCTTGTTCGTCACTCTCTTCGGCGACTTTGTTGGGTTCATCGGATTCCTCTTCTTCAGCATTTGATTCTTGAAAATATGAATCGATCATCTCGCGTATAGCAAGCATCTCTTCATCGCTTTCATCCGAGTCTGAAGCAGCGAGAGAAGTGAGAATGCTCATCGCTTCGCCTGAGGAGATTTCATCGTCTTCACTTCCGAGATCTTTCTTGATGGTCTCGATGTGCACCAACCCGTCTTCGCCGACGACACCATCCACTTCAACAAGTTTGTTCATCATGGTGAACAAGTCACCGACTGTTAGCATTTTTTTATCTGATTTGTTCGTCATGTGTTCGAATACCTCCTGAAGTGAGCACGGAGAAGAATGGCAGCAGAATTGACGACAAGCAGCGTACCGAGGAGGACGATGGACGCTCCTGCTGCTGCAACCTTGAATCCTGTAGCAGGCATGTCTGTCCATCGATAAACCTGTACTGGGAGAACAGTGTACGCTCCACGGTCGTTTGTATCGGCACCAGTGTATGCACTTGGATCTGCGGAGAACAATTCACGATCTGCCCAGAACGGAAGGTTTTGCAAGTATGGTTCAACGCCAGGAATCCATGCAAAGAGATAATCAAAGTTCGGAGCAAAGTCGTAGGAGATGTAGAAGAACGCATCTGGTTCGGTAAAGACAGACGCAACAGCCCCGACAAGAATCAATGGAGCTGCTTCACCCATGATTCTTGACATGGCGAGAATGGTTCCCGTCATCATTCCAGGCATGGCGTGCGGTAGAACGTGATCTTTGGTCACTTGCCACTTCGTACATCCTAAGCCGAATGCAGCGTTACGAAGCGATGGCGGAACGGCACGCAGGGCTTCTTGTGATGAGATGACGATGGTTGGCATGGCCATTGTTGCCATGGTCATTCCTGCAGTCAGGACTGTGCCTCCGAGCCCCAGTCCGATTCCCCGATCGGTGAGGAAAAGGGCAAGGCCAAACAGACCGAAAACGATTGCAGGTACACCTGCAAGATTGGTGATAAGTGCCTGAATTGCCCTTCGGAATCGGTTGTTTGGTGCGTATTCTTCGAGCCAGATTGCAGCTCCAAGCGATAATGGAATGGCAAACAGCATCGTGTAGGTCACCACATAGACGCTTCCCCAGAATGCAGCACGCAAACCTGCTTTGTATGGCTCAGAAGAAGTAAAATCTGACCAAATGAATGGGATATGGATGCTTATTGGTATGGAAATGAAGGCGATAACAAGGATGACAAATGCCGCCATCAGCCAACCATCTCTTCCTTTTACGACGAGCCGAAGACGGTCGTCCTTGAACGTGTTTGAACGCGTCAATTGCAAGGCACCAAGAACGAGTTTCTTAACACCTGAAAGAATGAACAGAAGGAGGATTCCGCCAACAATCCACCCTTCAACGAGAGCCCATGTGATGGCGATGTACCATGTAAGTAATGTAGCGCCCAGTAGTATAACATCGACGACACCCTCTGCTTTTGGAATGACTTTCTCAGGTCTCAAACGGACGATGTCCATTACCGCAGAAACGAGGGCAATTGACGCCATCAGAGTGACTGCGCCTCCGATAATGAAGGTGAATGGAACGAGAAGAACAGGTTGAGAATCCGAGAACGTTGAGAAGAAAATCAATCCGCCTATGACTGTGAAAATCAGGCGTAGGAGAACACTGATCAAACGATTTGTGAATTCGCTTGTGTATGAAAACCAGGAATACATGGTGAACTTCTCAGATTCAACTTCTTTGGTTCCAATCCAAATCATTCCGTTGCGCAGTTTCTGAATGGCCCATTCTGGTGTCCTCATAATGGCAATCATTCCAACAAGCCCGATCATAGCAGTGAGTGGTAACCAAGGGTTTCGATGTTCCAGGATTTCTTCTCCAGATTCATGATTGATGGGTGCTGCGCAACTGATCAACCAATCCTGTTGGTTGAGGGTACGAATCCCATCACAGAATTGCTGAGGCGTTGTTGGTTTTGAATTGTTCAATTCCTTTGCATTACTGCAATCCTTTGATGCATACTCCAGGCTGCTTTTCTTGTAGGTGTCACTGCACTTGGTTTCTTTGAGTTCCTCGACATAGAGGTTGATTGCCTCTTGTTCTTCTGCGGAAAATGGAGAAGTCATTGAGCGTCCTGCCCATGTCCCCTGGCCATCGATGAGGTTGGGAACACCATCACCATCGATATCACGATCTTTTGCATCATCGTGGACGCCGTCTCCGTTTTCGTCGTGAAGATGGACAAAGAGTGCGAAATCTGAATCTTCGATTTCACTGATCAAATCCGAGATTCTTGTATACTCATCAGTGTTTGTATCGATGGATTCCAACTGCCCACGTAGAGCATCGAGGGTGGAATTTTTCTGTTCAATCCATTCGTACGCATCAGGGCACTTCTCTGCGTCACCATAGACTGGGTTGCTGTCTCCATCTTGGTCGATATCATCATCACAGACATCAATGGTACCATCGTTGTCAAAGTCATCATCGCCGATGAATTTTGGCTGGAACCAATCGACTGGGCTTCCAAGGGCGAATCCACCTATTTCTTGGTAGGAGGATTCTTTTGCATCCATTGGCGGCCCTGAATTTTGTTGAATCGTTACTGTATAGTTCAGGTCATGAAGAATATACAGCCAATTATCAGAACTTCGAGATGGACTCAAAATCAGTGCGTCCGTTGTCCGAGTGTGATAGATGGAGTCCGTATCTTCGATGACTTCGACGCCGTAATCGACAGGATTTTCGCCGTAGTCGTTGATGTCAATTCGACCGTCTTGATTTGTATCTTCGGTAAGTGGACCATCTGCTTTGCTGCACTTGAACGGACCGCCTGGTATTTCTTCGGGGTAATAATCACAGACACCATCGCCGTCACTGTCTAAATCCCAGAACATGTTTCCGTATCCATCGTTATCGTGGTCGTAGTTGATGAATCCACGATTGTCAATCATGACCCATTCATCATGACCTTCTCCAGTTTCAGAAATCGCAATCGTAAGTTCAGCAATGACCGATAGTCCCGAATCGTCCAACTCTTCGATGACGTATCCATCGTCGTTGGTGACTTCACCGATCACGTAACTTCCAGTGAGCCCTTCATCGAGAATGTATTTTGATGTCTCTTCCATTGTACAAAATTCAGGTACGAAGGATTTGATGTTCTCTGCGGGGTTGAGGAGGATGGGGTTGATTGCGTCAAGTGGGATGTCTGGCATGTTTTTCTGGCTAACAGCAACGACAGGTGTACCCTGTCCCGTATTGTAGAACAACAAATCTCCATTTTGCCATCCTGTCCATGGGATTTGACGGTAAATGAGTCGGATTTTCCCATCGCCCCATGTGGACTGATCATCGCCGGCAAGGGCCATTGCCTCGTCGAGGTAGGCGTCTTCACCAACAACTTCCCATCGAAGCCCCCGCCAGACGTATCGCTCGATGATCTCATCATCACTGACATCGGACGTGTCGTTGTCATCAATATGAATCCAGTAATTTCCGAGATTTGGCGTCGGCGCAGTCTCTCTCCAATAGATTGTAATTCGCCAATCTTCACCAAGTTTGTATTCGTATTCGTCGGCAGATCCGATGAGCAAAAGGTGGGAGAGCGACCATGGTTCGACCGGCCTGTAGGTGGTTTTAGCAACCCCTTCATCGCACAGGGCGCGCTCGAGGTCCTCTTCAAGATCCCACGTGTCTTGTCCGTTTTGAACGAAGGTATCTCCTGCATCGTTGTAGGCTTGGAAATGACGCTCCGTCCATGAAGCTTGTATTGTGATGTTTTCGCGTTCTTGGCGTAAGTCGTCTTCAGCCCAATTTGGATTCCATGTCTCAGCTTCCCAGGAAAGTTGCGTTTCAGCGGGCTTGTGATAAAACACGCCGGAATTGGTCCCCTTCTCTGAGTACGTTTCACTTCGCTCGACTTCAAATTCTTCTGTTGGTACGAAGGCTTCACTGGAAATTTGCGTCAGGAGCGTGACGAGAATGATTCCACATGTTATGGCAATGGCAACAAACACGGTCTTGCCAGTCTTTGCAGCAAGATACCGGCGCTTCAATGAGCGCTTTGGCAACAAGGAGGTTCCAAACAACCCTTTGTCGGAAAGGTCGATTTTTTGTTTCGTCAATCGTACGCCTCCCGGAATCGCGTCATGATTCTATGGCCGATGAGATTCAGCCCTAGTGTGATAAAGAAGAGATAGAATCCGACAGCGAAGAGTGAGTAATACGGAGTTGTTCCAATCGGGAGTTCGCCACCGATTCGTTGGGCAATGTATGCCGTCATTGTTTGCGCACTTCGGAACATGTTGTTCGAATAAGTGGCGAGTGTTCCTACAGACAATGTGACTGCCATTGTTTCCCCAATCGCTCGTGAGAGAGCGAGGATAATCGATGCAAGAATTCCTGAAAGCGCCGATGGAACGGTAACTCGAGCAGTTGTCTCAACAGGCGTAGCACCAAGTGCGTAGGATGCTTGGCGAAGGTTGTCTGGAACGGCTCGCAGTGCGTCCTCAGAAAGGGAAGCGATCAGTGGTGTGATCATAATTCCAACAACGATTGCACCGCTCAGTGGATTGAACAGTTGGGGTTCTTCAGCAATCCAGCCACGTTCCAAGAAATACGTTCCGACATCAACCACAATTGGAGCGATAACCACGAAAGCAAAGAATCCGTAAACGACCGATGGAATACCAGCAAGCAGTTCGAGAATCGGTTTGACAAAGTTTGCAGTTCGTTGGCTTGCGTATTCGGAGAGGTAAATCGCAGTTCCCAATCCGATTGGGATAGCGATAACGAGAGCCCCGAGCGCAACCTGCAGTGTCGTTTGCAACAACGAATTGACACCCATGTGCAGGTCTTCACCAACAGTAACGACGCTCACGGTACGAACGTCCGTCTTCCACCATGTCTGGGTGAGGAACTCTCCGAGGGACCCGTTTACTCGGGCGACGAAATCAAAGTAGCAAAGCATGAACGTAACGAGAATGATGAGTGTCATCAATGAACGAGAATCGCCCTCCATAATTGCCGTTCGTTCGACGCCCGCTTGGTTTCTGGTATCGCTGATGACGTTGGACATGAAGATCATCGCTCCGCCAAGGAAGATGGTATGGCCTGTTTGAATTTTGTGGATGGAGAAGAGTGCGAAGAAGAGCGAAGTAAGGCCGATTGCGATGAGAGGCATGGGATACCCTCCATCGATACGGCGAATCAAAACCGTGAGAATAACCATCAAAGCAAGCAGTGTCATCAGGAGTATACCGCTTGGTGGACTGATAAGCGACATGAAACCAATCAAGACAACAAGATAGGCTACGCTCTTGAGGGTGGGGATGGTTGCATCGATGGTTTCTATGCTGAGTTTGGGCAGCCACTGCGGACTCAGATAAGCGCCAGCAACAACACCGAGCGTAAGCAATGCCAAAAGAATACCAACCCAGTCAACGTTAGGAAGCACCGGGTCGCTATCATACGCGTTCGGAATGCCATCGTTGTCCATATCATGGTCGACTTTGTTGGCAATTCCATCCCCATCGATATCGTTGTCTGCAAGGCCACCTTGTCCGTCGGATTTGGTGTTCCATACGCCGTCTTGATCGTAATCGTACGGGAGGTCTGCATCTCCAACAAGGTTCCATGCGGTTGAACCATTGCCCAGCTCATCACCAATCTCTGGTTTATGGAATCCATTTGCTTTGTAAGCGAGGTATTCAGTTTCAACATCCAGCCCATCCGAAGATGCTTGAGCGTGGATGTTTGGGTAGAGGTGGTTCTCAAGTGTGAAACAATCGTCGACAACCTCAATTCCAGCATCTGTAAGCATCGTGTTCAGCGATTCCTGGTTCTCTTCTTCAAACCCACAATAGGTATCAACTTCAACTCGGGCAAAATCACCTTCTTTGTACACGGCTCCCATGGAATACTCGGTCAGTCCGAGGGAGAAGTTTTCCATGTCAATGCGTACATCATCATCTCCAATCCATATTGTGACCCACCACTCACGGGCCAGGTCAGGGTTCTGAGTGTGGAGAATGAGGGCTTTCTCATTGGCAGAAATAACGCCGAGAGGGATCGTAGGATATTCAGAATCCCATTTGTCTGGATTTTGAGTGAAATAATCGGTTAGATATGGCCGCCCTTCATCGACTCGCGGCCCACGTATTTCTGTCCCATCTTCCAGCGTGAACACCGAAGCTTCACGATCGTCTCCTTCAGGATAGGATTTCGCATCAACGTCCCATTGGAAACGATCAATCAATGGATCAGCCAATACGACTTCGTGATCCATATCGAACTCTGTAATGCACAACGAATTCAACCAGAGCGGGTCTGATATGGAACCGTCGGAATAGTTCGCAGCGTCTTTGATGCTGGCTTTGAGATCTTCATCCCAATCTTGTGGAGGTTTGAAGTCATCTGCGCCACAAGCGAAGCCACGATAGAATTTCGAACCATTGTCGAACAGTACGTAGACAATTCCCGATGTAATCATAACAACGGTTGCAGCGAGGGCGAAGAGCACCAACCCGGGGGCGCCTTCTTCGATTCGGGCTCGTATTCGCATAATCGACCACGGCCTTGATGCCGCCTAATCGGGATTGGACATTGCTTCACACTAAATAATCTATATATGTCTATGAATATTGAAATAAAAAAAAAGAGGGACTGGATACCGGAGTATCCAGCCCCTCGGCCACACCAGGAATTGTTCCTAGTGGTTACGACGATCGCCTTTGCTTACTTAATCAAGCAGCGTAGACGCCCTCTGCGAGGATACGTCGAATCATCTCTTGGTACGTGGCGTCATCCAGAGGTACGTAACCGACCTCTGAGATGACAGCGCTACCGTCCCCAGAGAACGCCCACTGGAGGAATGGGCTGACTTTGTCCCAAGCATCGTTGTTCACGTTCATGAACAACGGTCGGGACAACGGTGCGTAGCTTCCGTCTCGAACAGTCTGTGGTGTTGGGGCCACAGCGTCTTCAGGAGCGTCTGCAACACCATGTGTATGGTTGTTGGAGACAGCAACAGCACCGAGTGTTGCCATGTTCTCTTGGTAGTATGCGTATCCGAAGTATCCAATTGCATGCTCATCACCGAGGATTGCGTTGACCAATACGTTGTCATCAGACGATTGTGTACCGGTTCCGAATCCAGCAGCAGCCTCGTGGAGGATTTCTTCGTAGAAGTACTCGTATGTTCCAGAGTCTGCATCAGGGTATGCGAGAACAATTGCATTTGAGCCACAGTTTGCGCTGAGATCGGACCATTCCTTGACCCCGTCTCCGTCATCATTAGGGACAACACTGGAGAGAACGAGGCCAGCTGCGGTCAACTCAGTGTCTGTCTCAGCAGAGAAGACCCATCGGAGTTGAGCAGCGGTCATACCGCCCATGTTTTGCATACAAACGTCAGCAGCACCGCCCTTCTTGGAGACAACCGACAATCCGTCGACTGCAACAACAAGTTGTGTTACGGTAATGGATGTGTCACCGACAAGACAGTTGAGTTGTCCGTTTGCGTCAACGCTACCTTCTGTGCTCTTCCAGTCTCGGGACATGTCACCAATGTCGACAGGTGTACCCTTCGCGGAGTTGGCACAAACTCGGCCAGCACCAGCACCAGATCCACCGCTTTCGACGGTGATGGATGTGTCACCACAGATTTCTTGGTAATCTTCTGCCCATGCTTCAGCAAGTGGTAGAACAGTTGACGAACCAGCAATGGAGATGCTTCCTGCTGCGGCACACATGTCTTCGAAGATGTGGTCGTTGCCTTCTGTTGTGAACCCTTGGAGGTGAGCGAGTCGGCCAAAGACCATCTGGTGCTTTTGGTAATCGTTCAGTGAAACATATCCAACTTCTGCAACAGCTTGACTTCCAGCCTCGGTGTCCAATCCATAGAGCATGAATGGGATGGTGTTCTCGAGAGTTGCACCATCGACGAGGAGATTCATGAAGAGCGGTCGAGAGAGTGGGTTGTAGGATCCATCACGAACGCTGTTGGCGTTTGGAGTGATCATGTTACCATCACTGTTCTCGATAGCAGCAGCAGCGAGTGTTGCCATGTTCTCTTGGTAGTATGCGTATCCGAAGTATCCGATAGCGGTCTCATCGCCGGTTAGAGCGTTGACGAGAACGTTGTCGTCAGCGGATTGTGTACCTGCACGGAATCCTGCAGATGCCTCATCGAGTGCTGTTTCATAGAAGTACTCGTATGTACCAGAGTCAGCGTCTGGGTATGCAAGAACGATTTCAGCATCTCCACAGTTTGCGTTGAGGTCAGACCATTCTCGGGTTGTGTCACCGTCATCGTTTCCAATTTCAGTTCCGAGGTCCAAACCTGCACCTACGAGTTCAGCATCGGTTTCAGCGGAGAAGATCCAACGGAGTTGGTGGACAGTGAGTCCGCCGAGGTGTGTGTTAACACAAGTGTCAGCAGCGCCACCCTTCTTCATAACAACGGACAATCCGTCGATAGCAACCTGGATTTGAGCAGCGTCACGAGATGTGTCGCCAGCGAGACAGTCGAGGATGAATCCGTTTGCCTGTCGGTCAGCTTCTGTGCTCTTCCAGTCACGGGACATGTCACCAATGTCGACAGGTGTACCCTTAGCGGAGTTGGCACAGACTCGGCCAGCACCGCCACCAGATCCACCGCTTTCGACGGTGATGGTAACTCCATCACACGCATTTTGGTAGTCTTCTGCCCATGCTTCGGCAAGTGGTAGAACAGTGGAGGATCCCGCAATGGAGATGGAACCATCTGGTCCACAGAATGAAGCACCTACGCCTCCAGCCAGACGACTGGCCATGACAGTGTCAAGGGAGTCAGGGAGTGCTACGTATCCTACTTCAGCAACGAGGAGGTCGCCTCCGTCACCAAGTCCAAATTCGAGGAATGGGACGGTGTTCTCGAGGGAATCTTCGTCGTTGAGGAGATTCATGAACAATGGGCGGGAAAGTGGGTTGTAGGTTCCGTCACCGACACTTGTGGAGGTTGGAGCAACCATGTTTCCGGCACTGTTCTCGACTGCAGCAGCAGCGAGGGTTGCCATGTTCTCTTGGTAGTATGCGTATCCGAAGTAACCAATCGAGGTTTCATCACCGATCAGTGTGTTGACGAGAACGTTGTCGTCAGCGGACTGTGTACCGGATCGGAATCCTTCTTCAGCCTCATCGAGGACAGTTTCGTAGAAGTACTCGTAGGTACCAGAGTCAGCGTCAGGGTATGCAAGAACGATTTCTGCCGCACCGCAGTCTGCGTCGAGGTCGGACCATTCTTTGACTGCATCTCCGTCATCGTTGGCAGGTGTGTAGCCTGTGTCAGCTTCTGCGGAGAACATCCAGCGGAGTTGATCGACAGTGAGCCCGCCGAGGTGTGTGTTGACACAAGTGTCAGCAGCACCGCCCTTCTTCATGACAACGGACAATCCATCGATAGCAACCTGGATTTGTCGAGCGGAGCGAGAAGTGTCGCCTGCGAGACAGTCCATTGTGTAACCATCGTCACCACGTGTTGCCTCTGTGTCTTTCCAGTCACGGGACATGTCACCAATGTCGACAGGTGTACCCTTAGCGGAGTTGGCACATACTCGGCCAGCACCGCCACCGGATCCGCCGCTTTCGACGGTGATGGTGACGCCTTCACAGTTCTCTTGGTAGTATTCTGCCCAGATTTCTGCAAGAGGCAATACCGTCGAGGAACCTGCGATCTTGATGGAACCATCTGGTCCACAAGTCACCGTTCCGACATCAATACCGGTATTATCATCAACAGTTGTTGTGTTGTTGGTATTGTCGTTATTGTTGTTCGAATCCGATGAGTCATCCGTATCGTCATCGTCATTGCCAAGACAACCAGCTAGTGCTGAAACCATCATAAGGGCAATAAGGGCTATTGCTTTTTTCTTCGTATCGAGGGATAACATATTCTCTTCCCGACCCTCGCTGATTGTTTCTCTAATTGTCATTGGCCTACGGAACCTACATTCAACTACATATGCCTATAGATAACTATATACAAATTGATGTTAGAAGGTAGAATGTAGGACTTCCTATACAGGGGCAGAAATATGAAATCTTCCATTGGCGTCGAATATAGAAAACTACAGGTTACAGGCGGTTCGACGTACATCGTTTCCTTACCGAAACGCTGGATTACGGAGAACAATCTGAAACCAAGTGATGTCGTTGGAATCGAACATTTATCCTCCGGAGAAATTCAAATCTCTCCAAAGGAAAACAAAAACCTTCGGCGCAGCATCGATTTGGATTTAACCAAATACCCACGCGGAGCTCTTTACGATTATCTGATTGGAATTTACGTGAGCGGAGCAGACCACATAACGATACGCGACAAAACTGGGGTTGGAAGCAAGGAGCGTAGAATCATTCGACAATTCTTGCGTGACACCCGAGGGATGGAAATTTCTCTTGATGAGGACAATTCCATAACAATCGTCTCGCTTCTCAATCCGAATGAGCTGCCTCTACAAGTCAGCCTCAACAGAATGTATCTTCTCGTGACCAGCCTGGTCGAGGACTCCTATGGGGTTCTTTCCGGAGAGGACGTTGAAGAACTCAGCGATCATGAAGACCGAGAACGGCAAATTGATGCTCGTCGTCTACTCGTGGATCGTCAGGTTGCCATGGCCCTCAATTCACCTCACATTGAACGTGCTCTTGGGGTCGATCGATACCAAGCCATGCAGCACGCAGCCATGTCACATTATCTTGAACGAATGGGCGATCACGCATACCGCTTTGCAAAATTGGTCTTCGAAACCAGCGGTGAGGTCTCTGTTTCTCTGGATACGCTACCGATGACTTCGATTCCAGTGTGGCTGTCTGCCCTGCGCTCAGTTATTCGAAATACCTACTCAAAGGAAATGTCCGTCCTTGTCGAGGAAAAGCAGCGTCTGAAAGATCAATTGTTGGATTTAGAGACGCATGAGGAAGAGCTCATGTCATCGAAAGACGGAGCGCGAATTGTTCTCGTTGAATTCAAGATTTCAGAAACCGTCCGTAGACTGTGTGGCTACAGTATCGATTTAACAGAGACGCTCATCAATATGATGATGGCAGAGCGAACGAATTTAATGGAATCAAACGATGGGGTGTTTTGATGGCACCACCTATCCGTACGAATCTTGATGCTCGAATGAATATCATCCGCAGTGCTTTGGAGGAATTCATCCGACCCGTGAAGCAAGCATACACCATGACAATCAAAGGGATCACGAACGTAACAGAGCTTGACGCTCAAGTTGTTCAAAAGAAGAGAATGAAGGCGCAGCGAAAAGCTGAAGATTTATCTCAGGAATTGCTGTTGGTTCTCACACTAAACCAGCCCCTGCTTCAGGACTTGAGAATCGTAGCCTGTTATCTTCGAGGAATTGATGTGATTGAACGCCTCGCTCGTCATGCGCGTGATATTGCCAACGCTCAAGATTCATTCAATGCGTCGAGTGATGGTGCGGAAATTCCTGAACATCTGGCTAGGTCACTCACGGATCTTGGATTGGGCGTTTTCGCCATTCTCGAACAATTGGAAGTTTGTCTCTTACAGCTAACCGAATTGCCAAGTGGCCTCAAGGACCAGTGGTTGTCGATTCAGTCCCTTTTCGAAGAGATCTCACTGTCCATACTTGAAGAACAGAAATCAAACGTAGCAGGTCGAGAAGGACGTTTGAATCTCAATCTTATTGCTCGAAGGTTTGAACGTTCTGCATACAATTTGATGAGATTAGCAGATCTTTGGCATCATGCTCTTGAAAACGAATGGATTCATCTTGAAGCCATTGAGTGATCACTTTCGCAATGCGCGAAGTTTCTCGAACATGGCACTTCTCGAAGCATTGTTTTCCTGTTGATTTGGTTGCTCCATTCTTCTTTGGAAAAGTCCTTTCTCCCATACGAACACTTGTCCATTCTCACACCCCACTGCAATACGTCGACCATTGAATGCCATGTCATGGACGCGTTGACCTTCGAACGAAGCAATTTGCTCACCGCCGTTCATTGAATGGACAATGACTTCGCCTTGAGAACCGTTCCAACGAGCAACCCAACAGGATTCCGTTCCATCGATGTCAAATCCGAGCGATATGGCAACAACTTCGTTTCCATTTGCCTTCCAGCGGACTGAATCATCAAAGAATTCGACAAGTCCGACATCATCTGCTAGCACATATCCACTTGCGTTCTCAACGATGTTGCTGATAGCGGATTGCATCGTATGTACGGTCATCCCATCCAACGAGCGAACAGAACCATCGGCAAGTCCGAAAACTGGATTCTTTCCGTTTGTTGAACAGATGGTTGGGCTCTCCCAGTCTTTGTTTTGCTCGAGAATGTTCCCGTTTGCATCGAGAAGAAGGTAGCCGTTCAACGGTCGCCCCAACCCTGCGATTGCTCCTTGGTTGTAGGGGTGAAGTGTCCATGGGCGCTCATCCATTCGATGTGTAGCGAGCACGTCTCCTTCGAATGAAATCGACCAAATGGCGGATTCGATGAAGTCATTGTGTTCGATATCGTACACAGAAGATGCAGCAAGAACGCACTCGGTCGTCGTCATGACCGCATCGGCCGAGCCTTCCAATGCAACATCCCATCGTATCGCTCCTGTTGATGCTGCAAGGCATACAATGTGCAACCCAGACGTTGCATAGATGGAATCATCTCGGAGAACCATCGATGAAACGCGGTTTGGAGTTTTTGCCTCCCACAACAAATCACCAGCTTCCGACCAGTGTTTGATCGTGCCATCCCATCCGCCAACGAGCAGCGAATCGTCATCGAGAAGGACAGTGCAACTCACAGCCTCTCCCAACTCGCGAACCATCCAGGTACAATTGGTCAGGTCCATGACTTGCGATGCAATTCGCCTCATAAGGGCGTTTGGGTATTTGCATCAAATGGGCTCGTATTGAGGGCCTTGTTCCGTTTCGGAATGGCGAATGTAAGTAAGAAAGCCGTCAGTCCAAGAATACACGCGGCATAATAATGACCCATACCAAAGAATGCAAAGATGGTGCTCATTCTGAGTACCGCCACAGAACCGGTTCGTAATGCCCATACAACAAATCCGATGGCAATCACGGAGACGCCCATGAATCCATATCCAATCATGATGTAGATACCAGCAGCACTTGGATCCATTCGAGGATTCTCTTTCTGTTCTAGGTTGCGATCGATAAGTCGCTTCGTGCACGTTTCTTGTTCAAATGGGCATGGTTCATCTGCAAACGCTTCAGAAGAAGGCACAATGAAATCCAAACGGGTAAAGCCGTATGGCTCAATCAATGCAGGAGGAGACAACAGCAATCGTTCAACAAGTGTATCGGTATAATTCCCTCGCTCAACAGTGATATCAATTCTGGCGAGACCAGGTTCGACGTATTCATACGAGAACGAACCATTTGCATCAGTGGTCGTTACGCTTGAATTGAACCGTCCAGGGGTTTCTTCCCATTCGAGAACAATCTCCGCACCTTCGATCGGGTCTCCTCGGTGGTCGTAGACCATGCCATCAAACATTGCTGAATTTGGTGGAGCGGTTTGCGCCAACTGGAACACGAACTCATCTGGCTGAACCAGCCCAGAATCGGGGGAGGCATAATCCAAACCATTGAGGAATCCAGAAGCAGCTATGAACAAGACGAAGATGGCAATCGATTTTGTGATGGGATGCAACGTCGTATCGGGGATGGTGAAAATTGCGTTGGACGTCGCAAACATCGTTGAAGGTTCAGATTCAGGTAGGCCTTCGATGCCTACCCAATCGTCCTCCACACGTTCGCTCATGATTTTCCCACCTGATTGTTCTACTTGAGTTCAATGCGTTCACCGTGTTTCGACATGAGGATGGAAATTGTTTCATCTGAAGCACTCACCCGAACTTCAATTGCTTGTTCCGTTTGTTCATGTTTGTGAACGTATACTGCGTCAAACACCCGAGAAAGAATCGCTTCTGAGGCCATTTCGTTTTCTTTTGGATTGTGAATAAGCAACGTCCGTTTGGGGCCAAAAAGTGTGGTAAGGATGGCAGATTGCAATCCTTCTATTCCTTCGCCAGAGTGTGAGGAAATGAGAAGAGGATTTGAAAATCCGTGTTCAGAAATCATCCTTCGTTTGCTTTCGAGCGTTTCCAGATGAACTGTGTCGAGTTTGGTGAGCACAATTTGGATGCGCTCGATGATGGACGGTTCATCAACTTCCAAAGCACGCTCTGTCAACTCACGAATGGAGGTCAGAAGTTTCCGTTCCATTTCATCAAGTGGATCACCAGCATCAACGAGAAGAAGAAGCAGGTCGCATTCAATCGCCTCTGCAAGCGTTGCTCGAAACGCCTCAAGCGTGGCGTTTGGTAATCCGTCGATGAATCCAATAGTATCTGCGAGAAGAACTCGTGGACTTGATTCAAGGCGCCCTAGGGTTGATTCAAGGGTCGAAAACAATCGATCCTCAACGAGGACTTCTTTGCCCGATAAACGACGAAAAAGACTGGATTTTCCAGCATTCGTATAGCCTGCAAGACCGACGGTCATTGCATGCTCTTTCCGCTGCCTGCGTCGTTCTGCTGCAGATTTGACCTGCTTCCGTTGGCGCTTGCGAAGAGCCGCCAATTCTCGATTCACGTTGGTAAGGACTGAACCAGCAGCAGTTCGCCCTGCACCACCATAACCCGCTCTTTCTCCAGTTGTTTGTTGTTTGACAACTTCTCTGAGGACGGTTCGATCGGATTGCAATCGAGCAATCCGAACTTGAATTCGAGCTTCGACACTGGATGCATGCGCAGTAAAGAGCGCCAAAAGAAGTCGAACCCGATCCCAAACCTCAGTGCCAACAGCATCGTTTACGCCCACAAGTTGACGTGGCGTAGCATTGGTATGCAACAAAAGCAAATCCACGCCGTTCCAAGGGTGGCCGCGGGTTGCGGATTGAAGTTCTTCTGCAACATCCTGAAGTTTCCCTTGACCCATGAACCATTTCGCATCACTCTTCCCGCGTTGATCAACTCGGTCAACGATGTTGATTCCCATTGTTTCTGCCAATGCAATAAATTCACTACAATCATGGTTGTTGCGAACAAGTAGCAACGCTTTGCGGCCTTGGTGGTCAGATTGTGCTTCATCCGTAACCAATCCCCCTGCACCAGCAAGAAGGTCTGCTTTGGAATCCGCCATGGTAAAGGCTTGAATGCACTACATTTGATTTCATGCATCATCCTCATATGGGTACACCCGAAGGCAAGCCCATGTCGTCCGAGCACCATGTCGTTATCACTTGGTCAGGTAGCAAGGTGGAAGCAAAACCAATCATCGGACTTCTCAATCAAGTTGGTTATGACTTCACGGTCAAGAACGAGGAGACGACACAACTGGAAGTGGTTGTTGAGGCAGAGACGATGCGTGAATTGCGCGATGCAGTCGATGCGTTGTTGGTTCAATTGTCTTCATTGGAAGAGTGATCTTTCATCAACTTCGAAACTGCATTCGGATCATGATGTTTTTCGAAATAATCCGTTGTCACCAGGTCGCCGAGTCGTTTGACTCCAGCCTCAATCAAATCCGGATCGTCCCGTTCAGATTCTTCCCATCGCTGTTGGGCATGTTCAGCATAGCGTTTGTCAGCTTCAGCTTTGACCTGTTGAGCAATTGTTAGTTCGCCCTCGAGTCCTTGATATTCTTCTCGTTCCTCTGCCTGAATCGGTGTTCTGTTCGAATCCAAGTCAGCCTCGAGGATTCCCGAAGTAAATCCTCGTTCATCTTTTCCACGTGTCATGACTGGATTCTTTCGCTCCTTTTTCATTTGCGATTCCCATTCTTGCAAGACGAATGCAGGCGTAATGTTTGATCCCAAATCTTCGAGGTCAATGTGCAAATCGCTCAGCATCTCTTCAATCCATCGATCTGTTGCCTTCCTTAAGCGGAAAAAATCCGCAAAAGAAATCAGTTGTCCAAGAAGAAAACCTGCTGCTGCAACAACCCACGAATTCGTGAGCGAATATCCCAAAATTGCGCCTATGGCGCCCAAGGTAACAACTGAGACGAACCATCGTTTCTGTAAATCCTGATATGAGTAAATGCCAGGTGGAACAGAGGACATTGTCAACCCTCGTCTCGTTTTGCAAGTTTCCGTAGTTTGGAGATTGATTCATCATCGTTAAGCGCTTCAAGATCCCAACCAAGTTTCTCCATGTTGCTTGCAATCATCGCATCCGCTGCGACCGTTAGACGCTCATGCGTCATCTGCAAAAGCAAGGCAATCAACAACGCTCCTCCGGCGGCATATTGCCACATCGTAAAGTAGGCAATGACGAGAAGAAAAACCGTTGCAATTCCTGCACCAAGCAATGTTCTTGATGTCAATCGGGCTTTTGAATCCAAGGCATCGAGAATGGCTCTTGCATGTTCCCGCTTGGTCGCCATGCTTTATCCAGCAATCGCGAGGTTCTCAAGATACCGCTAGTCAAACAATTCAGCAATGAATTCATCACTCATTCGTCTAAACTGTCTTCGCATGCGCTCCTCCTCCCGATTTTGTACAAGAACACTATCGGTCATGGTAACGTGTTGACGTGGTTCAGAAGCAAGTTGTGTGAGCAATTCAGCAAGACTTTGCTGAATGGCTGCAGTTTGTTCGGTTTGAAACGCAAGAAGCCGTTCCATAGCGACGAACATCCGATCTTGACGACTGGTCCGATCTTCCAATGCAGACGATTGGGCGCTCATCGCCTCCTCTTGACGCTTGAGCAATTCTCGAGCAGCAGGTGTGCCGATGATATCCCTGCGATGAAGTTCAGCCTGCACATTCGACAAGGACTCCTGAAGTTGGTTGATGTTGTGAGCGGAAAGATTCAACTGTTGACGGAGTTGCATTCGTTCTCGTTGCAATCCCTTTCGCTCAGCACGATGAATCATCGCCTCACAAACGAAGACGCTGACAATGCCTGCCAATACAGCAACTTCCGGATGCGCCAAGCGCCATGTCACAAAACTCGCCCATACCATCCAGCCACAGAACATACTCACTAGAATTCTCATGTAGAGAATATCTGTCGGGACTCTAATAAGACACCATTGGGATGTCCAAGGGGGCCCTAGTTTGAGCAGAGGGTACCCACGCGTGATACGCCCATACAGTGGGTTACACCAGTGTTACAGAGGCAATATATACGAGCCTACGAAGTAAACACACATGAACAAAAAGGTTGTTTTCCTTGTCACCACGTTGATGATTACGGTTTCTTTATCCGGGTGTTTGGGTCGTGGCGGAGGAAACGGTGAGAATGACAAAAACATGGGTTCGCCCGAAGAAGTCAAGGCTGAAGATTACAATGTTCTTTACATCGGCCACAGCTTCGGCCGAGTTTTTGCTGAAACACTTCAGGATTATGCACACACCACAGGATTCACCGATCACGCGCAGTACATCGAAATGAGTGGAGGTGCTTCAGGTGCCCCCGATGCATTATGGGAAGACGACGGCCACCGTGAGAACATCAAGGATTACCTTGACACTGGCGAGATTGATGTATTCATCATGATTTGTTGCAGTATCGAGTTTATGGAATCTGATTTCCAATCAGATGCTGCAATCTGGAATTTCACCTCGTATGCAGTTGAAAAGAACCCAAACATACGAATTGGTTTGGCTATGCCGTGGAAGGATTTCCCTGGAGACTACGAGGATGCAAGTGAGTACGCAGCTAACTCAACACTCGACATCTTGCCGTATTGGGTAAACCTCTCACAGGACCTTAGTGTGGACTTCCCAAACAATGAGATATTCACCTTCCACCATGGTGCAGTGGCTTACGAACTGCGTGAGATGTTCGAAGCCGGAGAACTTGAAGGAGACGTTAACAAGTTACAAGGGTCGAAACAGACTTCTGTGTTTACCGATGAAAAGGGGCACGCTGGCGAAATTATGATCGATACAGGCACACTCATATGGCTTCATGCAATTCATGGTGTCGAACCGTTGGATGTGCCAGAATTTACGCAATGGGAAACCGATATCCGAGTGATTGCAACGACGATTCTTGAGGATTGAGAAGGAACTGAATAAGTCCTAATCGACGATGTTGTGACCGACCAACAAAAGGACAATTGCAACAATCGTCAGCGTACGTTGGAGATGGAGCAACCTCGCTCCCTTCCGAACTTCTTTCGGGGGCAAGCGCCATTGCATCATCGATCCTGAGATGACGAGAAGCCAAATGGCTCCCATACCGACCCACAGTGTCCAATGCCATTCCAAAACGATACCATGGATGGTTCCGAGAATGGCTGCTCCAAAACCAAGCCATGTGTGTGCTTTCATGAATCGGCGATTGAAAATGCCGAGTTTCTTCTTGAAGGGTCGAGCATCAACATTAAATCGTTCCGGACCGTTTTTTCGTAGCCAGTGGAAGGTTGGTTTCCATGCCACAATGGCCAACGATCCGCCCATCAGATAGAGGGCGACATCGCCAAGACCTTCGGCTTCAATACCGAGGATGGTTTCTTCATCATCTTCGTCCTCCTCTTCATCGTCAGCATAGACGCTAGGCGCCAGGAAGAGAAGTGTCGCAAGCAGAAACAATAGCCACTTTTTCATGATAAAACACTGCGACTCTTGCCTTATTTTGCTTATGCAACTTGACGAGATTGAGGTCAGATGGTTGAGATGAAGCAATCATCATCAACTTCGATGAGGCCACCAGTTGTCAAGAGATAATCGATGGCTTCGTCAATTTCTTCTTCTTCGACACCGTGTTGAAGCATTCGCTCAAAGATGGCTTCGAGTGTTGCGACCGGTTCGCCTTTCTCGATTTCACCATCGACGATCATGACAACCAATTGACACGCAACTGCAAGTAAAGGGTCATCTCCTTGCTCATCCGGCAAGAGTTCGATGAAGGCTTCTGCTCCGTGCGCTTCACCTTCCTCGATACGTTGCTTCTCATTGCGTTGTGAAAGTCCAGTGAACGTGTTGTCCTGGTCAAGACCAAAGCAATCAAAGATGGACATTTGATGTTCATCCTTTGCGGCTTCTTCAGGATCGATTCTTCGTTCAAGGTCATCAAGACGGAACTTACGTTGCTCCAAGAGCAATCGTTCTCGCTTGAGATCGTGGCGGAGCAGTGCGAGTGTTTGCTCCGCTTGTTGTGTTAGCCAACCGTCGATGGTCCATTCAGGATCGAGTCCTGTCATGACCTCAGCCATGCGGCGAACAGGTTCCGGAAGCGCGTTGATATCAATCAGTCCGCGAGTTTCTTGACCGTCCTCACTCATGATGAACTCTCAGAGATGACGGCCTTTGAAGCCTTCCCAATAAATCCTCGAACGATTCATTGTTTTGCTTCTGAGAATTTGTTTTTCATTCCATCAACGATGGCGTTGAGTGCGCCTTGTAGTGTTTGCATATGATCGTATGAATCGAGAGATGGCAACGTTTCCGTCTCCATGCTGAGCATGTTTTCCAAGCATCTTGACAATTCGTCCACGATGGTGATGCTTCCGCGTTGCGACGAACGTGAGAGAGGATTGAGATCGATGACAATCACCGTCTTGCCCATGGCGACTAAGGCTTCACAACGGTCCCCATCTTCGAGCGGTACGAGAAGAACATCAGCTTCTAGGATTCCTTTCGATTCGCATTTCGCACGAGGTCCCTTGAGTCCAGGAATGGTTGCATCAGGGTTCGCACCAAGGATGTCCACATTCAGGCTCAGTCGCTCTTTCCTCTCGTTCAAATCTGTGAGTAAGGCTTCCATTCGTTCAGGCGTCCTGTAGAAGATGTTGACTTCGAGCGGACAACCAATCTTGTCGGCAAGTTTGAGCATTTCATCACCAGCAAGAGCGACAACGTTCCCGTTTACTGAGAGGACTGGATGTTCGGCTTGTAGGAGTGTATGGAGTGCAATTTTTGTTGCAACATCTGCACTCGGAATTGTTGTTTCACCAAGGAGATAATCGTAGGCTTCACCTCGGCCATGGGCGATCAATGCTGAATCAGCAAGCATTCCTTTCTTGGCTGCGACCTCAAGTCGGTGACGCATCAACAATGAACGATACCGTGGATGGGATGGGTCAGCGGCATGTTCCATGGTTCCACCTCATTGCTCGATGAGCATGCTGATATCAAGAGGAGCAGTTCCTCGATTGATGGCACTGGTTGAGAGGACATCGACACCGCATTCTCGCCATGCTTCCAAGTCATCGAAGACAATGTTTCCACTTGCTTCAAGAACGACTGCATCACGCAATCCCATGTCGGTGAGTTCACCAACCATCTCCTTGCTTCGCTCTGGACCAAAGTTGTCCAGCATGAGAACAAGTTGTGGTAACGACTCACTTTCTTGTCGTTGTTTCCAAGTGGATGCAGCGACGATAGCGTCCTTCTCACTAGTAACTTCCAATTCTAGAAACGCTCCACAATCATCGACGTTTATCGTTGACAGAAGTTGAACGATGGATTGCATACCACCTTCACCGGTTACGGCGAGATCGTTTTCTTTGATCATGGTCGCGTCGTCTTTGTTGAGTCGATGGGTCAATCCTCCACCAAGATGAACAGCCCATTTGTCGAGCATACCCCAAACCGTCTTGCGAGTAGCGGCTACTTGCCGTGAAGCGATGGTCGCCCAGTGTGCTGCGTTGGTGGCAATACCTGAGAGTTGTCCAAGCATATTGAGGATTGAACGCTCCATACGTAGAATTGATTCGGAATCGCCGCTGATTTCAACGATGACATCGCCTTCGCTGACTCGTCGACCGTCTCCAGCTTTCCATGATGTTGAGAGGCTTGGAGCCCATATCTGCAACATGTAATCGACGGCTGCAGCGCCAGCAATGGTTCCATCTGCTCTCGATGTTACGTGTGCTGTAACCTTCTCACCGAACCCCATAACGGGTCCATCAATGCCATCATCTCCTACAATCGCTGTAGTCCATCGGTCCATACTGGACGTAAGCATGCGGCTTGCTCCATCTTCTGAAGTCCATAGGAGATGGCCACGGTCATGAGGCAACATCGCGCGCTCGCCCATGGATTATGCTAGGTCTATGAGGACTTCAAGCAAACTGTTGTCGCGTAGGGATTGATGAAGTGGACCGTTTAGGCCATCTATGGCCAGAGTCCTTGTTGTTGGTGCAGGGCTTTCAGGCCTCTCTGTAGCCATGGAAGCCTCTGTTCGAGGCCATCACGTGGTCGTCCTCGAGAAAAGGCCGACCATTGGTGGGCGAGCATCAAGTGAATCACGGGATGGTTTTCCGATAGGTTATGGACCTCATTTTCTGTTGAAGAAAGGCCCATTGCATCAATTGGTTCGGAAAGTGAGCAAGGTCAAACCGTCGGCATTACCACTCAGACCGCATCGCCTCGAAATTCTCGGTCAAGGTATGATGCAGCCCCGTAAACCAATGATGGATGCTGCATTGTATCGCAGGGCTGTCAAAGCCTACAATCTCGAACATCCATCGATTCAGGCCAGTGAACACTTTGCTTCTTGGGGGCTCAAAGATGAAACACGAAGTCGAGCGTTGCTCAACAGCAAACTGTTGGTCTTGAAAGAAGGATGGTCTGGGTTGGTTGGACGACTCGCAGTCACACTCGATGAGGTAGGTATTCCAATTGAAACAGGAGCGAATGTTGTCAAGGTTGAGAAACACAAGGCTCACCTCGCAGATGGCCGACACGTTGAGACTGATGTGATCATTCTTGCTTGCGGATATGGTCAAGCGAAGAAACTCGTTCCTGATTTGCCTGAAGTTTCGTTCGTAACCGCCTCAACGATTGACGTTGCTTTGGATGCTTTACCGCTTGGTGAGCGCCATGGCATCCTCGATATCGAACACTCAATGGCCATCTTTGATATGAAACAGATTCATCCCGGGATTGCTCCTTCTGGCGCTCTTTTGTCTGCGGTTCATTTTGGAGATGGGAAAGGCGAAGATCGACTCGCTGAATTGCACCACTTCATGGATCAACGAGCTCCTGGGTGGAGGTCACACATCCTCCATGAACGTCAACAAAAGAATGTGAAAATTGCTCCAATCGGCGATCGAGTCGCTTGTGGTTTCGCTCGCAAAGACGGCATATTGCTGACCGGTGCTTGGGTTGAAAGCGAGCATATCCTCTCGGACGGGGCGGTTGAAGCATCTCGAACCACAGCAGAACATATCAGTAAGATGCCACTTCAACAATGAAAAACCTCGGAGCAATCCGTGAACTATGCGCATCGTGACATGGAACGTCAACGGCTTACGGGCAGCCATCCGTAAAGGCATTGACAACTGGTTCGAAGATGTTGATGCAGAGATTTGGATGCTTCAAGAAACTCGAGTCCTTGAAGAACAATTTCCGAAGGGATGGAATTGGCCCAAATCACATCAAGCAATCCTTCATCCTGCTGAAAAGAAAGGATATTCTGGTGTCGCAACACTTTCGAGTTGTGAAATGGTTGAATTTCGAAGAGGAATGGAAAGCAAGCTTGATCCTTCAGATTCTGAAGGACGAATCCTTGTGACACAACATGGAAATCTCACCTGCATCAACACCTATCTTCCGAGTGGTTCCAGCAAAGATGAGCGGCAATTGTTCAAGGAAGCCTGGATGGATGAATGGCGTTCATGGCTCCAATCGTATTTGAAAAGCGATAAGCCTGTATTGGTCGTTGGCGATTTGAACATCGCTCATACAGAAGACGATATCTGGAATCCAAAAGGAAACGCAAAATCGAGTGGTTTTCTTCCACAGGAACGTGAATGGTTCTCACAATTGCTCGGTGATGGATGGCATGACTTGTTCCGCGAGCATGTTGGTGAAGGTGTGAAACTTTACTCCTGGTGGTCAAATCGTGGTCAAGCACGAGCAAAAGATCGCGGCTGGAGACTCGATTACATGCTCGGAAATGAAGCACTCATGCCATTCATAGAATCCATTCGAATCGATCGACAAGGCGGTATTGACATATCTGATCACGCACCAGTCATTCTCGATTTGAGCGATGCGGTTACATCGTAAATCCTTCGAACACGTACATGATACCAGAGAGAACAATTCCAATCGTAATCATTGTACTGATGTGTGACTTCTTCCATTTCTTGAGCCATCGCTTTCCGAGATGAACGCCGACGATGGCGGACAAGACCGAGCCTGCAACGAGTGGAAAGAATTCGGCAAGTGCTTCTCCGTCCGAGTACAGATAAACAGGGAGGCGAGATAGGTCGACGACCAATGCAAGAAGTGCTGCCGTAGCCGCGTACGCTGATTTGTCTGGTAATCGGCGCTGAAGGAACATGGCTCTTAATGCGCCTTGATGGCCGGTTAAACCACCCATAAATCCTGATCCAAATCCTCCCCAGCGGTCTTCTGCTTCAGGCAGGCGATAGTTTGTCCAACGTTCAGATATCGCAAGGAGGGGGAGAACAATCAACGCAAAACCAACGACGATAAGAAGAGGTTTCGGATTGATACTTGTACTAAGAGAAGCTCCAATCAGTGCACCAACGACCATCGCCCAACCATAGCGTTTGACCGCTGAAAAATCTACATCGGTTTTCAGAAGAACAAGTTTCCATCCATTGTGTGCAGCGTGCACTACTGCGACTGCTGCAATCGCGAGATGCGGCTCAAGCCAGAGAAGCATGACTGGAGTAAGCATGGTTGCAAGACCAAATCCAGCCGGTACGGTGAGCGCTGCTGCTAGGAGTGTTGCAACCATGCAAAACACAATGAGTACTGCATCCACAATTCACCAAAACCACATTTGAACATCAACCTATCTATAGTGCTTCAATGAAACACGGGGTTAAATCCTCGTCGTTCAAATTTCATCCATGCGCTGGTTGAAAGTCGAGGGCGGCAGTGGGGCATTTTCATCTCAGATGAAATCGTTTCATTCTTCAGATGCAGCCTCTTGGTGGTACTTGCCTTACGATCAACTTAACCTTGAATTGTTACAGGGTCAGGAATCCGTTGGAATCATCCTGATCGAAAGCGAAAGACAGGCAAAGAGAAGACCATATCACAAACAAAAACTGTGTTACATTCTTTCCAATATGCGTCATTTCGCAGTTGAAACTGTTCGCAAAGGAATCCCAGTTGTGTATGTCTCAACCAGTGAGCAATACGACGAACCTCTTCGAGCATTAGCTCAAGAATTTGGTCCAATCAACATGCATCGAGCAGCTGAACGTGAATTAAGATCAACATTGTCCGAATTGATTGAGGAAGAATCGATTATCGAACATCCACATCTTGGATGGCTCACGCCTCAAGATTGGTTCACTGAAACAGTCGGTGACGAACCACCGTTCCGTATGGACAAGTTCTATCGAAGGGTTCGCAAAGAGAAAGGATGGCTCATGGAAGGAGACTCTCCGGTTGGAGGAAAGTTCAGTCATGATGCAGACAATCGCCAACCGTGGAAAGGAGAGCATCAGCCCCCTCAAGCCCCTGCGTATCCCATTGATGAGATTGATGAAGAAGTTATTGCACTTGTCAATCACCGATTTGAGGAACATCCGGGTGAAGCCCGTTTGAACCACTTACCGACCTCGTACGATGATCACCGGCAAGCGTTGGAATTTCTTTCAGAGATTTTGACGTTGTTTGGGCCATATGAGGATGCGATGACCAAAGAGAGCAGAGGATTGTTTCATTCTCGTCTTGCTTCTTCCGTGAACATTCATCGAATTTTGCCGCAAGAGGTTATCGATGTGGTCGTCAGAGCGAGCGTCCCATTAAACTCTCAAGAAGGCTATTTGCGACAAATGATTTGGAGAGAGTACGTCCACCATGTCCACGAAGTGACAGATGGATTCCATCGGCTCGATGTTGCGACGACGACGCCACCGAACCGGACTGCGGGCTGGCCGATGAAGGTGGAACCGGATGAAACAGCTCATCCCAATCATCTCAAACAAAGCAAGTCGTTGCCCATGGCATATTGGGGACAAAAATCAGGAATGGATTGTCTCGATTGGGCTGTCGAAAGCGTCATGGATGAAGCATGGACGCACCATATTCCAAGATTGATGGTTCTCAGCAATCTTGCTCAACTAATGGATATTGAACCGCGTCAATTGACCGATTGGTTCCATGCAGCGTTCATCGATGCGTTTGATTGGGTGGTTGAACCGAATGTTCTGGGAATGGGAACCTTCGCTCTTGGTGATGCAATGATGACCAAGCCGTATGTTTCTGGTTCGCCGTACATCAAAAAGATGGGAGACTTTTGTTCATCCTGTGAATTTCATCCAGCGAAAACCTGCCCGATTTCACCAATGTACTGGGCTTATTTTGAACGACACAAGGATGCCTTTGCTGGCAATCATCGACTGGCTATGACATTGCGAACCCTTACAAAAAGGTCCGATGAAAAGAAACAACACGATCGAGAAACCTTCGAACACGTTACACGTATCCTTGCAGAAGCTAAATCGCTCGCTTCACAGACCAAGTTGTAGGCTTACTTCGGGCTCGTCATTTCTTCTGGTCGAACCCATTCATCGAACTGTTCGTTGGTTAACAGACCGAGACCTATGGCACTTTCTCGCAAGGTCAGTCCATTCTCGTGAGCATTCTTTGCAATCTTAGCCGCCTTGTCGTACCCGATGTGGTTATTTAACGCAGTAACGAGCATCAATGAGTTGTCAAGATGCTTCTGAATGTTCTCGTTGTTGGCTTCCAATCCATCGATGCATCGTTCTCCAAAAGCGATACATGCATCGCTGAGAATTCGAATGCTGTGCAGAAGGTTGTAGATCATCATCGGTTTGAAGACGTTCAATTCGAAGTTTCCTTGGCTACCGCCGATGGTAATAGCAGTATGATTGCCCATCACTTGACAACAAACCATGGTCAACGCCTCGGATTGCGTCGGGTTGACTTTTCCAGGCATGATGGAACTTCCAGGCTCGTTGGCAGGGAGTGACAATTCACCAATACCGCACCGTGGACCTGAGCCAAGCCAGCGCATGTCATTGGCGATTTTCATCAAACTTGCAGCAAGCGTGTTGAGTGCTCCACTTGCGGCTACAATCGCATCATGGGCAGCAAGTTGTGCAAATTTATTTTCTGCACTTACAAACGGAAGTTGCGTCCGATGTGCGATTTCCTTTGCAACCAATTGAGCAAATTCAGGATGTGAATTCAAACCAGTCCCGACTGCGGTTCCTCCAAGAGCAAGTTCAAACAAATCCTTCTGTGCAAATTCAATACGTCGAAGGTCAGCTTCAAGCATGTGAACATATCCACTGAATTCCTGGCCAAGTGTCAACGGGGTAGCATCCATCAAGTGGGTGCGGCCAATCTTGACAATCGAGTTGAATTCCTTCTGTTTTGAGCGAAGTTTTTCCTTTAAACTTCGAACCGATTTCAGCAAACTGTATTCGATTTCTTCAGCTGCTGCAATGTGCATCGCGGTTGGAAATGTATCGTTCGAGGATTGGCCTTTGTTAACGTGGTCGTTTGGATGGACAGGTGACTTGCTTCCCAAAACCCCTCCAGCCATCTCAATGGCCCTGTTTGCAATGACTTCGTTGGTATTCATGTTCGTTTGTGTTCCTGAACCAGTTTGCCAAATGCGAAGAGGAAAATGCTCATCCAAATCGCCATGCATTACTTCTTCACCGGCATCAACAATCCAATCGGCAATTTCTCGGTCGAGAACGCCAAGATCTCGATTGGTCCGTGCTGCTGCGAGTTTGAGAATTCCAAACGCTCGAATCAACGGACGCGGCATGCGATCGTCTCCAATATCGAAATTGACCAACGACCGAGCGGTTTGGCAGCCGTAATATTTGTCGCCAGGGACTTGCATTTCACCCATCGTGTCGGTTTCAATACGAAACTCAACATTGGATTGAGGCGATCGTTTACGCGCCTCACGATTGAGTTGATGATAGGTTCCTTTGATGTCAAGTCTGTTTCGAATGGCCTGAACAATCCATGCGCTGCGACCCTTATTCTTGCCACCACCTGTCCAGCGATCGAGTTCTTGTGCAACATCTTCGGGTATGCTAACGGAGACAATTCGACGGTCTCCGACATTGTGTTTAGCCATGATTATTAACCCAAATCGGCCGTTATTAAATCAACCCAACAACGATTCTCAAGCATGAATTGAACTGATAAACCTCCTTGCCCTGGAAAGGGCATGGAAGAACGTTCCAATTTTCTGCCAAACCTGACAACTGGATATGGAGCTATGCTCATTGTATGGGGCATTGTTGTTTCAATCCTCTCCGAATCAAATTCGATCACATCGTACTTTCCATCAATGCTTGGTGCACCAATCTTGATTTCGGGCATACTGGCCACCCGCAACCCTGAGAAACGGAAACTGTGGATGCATATCGCAGTAACGTTTGGTCTGCTTTGTGCCCTCGGCGGAACACGATTTTTCATGGTGATGTCCGATGGGCTCAACTATGCAACATCCTCGATGTTGATGCTCCTCGTGACAGGGTCCATCTACACGTATTTGTGCGTACAGTCCTTCATCGAAGCGCGTAAGTCAGGCGCGCTAAACGCAACCGAATAATCAGAATTTACGTCGTCCCTTAACGGTAGGTGCTGAGGTATTTGTGACGTCGAAATCATTCTCATCTTCCTCATCAACGTTGACAGTAACATCGATTTGTGTGCCACGAGACTGGCCTTGTTTGGCCTCCATCTTGTCGATGGTCTTCATCAGCATGGCGAATTCCAGTTCAAGATCTTCGAGTGCGTCGCTCAGTTTCTCAATTTGACCTGCGAGACGGCGCGCAATTTTTCGAGCCTTTGACAAGGTTCGCTCATTTCCCATGGTGCGCACCTCGCATCAATTGATTATGAATCCATCGAATCCAAATCAACATCATCCGGGCCGATTCCAACGGTGATTTCACCGTCCTTCCAAACCCCTCGATACATGAGCATGGTCTGGAAGGGCGTTGCAACATCTCCATCTGCTGTGACAGCGATGACTCCACCGCGACCACCGATTGGTTCAACGGCAGCCAAGATATCTTGACATGCCTCATTAAGACCCAATCCAGCATCGTATTTTGTGGCAAGGCGATGCGCAGCGCATATTCGGATGAAGGCTTCTCCGACACCCGTGCACGAAACGGCAATGTTCGGGTCAGCCCAGGTTCCAGCGCCAATGATTGGTGTGTCACCAATACGCCCTTTCGGTTTACCAGTCATTCCTCCCGTTGATGTTGCAGCGGCCACGCAACCATTCGTATCCAGTGCAACTGCTCCAACCGTGCCCATACCCTCCATGTCGTGATCAAGAACAGAGTCGTCTTCGTCGGTTGCACCTGGACGAGCATTTTGCTCCTTCCAGCGATTCCATTGCTTCTTTCGGAGTTCGGTGATAAGCCATGATTGTTCGACGCTTTCAACACCGTTTTGAATCGCAAAATCGTCGGCTGCTTCACTGTTAAGCATCACTGGCCAGCCTTGTTTGAGAATGCAATTTGCAGCCCGAATCGGATGACGGATGTGCCGTACATTAATCACAGAGCCTGCAGTTCCATCGGCTCCATTCATGATTGAGGCATCCATTGTAACACCTCCATCTTCATCGAGTACCGATCCGATTCCAGCATTGAACAACGGCTCGTCTTCCATCAACTCGACGGCCCGTGTGACCGCTTCCAATGCGTCGATTGAACCCGACTCAAGCGCATTGCCAATCGAATTGAGAACGTGATGCATGCAACGAATTCGTTCTGGGTCAAGCGAGGTCAAACCTCGCCATTCACCATCGCCTCCAGCCCCACCATGAATGGCGAGAACGGTCATTGCGTTCACTCTACAACGGAGCAACGGATGATTTGCTGAGGTTGTGCAGGACGGTCACCGGGGAGTTTCTGGCATCCTTCAATTGCCTGAACAACATCCATTCCTTCCGAGACCTGACCGAAGACAGCATGGTTTCCGTTGAGCCATGGTGTTGCTACTGTCGTCAAGAAAAATTGAGAGCCACCAGTATTGCGGCCAGCATTTGCCATCGAGAGAACTCCTGGCTTGTCGTGTTTCAGTGCTAGAGCGGATGGCTCACAAGGAATCTTCCATCCAGGCCCACCCGTTCCAGCGCGGCGTGACATTGGATCTTTTGAGTGCGGACATCCGCCTTGAATCATGAAATCTTCAATGACACGATGGAAATGAAGCCCGTCGTAGAACCCGTCATTGACGAGTTTGACAAAATTTGCCACAGTATCTGGGGCGCTTCCGTGAAAAAGTTCGATGGTAATATTCCCTGCTGATGTCTCCATGAGTACGTGCATGATTCAACCACACGCACGCACCTCAAGAGCATTTGCCTCACCCTTTGCAATTTTTCCGGCGAGCAATCAGGGTTCAAAAAGTATATTTTTACTGCATTGAATGTATCAATATTGCAACCACACCTTCATGAAGAGAAAGCCAATCTTGAGGGGTATGACCGACCTACGTGATATTGAAATCGAGACCATCAATGGAACCAAAACAACTCTCCGTCAACTTGGCGGAAGTACATATCTCATCGTTAACGTCGCCAGTGCGTGTGGATTTACACGACAATACGAAGGTATGCAAACACTGTATGAAGCAAAGCAATCTGAAGGCTTGGTTGTTGTTGGATTTCCGTGCAATCAGTTCGGGGCACAAGAGCCAGGTACGCACGAAGAGATTGCAACCTTTTGTGAAACAGAATACGGTGTGACCTTCCCGATGATGGCCAAGATTGAGGTCAATGGGGACAACCGCCATCCACTGTTTGCCGAGTTGTGCAAGGTTCCAGATCATGAAGGACGAGAATCCATCAAATGGAACTTTAACAAATTCATTGTTCGTGAAGATGGTTCAGTTGAGCGCTATTCTCACCGTACCGAACCTTCGGAATTGCCCCTCTAAACGACTCCTGGCCCGAGAATCTTCAACGAGGTTCAAATGCAGGCCTATTCTGGTAACGGATATGGTCAAGCAACTCCCCTGCATTCCGACGGGTTGCTCAGCGTGTTGTCGTGAAACGACCATGCCGCTGACTGAGGCTGAAGCGAAACGGCTCTCACGCAGGACGGGGATGGCTCTCGAATCTTTCACATGGGAAAACAATGGAATCCTTACACTGCTGAACGACGAGAAAACGCGTGCTTGCGTTTTTCTCTTGACTTCGAGTCCGGATGTTCATGCTGAAGGGATTTGTTCGGTTTACGATGTTCGGCCAGAAGGCTGCAGAAAATATCCCGTGGTTCTGAATTCGGATGATCAGGCGATTTTGGATTCGGGTTGCCCACATCGACAAGATTTCCCTCAGCCGAGTGAATCCGATGCCATTGAATTGCTCAATCTTGAGGAACGTTTGCTGCGGAAACGATGACTCGCCCAAGAGAGCGATGAACTGCAACGTACCAAGCATTCTGATACAACCAACCGCTTCTTTCGAGCATCTCTTCCAATTGACTCCACGTGTAGTGCTTGAGCGTCGGACGTTCATCATCGCGAAGTGAGCGAGTCAACAACTCTGAACGAGGCTCTGTTGGAAGAATTAATGCAAGACCACCTTCAACGACGTCAGCTGCACTTGAGAGCGTTTCTTGCAGAAGATCATGGTGATTGATTGAACCCTGAGAATTTCGTCCGTAAGGAGGGTCGAGAACCACCCCGGCAAAGGTTTCCACTCCATCCGGAAGTGACTTTTTGATAGCTGTCGCATCACCGAGTACAAACGGATTCAATTGCGAACCAACCCATTCAAGATTCTTCCTTGCCCCTCGAAGCATTTCGTTATCGAGATCCATCGCAACTGCATTTCGCCCGCTCAAGATGGCTTCGATGGTGAAACCACCGGTCCCAGTCATCGGGTCAAGACATGCTCCGGATGAAAGTGGTCCACATGCTAGGTTGACGGCGAGTCGCGCAAGTCGTGGCTCCAAACTCACCGGTTTGAAGAAAGGGCGTCGACTTGCTCGTCGTTCAATGCTTGAATCGCTCTTCGGACCGTGATTTAACAGCCATCCAAATGTGACGCTATGCGAATGCTCATCAAGCAACAAACCGAAGGATTTTACCGGATTTTCGAGGTTGATGGTTGCTCCCATTTGCGTAAATATGCCACCAATTTTCCCAGCAAGTTTTGTCCGGGAGCAGCCTTCAATTCCCTGGCCATGTTTCCAAGCATGAACAGCGCAAGGTTGGTTCTCATGTGGATGCAATTCAAGGTAGTTTCGGACTTCGAGCATCAACGAAGCTTCATCGTTCCAATCGATGTTGATTCCGCTCAAAAAGACGGCTTCAATTCCCGAAGAAATTGACAATTCAGGAGCATGCTTGGTGCAGGCCAATCGAGCAAGTCGAGGTGATGATAACGGTCGGACTTCAGCATTGGGAAAAAGAGCAACGAGTTCAGCCTGAGCAAGGGCAGGATGCCACCCTCGTAAGGAAACGATGCACTCGCCCATGCACTTGCCTACTGCCGCTGGTTCTTCACGCCACCGCATGCGAACCATGACATACTCTCGGCCCTAACGATTGGACATGGGCTGCAACTTACGAGACTTAGCGACCGCGGAAGACATCAATCTTGCAGAGCTTAAGGGAAAGCGCGTTGGTATTGATGCTTTCTTGACGGCTTTTCAATTTCTCACAACGATACGAGACCGCTCACCAACCGGCGATGGAGGTCCACTACGGGATTCCAAAGGCCGTACGGTGGCTCACTTGATGGGAATCTTAACGAGAACAACAACCATGCTCTCGCTTGGAATTCAACCGGTCTTCATCTTCGACGGTCCAGCACCCGAACTAAAGGCCGATGAACTTGCAGCACGAAGGGCTCGTCGCCTGGAGGCCGAAGCCGCTCACAAACAAGCGTTAGAAGACGGCGATTACCAAACTGCCCAGAAGATGGCGCAACGCATCGTTCACTACAGCCCAGAGATGGTCGAGGATACCAAACAAATGCTGGATCTTCTCGGTGTACGATGGGTCGATGCTGCTGCAGAAGGCGAAGGCCAGGCTGCAGTGATGGCTGTTAAAGGGCAACTCGATGTCGTTGCAACACAAGACTGGGATGCGTTGCTGTATGGAAGTCCAGTTCTTGTTCGAAACCTGATGAGCGATGGAAGTAAGCGACATGGGCGAACCGTTCGTGCTCAGAAAATCATCCTATCGGAAATGCTCGCTGAACACGACCTGTCACGTGAACAACTCGTCGATTTGGCCATCATGATCGGAACGGACTTCCATCCAGGATTGAAAGGGATTGGCCCGAAAACCGGAATCAAACTCATCAAATCATTGGGAACAATCGAAGCAATCTGTGAAGAGAAAGGGAAAGAAATTCCAGAACGGTTGGACGAAATACGAGAAATCTTCCTCAACCATCCATCAAACAATGTAGCAGACGAGGCACTTCAACCCGGCCAAGTGGATGTCAAGGGGCTGATTCAGTTTCTTCAAGAGGAACGTGAGTTCAGTCAACGGCGTATCGATGAAGCACTGACGAAATTGAGGAAGGGAAACCTCATTCGTGAAGGTGGACAAACTTCCCTGTTCTCATTTTGAGATTAGGCAGGGTCGAGTCCTGGTAACATGTCGAGGTCGGTTGTTTCAACGTCAACACCCATCGCTGCAAGACTTCGAGCCAATCCTTCAGCCTGATGCTTTGCTGTAAAACGCTTCAGAATCCGTTCCCGACCAGCTTTTGCCCAGGCGAGACGATTGGCTTCATCCCCTGCTTGTTCAACGGCTTCAACCCATTGCTTGAGATGTTCGTCCGAATCCGGCCAAGGCAATCGTCGGCCGTTGAATCCATCGGTAATGGTATGTGTAAATCCACAATCGTTGACGACCAGAGCAGGCGTTCCGACCATAGCAGCCTCCAGAGGTGTTAGGCCGAATCCTTCGGTTCGAGCAGTTGCAAGCAATGCGTGGGCATTCCGCATCAATGCTACGATTTGCAATTCATCAAGCCGAGGCATGACGATTATATCAGCACCAAATCTCTTCGCTTGACGTTGCATTTCTTCGGTTTCACCTCCTCCAACATGAACCAGTGGGAGTGATGCTGCAGCTGCAATCTGCACTGCTTCCTTGCTGCCTTTCATGAAGCAAGCACGACCAATGGTGAGCAAATATGGGCCAGCAGGTTTGTCGATAACATCTTCCCAGGCTTTGCGTTCTTGTTCCGTTTCTTCTTCAGGCCATTTTGTAGGGTCAATGGCCGGCCAGAGAACACCAACTTCTGCCGGACGTTGGTGTTCGTCACGGAATGCGACCTTCCCAGCAATCCAATCGCTGCTCGTTGGCCAGTTATGGGAGATTGCAAGCAAGCGAGAACTGGTAGGAGTGTTTGCTGAAACAGCAGTTTTTGGGCGCTTCCACAGTCGTTTATGCCAACGCTGGCTCCACAGACGCGGATAGGTCAGAGCCAAGTTTTTGATGAACAATGGATAGCGTAATTTGCCATCCATATCGCGTTGATCCACATCATCGTAGATGCCTTTGTTCCTCTCATGAGCGTAAACGAACAATGGGCAATCGGATGGAAGAATATCGAGAACTTCTATCCCACCCGTGCTAAGCATGACGTAACATGCATCTGCTGCATCAAATGCGGATTGCAATTTGGTTCGTAACTTCCGCCACGCTTTGCGTGCAGATCGGCTCCCACGAGCAGTCACTTCAGCAACCATTCCGGTCGGTCGTTGCCATGGTGTATCCGGTGTGATGACTTGAATATCGAGTTGCTTGCATTGATCGAGCAGAAGTTGCGGAGCGTTCAGGGTTGCCAGAGTAATGGCCCAACGTTTTGCATGCTCTGGTAATGCAACGATGAGGTCACGCTGCGCTCCGCCCAGCAATCCCATATTCCGGTGCAGGATGACAAGACGAGGTTTGCTCATGTCCTCACCCGCATGTAGACTTCGAGCAAATCATCGACCACGTTTGACCAAAGGTAGGGTTTGGAAGCCTTTTGCCCGTTTGTGGACCACGTTTTGATTTGTTCATCATTGGCTTCAAGCAAGGCAATCATTGCATCAAGGAGGCTTTTGGCGTCACCAGGAGTTACCGATATTCCTGCATTTGGTTCTGTCACCAAACGCCCCAAATCATTGACATCTGCCATGACGGTTGGCGCTCCTGCATGCATGGCTTCGAGCAGAACAGTCGGGAGTCCTTCAAATCGAGACGGGATCAAGACGCCTTTCGCTTGCTCGAAGAGCCAGCGTTTTTCCGAATCGTTAACTCGCCCTAATTTTGCGATGGAATCGGGATAGGTCGAGGTAGCAATTCGTTCGTTTAGCCACTGGTCCAACTCACCGCTTCCTGCAATAGCAAGACGTGCCTGAGGCTCGCCTGTTTCGCAGAGTAAATCCCAGGCGTCCATTAGGACATCCAGTCCTTTTTGTTCGCTTAGTCGCCCAACAAAGACCAGAAGTGGCTGTGTTTCAGAATCCGGGGGGAGCGTGGAAGGACGAGTCGCATCTTCAGCCACCGGCTCAAATCCATTTGGTAAAACATCGATTGGTTGTCGAACGCCTCTCCCTTCGAGATGGCGTGCGTAATACGGTGTTAATGCAATGCGAGCATTTGATGCATGCAGTGTTTTTCGACCTTGCAGCACCCAACGTAGGTGTTTCAGAATCTTTCCGAAGAGGGTGGTTTTGATGTAATCGTTGTGGAAGGTCGTAACAACAGGAACTCCTTCTTTTCGAGCACGTTTGACTGAACGACGTATCAACACAGGTAAGGTATCATGGAGATGAACGATATCAAAATCCATGTCAAGATCTTTGATGGAAACGATCGGATCAATGCCGCCCAAAACTCGCGTTGGAGGAAGGCGAATGACTTCCACTCCACCTCGAACAAACCGCTTTTCTGAATGCTCGGGGATGTCCGCACACCACACGGTCGCTTTGTGTCCACGTGCCACCAATTGTCGTGCAATGTGTTCGACGTGCTGATTCCCGCCTCCGATGTGGGGCCAATACCAGACGTGAACAAGTAGAACCTTCAGAGGCGTATCCCCATCCGAAGGTTCCATGATGCGAATGGCTCGTCTTTGCTACATTAGCCATTCCCTGTTCTGTTGAAACATCATGCGAACAATGCACAGGTTTTGAGATTTCAATCCAAGAATATTGTTCGTGAACAGAATTCATTGAGATTGCATAAATCGAAGTGGACTTGCAAGTGTCGTCACGCCATTTTCCTCAAAAAGCGCTCCTCGAGCAACGCTTTGCACATCAGAAAGTGCTTCAGAAACGGTGTTGATTGGAGAACATGGAATGCCTTCCAAGATGCCTTCCAATGCTTCTCGAGTGTGCTCTTGGACCCATTCTTGTATTCTCGTTTCAATTGCTTCTCGATGTTCGATCCGTCCGGCATTGGTCTGCCATTCCTTTGTTTGAGGAATTCCAGAGATGGAGCAGAATTTCGCCCACTGTGTATCCGAACCAACAGCAACAACGAACCACCCGTCTTTCGCTTCAAAGGCTCGATACGGGACGAGATTCGGATGCGCTGAGCCCATTCGCAAGGGATCAACGCCACTGGCCAAGACGTTTTGTGCTTGATTGGCAAGGGATGCCACGGCGCAATCCCAGAGGCTGACATCGATGTGGCGAATTGTCCCTGTACGTTCACGATCGAGGAGTGCCGCAAGGATTGCATTTCCAGCGTAAAGTCCAGTGATGATATCAATCCATGCTACGCCGACTTTGACGGGTGGACCATCAGCTTCTCCAGTGATGCTCATGATTCCGCTACGTGCTTGAAGTGCAAGGTCGTAACCAGGTTCATCTCGACGAGGTCCAGTTGCACCGTATCCTGAAATCGAGCAGACAATCGTATCGTTTGGCAAATCGCCGATAAGCCGTTGAAGCGTACCCGGTTTGAAATTCTCAACAACGACATCGGCCCACTCGATCAACTTGCGTAATTCTTCAGTTTCTTCTTTGAGGTTCATTTGCAGAATTGACTTCCCGCGATTGCAACAAAGGAAGTATGCTGCAACTCTTTTTCCATCAAAGTCCGTTGCAAAGGGCGGCCCCCAAGTTCGTGTATCATCGCCCCATGGGGCTTCAATTTTGGTGACGTTTGCCCCTAAATCAGAGAGCATTTGTGCAGTGTAAGGTCCGGCTAAGATTCGGGACAAATCGAGAACATTGATTCCATCCAAGATTCCGCTCATGACACCTCCAGACATCCGAAAGAGTTGAACCCCACCCTCTTGCTTTGTGGTCATGAGCGAGGAGAACGCCAGCCACAATCGCTTGTGGTGGGGCTTGCTCATTCTTGGACTTCTTCTCCACCTGTCATCCATTGCATCAAGCGATTATGGTCTTGACACGCATCTTCATCTTGCAGCAATCGAATCAAATGAAGACGGGATTGCGAATCTTGAGTGGGGGGATGTACGGCCCGACGATCCTTCCGCAAGCAATCCAGAAGATGTTCAAATTCTTGAGCGTGGATGGTGGCAAATTCTCGAACTTTACCCAGCATGGTTGCTTCCATTTGCAGCATTTTTACCGATGCTTGCATTGCTTGCACTGGTTCTTGTCATGACAAGGGGGCAGCCACAACTTGCTGCCTTGCTTGCAATCCATCCATCGTTCATTTTTGCTACCGGTCGGCTGTATCCCGAATCGACTGTTGCACTTGCAGTTGCAGGAATCGTCTTCTCATCGTTGTTCCTCTTCAAACAAAAAGGATGGTCAGTGCTTCAATGGATTCTTCTCTCGGTTGCAAGCATCCATCTGTTAATCCTCGTCAAAGGATTGCCATCCATGATTGGTTGGGGGTTGATTGCTGTCTTCTTTGCATGGATTACTCTCGACCGAACCGTTCCAAAATTTCGTTTGTATTCGCGTCACCACTTGATGGGACTTTCTGTTTCAATTCCCGTTGTCTTGCTTGCAATGATTCTTGCATCTTTTTCCAATGGAGGTTCCCTAGGTACGATTCGAACGCATTCAATGGAATGGACGTTGGCCTTTTTCGCTGCTTTCCTCGATGGATTTGTCCTCTACTTGCTTGTTGGTTTGTGTTGCTGGCCTTTTCTTCAAGATCTCCTTTCTCAATCAAGAAAAGCAACCAACAACGAAAACGTCTTCATGATTGTCTTTGTTGTTTCAGGAACGATTGTTATGTCCATGTGGATGGCCTCGCTTTGGGTCTATGAGGCAGATCGTTGGAATCTCCCTCTTTGGAAAAATATGATTCTCATGGGGAACAATGGACGCTATTTGACCGCTCTTGCATTCCCGCTCTTGCTCCTTGTCCATCGCAGCTTGGAAGGAAGATCACTGGCTTTGGACAGGTCACGAATGCTTGCTGTTTTGATTGTTCTACCGCTCTCGATGCTTGCAGGTATGCATGGACAAACGATGTGGACGGATGATGCAGCACGCTCGTTTTCGGATGATATCGAGGTTGGGCAGGATTTCCTCTACATTGATAACGAAGCCCTTGCAATGCATTGGCTTTACACCTTCAGGCTGGAACTCGATCCACAAGGTGATCGGGACATCACCGGTCACTGGCGAGCACCTGAAAGCAATTGGGAGCTTGAACTGCAGGGCCAACACATCCAGAATCGTGGTGACTTGAGCGAAGTCGCTTATGTTGTCGTTGCCCCTGACATCGCTATCGACGTTCCAACCGGTTGGGAAAAGATGGCATCAGGAGAGGCTCCATTCCTGAATGGTGGAGGCGAATGGATGGTCTATCGGGCAGTTTGATGACAGCGAGGGGTTCAAGTCATGCGTACTCGAGGGTTGTACTGGAGGGACTAAGGTGCGACGTGCCGGCGCTCACAACTCTTTGCCAGACGAGGACCCTGTTCAAACCCATGAATGGGAAGTTTCCGTCACAGAAGTTGTTGAACAACAAGGGACTCAACGAGCAGAACGATTGCTTCACAGTGCGATTGCTGCCGGTGCTGAAGCAGGTCTCGATATCGATACGACAACGACTCCGTACCTCAACACGATTGCTCCAGATATGCAAGGTTCCTACCCCGGCGATTTGGAGATGGAAAAGCGACTTCATACCATCAATCGATGGAACGCCATGATGATGGTTACACGGGCGAACAAGTACGTTGACGGAATTGGTGGCCATATCTCGACCTATGCATCAGCATCGCATTTGTGGGAGGTTGGCCTCAACCATTTCTATCGAGGGAAGGATGGAGATGGATGGGGCGATCACGTGTATTGGCAAGGACACGCCTCGCCAGGAATCTATGCCCGTGCTTGGCTTGAAGGCCGGTTTTCCGATGAAAACATCCACAATTTCCGACAAGAAGTTGGTGGCGAAGGACTGTCCTCATACCCTCATCCACGATTGATGCCAGATTTCTGGGAATATCCAAGTGTTTCAATGGGTCTTGGAGCTATGACCGCCATTCACCAAGCTCGATTCAATCGTTACCTCCACCATCGCGGACTTGTCGATACCACCTTGTCGCGTGTCTGGTACACGATGGGCGATGGTGAATCCGACGAACCTGAATCGCTTTCGGAGTTAGCGCTTGCTGCCCGCGAAGGATTGGACAACATCGTTATGGTCATGAACTGCAATCTTCAACGACTTGACGGTCCAGTTCGCGGGAATTCGAAAATTGTCCAAGAACTGGAAGGACGATTCCGTGGTGCTGGCTGGAATGTCATCAAGGTCTTGTGGGGCTCATCATGGGACGCCTTGTTTGCAAAGGATACGGGTGGCAAACTAGCCAAGCGGCTTGCCGATCTTGTTGACGGGGATGAACAACGTCTGTTCACTGCTGAAGGAGCTGTCATTCGAAAGGAATTGTTTGCTGGTGAGGAATTGACAGCAATGGTTGCTGAATATTCGGATGAAGAACTCGAAGCCCTAACTGAAGATCTCGGTGGTCATGATTTCCTCAAGATTCACGCTGCCTATGCCTCTGCTTGTGCGCACAAAGGGCAACCAACTGTCATTCTTGCTCGTACAATCAAGGGATATGGACTTGGTCCAGCCTTTGCAGGTCGAAACACGACACATCAGCGAAAAAAGGCAGATGAGAACGATCTACGATTGATTCGGGACGCCATGGGTCTGGACTTCACCGATGAGGAATTGGAACAACTTCCGTTTATCCAACCAAACGATGTTCCCGATGTCGTGGCCTATGCAAAGAAACGACGAACGGCAATGAAAGGTCCAATGCCAGAGCGTCGAGTTTCAGAGATGAGCCTGACGCTTCCCGAAGATTCGGTCTATGCGGACTTTGACGATGGGACCAAAGGAAATTCACAGGTTTCGACCACGATGGCGTTCGTTCGCCTGATGCGTGGCTTGATGAAGACGAAAGGATTTGGTGAACGAGTTGTTCCACTCATTCCCGATGAAGCTCGGACCTTTGGAATGGACCCGTTGTTTGCAGAGTTTGGAATCTACCACCCTGAGGGTCAGTTGTACAAACCCGTCGATCACAAGGTTCTGATGAAATACAAAGAGTCTGCAAAAGGACAAATTCTTGAAGAAGGCATCAACGAAGCGGGAGCGCTCTCTTCATTCATCGCAGCCGCAACATCCTATGCAACACAGGGTTCACCAACGATTCCCTTCTACATCTTCTATTCCATGTTCGGTTTCCAGCGTGTTGCCGACTTAATTTGGTCTGCAGCGGATTCCAGGGCGCGTGGTTTCCTTGTTGGAGCCACGTCCGGTCGAACAACACTCAATGGAGAAGGGTTGCAACATCAGGATGGACATTCTCTGTTGATGGCACACTCGAATCCAGCGGTTCGAGCCTATGATCCTGCTTTCGCGTTTGAATTGGCAACCATCATCAAGAACGGTATTGTTGAAATGTATGAGAAAAACGTTGACGTGTTGTATTATCTCGCTGTCTACAATGAAAACTATCCGATGCCTGCAAAACCGAAGGATTGCGAAGAAGGGATACTCAAAGGGCTGTACAAACTGCGCAACGCTCCAGAAGGAGATGGTCCAATGGTTCGCCTCATTGGTTCGGGACCAATTATGCTGCAAGTCTTGGATGCAGTTGAGAAATTGGAAACGTTTGGTGTGCGTTCTGAAATTTGGTCGGCTACCTCCTATGGTGAACTTCGTCGTGAGGGTATGGAGGTTTCAAGGTGGAACCGTTTGCATCCAAGTGAGGCCATGAAATCCTCATGGGTTGAACACCAACTCGGCAAGGATTCCACTCCGATTGTTGCCGTTTCCGATAACGTTGCGGCCGTTCCAGAAATGATACGCGAATGGGTCCATGCGCCGTATACGGTATTGGGTACGGATGGGTTTGGCCGTTCGGATACCCGCCCTGCGCTACGTCGCTTCTTTGAAATCGATGGTGAAGCCGTTGCCCTCGCAGCACTCTCTTCCCTCGTTCGTGATGGTAAGGTAGAGGCAGCAGTGTATGCAGATGCGTTGGCATCGTTCGATGTATCGACCGAGCGAGCGGACATTACAAGCCTTTGATATCTGGAATCCAAGTGCCATTGTTTCGTGCATGATCAAGAACGTGCCAATAGACGGTATCCAATTCAATATCCGGATTTTCTACAACACTCATTTCATCGACTGTAAGTGGTTTCTCCAAGTGTTTCCATGCGCGTTTCGCATTCCATCGCAATCCAGGAATGTGTTGAGCAGGGCCGCATGTCGGTAGGGAGAATCTTGTTTTCCATGGTCGTTCGATAAGCCTGCTTTGCTTCACTGTTGACTGGACGGTTTTCCACGTCTCATTTTTCCCGTATTTCTTGGAAACCAGCCATGAAGGGTTAATCGATGAATCAACCAGAAAGCCCTGTTCGTCCAATACCGAAACCATCCATGAAGCAATGTATCCTGCAGGCGCTCGAAACCATCGTTTGAATTGCTGTGGAAAATGATGGTTCAAAATAGAGACGGATTGGGATATGTCTTGTGAAAATCCATCAACATCCTTTGGCCATGCCGACCAACTGCGGTGATGCAAACCGTGACATCCAATGGTAATGCGATGGCCAAATTCAACGCAAAGTTCTGTCATCAGTTGAACAAATTCGTCGGATTCACATTGATCAGCAATAACGAACATTGTGACAGGATAATCGTGTGTCCTCATCCAAGATGCAAACCCCTTCAGTCCTAATTTGAAGCGTTCAGATAGGTCTGGCAAACGTTGGTCAGGTTTCGAGCGAGTTGGATGTCCTTGATTGGAAGGAACGTGTCGAACATCATCCGTGTCAATCGTCAACCACGTGCGAGGCAAGGCTTTCACATCCGCGGCAAATCAATAACATGGATTTTGTGCGGGACCGTCTTCTCATTCAATTCAATTCCAATAAATTCGTCAATCATTTGACCGTTCCATCGTTGGCAGATACGTTCAGCCGTTACCAAACCGGCCTCATTTCTGGGATGAACGGTAATCTCGATGCGAAGTGGAGTGCCTCTTGAATCAAGCCAATTGAGGACCGCATCCACTGCGTTTGATGCAATACGACGGTTCCGAAATCCCTTCCGCACCCAATAACCGAGATTGTAATTTGAATGAACCAGTTGCATTTCGTCACCAAGACCGATCAAGCCGATGAATGTGTTTTCATCATCGTGAATGGACCAAAAATGGACGCGATCAGCATTCGAAAGATGTTCCAAATCATGCAACATGTCGGCCAATTGGCGCGTAATGTTTTCATCGTTCTTGAGCCATGGTAACGCTGCCTTTGCAGATTCTGGATCTTCTGTATATGCTTCAATAACCATCGGAAGGATGGCTTTGGAAACAGGACGCAACGAATATCCTCCTGTCAAATCGGGAAGATTTGGTGTTGGTGGCATAATATCCCTCATGAAGACAAATGTGAGATTGCATTCATTACGTTCTCATCGTTTGGATGGACACGTCGTGCCATTTCAAGCATCCAGTTGAGATGTTCGGTTCTTCCTGCCTGTTGCAAGATGAGGCCGATATGATACAGCAAAGAAACATCGTCTCCCAATTGAGGTCCAAGCGTATCGATGTTGTGTTCAGCTTCGGCGATGCGCCCTGCCCGAACCAAACCAAGAGATTCAACAACAATTCGATGCACTTCTCGTGGATCCATGGGTTCGCCGGCAGGCCATGGCCATATTCGAGTACTCGCTTCGACCTCTGGAGCAACAACATCTTCCGGTTCTGTTTTTTCCACAGCAACCTCGATGATCTGGTCATCAGGTAAGTCAGGAACAACCTCGTCTTCAGGCAAATCTGGGATGCGAACCTCTTCTTCATCGAAATCATCTGGTATGTCGGGAATTGTAAATGCTTCAGGCGGCATTGGGATTTCGTCATCACCTTCTGGGAGGTCCGGAACGGCGACTGGACTGGGTCCAACAGTGCCGGTGAAATCGACGTCTTCTTCTTCATCACTCGATTGAATCAACTGCCCTTGGCCTGTATGTACTGGCTCTTCGACTTCATCGAGAGGGTTTGCATCAGGAACCTCAAATCGTTCTTCAATCACAGGGGCATCGGCTGCAGTTAATTCGACATTTTCCTGTTTTTCGAATTCAACCGTTTCTGAGAGTGTTGGACCTTTGCTGTCAATAAATGAAAAATCATCATCCGCCAACGGATCATCGTACTGTTCAACTTCAACCGTTACGTCTTCGAGGTCCAAAACCGCCTCGACTGCAAAGTCATCATCGTCCTCGGTGTCATCGTCATCCATGAGTGTTGAAAGCAAATCGTTCTGTACGTCAGAACCAACCTCAAGATGTTGGTCTCGGGCAGGTTTGGTCAGGTCATAGTAGCACTGGACGCAGGTGTTCGCATCGACTTCGTTCTGAGCACCGCAAAACGGACAAGGATTTCCTTCCTCGTCCGTATTCTTCTTGCGCTTCCAAAACATTGTCTCGCCTATTTTTACGGCGGGCACTTGTGGTTTAAGCATCACCATCTCGCGAGCGATGAATGCTTCATTCGCCATAGCCTGAAATGATGGCAGCAGGTGGAGAAGCCATGGGCGAGCGAGGAAAAGTCCGGCGCATGGACAGTTCATCATCGTCCATGGATGTCGAACCTGAAGGTGAGGACGCTGGCATTTGGCGGCGCGGACAGGACCATTTCCGCCACTTCAACGAACTCCTCGACCAAGAATTGGAAGAAGAAACATCGATGATTCAAGAACGCTGGTCATCGTGGTCGCATCATCGCTTGCAGGCTTCTGGTCTTGCGCTTCTCGGACTTCGTGCTCGGACGAATGGTAAACTGTACGGAGACGATATTCTTGTCTTTGAGCATCCAGAACGTCAACATCTCGGCCAACACCGTTTCACTCATGGCGACATTGTCGTCATCAGTCGCTCGAAACCACTCGGCGAGAAAACCATTGAAGGCATCGTTCTTGAACGAGGACCGACACGTCTACGCGTCGTTGTTTCTCAACGTCCTAAAGATTTGAGAAAAGGAACATGGCGCCTCGACAGGGGTGCCAATAGAGTCGCTCATGATCGAATGAAAGAAGCCCTTGAAATGTTCCATTCCACCGAAGGCGATCGAGGTACAATCCTGCGTGATGTTTTGCTTGGCCAGGTGCATGATCCCGAAGACAATGCTTCCATGCCGCCAAAGATTTCAGGAAAATTTCGCCATCTTGAGCCCGTCCCCGTTGATTTGAACCCATCGCAAAACGAAGCGAAGATGGCCGCTATGTCGCGACGAGTCACCATCATACAAGGTCCCCCAGGAACCGGAAAAACACATACTGCGGTGGCAACCCTTGCACAACTTGCACGTGAAGGGCGGGGGCCGATTCTTGCAACAGCTGAATCCAACGTGGCAGTGGACAATCTGTTGGAAGGGCTGTTGGAACTTGGTGTGCGTGCTGTTCGAATCGGTCGCCCTGTCAAGGTTCGTGAAACCTTGCGAATGGCAACCCTTGATGCCCAATTGGAGGATCATCCGAAACAAGATGAAATCGCCATTGTTCGCGATGAAATGGATGAGGTGCAGAGAGCACTGCCGAAACTCAAAGGGCGAGAAAAGGGGTTGGCTCATCGAGACATTCAACACAACAAGAAAGAGATACGTCGTCTTGAAAAGGAAATGATTGCATCAATTCTCGATAACGCACAGGTCCTCTGCTCAACAAACATTGGCTCAGGACATCGTCTCCTTGATGGTCGCCGTTTTCCAATTGTGCTGATGGATGAGGCGACTCAGGCCATCGAGCCGAGTGCGTTGATTCCGATATCCAAAGGATGCCGCCAATTGATTTTGGTTGGTGATCACAGACAATTACCACCGACCGTCATCTCAAACAATGCACAAAAAAATGGACTCGGGCGCTCCTTGTTTGAGCGTCTTGTCGATGTAGGAATTCAAACCCATCTTCTCGATGTACAGTACAGAATGCATCCTGTTTTGAGAGAATTCCCAAGCGCACGATTCTACGAAGATAAGTTGCAAGATGGTTGTACTGCCGCAGAACGTCCTGCTCCTGCCGGATTCCTTTGGCCCGATTGGGACCATCCGTTCGCATTTATTCCAATTGAAGGTGTGGAAGATGAGGAACAAGAAGGAGGAAGCCGCAGCAACCCTATCGAAGCTGCTCGCATTTACGACTTGGTCCAAGGATTACTCCAACCTGGCGACGTCAACCCAAGCGATATTGGCATCATTACCCCATACAGTGGACAAGTTCGAGCGCTCTCAGACATTTTTGACAGCAACAAAGGACGGGACCAAGGTGGGCCATTCGAAGGTCTTGAAATCAATACGGTTGATGGATATCAAGGCCGAGAGAAGGATGTTATCATTTTTTCAGCAGTCCGTTCAAACCCAGATGGTATCGTTGGTTTCTTGAGTGATCGCCGCCGTCTAAATGTGGCAATTACTCGAGCGAAGCGCGGTCTTGTCGTTGTTGGTGACCCGCAGACCCTTCGCTACGATTCAACGTGGCGCTCATGGTTGGATTGGGCCGAAGAACGCGGTTTCTTTGCTTGGCACTTGGTTAACGGCTAACACGCAGGTTCAACAACGAACAGCATTTGGCGACACTATGGCGGAAAGCCCCGTTACGGTCTATCAAGGCGGAACACTTGCACAACAGGTTCTTTCAAACGCACCTGAAGGCATGCTGATCGCACCGGTTTGGCGTCGCATAGCAGCATTTGCAATCGATGTTATTGCAATGTCGCTCTTGTTGCAGGTCCTGAGTCGGTTCACATTTCTTGAAATTCTCATCAGTTGGACCTATCTTACAGAAGATGCACGATACGCTTCCTCGTTCCTCATGACCTGGGTGATTTTCTTTGCTTCGCTGTGGTTGTACTGGAAATACACAGGCCGAGCGTATGGTCGGTCACTTGGACAGCGAGCATTCCGAATTGCGATTGTTCACGACAACGGAACCTTGCTCGAACTGCACCATTTTGGACCACGAGCGTTTCACAAACTTCGGTATCTTATCCCTGTCTTGGGTTGGTTGTTTGGATTAAGAGACGTTTTGCGTGCCCGTTCGAAAACTGCAGAATATCGAACGTCCATTGACGTCAGCAACCACACAGTGGCTGCAGTAGACTGGTCTCTTCCAAGTGATACGCGCCTGAACTTAAAATGAAGAAGGGTTTACGGTAAGCAGGTGAGACGATGAGTGGAGAACATTCAGCAACAGCCGGTTCCCTTTCAATCCTCTTGCAAACCGTTCGCATGGAAATTGACGACGATGATGAGGACATTGTCGAGGTAACCCTCGATTTAACCAATGAGTCAGCGATTCCAATCGGTGGGATTCATGCAGAGATAACAACAAGCCTTGGAACGAAGGTTGAACCCACTTCAGGCATTTCTTCAATTGGACCAGGACTAACTCGTTCGTTTACATTCGAATTCAAACTCAGTGATGGGGAATGGACCTTTTCACTTGAAGGACAAGGGCAAACGCTGTCGCTCGGACCGTACGAAGCCGATTTTGAATTTCAACAAGCAAAAGGAAAGCAACTCGGAAACGCTGTCGGAACAAGCCTCTTTTCGGGGGCTTTTGATGCAAACCTCGGAGATTTCGGAAACGTGCAAGAACGAGAACTTATCGAGGCAAGCCAAGTTCAAATGTCCACATTCTTTGGTGAAAATGCAGAGGGAGGCTCAACGAAAATTACTGCAGGTACGTTTGATACCGTCGAAGAAGATGGCCCACGAACCCCTCCTTGGGAACAAGATAAACCAGAATCATCGCCTGAATCTGCGCCAGATCCTCTGCTTTCTTCTCCCGCCGTCGATCCACTTCTCTCAAAACCCGTTGTGAACGAACAACCGCCTGTTGATCTGCTGACACAAACACCGCTCGTTTCCCCTTCGCCACCCCTAGAAGCCCCAGTTGAGCCTTCTCTTCCGGTCCAAGAACCGGCAGTTGAAACTGGACCTGCACCCCCGGCTCTTCCAACTCCACCCCCATCCGGCCCTCCAAGCGGGCCACCATCCGGTCCTCCGAGCGGCCCTCCATCGGGGCCTCCAAGCGGGCCACCATCCGGTCCTCCCAGTGGCCCTCCATCCGGACCTCCAAGTGGTCCTCCAAGTGGTCCTCCAAGCGGCCCACCCTCTGGTCCTCCTAGTGGCCCTCCCAGCGGTCCACCTTCCGGCCCTCCCAGTGGCCCTCCCTCCGGTCCTCCAAGCGGCCCGCCGTCAGACAAACCAAAGCGTCCTGAACTATGAGGTGGAATCATGAGTGACGGATTTGCTATGGAATTGTGTGGCAATCAAGCCTCATGGCAGATTGTTCCAGACGGAATCACGTCCATTGATCTTGAACAAGTTGGTGCTCGAATCGTGGAAAGTGGATTCGAGATTGGCGTTCAATCAAGAATTGTATGTACGTTTACGGGACCTGCTGATTTAACTCTCTATCCGAGCGGTAAACTTCTCGTCAAGACTGCTGACAAGGAACTTGCAGAAGAAATCGCAAACAAACACATGTCCATCTGGACTCGTGAGTGATGTCATGTCGATTCCCACAAATGATCAGATTGCTTACATCAAATCCGGTGGTGTGGTTGCATACCCTACTTCGACCCTACCTGGTCTCGGTTGCATACCGACAGAGGAAGGATTGGACACCCTCTTCGCACTCAAATCAAGATCTTCGGACAAACCCGTTTCGCTTGGCGTTGCATCGCTTGAACAGGTCGCTGATTTGGTAACCGTTGATTCTAGGATTGTGGAATTTGTTGAAGCGTTTCCTCGCGGCGCACTGACAATACTCTATCCTGCAAAACAACCAGTTGATGCACGTCTGGGAGGCGAAAACATCGCGATACGTGTGTTTGAACATCCAGCCGCACGCGCGCTTTCAGAAGTCATTGGACCCATCACTGCAACAAGTGCGAACGAAGCAGGTGAAGAACCCGCAAGCACTGTCAAACAAGCAGCCGAAGAATTGGGTTTGCCTGCTCTTGCCGTTATTGAAGGGAATCGATGCACGGGGCCTGGAAGCACCTTTGTCAAATTAGATTTCGATGACGGTGAACCATTGGTAACTATTATCAGAGAAGGCGTGGTACCTTCGCGTGACGTGGTCACTTGGTGGAAGAATCGACACTGAAATATTGGAAAGATGCAGGTCACGTCGCCCGGCGAACGCTCGAAGCGATGAAGCTTGAATTAACGCCCGGAAAGACATTTCACGAAGTCATTGAGTCCGCTGAGCGCTACATTCATCGTCACGGAGGGAAACCAGCATTTCCCGGTACAATCGCAGTGAACGATCTCGCAGCACATTTCACAACAGATCATGCCATTCGTCAGGTCGAAGGCTGGGATGGCGAGATGGTTCTCCAGAAGGGAGATTGTGTCAAAATCGATTTCGGAGTTCACATCAAAGGACACATTGCAGATAATGCACTGACGTTTGAAATCGGAAATGGGAATGAACATACGGAACAAATCAAGGCTGCAAAAGAAGCGCGTGATGCTGCGATTGAGATGCTCCATCCGGGGACACCATGGTACAAAGTCGGTCAAGCCGCTGCACAACCATCACTTGATGCCGGTTTCCAACCAATCCGGAATTTGTGTGGACATCAACTCAAACCATGGGAACTCCATGCTGGCGTTTCCGTTCCGTCCTATGCTTGTGGTCCTGACAATCAGGGCTTCAAAGGGGTTGTTGAAGAAGGGGGCATTTATGCGATTGAACCGTTCAACACGACCGGACCTTCTGGAATGATCAAGAATCTCGGCAATCCAAACTCTTCCAACATATACCGGATAACCGGAATGACGACTTCCCGCAAAGCTCGTGCGAAAGGGCAACTCAAGCCACTCGGTGCACAAATGGCTCGGAATCTTGAGGAACGTTACTCCACGCTTCCTTTTGCCGAACGTTGGGCGTATCCTATGCTCGAAAAGCCGTTTCCTGAGGCTGACGAAGAATCGCGACAGAGCAAATGGAGAGCTTTGGTTAAGAAACTGATCAGCATTCGATTCCTCGAAACGTATCACGTTCTCGCATGCAA
>CBFIJH010000001.1:0-228435 GCA_965662895.1 Candidatus Poseidoniaceae archaeon | reverse complement strand
CAATTGCCGAACCTGTCTCAAAACACGGACCATTCGTCATGAATACCGTCGAAGAGATCTACCAAGCCTTCAGCGATTATCGGCGAACAGAGTTTGGTGGATGGCCATGGGGCCCTTCCGACATCGTCCATCCTCGTGAACAAGGCCGCTTCGCAAAGATGAGCGATGGACGAGAAATCGTTCCTCCAAATTGATTCCGGAGACCATGTCGTCCGAACCTTACGAGGTTCAAGCGCTTGTGAGACATCCTCTACAAGAGGGCTAACTCCCAAATGCCGACAGTTCCAGAATCCTCGTTGGCCACAACAAGCAATGGAGACGACGTTGGTGATATCTCAGCCGGAATGAATTCCATATCTTCCGGATTTGTTGCGCCGTCAACTTGAATCCATTGTTGGAATGTTGGTTGATGGGGATTTGAGATGTCATAGATCATGACGCCAAAACTGCGTTCCATGGAAACGAAAAGATAGGTCCTGTCATCGATAACACCGACTCTTACACCTTCTGGTTCGATTCCTTTGTTATCGTCTCGAGAATTCATTTCATCTATTCGATGCTGCCCATTTTTCGTTGAGTAGTATGAAAGGTCGTGGCCACTGTCCCATACCATTTCCATATCTGTGGTCCAGATGGAGAAGGAACGAGCACCTACAGCACATATGAAGTCGAGGTCACCATCAGCATCAGAATCACCACAGTTGTTGGGAACATTAAGTCGACCGAGTTGACTCATTTGTTGCATCGAATTCGCATCAGGGAATCGCATCGGGTCGAGGGTTGTCGATGCAATTCGAATTTCTTCATTATGCCCGATGACATTCATACCAGATGAGCTGTTGAAGTAACGGTAATCGCGAAGGTCACCTTCGTTTCCAGTGATCAGGTACATTTCCCCATCCACAGTGTACGATGTGATCCCATCCGGCATGTAAAGGGCCATAACAGGCCAAGGGAATGGATTGTAACCGTCTTCATCGCTACCATCCAGTGGATGGAGCCTGATATCAACAAAGCCGAACGGTATGCTCGTAGCAGTTCCACCTGCATCGGTGAGAATCCCCAATCGCAATTCACCAGTCATATCGAATTCAAACGGAGGTTCTTCTTTGATGAAATCGAGGAGCTCGATTTCCGTCGTCGTTTGCGATACACATATCGAACCGCCAAGTGTTGCAATGAAGAAGTCACTGAATTCATCATCTGCAAATGCAATCTCCATTGTTTGGTTTGTGCAATCAAATTGTACATCGATACCTTCCGTGTCTTGCAATGTCGGTGGTGTTGCATACGATGCGATAAAGTTCCCCTCCAAATCATGAACTCGAACAGTATCATGGCTATCATGCAATGAAAAGATGAGATCATTTGCAACATCCAGTCCAGCAACGTCGTTGAGGGTGAGTTCAATGGATGCAACTGCTTGCAAATCGACCTCACCACTCATGCTAGCCGGTATGGAGTAAACGTTGACTGCAGTTGCATCCTGACTTCCAGCAATGAGGTAACCTTCGGTCGATGCTGGCCACATACTCGGTGCTTGCGAAGATGCAACATAACTCACAGATTCCAATCCTTTACCATCATCCAAATCCACGGATAGATTCTCAAGATTCAATGTTCCAATGAGGCTAAAATCGGTAGCGTATTCAAGCACATGGATTTGGGTTGTTGCTTCATTTGCGACATAAATTCTTCCTTCATCATCGCATGTGACGCCTTCAAAATCAGCATTCGCTAGACTGTATACGTCCAAGACTTGACCATCATTTCCATCGACGAGGAACACTTCGCCTCCGTCGTTGGCAAATGTGAACGCATCGTGGAATGAGCAATAATCGAGTCCACTTCCTTCAAGTTGATTCATTGTTGACTCGTTGACCGTATCCCCTTGAGAGAACGCATTGTAGTTTGCAGTATCAAGGGAGAGTTGTTGATTCAATGACAGGTCAGAGGAGACACCAGAGATGAAGGCTCCTTGGATCGAGCCAGCAACAATGGTCAGCGCTTCTGGCTTTGCACCGTATCGATCAGCCAATTCAACAAAGGGAGATTTTAGCACGGGTTTGATTCCTTGACTGGCAGCCGATGGGCCACCTTCGCCTCCGACGTATTCCACGTTCTCCTCAAGTGGAGTCAGTTCAGTGACTCCGAAGACAGAAGAGGCCGTTATCAAGCGGCCATAGGAGGTGTCTTGGCTTAAAGCAGGGAAGATAATGTTTTCAACAACGACCTGATTGTTGTCTTCCAAGGTTACACTTTCACCCCCCGATGACAATTTGATTGGAAGGTGATGGGCTCCATTTTCATCGATGGTTACATCCCAATCCTGCGTTCCATCGTTCGTGTCATCAGCGAACAGCAAGAGGTAGGACATTGGCCCGATACTCGAACCGTCCGGGAAGGTGTATGCTTTGCTAATGTCGTCGTATATTCTCCAACCAGAGAGATCGATATCCGCATTTGTCGGGTTGTACAATTCAATGTAATCCGAGTCTGTAGCACCGTCCAAATATGGGTTTGGGGGCCCAAGGGAGACTTTGCTGGCGAGTTCGTTTATGAGTATGCGGTCTTCGATCAGGGTTTGAGAGAGATCAACATCGGGTGTGTCGACTTCAATGTCAGTGAATTCATTCATACTCATTTGTTCGAGTACGCCTGATGCTCGCATACTTTCATCCAAATCCATCAGGTTTGTTCCCTGCGATAGGTCCACTCTGAAGACCCACTTGCTTGCCGAATCACCGGTGGAAGAATCACGTTCAATGACGAGAAGCTCACCTTCACCGATGGCAACCATTGACGTGACTTTGTCCATCTTACCTCCACGGGAGTAGGCCCCATCGGTCAATTCGACTGGGTAGAGGTATTGGCCCTCAAGTGTCATGGTGTCGATGTTGATGTCGAGTAGTCGTATCCATTGCTCGGTTGAACCGGCTGTACTGAGTGAGGATTGCGTCATTGTGTAGAGGTGGTTGCCGAAGCATGCAACGCTCTCGAAACCTTTGTTGGTTTCAATATCCGATATGGCAGAGGGAAGAATAGCGTGATCGCCAGCCAACGTAAAGGAAGAATTTTCAGGAACAAGTCGTGTAATTTGACTTCCCTCGCCATCGAAGAATTGCAAGGATGGGATTGACTCTTCTGCGAGGATAAATGCATTCAGACCATCATACTCACAGACGGCAAGATCTTCGAAATCAGCCTCGCTGGAGAGTGTAACCAACGGATTTGCTCTCATGGACAACGTCTCTGTTGCCGGATTGTAATCGACAAGGTGCAACTCGTTTGAGGCATCTGATAGCATCAAGTATACCTCTGTTCCAAGTGTTGCGTCTTCACCAAGGAACATCCAACCGGATGTGTCGGTTATTTGTGCGTCGGCCCAGGTCAGGGATGTGTGGACTGCTGCACCAGAGGAATGAGGTTTGTATCCCATTGGCATAATTTCGGTAAATTGTCCCGCTTCGACATCGAGAACTGCAATGGCGTTTGCCTCTTGAATCGCCACATAGGCCGTCAAAGAATCTGGGGATACAGTAATGTATTCTGGCTCAAAATCCATGCTCAAATTTGCACCTGGTCCGTTGATTCGAATGCCCATTTGTATCAAGGATGACTTGTCCTCTTCAAACGCATGAAATGTGACATGGGTGACATGCTCCTCACCGACGTCTGAGATTGGTCCACTTACGTCGATGATGTCGACCGACCCCTCTGGATCGAATTTGTAATCAGTAGATGGCTGCCCTTCGTTTGCAACCAAAACCTTGTTTCCGTCAGGCGTGAATGTAATCATATCAGGTTGGTAGCCCACATCATCCACGATGTTCAACCGTTGCCCGTCTGTGTCCATAAAATAGACCAGTCCTGTGTCAGGTCGATCCTTTGTAACAACAAACGGGAGTGGACCATCCTCATAATTCAAGACGTCTGTCTCTCTGTGAACTGCTATAGCGAGTAGTCCGTCACTTGGCCGAATATCAATGCTGTTGGGTTCTCCAATCTTTGATAGGTCAACTCGACCGACGAGTTGAGGGTCACTGGGATCAGCTATCGAGACAATATCAACAGATTTCTCAAGAACGTTGACGAGGAAAATTCGTTGCGTAACTGGGTCATATGCTGGAATTTCCAATGTTCCGAAGGTCCCTGCATCGTGGTCATACATTCCGAGAAGGTTGGCCTGAATGGTGACTCCCGAATTGGGAGCGCCGTAATTGATGTCAAGACCGTTGCAACTTGCTCGTTCATACACGCCCTTTTCGCTTGTATCTTCCAAAATACGAACGCAAGCATTCGCGGAAGATGCGAGCCGAGCTTGCCATCCATTAGAGCACGAAACAATACTTTCTCCATTGGCAAGGAGAGCCAAGCGACAATTGTTATCGAGATGTCGAATACGTTCTCCAACAGGATAGGTTTCGATCGTTGCACTGATTCCGTTGCAAGTTAGTTTCGTGTCCCCTTCCTCGTCCATTGCCCCGAAAACACACGATGTGATGTAGCCTGATTCGACGACCATCGGCAACTTGGCTACTCCACGCTCTTGGGTGCACCACAATGAGGTATTGTCTTCTTCAATCCGACATTCGTATGCTTCGTAGATTGGTTCTTCATTGGTTTCACTATCTCCGCCGAAGCAACCAGCGAAGAGTGACAACGTCATTACAAGTATCAGGAAGAATGCTTTATTTTTCATAATTTCACCTCACGTTAAACCAATTAAACCATCGTTGTAAAGTACAATATGCGAATCGTGTGAGATGATCAATCGTATGTAGCAGATGGGGAATGCATTGGAGGATGAATCATGCACGCCACAGAGGCTCACACCATCTTCGATGAGTGTAACTGTCTCATCAGCGTGCCAGAATTCGTCGTCGATGGATTGGCTAATCATACATCCAGTACCCATGGAACCTGGAGCTGATTCAGGACGAATGTTCTCGCCTGACATCACACCATTGGTTCGCATTGGAGTCGGAGTGCGATCGACTTGGAAATTGATTGAACCATCAGGAACAGCAGTGTAGGAAGTATCTGTGGTTTGAGCACCCCATGAAATATTTTGATGCACCTCGCCTTGAGGATTGATCAAGGACACGGTCTCACCCTCAGATTTCAGTTTGAAATTCATGTGAACAGGACCTTGCTCGGATTCATCATCGGCCCATACGATGAGAAAACCTCCAGCAGGAATGGAAACGGTCTGGTCAAAGGTGTGGCCAGATTTTCCACCAGCAATGTACTCTTCATAAGCATCGGTCATGACCCAACCTTCGAGAGACATCGCCTCTGCACCAGGATTGAACAATTCAATCCAATCATCGTAAGCATCTCCACTGTCATCAGGATCTGGATAACCGAAATCGTTACTCGCCATGAGCTCGTTAATTCGAACGTTTGCTGGACCGCTTCCTTCTATCGCCTCAGCAGAGGAAATACTCGGAGGTAGGCAAACTTCCGTTAGCAATGGTTCATCCATTTGTTCAGCATCATAAATCGATAATTCGACGGAAAGGTCTTCCCATTCATATCCACTGTCAGGGTGATTACGAACCAAAAGCTCCACCAATTGGTCTTGCTTGTTAAACCCAATTTTTTGCGGTACATCAACAATATCGATGGTCATGTAGGTGGATTGTGCATCATCCTCAGACGTGCATCCTGCGAGTCCACAAGCCAACAGAACCAGGGCAACAAATACCGCACCTTTCATTCTACCACCTCGGAATTGTGGAGATTGAGTATGGCCATGGTTTCATTGAATGTCGATTCTGGGAGTGGAACGAACCCAACTTCGAGAATGGTTGATTGTCCGTCGTCTGAAAATGCGTACTCAAAAAACGGTAGAACCGTACTCCAAGATGCATTATCAACATTCATGTAGATTTCACGCGACAGAGGAAGATACGTCTCACTTCGAATTGAATCACTGGTTGGTTGAATTATTGGTTCGATTCCATCCAAAGCAGAGTGTGTGATGTTTTTCGATAAACCCACTGCAGTCAATTCGGATTTGTGTTCATCATAATACGAATAGCCTAGGAATCCAATAGCAGCGCCATCTTCACTCACACCGTTGATGATGACGTTGTCATTGGCGCTGTTTTGGTAGCCACCTACCCGTTGCGAGTCAAAGGATTCTTCAGGATAACCATAGTTTCCAAGGAAGCATTTTTTGCAAAAGATCATTTCTCCAAAATATTCGTAGGTTCCAGATTGCGAGTCAGGACCCCAGAGGTTAATGTTCAATTCTTCACAGGACGGATTTTCGGAAAAGTCGGACCATTCTCGTACACCATCCCCATCGTTGTTTGGAGTAATACTGGATAGTTCGAGACCACCTTCTTGGGAGTAAACAAGGTCGTCTTCGGTCCAATCAGAAAAAATCCAACGCAGTTGGGCTACGCTCAGACCACCTATGGATTCGACGCATTGCTGTGCACCACCGCCACGTTTGAGGACAATGGTGATTCCATCCATTGCAATGGGAACCTGAGTTAACTCGATATCGGAGGATTTGCAATTGAAGAAACGCTCACCATCAACAAGAGTTGCCTCGATTGGTTTGAAGGTGCGTGACATTGAGCCAATCTCAACATGATCGTTTCCTGTACTGCAAACGGCAGCTGCGCCCGCACCTGACCCTCCAAGTGCAACACTCGCTGATACGTCAGGGTTTCGTTCTGTAAAATCCTCAATCCAACCTGTGGCGAGTGGATAGACCGTGGATGAGCCGGCGATTTTGATGGATGCACTGTCTGTATTTTGTCCTCCAATAAGGGTTCGTGCACCTGCATCGCTATCTTCGCTTTCACTGACGCAACCTGCAAGTGGAGCAAGAAGAAACATCATGCACATACACGAGGTGATGGCCAAATTTTGCGGCATGTTGTCTCTATAATCTACTACTAGGCCATGGTATTCTATTTATTCTCATTACTACAATATATGTATATGTAAAATAAATGGTTCTAGACCAAACATGTGAGGAATCTTTAGACGACTTGGAGAAATAGTTCTCAGGTGAACAAAAATGAAAGAAATGAAAATGAATGAAAAAGCGGTTAGCCCAGTTATTGCAACGATTTTGATGGTTGCAATCACTGTTGTGTTGTCTGGCGTACTCTACGTCTGGGCATCGCAGCTAGCAGAAGGAAACACAGACGGTGACTTCTCGATGTATGACTTCGAAGTCAGGGATTCTGGAACGTCGTTGTCAAGCGATTCAGGCGAAGCACTTGCCTACGTATCGATGGAGGCAGGTGAAGATCTCTCATGGTCGACTGTCGTCGTCCAACTCTCTGCTGAAGATAGTTCCTACACGGAGTGTACAAACCCAGGCAAATCTGTTGAAACAGTTTGTGCAGTAACGGACAACAACGATGGCAAGTGGACTTTTGGCGAAGAAGTAACCATTAGCGAAGGAACAGACAACCTTTGCGATGGTGGAGGAGTCTGTTTAATTCAAGTGAAGGTCCTCGACCGAGCATCAAACAAACTCATCTATGAAAGCACAGAAATAACCCTTGCTGGACTTGGAGGAAACACAGGTGGCAACACTGGCGGAACAACTGGAGGCTCAACATCAGGCACGCCAGCATGTACTGCATCTGCAATCACCATCTCAGAGATGCATGGTGGCGGTGCTCCAGAGGACTGGATTGAAATCCACAACTCAGGTGCTGAGTGCGATCTTGACGGTTTCCAAATTTACGACAAGGGCGTCAAGGAAGACTGTGACGCCATTGGCGGAGTAGGGACATCCAAGTGCGATGAGCGCATCGTTTTCGTGAGTGGAGATACAATTTCCGCGAACGGTTACATGTGGTTCTGTGAAGGCGTATGCAGTGGTGCTGATTCCCAAGTCTTTGGATTTGGTATCAAGGGCAGTGGCGACACTGTTCACCTAAGGGCTCCTGATGGCACTGAAACGGACTACGACACACTTGGAGACGAAGCAGGTTCAACTGAATTTGATTGTTCAAACGGCGTCCAAACTTCGGGACCACACGGTTCAACACCAGGTGCTGCAAACAACTGTTATGCAACCACCCTCGTAATCAACGAAGTTGCAAACAAGGGAAGTGCTGGAACTTGCTTGAACTCTGATGGCAGTGGAGACACCGAAGACTGGATCGAAATCTGGAACTACGGAGCATCCTCTATGGATTTGTCTGGCATGGTCGTTGTTGACTCCAAAGGATTCGGAGATGAAGACCAGTACACGTTTGCATCTGGCACCTCACTTGCTGCGGGAGAATACATGCTCCTGTGCAATGATGATTCGACAAGTGGAGATGCGCAATTTGCCTTCGGCATTGGAGGCGATGATTCTGCTTCTTTGTACACCTCATCGGGTGACCTTATCCATGGATCAGGTGCACTTCCAGATACTTCCGATGATGTCTACGTCATGGACAACACAGGAGTTTGGGGATACACAACTGGCCCAACTCCTGGTGCAGAAAACTGAACCAAGTGTTGCTAAGAAACGTTGATTCCTTGCCTGCAAGGAAAATTGTGCATGTACACATGCGCAAAGCCGCCCCTGCACACATTCCGATGTGTGCAGGGGCCTTTTTTTATTTAATCAAATTCGCTTCATTAGGTAATTTCGAACACATTTCCTTGTGAGTCTAAACCATGTCGTTTGGAATATATTCTAATCAAATTATAGCGTTCTGCTTATACACTAGGAGCGTGAGTGAGATTCATGTCGATTATTGCTGCATACAACGAAGCCTGGAAAACTGGAGACAAAGAAGCACTGGATGCACTTGTTCACGAAGATTTCGTGTTCAACCCGCACGTCGGTGGCGTGACCATGGGGAAGTCCGATATGATGCAATTTGCAGGATCTGGACACACCTCCTCTGAGAACGACCGAGTTTTGTTTGAAAATGAAGAAGTCGCTGTTGCGCATTCCATTGTTCACTTTGCCAACGATTCAGATTCAGAAGCTGTTCTTTCCTTCATTCGTTTCAAGGACGGAAAAATCATTTCGATGGAAACAGGTGCAACACCTCTGTCTGATGACTACAAGCTTGTTGGACAAGATTGAGTTCAGTACGTGTAGAAGCCTTCACCGGTCTTGCGACCGAGTTTGCCTTCCTCAACCATTTGGATGAGAAGAGGTGCAGGTGCGTACTTCTCTTGCTTGAGTCCTTCATAAAGAACGTTCATGATGTGAAGGACGGTATCGAGCCCGATCAAATCTGAGAGAGCGAGTGGACCGATAGGATGGTTCATTCCCAACTTCATGATACCATCAATGGCTTCAGGTTCTGCAACGCCTTCTTGCAAGGTGAGAATGGCTTCGTTAAGCATTGGGCAAAGGATTCTGTTCGATACAAATCCTGGTGAGTCGTTGCAAGAAAGAGCAATCTTGCCCATCTTTTCGGATGCTTCGATGACAGCAGCGTTGGTTTCTGTACTGGTCTTGTTGCCATTGATGACTTCAACCAACTTCATGATTGGAACGGGATTCATGAAGTGCATACCGATGACCTTGTCGGGACGATTGGTTGCCTCTGCAATGGTGCTGATGGAAATCGATGAGGTATTCGAAGCAAGAATGGTTTCAGGTTTGCAAATCGAATCGAGTTCCGCAAAGATGGATGTCTTCAAGTCTACAATCTCTGGAACTGCTTCGACCACAAGGTCACAGTCAGCGCAATCCGCACGGTCGGTTGAGAGTGAGATTCGAGCGAGTGTTGCATCCGCATCCTCTTGGGACATGCGTTCTTTCGCGACAAGCTTGCTGAGTGATCGTTCGATGGTTGCAAGACCCTTGTCAACGTATTCTTGTTCAATATCGATCATGGTCACGTTGTAACCAGCTGCTGCTGCAACTTGTGTGATTCCATTCCCCATTTGTCCTGCGCCAAGAACGGCGATGTTCTGAATTGCCATGTAAAGGTCGAAACGCAAGCGATTGATGAAGTTGCGTATGTGGGAAAGTAGCCCGACTCGGATTCGAACCGAGGTCGGCGGGACCAAAACCCACCATGATGGACCACTACACCATCGGGCTGTAGTCCGTGGGCGGATGTTCTTGTTTTTGTCCTTGTCGGCTTGTAGGCCTCAATCAAGCAGAGATGCGAATTCCGTTTCGTCTGTTCTTGAGCGTGCACTGGCGATGAATTCGCTCAAATCAAGGCCTTGTTGTTGGTAGTTTACGGCTTGCAAGCCCATGTCGAGTTTGTCCATGGTTTTGACAAATTGCGCCTCTTGACTCACCCCTTGTTCGTATTCATCGAATAGGTCAATCCATTGAGGCGCGATTTTGAGCATTGCTGCTCGTTCAAGTTCATGCTTCTCTTGCCCTTTGATGGCATCGTGTGGCGTAAGGTCGCCAACAACAACCTCGGCTACATCATGAACAAGACACATCGAGAGAACCTTCGAAAGATCGAGATGCTCGGGGCATAAACGCAGAGCGAGGACAGCCATTCCCCATGAATGTGCAGCAACGGATTCTGGATTGCCAACACCTGCACGAACCCAACCTGTTCGTGGAAGATCTTTCAGTTGTAGAAGCGTAAGAAGTTCTTCTCGCATGGTTGTGGCAGTTGACGAGAACTCAAAACCTCTCTGTCTTTGGTTGATTCATGCTGAAGGGAGAACCGGATTGGTGGAACGATGCTCTCGAACATTTTTCCGATGATCCAATTATGGGCGATTGTATTGCAACATACGGGAAAAAAGGTCTGGAGGGGCGTGGCGATTTGTTCTACACGATTGTACGCTCCATCATCGGCCAACAAATCAGCGTCGTTGCAGCTGAAAGCATTTGGAATCGATTTGAGGTGATGGTCGAAAAGGTCACTCCAGAAAACGTCCGTCAATTCACCAAAGAAGAGATTGCATCATGCGGCATAACTCGTCCAAAGAGCGGTTACATTCTTGGTTTGGCCAATGATTCTGAAGAACTTCTTCAATTTCCGTTTTCAGAATCGACGGAACAAGAGATACGGAAACATCTCATCCAATTCAAGGGGGTGGGACCATGGACAGCGGAAATGGTGATGATTTTCGCATTGCTTCTTCCCGACATTTACAGTCCAAAAGACATCGGTTTGGTGAATGGAATCAAGCGATTGTTTCCTGAGGTTGAAACCATGGATGAAGCAGAAGAAGTTGCAAAACGCTGGGCGCCCTATCGAACCATGGCATCGTGGTATCTCTGGAGAACGCTTGACCCGATTCCTGTTGAGTATTAATCAGAATCTCCTAATAGATGCAGCAACCTGCCCTAAACATGGAGGAAGACGCTCAGAAACAGAGTTCAATCATGGATTTCCTTCAGAAGACCAAAGTCCAAATCGCAGACCTCTCAAAACGGGCTGCGAGTGCAACGAAATCAGGAATTGAGAACACGACCAGTGCGATTCAGAGCAAAGTCATTGAGTCCAAAGAACGATCAAAAAACAAAAAGGAAGCCAAACTTGAATCAATTAAATCGGAAATTAAAGATGATGGTTACATTGATTCGACCCCTCCTATGATGATTTTACCTGAAGTCGATGCACAACAATTTGAATTATTAAATTCCCAAAATGAAGCACAAATCCAGATTGTTGAGGAGATGGTCCGTCTAAGTGAACGACTTGATATGCTTGAGAGGCGCCTAACCAAGTTGGGAACTGCAGTGACCAAAGACGCTCCAATAACAACGATTGAAAATTTAGAACCAATTGAAAAACCGGAACGAAGAGAGGTCAGAAGTGGGAATGTACTGATTGAGGTTCTCAACATAATGGGAGCATCGCTTCTCTTGCTGGTCTCATTGTTTTCTGCAGATGGTTATCTACGAGACAATGATATTCTTTTGTTGAACAAATATGATCCGAGCATATTGTTGTGGACAGTCGGTGTATTTTCGTGGTCGATGTTTCTCTTCTTTAGAATGGCTCGTGTGGGGACGGTACTAACTGTACCAATTCTTTACAGAATTCAAATCGCATTGGCGATTGCTATGGCAGCAATGATGGGAATGCTTCTTTCTGAAGAATCTCTGTCAACCATCTCAAGCGCTTGGGTCTGGACAACAGTTCTCGCCTCAGCGGCCATCATTGGTGTGAGTATGATAACATCCGCATGGCGTATGACGAAGCAAATGGTTGGTATCAAAGAGACCAACGAAGTCATCGATTGATTGCTTCAGAATCTTTTGCAAGATCACGAGTGATGTTCTTTTGATGCGATTCGAGTGTTCCTCCACCGATTTCGAGGAGTTTGGAGTCACGCCACAGTCGCTCAACGTGGTATTCTGCAACATATCCGTAGCCGCCCATGACCTGGATTGCAGCATCGGCAATTTCCTTTGCAGCCGTTGTCGCAAACAACTTGACTCCATCGGAATCGAGGCGTTGACCTGATTTTCCGAGTTGAATGTTGTTGGCTGTATCGTAGACATAAGCACGCATAGCTCGGTACTTTGCCCATGATTCTCCGATGTGACGTTGCATCTGTCCAAAGGATCGAATTTGGACACCGAATGCTTCTCTTTCCGTAGCGTATTTGTTCATTTCATGGAGACAACGTCGTGCAATGCCAACCGACATGCCAGCAAGTGTAAGACGCTCAATTTCGAGGTTACCCATCATGTGAAGCAAGGAGCCTCCTTCTTCACCAACAAGGTTTCCAGCAGGAACAATGCAGTCATCAAAAACGAGTTCGGCCGTGTTTGAGGCCCGCATTCCAGTCTTATCGAAGATCTTCTGGCCTACGCTGAATCCAGGCATGCCTTTCTCAACGAGGAAGGTCGAGAGTTTGACGCGCCCATGTTCATCATGACCTGTTCTAGCATAGACCCAAACAATGTCTGCAGGTGTGCCTTGGTCATCGATGCATCCGTTGGTAATCCACATCTTTCGTCCGTTGAGAACCCAATCACCATCACCGTTCCTTTCTGCAGTTGTTGACAATCCGAGAACATCCGTCCCTGCATCGGGTTCCGACATGGCCATGGCTCCAATCCACTCACCCGAGCAAACCTTTGGGAGGATACGACGCTTTTGTTCTTCGGACCCATTGTATGCTAAATTGTTGACAAAGAGCATTGAGTGGGCTAAGTAAGCAAGTGCGAACCCAACGTCTGAATACGAGAGTTCCTCGTGTGCTATGGTCGCGGCAACCGCATCAAGGCCAGCACCACCATATTCTTCTGGAACCGTAATTCCAAGCAGTCCAAGATCTCCGAGTTCTCGAAACAATTCAATGTTGAATTGTTCTTTCTTATCGTACTCATGGGCTTGTGGTTCGACGAACTCCTGTACAAAGTCACGAATCATTTCTCGAAGCATTTGATGCTCTTCGCTCGGATTGGCAAGGTCATTCATGGTCGCACCTAGCAGAGCGCAGGGTTGTCCCTTTTTGACCGTTGGTCTTAGGTGCGGGGGACTCGAAGGTTTCTTTTGGCTCGTTCGTGACCGACCGGAGGTCGTGAACGAGTCGCAGCAGGAACTTGCGATGTGCGCTTGACTTTCCGAACTCTTCGCTTCTTCAGTGGTATTTTCTTGGCGCGTTGTCCAACATAACGCAGAGGTGTATTCTCAACGGACTTTTTCGGTGCTTCAAGACCAATTTCGGAGAGGACATTTGAAGCTGCAGATTTGTGCGTTGTAGCGTTTCTTACATCTTCAACAATACGTGTTGCGAGCGCTGAAAAAGACGCGTCTTTGACAGGTTTATTCTGAACCTTTTCTCGCTCTTCTCGAAGGTGTTCGGCCATAAGTGCTCGGAGCATTGCTCCTTGTAGTGCATCCTGCTTACGCTCAATCATATGCATCCCATCCATTGTAAAATTCGGTCTCTTCACATATGAAGATTGGGACAATAATGACCCTCTACAGGCCGGTTTCACTCTTCCTGATCGGAGAGCCGAGCCTCGAGAAACGCGTTGAAATCCTCTTCTGTGTCAAACTCAATCACGATGGGTGAAATGGTTTCACAATCTTGGCATTGATACTGTTGTCCGGTCATGAAACCCATATACGGGTAGATGCGGATGCTGAGACAGGTTGAGCATGCCATGAATGCCATGTTCCCACTAGCCCATTGAGGTATATCACCTCTCGTGATGATTCATGAACCAAACATCTCTATTAATCGCTCATTCTATGAATCATCCATGGAAGAGACAGTTGGTTTCAAAACCCGCCTTGTCTCGATGATTCTTCGACTGCTTACCCTCGCCTTAATCGCTGTTGCATTATACATCTCCGTTGAAGGGATCTTCGTTGTGTTGTTGCTTTTTGTCCTTGTTGTACCGTTCGAAAAGATGTTCCCTCGCCACAAAGGACAAAAAATTCGACGACCTCATCTCGATACCGATGTAGGCTACGCTTTGGCTTCACCATTGCTTGGTTTGCTTACTGGAATTGTTGCCATCGTGGTTGGTGTTCTCAGCTTGGCATGGATTCCAGGCCTTCTTCTTCGACCGTATGTTGCGCAAATTCCTGAACAGTACATGCCTCTACTGGGCATTCTCCTCTTCGATATGCTCGTGTACTGGACGCATCGATTTTATCATGAAATTCCGGTCCTTTGGAAGTTCCATGCCATTCACCACTCAACTGAGCATTTGGACTGGGCCAGTGGATTCCGTGGCCATCCATTGGACGGAACCATTCTTGCACCAGCATTTGTCTTTTTGGTAGCAGCAGGATTTTCCTTTGAATTAACTGGTGCGCTGGCTGCTGCACAACTGATTCTTGGACTGTTCCTCCATGCCAATGTTCGATGGCGCTTGAAGTGGTTGCATCGACTCATCATTACTCCTGAATTCCATCACTGGCATCATACAAACGAGCGAGATGCCATATGGACAAATTACTCGACTTTTCTTCCTGTGTGGGATCAATTGTTTGGAACGTACTTTATGCCAAAGAATCGAAGACCAATGAAATACGGTGTCAGTGAAGAGATTCCTGCGGGTATGCTTCGTCAACTGAGGTATCCTCTACGAGAATGGAAAAATCCTCTTTGGTACATGCTTCATCCCATCCAATCGATCAAACGTACGTTCAAATTTGCCTGGACCATTCTCAAATCCATGCGAACTTCGATGTTTCGTAAGCGTGGCAGCAAGCCTTGGGATGTGTATCGGAAAAATCCATTCTAAAACAACGTTGTTTGCATTGATATTGATGGACGATTCTGAGCATAATTGATTTTCCATACCAATTCGAGAGCAGCGAATTCTGCGGAATTTAGCGCACCCTCAACGGTTCCCAAGGGTTCTGCCCAAGCATCTCCCGCAAATGTGATTCGTTCGTGATGGATACGCTCAGGCTGAGTAAGCGGTCGTGAATAGCGCCAGCGATGAGCGTGAAATCCAGCGTTTTCAAACCAATCCGATTGGATGGGTTGGAGTTCGTTCAAAATCAATTCCACAACCTCGTCTCTAGAACGTTCGAGATGTCTCTTGCTCCATTCGTTGGTCATATGAACGATCAGAACATTCGAATCCGGTTTTTGTACTCCCTTCCTGATTTCTTCTATAGAATCACTTGCATAGTTGATGATTTGTTCAGGAACGTGTTCTTTCCCCGTGCAAATAAGTGTCCAATTTGAAATGTAAGGATGGTCGTTCCATTCTTGTGGAACGGTGTTTGCTAGAATTGGTTGCAATTGCGGTATTGGACATGTAAGAATCACAGCTTCAGCTTCCCACGTGAATCCTCTCTCGTCTTCAAGAACAACACAGTCCTGATGCGATTCGATGGAGGTGATTGTTGTCTCGCAGCAAACATCGATGCCTTCGAGCATCGTGTTAATCGCAGCATCGGCGAACAGGTTTTCATCATCGCCAAGAACATCCGATCCGTGATTGTAGAGTCCTTCTTCACGTCGTTTTGTTGATGAGCGACCTCCAGGAATTGTCCCTTTGTCGAGAACGAGCACATCGTATCCATAATTGCTCAGAATTTGAGCAGAGCGTGCGCCAGCATATCCAGCACCTACGATGACAAAGGGTCGTTGTTGATTGTACGCAGTTCGCATGACATGTCGTTCGTAGGCATCCATGTCAAGTCGTGACTGGTGGGTTGCTAGTTCACGTTTCCGAACAACGCCCATGACAGGTAAGGGCGGTAAAAAGGGCCGATCAAACAAACCGTGACACCAATGAATGCCAGCAATGGAAGACGGATCTCTTCCATCAAGTGCGAATCTGTCGTTCAAGTGCTGACCCATTTTCAAAGATGCTTCAAGGGAGGTGGTCCAGTGCGGTGTTGCCTTCCCCCACGTCATACGAAGATTGTTGTGCAATTCACCATGACGATACAATGAGGTTTGACACAAATTCCACAATTTGTTTGGGGACGCTCCGAGTTCAAAGTCGTCTTTTTCGAGGAGCGTGGTTCGGACGTCATCTGCAGTATCTTGCCACGATTCGAGGGCCCAATTCGGTAAATTGTGAGAACCATATGGTTCATCTCTCGCGTAAACATGGTGCCACGCATGTTCTCGAAAAATGAGCAATTCATCGAGAAACTTTTCCGCGCTTTTCGTACCGACTTCGTGCGCCTCTCGAACGATTTTCATGACTGAAATCATCCCATAATGGATGGCCATGGAGAGACGAGAGACTCCTTGTGCGTCCGCAGCATTGTTCCTACGACGTGCGTATCCTGAGATTCCTTTTGCAAGGAACTCCTGCCATCGCACAAGTGCAGCCCGTTCACCTCCTCGCTGGTCCCAAACCGGATGGACAGACATGTCAATATCGCACTGTTGCAACAATGCCAACCGGTGTTCCATTGAGGTCAATTCGCTGATGTTGACCTGTTCAAACGGTAAAGGGCCGTTCCACCGTAGTGGTTTCTCGAGGTCGAGTGACGGCCACGGTTGACCAACTCGACGCTTTCTCAACTTTTTTGTTGCATCACGATATCTGAATGGTCGGTCCATTGATTTTCCAAATACTGGCAATGGTACAACACAATGGCAATCGATTTCAATCACTGGACACGTTGCTATGGATGCAATTTTATCAACCCAATCTTTCCATGGGGGCAAAGGAAACAGATCCGTCACGATTGCACTTGCAGTTTTTGCAAACGCTTTCATAACTGGGGGGCGATGACCTTTCCGAGCTATGTGAAGTGCGTAATCGATGCCCAACTTTTGGCAACCAGAGGAGAGATCGATGGCTGCATCGAAGAGAATATTGTGGTGACGGGCATTCGCATGCGGATAGCGTTCATCGACAGCTTGGTAGACAAGGAGAGGAAGATTGTATTGATTGGCAAGAAGTCGACCAGCATCGAGTGCAGGGTTTTCGTGTGTTCGAAGGGACGACTTCAACCAAACGATGATTGGGCCATCTCTTAGAATCTGTTCAATCGTGTTGGCCTGACGACATCTTTCCGCAAGATGTTCAGGTAAATCGAACATAGAGGAAACTTCGAGCATTGGTAAATATACTCCTGTTTCTAAAGTGCTTTCAACAATACTGATTAGGCGTCTTGCTCTCTTGGATTTATGGGCAACAGAACCTACCTTGTAACCGGTGCTTCAAAGGGTATTGGACGAGCGATTGCAAAGCGATTGGCTGAAGAAGGGATTCAGGTCATTTTGCTTGCCCGTTCCTCACCTCTTCTGAAGCTTGCATGCGAGGAGGTTCAGTCGATTTCACCATCATCGTTCTTTGTCGGTTGTGATTTGGGTCATGCGGATTCGATTGATGCCGCAATTGAATCCTTGCAACAAGTTGGTGCAATCGACGGTGTTGTCCACAATGCGGGAATCATTTCACCGATTCAACCGCTTCAAGATGCGGACAATTCCGAATGGGAACGTAGTTTGTACGTTAACGTCATCGGAGTACAACGTTTGACCCAAGGAATCTATGAGCAGATGAAGGCCTCGAAGCATTGCCGTGTGACAACCATTTCGAGCGGAGCAGCATTACGCCCGCTTCACTCGTGGTCGGCCTACTGCGTCTCAAAAGCAGGGCTCGATATGTGGTCAAGATGCCTTGCAGAGGAAGGTGCGAAGCATGGAATTACCTCCGTAGCCATCGCACCAGGCATCGTCGATACCGATATGCAAATTGAAATTCGATCCTCAAACATTGAAGATTTTCCATTGGTTGAATCGTTTGCGGGATATCATCGGGATGGACAACTGACCAATCCTGAGGATGTTGCTGATCAGTTGCACAACCTGATTGTTCACCACACGTTCGAGCAATCAGGACATCGATTTGATGTAAGGGATTTGTGAAATCCGAATACGGTGAACCGAACTGTCATAAGCCACCACCTCAGCGTAGGTTCATGCCAGGAACCGACCGTGTTGAGATTCGAACGCTAAAAGTTGGACGATTTTGTGTTGTTGATGATGAAGCCTACAAGATTTTGAGCATCTCGAAATCAAAGCCAGGCAAGCACGGTTCAGCGAAAGCACGACTTGCTCTTGAGAGCATCTTTACGGGCAAGAAAATCTCCCACGTTGGTACGGTGACAGATTCAATCAGCGTACCCATGATTGAGAAGGGTACCGCAACGGTCACACACATCGAAGGTAGCGAAGTTCACGCCATGAATGACCGAGACTATTCGATGATGATTCTTCCTATGCCAGACAGTGACAGCGGTATGTCAATCGATGCTGGCCAGAAAATCATGTGGCAGGAAGCACTCGGCCGATACATCATCATTCGAGATCATTGAAACCCGAGCGATTTTGCCGCTGAGACAATCATTTCCTCGTGGCTTTTTGACTTCCATCCTGTTTTTTCGATGATGTTTGAACAATCGTAATGATTGGTTGTCCCCAACCCCATTGTGACCAATCGAGCCTCTTTGATGAAGATGGCCATGGCCTTGACGATGATATTTGGCAGGGCAAGGGTTCGAACTTTGTAGCCATTCGATTTCAAGTGTCGAGCTATTTGCGGCATCGTGATCGGTGTGGTTGCCATCATCAAGCGTTCACCATCCAATTCGCTTCGCTCCAATGCCTCTGCATGCATCCATGCCACATCACGCACATCAACAGGTGCAAAACTAATTTTTGGAAAACCCGGATAGGAGCTTTTGACAATCGATTCAATGATTCGCAACGATGTTCCCGATTGACCGCTGTGAAGTGGGCCAAAAATCACGTTTGGATTGACGGTCGTTAACGCAACATCTTGGTGTTCGGAAGCGAATTTTCGTGCTGCTTTTTCTGCAAGTGTTTTGCTCTTTGTATAAGCGGAGATATCCTTACTCAGGTCGGTCCAATCCCCTTCCGTGTAGGTACGGTTTTTTGTTGTCGGTGTTGCACCTGATATTGCTGCCGTTGATGAAGTAATCACGAACTTACGTATTCCAGAATCGTACGCAAAACCAAGAACTCTCAGCGTCCCATCTCGAGCTGGTCCAATCAATTCCATCTCATCTTTTGGCTCATAGGCAGAGAACGGAGATGCTGTGTGAACAACAGCATCAATCCCATCCATTGCTTCTTCCCATCCAGCATCCGAGGTAAGATCAAGCGTTCGTAATTCGAAAGAATCTCCTGCCGAAAAATCTTCAAGAATGGATTGGTGTTTGTCCTTGGTCGTTCGTGTTGTGCCACGGACCTTGTAGCCACGGGTAAGAAACTCCTGCGTGACTTGACGTCCAAGGAAACCAGTGCAGCCTGTTACCATAATCCTCGGAAATTCTTTGGTCATACACGACCCTGTAGAACCATGCGTTTGAACATTTGTCGTATCCTTCCAAATGCATCGTGGTCAATTCCATGCAGGTGTTGTCTTGATAAACCAAGTTGAACATGGAGTAGATAGTGATACGATGAGCGAGATGGCAACTTCAGAAGAATTGCGCACGACCAAAGAAATCATGTCGGCAATGAGCGATGATGACAAAAAGGCTCTCAAAGGCTGGTATTTCTTCGACTGGGCAAACCAAGCCTATGCGCTCACCGTTATGACGGTCATCGCTCCAGCATTGATGGCAGCACTGTACAACACGGCAACAGGTACGCAATCAGGTGACACTTTCTATGCTTGGGTGCTGACCTTTTCGATGATTTTCGTTGTGATTACTGCACCTGCCTTGGGTGTCATCGCTGACAAAATGCCGATTAAGAAAAAATTGCTCAAATGGTACACTGTGGCGGGTATATTGTTCACAGCATTGATGGGAGCTGCACCGTATTTCGGTTCACAAGGATACATCATCTTGGCGCTCATGTACACCATCGGTACGATTGGGTTTACGGGTGGTAACGTCATCTACTATTCCTTCATGCCCTATCTTGCTCCCCGAAAGTGTCAAGATCACGTATCGACATGGGGCTATGCTTATGGGTTCATTGGCGGTTCTTTGCTGCTCATTTTCCACCTCATCGTCCTGTTGGGCACATCATGGGATACAAATTTCCAAATGGCGATTATTTTCGCAACATCTTCGATTTGGTGGTGGGGCTTTGGAGCACTCATTTTCAAGTGGACGCCGGAACCTGAGATTCCATCTGAAATGGAATGGGAAGGATTTGGAAAAGCAACGAAGATGGCGTACGGCCAGGTTCTGCAAACATTCCGAGAAGTGAAGCGATTCAAGGTGCTCGCATTCTTCCTTCTTGCTTATCTCCTGTTTTATGACGGTGTCAACACGATTGCAAGTATGGCCAGTGCGTTTGGAGAATCTGTTCTACGACTCAACCCGAGTATGAACGTTATTCTTCTGCTCACTGTAAACGTCGTTGCGATTCCAATGACCTTGGTGTTTGGAAAGCTTGCTGACGTGAAAGGAACCAAATTTGCTCTGATGCTTGCGCTGCTCATCTACTGTTTCGTCGCTGTAACCGCTGCAGGCTTCGCTCCGCTTGAGTTGGACCCAACGGCAGATGAAGACAATGATGGAACGCCGGATGATGCTGAACGCTATGATTTCACCTTCACGTGGGATGAGGCATCGAGCAGTTACAACATGTCAACGCTGTACGATCGTGGATACGAAGGATGGATTGGAGAAACTGCAAAAGGTGATGCAGCATTCCGAGACAATTTCCAAGAATACTTCCCTGAGCCTGACTACAGCGTTGGGGACAAGGGTGAGAGCACCATTGCCACTGGGCTAATTGTCTGTGTTGTCATACTTGCCTTCGTTGCGATTCTCGGTGGAGGGATTATGTTCATCCAAAGCAAGGAACTTGGATGGTTGGGTGTACTCGCCATGATTGCCATGGTCGCCATTGCCATCTTCGCGTCGACGTATCTCGCAGGACAGAAGGAAACCACAGAAGATGAGGTCTTGCAAATCGGTGAAACCGATGCCGCTTCACTTGCAAATGCGTTTAACAACACCAGCGACCATCGATTCTCGATTCTGTTTGTCGGTGGACCTGTCGGGGGAGAGGCCGAACTCGGTGACCGTCATCCAACCGTCGTCGATCAAGGTGGTCCTGCTGATGGCTGGGCTACGTTCATGCGAGACAATGTTTGGGATCCACTGAACATCAGTGTTTCCTTGCAATGGATTATTCTCGGCATGTTTGTTGGTGTTGCGATGGGCAGTGCAGGAGCACAGGCTCGTTCGATGTTCTCACAACTCGTTCCGGAAACACGAACTTCAGAGTTCTTTGGCTTCTTTGGATTCCTTGGAAAGTCTGCGGCCATGATTGGAACGTTCCTGTACGGTATTGCGAGTTCAGTCTTTGATAGTCGTGTTGCAATTCTGACGATTACCATTGTCATTCTCGCAGGAACCTATCTCACCAGTCGTGTTGATCTTGAGGAAGGCATTCGTGTTGCAGAAGAAGAGGATGCACGAGCACGTGCTGAAGCCGCAGCAAAGAATGATGCATGATGGGGTTTTGGCCATGCGTGGCTTTACACAGATTCAAGCAATTCTTTCAGTACTGATGATTCTCTTGATGGGTATTGTCTGGGGCTTGCCGATTGCACCAGCAATCTACGTTTTTGATGCGTTGACATCATTCGGCCCGAATGACAAAAGTTGGCCAGACTTGCTTCTGATTGGATTCTCTGCTTCGATTGCGTTCTTGACCTGGGGAATGTTTCTTTTGTTGTTGTCAGGTACATTGCAATTCGTGATTCGGATGCGTCTCAACGACCGGATTGTTGCCCCCCTCGCATCATTGACAACAATACGTTGGGCTATTTGTGGCCAACTCCATCGAGCAACACAACCGTTTCTAACTCATATTGTACCTTCATTTTTTGCGAATGCCTACTATCGCTTAGCAGGCTGTAAAATTGGAAAAAATGTCAACATCAACACTGTTACAATCAACGACCCTTCATTGGTCGAGCTGGGCGATAACGTCGTGATTGGAGGTGGAGCGACCATCAACGGACATCTCGTCGAACACGGCAACATCGTCCTCGAGAAGGTCATCATCGGGAAGAATTCAACGATCGGTGGGGCAACCATGGTTGGACCGGGTTCGAGAATCGGCGAAGATTGCATCCTCGCTTATCGAGCTGTTTTGCCGAAACGTAAGGTGATTCCAGACGGTGAGACTTGGGCCGGAATCCCTGCTCGCCTTCTCAAAAAGTCTCAATCTGATTCGTCCAAATGATGGACGTATGTCGGTATGCCTCGCTGATGTGCTTCATCTGCAACCACCTTGGTCCATTTGCTTTCCTTACTCAAGAATGCTAGAACGTGTGTTGCTGCCTCAAGAAGTTTCTCTGTCAGTTCGAGTGGAGCTTCGCTTCGACCAGAATCTTCCAAGCCTGGTCGTGGTTTATCCCAGAACTCTGAGAACATCACAACCTCGATGTTGTTGTTTGTAGCCCATCGTTCTGCAAGATAATCCACGCCACTTGCTCCGCCAACAACAATCAGATCTGGATAGTCCTCAATCTCAATCCATTGATCCAATATTTCTTCGATGACTGAGTAATCGTAAAAACGGCTGGAGCCTGCAATGACGAGATTGATGACCCGTCCATCATCGTTCAAATCCTGTGCCCCTAATCGGGTCAACTTCGCCTCGCCCGGTGTCTCGCTCATAGGAAGCCATCATTGTAGATAGGAATAAACCCTTCTCGATAGAGGAAATTGGAAATTATGGAGGGCAACTGTATTCAAGTGCCCGCGACAGCAAGAAACATCTGGGAGTGCACACTATGGATGAGAAATCTTCATCGGGCTCAACCGTTCAACGCTCAGCATACCGTCAACCGGTCACAGCAAAAGGTCTCAAGGCCATTGAAGATGGTACGCTCACGTGGCTCGATGACGAGATGTACAACAACCTCAATACGGGTGTTTTGGAACAATATCTTGAAGAAAAAAATCTCGATGAATCCTTCGAAGTATCGCATTGGTCTCCATCAAAAGTGATGATCGGTATTGCTATCGGTGCTATCTTTTCAGGTGTAACCGCTTACATCGGTTTGAAGCTCGGGCTCGCCATCTCAGCAGCATGGTACATCGCATACCTGTTGGGAATGGCATTGAAGTGGTCGCCATCTGAAGTGAACATTGCTACTTCGGCTACAACCGGTGCAACGCACGCTTCAACAGGATTCATTTTCACATTCCCTGCTATTTTCCTGTTGGCATCAAAAGCACAGTATTCACTGGCCGATGGTCCCTTGATTACGTTGGAAGATGGTGAAGCGTTCAGACTTGCATTTATCGCAATTGTTGCTTCGATGTTTGCTGGTTTCCTTGGGGTGATGTACTTCATCATTTTTAGGCGTGTTTGGCTCGTCGAAGATCCACTACCACTCCCCGGATTTGAGGCGACGCTGAAGATGCTGGATATCGCTTCTGACGTCAACACAGGCGCAGTTGAACATGCGCGTGAATCGTTGAAAACCATTGGGTTATGGACGGGTATTACCATGATTGGTATGTTCTTGATTGAATATCCTCTGATCTGGCTTTCGGACAAGAAACTGTCTGTCATGGATTATCTCGCCGAGACGCTTCATGTCGGTGACGTTGGTCTTGCATCGTTCTACAGTGCTGGAAAAATCCACCAACCATCTGGAATCTACGAAGATGGTTCATCAAAGAAATACACGCAATGGTCGGAAGATAGTGCCTGGAACCCCTTTGCCTACACCTACGTCGGCGTTGCTTTGACACCGTCGATGTTCGCGATTGGCTGGTTTATGAAGACGCGAGTGGCTTTCTTGGTCAACCTTGGTACGCTTGTAGGTTGGTTCTTCCTGGTCCCATTGGCTGTCTTCAGCAACTTCCCAGTCTATGATGCAACCATGCAAGCCAACGTTCCGATTCAATCGTATGCAAGTGAAGGTGGACAAGCACTGCAAATGATCGCCTTTTCCAAGACGGTACGAACCATCGCCATAGGCTCAATCGTTGGTGGTGGAATGTTTGGTCTTGCCAAAATGTGGCGAACCTTTGCGAACATCTTCAAGGACATTGGTGCCGCGTTCAAGGGCGAAGGTTCCCAAGAATACATGGAAGGAAAAGGATGGTACGAGTGGCCATTGATGCATATTCCTATCTTCATGGGACTCACCTTCCTTTCAATGATTCTGATTTTCTGGTTCGGTGGATTCCCGATTGCAGCCGCATTCATTTTCGCAACCGTCCTCATCATGACCACTTTCTTGCTGGGTGCAATCGCCGTCCGTGTTATGGGTGAAACAGGCATCGAGCCTGTCTCAGGGACTTCATTCATCGTTCTGCTCATGCTGTTAGGTATCTTCCTCAACTTTGATGCTGCCCTTGGCTTGAACAAGCAAGATGCGGTCCTTCTCGGACTCGTTGGAACCACGGTCTTTGGTTCTGCGATTTCGATGTCAGGAACGGTCATTGGTGATTACAAGAACAGCTTGTACATCGGTAATCGTCCTTACCACATTTCGAAAGGAAACATCATGGGTGTTGTCCCAGGAGCGATTATTGGTGCTGCAGTCGCCATCTTCCTTTCCATTCAATTGGCGGAAGGAAGAATCGACTTGATTGCTCCACAAGCCAATGCGTTCGCAACCTTCTCGGTTATTTTTGCAGAGGGTCAAGGCGACCTGTATCTCCTTGGTCTCGGTTTCCTTCTTGGTATGTTTGTTGAGTGGGTGACGGGAATGGGTACTTCATTTGGCCTTGGTATGTACCTCGATGTTCCGCACACACTTCCTATGCTTATCGGTGGGTACAGCAGAGACAAGTGGGAAGAAAAGAAACTCAAGCCAAAGATTGAGGCGATCAAGCAAGAAGAAGGTGCAAGTGCAGCTGAAAAGAAGCGAGCACTCATTTTGCTAAGCACATTCATGGTTGCTGCAGGGCTGTTAACCGGAGAGGCGTTCTTTGGTACGGAATCAAGTATCCTCTCGTTTATTGATACACTTGTTCCCGACCCAAACGGCACGAGTTGGTACATTGGTCGTATGGCAGGATTCATTGGCCTCAATGTCGGAATTGGGTGGATCATCTATGCCCTGTTCAAGCGAGCGGGCGTCATCGGTGCGCAACCAGTTTTGGATGCTGAATTGGTCAATGAGTCGTGACCGACATGCCAAATGGCTCAGTCCCAGCACACGTGTGGTTGGTCCTCGGTGTGGCGATATGCGGTGTGTCAAGCGCTGGAGCGATTTTCACACATGTTGACGAAATCCCTCCACTTTTGCGAGCATCATGGCGGTTGCAATTAACAGCCCTCATTCTTGCTCCTCTCGCCTTTCTTCAGTATACCTCCATCGAACAGGAGGTGAAGTCTAAGTTGTTCCAACCAACGACACTGAAGATTATCGCTGGTAGTGGGGCATTTCTCGCCCTCCATTTCGGTTTCTGGGTCACATCACTGGATTATACATCTTTGACCCATTCCTTGCTGTTTGTAACGGCTCATCCCCTCGTGATTCTCATTGGGATGTTCTTTTTTGTGAGAAAACCAAACCGCTTGGAACTGATTGGAGGGATTGCTGCATTTGTAGGAGCTGCTATTTCAATGCTTGATGCAGGTGACGTTCAGGGAGATCGATCGGTAACGTTCTTTGGTGATCAACTTGCATTCCTCGGTGCAGTTTTCGTGGTCGGCTACATTGTTTGTGGCCGTATTCTGCGTGAATGGATGCCATTGTTCCTCTATGCGTTTCCAGTAACACTTCTCGGAGGTCTGCTTCTCATCCCAGCCTCCTGGTTCTTGGAATGGGACTATTCACAGTATGGCGCATTTGGATATTTCTCCCACGATACGCTTCTGTGGTTCGTTCTTCTCGCATTGATTGCAGGGATTTTAGGTCATACCGGTCTCAATTATTGTCTAAAATACGTCTCACCACTGCTCATTTCGATCAGTGTCACTCTCGAACCCGTTCTCGGTTCAATCATTGGTTGGATGTTTTTCTCAACGGGAATACCGGGATTTTGGACGTGGATTGGTGGACCTATTCTTCTCCTCGGTATCCTTTCAATCGTCTATGGAGAACACGTTATGAACCAAACATCACTTGATAATGTCAATGGATTGGTGGAGATAGAATGACGGAAGAGAAATGGGTCCTGTTAACCAACGACGACGGTATTGAAGCTCCGGGTTTTGAGGGTCTCGTCAAAGCCTTAAACAAGGCTGGAATACCACTGGTCGCCTTTGCTCCTTCAACCAACAAATCAGCGTGTAGTATGCAATTGAATCTCGGTATACCAATCAACCTTCACAACAGAAACGACTTGATTCAAGAGTGGGGTCTTGATGACGCTGTAGGCGTACACTTGTACAGTCTCGATGGAACTCCTTGCGACACGATGATTGTCGCATTGGATGGTGGAGTGAAGCACATTTTGCCACATATCGAACCTTCGCTTGTTGTTTCAGGTGTCAATCTTGGACCAAATCTTTCCCAGGATTCCTATCATAGTGGTACGATGGGTGCTGCTCGAGAAGCAGGGTTGTATGGGATGCCAGCCGTAGCAAGTTCCTACACATCATTCGATCCATCTGGCATGCAGGTTGGTATCGATGCAACGGTCGAATTTGTCCAACATGTCTTAACCCTTGTTCCTAAGATTCCAAAGAATCTTTGTCGACCGCACATCGATGCGAATGCACCTCATGTTTCATCATGGCCTCATGCTTCAACAGCGCGAACGAAACAAGAAGCCGGAAAGCAATTACTCGATGCATTTCATCATGGCGAGTTGATGCTCAATCTGAATGTTCCCCCCGAGTGGAATGGAAAGTACAAGACGACTCGATTGGGAATGCGCTGGTATCGCAATGCAGTTCAATTCTCTGAGAATGAAATGGGTTCTGTTGAAACCACTTTCACGATTGGAGCCGCCTACATCGATACGGATGTTGTTGAACAAGGAGATTGTGATGCAGTTACTGCGGGTTATGCAAGCATTTCCTCACTTCCAAATTGGCCACGAACTCACCCGCTTACATTGGATGATGAATTACTCTCACACGCACTTGACCAAGACGGGAAAGGTTACCCTGCCTGGTTCAAAGGTTGAGTTCAACACCCTCGTCAAGTAAGAAATGGCAGATTGCAATGGCATGATGGCCCTGCAACCATGTTGTTCCGAGGGAACGTGCAACCCCATCTTGAGACTTCAAGGGTTGGTCGTCCGACAGTAAAAACGCAATCGACTGTTGGTTTCTTTCGGACTGTGTTGGAATCACACTCTCCTCTTTCCACAGTCGCTCGGCATCAGCATCAAGACGTATGAGTGTCGAATCGCTCCAGTCTCGAAGTGTTTGCGATAATTGACCTCCTCCATCGTAGAGTCCAGGAGTTCGCTCAACCCATTGACCAATCGCAGGTAGAGGTTCGCGTAGGACCTTTGCAATCAGACCCGCAACGCTTCGTTCTTCAGCATGAAAACCTCGTAGTTCAGATCCTACAAATTTCAACCTACGATGTGGGCCTGGGCCACCTTGAAGATGCAAAATGACTTCAACATCAGGACGTAAACCGTGCGATGTAAGCAATGCGGACATCACTGCACGAATCAGGACATCCATTCTTCCAGCACCACCTGCGAGGTCGTTGAGTGGAAGTTTTCCCTTGCTCATGGCTCGATGTCCAATGATTGCAAAACGGCGCACATCAATCCCCTCGTTCGATAATGGTTCGAAGGGCATCACAGAGGTCGAATTCTGATTCGAGGACGAAATGACTGCCTTGCTTGTCGACAAGATAGCCCCGAGGTTTTGAAGGGTCACCGAGATCTTCCAATCGGTTGGCAACGACAGCTGTCATTCCGGAGTGTTCGATTTGCGCCGTCGCTCGATGAATGAGATCCCGTTGCTTAATCCCAGTTTCAAGTTTGAAACCAATACGTGTCGAACCACGCACTTTTTCCTTCAATTCTTGAATGTGTTTCGAACCTTCAACCAAATGAACTTGAAGAGGTCCTTGTTGGCTCGCAAGTTTTCCTTGTGCAGGCTTTTCTACAACGTAATCAAGGACTGCAGCAGTGTGAACCCAAGCGTCGATGTCATCGTTCGATAGTGCAAAGAGCTCAGCAAGCATTTGCTCCGGTTGTTCAGCTCGAATGCAAAGCGGTAACCACGATGGTTCCCGGACGCTTGTTTTTCCAACAACACAGGTCACATCGTGGCCATATCGATACAATTCATCAGCAATAGCATAACCTGTGGCCCCAGAACTTGTGTTCTGGATGCCTCGGACATCATCGATGGGTGAATATGTACCGCCTAAGGTGATGACGACATTCTTTCGCGATTTTGAACTTAAGTGGATTCCATGGGCGAAACGTGCTACAATATGTTCATGATTCGGAGTTTTTCGTTTTCCTTCCTCAAGGTCTCCCCACATCACGTCGATACCATCGTCTCGCAGACGATCAACGATGTCGTCGGTCACAGGGTCTTCTGCAAGGTCCGCATGCATGCTCGGGACCATCAAGACGTGTGTGTTTCTCGATCTTGCTGCGCTTAATGCCATGAGCAAAGGCCCTTGTTGCATACCATGCAAATGTGCAGCAATGGTGTTGCGTGTTGCAGGTGCAACAAGAATCGCATCCACATCTTCCAATTGCTTCATATCGCCATCCCAGTCTGTAATGACCTGGCATTGGCTTGCCCATTCAACAGCAAGAGGCGTGATAACTCGTTGTGCACTTTCTGTCATAATTACAAGCATCTCGGCTCCATGTCTTCGCATTTCGCGAAGCAAACGGACCGTGTCGACTGCAGCGATTCCCCCCGTGACACCAACGAGGATGCGCTTACCAGAGAGACTGGAACCCTTCCTCTCAACGTCGGTATCACGGACGCTCATACCATTCCGAGTGCATGGACCATGAAGACTTCTTCGCTGTTCACAAGCCTTCATGTGAGGTGGCTGATTGGTGGGTGCATGGCAGGCAACAGAGGCGATGACATCGTCTTGGCAGGTTCCGGAGGTCAACGTGCTTCCGCAACGTTGTCTGCTTTGTTTGATCAAACCCATCGAAGCACTTCACTTATCCTAGCGATTGATAGTCTCATCATTGTCCTCATCGCTTGGGACTTTGCAAGTATCGCACAAACATACATCGGACGAGGTGCGCTACTGATTTGGGCAGTTCCTTTGTTTATCACAACTTCAACGTGGTTTTCGTATCGCTCTAGGAACGGTTGGGCATATTGGCCTGCAGCACTGATTATTGCTTGCGCATCTGTGATATTCTTCTTGTTGTTTTTGATAAATTTGTATTCGGTTCTTGCTGGGGCGGTCGGAGGTTTGTTGTTTATGCTCATCATGGGTTATGCATCGTACAGTTCCTTTCAGCGCGTCCGTTATCACTTCTCCCCTCTCTATCGACAAGGATATACGACGTTTGTACCAACGCCGGAGGCTGACTTAGAGGATGGTGAAATGCTCGCCGCATGTCCAACATGCATGGCGGTCTTGGCTATCCGCCCAGACTTGTTGTCCCCAAAGGATACATGTCCGCATTGCAACAATCCGCTGGTAAGTCGTGACCTTGCCCAACGTCATGGATGGGAAGAAGAATAGATTCTAACTCGAGCACGATAACATCGAACATCCAACCCGATGGCGTGCCCATTCTGGCCGTTTTTGGAACCATTTCTCTTCATGCTTTTCGTGTTCATCGTATGGAGATTTTAGTAGTTCATGCAATTCTTCTGCAACCGAGTAATCATCCTTTTCCGCAGCATCGATAGCGAGTTGGGCCATCCAGTTTCGAAGGACGTATTTTGGGTTGGCTGATTTCATTGCATTGCGATCTGGCTGACCCTCGACACGCGTCCACCAAGCCTCTAGCCATTGATTCCATTCGGCCGTTGGTATGGAATCAACATCATAAAACGCCGAATGGATGGAGGTGATTTCTGGTTCATCAATGGATGATAACAGGCGAAAGAAAATCGTCATATCCGTTTCGACCAGTTGAAGATTGGATGTGAGGCTTCGTACCAATTCAGCATCATCTTCCTTGAATTCTCGAAGTCCAAGTTTTTGCATCCACATCAAATTGTTCTGCTCTTCGTATGCATTGTAGTACGTCTCCAAGCATTCATACAATCGTTCAGGGTGTTCAAGAAGTGGACTTATCGATTCAAGCAGTCGGGCAAGATTCCACGCCCCAATTTGTGCTTGTTGACCAAATCGGTAACGGCCCGTGCGTGCATCTGTGGTGTTTGGTGTCCAATTTGGATTGTAATCTTCTATCCATCCATACGGTCCATAATCGATGGTTAGGCCATGGATGGACATATTGTCGGTATTCATGACACCATGGACAAATCCAACACGCATCCAATGCGCTATCATGTTGGCTGTTTCCTGAGCAACTTGGTTCAACCACTTGACGATTCCTTCTTCATCCGATGAACTATGTTGAGGAAAATGATGCTTAATGGTGTAATCAACTAGTTTTTGCAACGTTTCCTTGTCACCGTTCATGGAATGAATCTGAAAGGAACCAAAACGAATGAAGCTTGGAGCAACGCGACAAACAATGGCTCCGGGTTCAGGGGCAGGGTTTCCATCATACATGACATCACGAACAACATGTTCTCCTGTTGTGACCAACGAAAGGGCTCGTGTTGTGGGAATACCAAGGTGATGCATGGCTTCACTGCAAAGAAATTCACGAATTGAGGAGCGCAAGACCGCCTTACCATCTGCAAAACGAGAATACGGTGTTTTCCCTGGCCCTTTCAATTGCAGTTCGAGCACCTCCGTTCCCGTATCCACTTCACCGAGTGTGATGGCTCGACCGTCTCCGAGCTGATTTGCCCAATTCCCAAATTGGTGTCCTCCATACCTTTGTGCGTATGGATCCATGCCTTCTACCACTTGGTTTCCTCCAAGAACTGTAGGTTCTCCTTTCTTCAGGTTGAGGGATTGAGCCATTTCATTCGACCACAAACGCAACACTGGTTTTGGAACGTGGGTTGGCTCAACCCTTGACCAGCATACGCCTGGAACTTGTCGAGGTTGACCACCCACCTCCGTATCTCCAGGAGTCTCATCAAGAAAACGAGATTGCCACCGCAATTCTGAGAGCGATTTCTGACCCACAATTCACTCAATTGGTGGTTGCTCTTGAACTTGGTTGTTGTTGCAAGTATGTTCTCTTTCCTGATTTGCGAAGAACAATCCCAAACAAATGGAAGCACTGAGAAGAGTAAAAGCAAAGCCTGGAGCGTTGTTTGATTCGATTGTGTCTTTAGGAACTGATTCGACTTCAACCGCTTCAGTATAGGTTCCATCGACACAATCCCCATTGCCTACCGTGAGGTTTCTTTGAACACTTGAGAGAACTGTCGCATTCCCAGCATCTACATCCAAGTCGTCTTTCTCGTAAAGGGTAGTTTCGATCATATAGCATCCTCTGTTCAAAGAAATTTGAAGATTGTATTGTTGACCGGTTTCAGAAATATCGTTCCACCACCAAACACCACTCCATTCCCCACTGCTGATGTTCTTTGCAACAACGATTGCTGTGTAGGTGGTATCAAAGGCCAGATCATCAACTACAGCTTGGTATGAGTATGTCCATGGAGAAACCAAGGAGGAAGGATTGTCTGAAAGATTTAACGTTGTGATTCGAATTTGTTCATCGACTTCAACGACAGGATTGATGAATTCTCGCCAAAGCCAAACCATATTGTGCTTATGATATCTGGTGTCCTCACCAACCAATACGCTTCCATCGTCGAGGACAAGGATGTTATCAGGTCCTGCGAGATTGTCGATGCTGCACTTGTATTCCGCTGAAGAGAGATACGGTCCACCAACAATGGCCGGTTCTATTCGGTGAACATCCCATTGGTTGTCAGTAGCCATTCTGTAAACGATTCCACAGGAGTTAAGCGAGACGTCGATATCGCCTTGACCATCTGTCATAGCATTGCCAATATTGGACATGGCCAGATACATGTGCTCGGGAGCATTCTCGTTGAATGCAACACCTTCCATTTTGTTCCATTCATCGGTCGCCCCGATCGCCGCAGCAGCCTTTCGTGATTCGAGAAATGCGACACGGTCATCGAGAGCGTATCCGACGATTCCATCGTTGTTCAGGTCTTGGTTCAAACGTCCCTCAGCCCAATTGTTGATCTCCTCGTCCGTAATGTATGCATTTTCTCCTTCCACATAGTCGGTTGTGGAAATTCCATCGTATTCGTCAATCCAAGATTGGACGTCCGCATTTGAAGCTGAAGCCAACTCAATCCATTCGGTATCGAAGCCTGTGATCGATGCGTCCCATGAACCATCTTGAATGAGTTTCGCAGCGAACAGTGTTCCCTCCGTCAAGTCCCCCGGAACATCTGCAACAAATTTGAACAACACCGTCTCGTATCCATCATCGGTCAAGTAAACCGTTTTGTGGTCCGGCATAACGAGGGCATTTTCGTGTGAAAATCGGCCCATAGCAAGATGTCGAACAAGTTCTGGCGTTGTTGTGGTCGCTTCGTTCATTTCGATGATAAATCCATAATCGTACGGATTTGGATAGTAACCAAGGTAACGCTCGAGTCGCAATTGATCGGAATGGTACCGGAAATTCGGATTGTTCCAGTTTTCAGTATCGTCAAAATACAATTCTTCTGAGAACAACGGTGTACCCCATGGGCTCACACTCCCGAAACACAGAACCCAAGCCCCATTTATTTTAGAGAGATTGAGCATCTGACTATCGAGAACATCCCATTGATTGGACGACATGTTCCACTCGATTTGGATTTGACTCAGTCCGGCCGGTCGATCTTCCCATGCAGTGTAGAGGAACCCTCTGCTCCCATTATCTTCAGTTGGAACGAATGCATTGAAATCTGGTTTTTCACTTAGGAGAATTTGTTGACCGTCATCGACAGAATAAATTCCGCCAGCAAGCGTACCATCCGTCATCAAATCACCTGATTGGAGAAGAACTTGATACTCCCCACTACTCGTTCGAATTCCATGCCAAACATCACTCGGTTGACTCGATGAATCGAGTGAAGGAATCGTATTAGAGAGGCTGTTCCAATCAATACCGTTGATGACGCCGATGGTTGCCTTGTAGTCGTCTGGGTCAGGATGCATGGCGTTGACAAAAAATCGACCTTGCTCGTCGACAAACATTCCCGTGGCTTCTGCTTCAGGAGGCAGCATCACGATTCGTACGATTTCATCAGACTGGTCCTGTTCTTGCGCTTCAACGAGCGTCGTTCCTGACAAAGCAATCAGCAGGCCAATTGATACGAACACAAACAACGGTCGAACTGCCATGGGTTCACCTGTAAGCCGAGAAGAAAAAACATTGCTCAACCTCAACACTCCAATCGCTGACCAACAATTAATTGCCAAACCATTTTTTAACGAGCATAGGCAAGATTTCACCCGCTTTTCCTTGGATAAATTCATCAAAGAAAAACACGTTTTCAGGAGGGTCCAGGTTGATCCCGATTGTGTGAGCTCCAGCAAGACGCGCTCTTTGTAAGAATCCACTTGCAGGATAAACGTGTCCGCTTGTTCCGATTGCGATGAAGATGTCACACTCTGCTATTGCCTCGTAGATTCTTGCCAATTCAAAAGGCATTTCATTGAACCAAACGATGTGTGGCCGAACATGATTTCCGCACCCATTGCACGCAACAAGCTCATCCCCAAAATGGTCCTCTTGCATCATTGTTTCAACTCGCCCACAATGCTCGCATCGAAGTTTTTCCAGTTCACCGTGCATATGGATAAGATTCTTCGACCCAGCACGTTCATGCAAGTTGTCAACATTTTGCGTAACAAGAAGAAAATGCTCGATATGATTTTCCAGATCAGCAAGAGCGAAGTGTCCAGGGTTTGGCTCAACTTCCAACAATTGTCTTCGCCGTTGTTGGTAAAAATTCCACACAAGTTTGGGGTTGGCTTCCCACCCCTCAGGTGTTGCTACCTCTTCGATGCGGTGGTTTTCCCAAAGCCCATCCGAAGCCCGAAACGTTTGAATTCCCGATTCTGCGCTAACGCCAGCACCTGTCAAGATTACTACGTTGCTTTCTTTTGTAATCATGATTTCTCAATCGTCTTTTTTGTGTTCAAAGGAAAATCCTTCAAACTCGGTTTGATGGATCGGCACGAAACCTTGAGATGGCTGTTGGCTGGGAATGACAGGTTGTATCTGTTGCTGTTGGCCAGATGGAGCAGCAGGAACGTATTGCTGTACAGTGGTTTGGTTCGGTTGATACATCTGTGCACCTGGTTGTTGGTAAAGCACGACTTGAGGCGTCTTCTTTCCAGTGACAAGGCTGACAAGGAGGAGAAGAAGACCAAGCAAGCAGCAAACACTTCCTCCGCACATACCAAAGGCGGGTACGATAATCTCACTTGCATCAACGATGACAATGTTTTCCTCAGCAGTAATCGTGTAATTGCCAGCAGCCGCAGTATCCACGATATCCCCGAGATACGTGTAGCCTGGGTAATCTGTACCAGAAACACAGTCTTGGAGAAAGATATCGCCCATATACCCCGTGATGGTCAGATTGAAATTGTCACAATTGACTAGATTTCCTATTGCATACACTTCCATTGGAATGCTCGATCCATCGTATTCGAACGATGTTCCATCTTTGGACGTATCATGAAGGATGTTTTCAGTTGTTGGACGATAATCGAGGACGCTGAAGAAGGAGACCACGATGACGAACAGCGAAACAAACAAGAAGGCTCCACCAGTAATGGCAAGTCCCTTGTTCATGCTAACAACTCAACGCGATGCGAGGGTGAGGTTCTTCCACATGTCTTCTGGAACTTCCATAGCCAATCGGAGACCACCCATTGCACCGAGTCGAACTGGGTCATCAACAACGTGAACGCTGACATCGCCCATGTCGGAGAGTCGGCGCTCGATGAGTGCACCGAGACCACGGATACCAGATCCGCCACCGGCAAGAACCATATTTCGGCGGAATTGGTCGTGATATTCAGGGTTGGAGTCAGCGATCAGTTGCTTCACATTTTCGACAATGGGGTCGACAATGGACTCGCAAGCCCTCTGTATGCAATCCGTGATGTCGAGATTCATGGCCTTCCCTTCGATGGAGAAGTCGACCATGATTGGATCATCCGGAGTTGATGTGGACACAAAGGAATACTGTTCCTTCCAGCGTCGTGCCATGTCTTTTGTAATCTGAGCACCGTTGTACTTTGATTGAACCTCCTTGATGATTTGAGCGTCGACGTAGTCGCCAGCATAGCCAGTGTGCATTTGGTCGCCTGGACCTGGAATCGTTCCGTAGACACGGCAAAGGTCTGTTGTTCCAGCACCGATATCGATGACAAGCGTGTGCTCAATCATGTCGAGTGCGTAGGCGACAGCGAATGGCTCAGAAATAATCATGGCTGCGTTGACACTGCCGGCAGCGGCATCAAAAATCGCCGTTTTGTCAACGTGACTTGCTTCAGCTGGCGCACCAATGACTGCAACCACTCGATCGTGCTCTTCAGGGTCAGAGAGTCCAATCAAGTGGGTGATGAAGTGGGCAATGAATTGACGGTCCTCTGGTGTGTCTTTGATGACACCGAGTTCCAATGGTCGGAAGAGATTCAACGCAAGTCGGTTTTTCAATGCCTCTTCTCCAAAAAGAACATCTCTCTTCAGGAAATTGCGTGCGATCTGATCTTTTGGTGTTCCAATTACTGTGAGTTCCTCTACTTCGTGGTTACCAGAGGAGACCATGACTGAACGAAAGGTTCCCAAATCAATTCCAATATACAATACGTCTTCTGCCATAGCGTTCGCCAATTTATGGGAATACCGTCCACTTTATGAAGCATCCCTCGCTAAAGTTCGCCAAATTCATCGGAAAACAATAGTCCGAAATATTCTATAGAACAAGAATCAAAGCCAACTTTCGCAAGGCTGACAGTACCATGCAGAGTATTCTGGATACAATTCTGCCATCTTGTTGCAATTTGGACATTCTTTGAGAGCGTTTGCCCCAAAGATTTCTTGCACCAACGTAACGTGTTGTTCTTCCGTAATTCCTAATTGCTGACGCATAACCCACATCATTTGATCCTCGCTTGGAGAGATGATGCCATCTTCAAGAACAAGAGCGATTACATTCCTGTAATCATCAAGGACGTTGACGTCGCGGAAATCGAGGATGACTCCTCCTTTTTCTGCGACGATGTCCTGACCGCCTGGGTCGTCAACGAACAGTACAAGCGACTCGGGTTTGAGTTTGTCGTCGCGTAACTCAAAGGAAATTCGACTTCCCTCAAGATTGGCATAGACCAACCGAGAGGATCTGTTGATCACGTTGGTGATCGAGCGGGCGGTTTCTTCACTGCTTCGTCCACGTTTCCAACCTGTGGGGCTCCGCTCGTTGTAGGCATAAAATTCGGTTCCAATTCCAGGATACTCGAGTCGAATTTCTTCACCTCCATCGAATCCATTTGAAACGATTGTCAAAGCAGCAACCTCGGTCGAAACAAGATTGTCATCATCATCAAAACTAATCATCAGAGGTTTCCGATCTTCAGATGCAGCATTGTAATGACCCTGCATGCCGCTCATCCATTTGTCTTCGAGACGTTTCAGAGATTGTTCTTGCTCAGCAGAGAGATTGGAATCGACGCCGAGTACACCTTTGAGGTCGCCGCGTTCCATTTCAGCCTTGAATTCATTGATTAATTCAGAATCGCGACGGTGATTCGGAGGCGGTCCACGCACCTTCTTTGACACATGATTTGGATCTGCCCACTCGTATGAACAGCGGGTACAGGCGAGATAGCCTTCCATCGTTGATGGTTGGCTTTCTCCTCCACAGCGAGCACAATCTCCATCTTCTTGGATGCTCAGATTATCTGCCGCTTCTTTTTTTCCTTTCCGGATACCCCCAAAACCAGCCATACGCCACCCACTCCTCAGACTTTCTATGAAGGCTTCTATCCTCTCGTTTAGGAATTTAAGAGTCGCGCTTTCAAGCCATAATGAATCATTTCATCCTGTCCATACAATCGACGGATTTCGAAACATACTCGAGATCCGATGCTCGGTGTCCCTTTTTCATCGTCTGCTAACATAAAAACCCCTTTCGGTCCTTGATCAAAAGCGACCAAAACGGTTGCAACACCATCCAGAATTGGTGCTCGTTCAGAGAACTCAGAAGGTGCTCCAGCGGGACTCAGTCGCGTCCAAGTCAAGATTGTAGCTGACTCGGACAACTTCGTCGTTGCAGTTTCAATACGTTCTCCATCTTCATTGAGTTGGCGAGGTGGCCAAACGAGGTGTTCTTGATGCCGCTGAGCCAATAGTCCGAGTCGTGAAGGTGTTGAAATCATGTGTTGTGACTGTGATACATATGCGCCCTGACTCACTCCAGAAATTTCTTTTTTCCATTGAACTTCCAACTCATTTTTCAATTCTTTCGAATATTCAATCGAATCAAATTGAGGCCAAACCGGTTCCTCGCTCGATGTACTCATCGCCACGAGAAACAAATCAGCATGGGCGTGGAGATACATGCCAGAATCCTCAGCAATGTTCCAATCTGTTGCTGACTCTATAATTTCTGAAATGCCAACGCTTGGCTGGAACACAAGGTGATTTTCGAAGGAATGCAATTGGACCTTTCCTGAACCTAAATGCTTCAGCAGTGCGAGAGCCAAGGTGAGCCTGTCCCCATCCGGTCCCGCCCATTCTGGTCCGTACATGCTGCATGCAAAGTCACCGTCGGCATTGGAAATGTGTTGAATTGTCATCAGCGCTCCCTCCCAAAAATGTGCACCGCACAGGTTGCACCCGAACCACCGACGTTGTGTGTCAGACCCAACTCAGCATCTCTGATTTGGCGATTTGGTTCAACCTCATGCCTCAGTTGTTTGAAGATTTCAACAGCTTGACCCGTGCCTGTTGCACCAAGCGGGTGTCCTTTTGACTTGAGACCTCCGCTGGCATTAATGGCAACACGACCTTCGTTTCTCCGTCCTTCTCCGTCACGAGCAAATCGTCCACCTTGCCCACGAGATGCAAAGCCAAGATCTTCAGTGGCGAGGACTTCAGCGATGGTAAAACAATCATGCACTTCTGCCAAATCGATGTCAGATGCATTGACACCTGCGGTTTTGTATGCCTTGGATGCAGCGGCCTGCGTCGCCCGGAGTTCTGTGATACTTGGGCGATCATGCAAAGCGAGGTGATCCGAACCAGCGCCAGAGCCTTTGACCCAGACAGGTGTATCCGTGAAGTTGTGAGCGAGATGATCTGCCACCAAAATCACGGCAGATGCACCATCGGATGTTGGACAACAATCGTAGAGCGTGAGAGGATCTGCGACCATAAATCCGGAATTTGCCTTTTCGAATGACACCTGTTTCCGTAGGTGAGCGACTTCATTGTCGAACCCATGCATGTGGTTTTTGACCGAAACGTGAACCAAGTCATCGTGTGTGGAATCAAATTCATGAAAATAGCGTCGTGCTGTGAGTGCATAGGTTCCAGGAAATGTTAGACCTGCGAGGCGTTCCCATTCAGTGTCGCCAGAAACGCCGAGCCAATACCGTTTTCTTGATGCTGATAAATCGTTCATTTTCTCGATTCCACCAGCCACAACAACATCTGCTTGTCCGCTTTTGATAGCCATCCATGCATCTCGGAGAGCAAAGCCTGATGATGCACATGCATTTTCAACGCGCCGAACGCTCACGCCTTCCATTCCTGAATGCTCAGTGAGAAGGGCGGCAGTGTTGCCTAATTGTGATCCTCCAAACGCGATGCTTCCAATGAAGGCTTCATCAACTTGAGTTGGATGAAAGTCGAAATCAACACTTTGCATCGCTTTTTCCATTGCTTCAGACCACATCCCTTTGAGTCCAAGAGGATGGTTGCCAAATTTTGTTTGGCTAGCACCGACCATTGCAACATCGACCATGTCGCTTCCAAACGAAACAAGCATTTGATTGAGTCGGTTCGTTCACCCGCAGGGTTCATGAATGGGTGGCGATAGCCTCGTTCATGCTGCGCCAATGTAGAAAGCACGGTCACTTCAGTGGCACGAACTGTCCTGTATGCAATGAAGAAGGGAAATTCATCATGAGTGACCGAGAGGCGGGCAGTCTCGGCCGGATGCTAGCGCTTGTCCTTCGACACGCACCTGAGAAATTTAATGTAGAAATGGACATCAATGGATGGGTGAGTACCCGAGAACTTGCGGATTCAATTTCCGGACAGCGTCGTCACTATCACTGGTTGCGAGGTTGGCACTTTGAAGCAATTGCCAATGCTGATGAGAAAGGACGATACCAAGTCGAGGGTGAGATGATTCGAGCCACATACGGCCATTCCATTGAAATTGAGCTCGACCTACCTACCGATGAAATTCCAGAAGCATTGTACTGGCCATGTGAACCAGAAGAAGCAGAAGCCATCGTTCAATTTGGCATCACTTCAGGAACTCGAAACCATATCCACCTTTCCAAGACCATCGTGAATGCACTTGAAGCAGGTCATGTCCGTATCGATCGACCTGCAATCATCGAGGTCGACACGGTTCGTGCTGTAGCGGATGGGCACACGATCTATCGGGCTGGAAAGACTGTATTTCTCACCGATGAGGTCCCTCCTGAATACCTCTATCGGGTTGGTGAAGACGATCCGATGATTGTTGATACGGTTGCACGTTGGGAACGCGAAGAAGAAGAGTAATTACTTCGTTGCACCGCAGGCTGGACAGAAGTCCAAGTCGTTTTCAAGCAGTTTGCCACATGCTTCGCATGTTGATGATCCCAAGAGGATTGATTGGCCTTTTGTTGCTGGCGGAGCTGGACGTTCCTGCTGTATTTTAGGGTCGACAAGAAGAAGCGGATCAACACCTTGATTTTTGAGTTCCTTGTATCGATTCGCAAAAATGATGGCTTCTTGAATGGATGACTCGAGTTGCAACAATCGATTGTTTCGCTCCGCTTTGTCTGTAATCTCATTTGCCGCTTCGACCTCTGTCTGAAGGTGGCGAAGGAAGGAATCGAGACTTGGGCCCTCATCGGTCATAGTGCTGTCAAACCACGCAGACTATTGAATCCTGTGTTTTGTAGGCATACTCATGAAGGTCAGATTCGTGCCCATCCCATGGTGAGACGCATCGTCATTAAATTTGGAGGTGCCCTCATCACAAAAAAGGACGAAGAATGTGTAGCACATCTTGAAATCATTCGAGACTTATGCGAAGCAGTCCACTCGATTACGAACGACGGCATACAAGTCATCCTTGTACATGGAGCGGGTTCTTTTGGTCATTTGAAAGCAAAACGATGGCGTCTGAATGAAGGTTACCTTCCCGACCTCGAACTGAGTGATGATTTCTGTCAATCGCAATTTGAGGCAGTTGAGAGCGTTCGGGGTGATATGCTGAATTTGAACAAAATTGTTGCCTCTGAACTGGAACGATTCAAATTGAAGGTTTGCTCTCATCCACCACATCGTTGGGCCCGCAATCTTGGACCAGAATTCTCTGGTTCACTCACGAGATTTTCTGAGACAGATCCGAAGACGGTTCACATTACATTCGGCGATGTCGTTGATGTTGATGATGAACGAAAGTTTGGAATCCTTTCAGGAGATGATATCGTTGTGAGACTGTCACTGGAATTGAGGAATATTGAATCCCTTCTTTTTGCAATGGGAGGGGTTGATGGTTTGCTACGCGTGCCACCACATGTTGCAACTGAGAATGATTTGATTCGTGAATGGTCGCCTAATATTGAGTACGAAGGACTCCATCAAACCGATATTGATGTGACTGGAGGAATTGGATTGAAAATGGCACGTGGGCATTTGGTTGCCAAATCCGGAATCGGTGTTCATCTTTTCAATGGAGAGAAGCCTGAGCGTCTCCTTGCACTTCTTCGTGGTGAACCGTGGAGAGGTACGACGATTTTACCCTGAGTTGATGCTATGGACTTTGGTTTGTACGCACTTGGTCTCGTCGCAAGTTACGCCATTGTTCGTTGGACAACTGAGAACATAAAATTTCATATCCGAACAAAGACATTCTGGCTCCATCATTGGATCCTAGCATTCCTTGTCATGGTTCCAATGTTTTACTTCGCCATCGATTCTCCTCTCGCATGGGGGGCAATGACAGGCGTAGCCCTCGAAGGGCTTGGTCGAAAAAATTGGTCCATTCGGCGAAAGTAGGCGTCGTTTTCTGCGACCTGAGGCGAACTCTCTATGTAGCGCCTCTCAAAAGAAAGGTTGGGGCTCATATGTCGAACTACGCAAGCGGAGATGTTCCAGAAGCGGATATTGACAATACTGTTTCAAAATTGATGGCAGCCCAGTCACCCGATTCAACACAAGTGAGCATGATGGCGGAAGCTGTCCTACAGGTCGACGAAAACGATGTGGTCATTGGCCCAATAAGCAAAGCAGACAGCCACTTCAAGTCCGGTGCACTTCATCGGGCGTTCAGTGTTTTATTGTTCAATATGGAAGGAAAATTGCTGCTTCAGCAACGTGCACATGACAAGATTACGTTCCCAAGCGTTTGGGCAAACTCTTGTTGCTCACATCCTCTTGCAAGTGAGGATGAGATGGATGAAACAGATGCAAGAGGCGTAAAACTTGCTGCAATTCGCAAACTCGATCAGGAGTTAGGGATTCCAGCTTCATCGCTCAGCATTGATGATTTTCATTTCATAACGAAAATGCGCTATTGTTCCAGAATGAATGCTGACTGGATTGAACGAGAAATTGATCACATTCTCATGATTCAAGCCGACGTTGAACTTCATCCGAATGCGAATGAAGTCTCAGCAGTAAGGTGGGTGAACTTCGAGGAATTGGACGCGATGTTGGTTGCTGATAATTCAGACGAAGTTATTGCACCTTGGTTCCGTTGCATTGCGGCAAGAATTATGACGCCTGAATGGTGGAGCGCTGCAGGTGACAAGGATGCGTGTGAGGCACTCCGAGATGGCAAGATTCACGACATGGGTGATGTCACGCACATGCTGCCAAGTGCTGAAGGTGCAGATCTCTTGACGAGTATCAAAGAAGTCCGTCCGTTCATTGAACAGCGAATTGTTGAGAGTTTGACTGCTTCTCGTCATGAACGTCTGGCTGGTGCAATGATGCATCTCATTCATGGTGGAGGAAAACGAATGCGTGCAACGCTTCCATGGCTGGTTGGACGGGCTGTAGGCGATACGCATTCTGGTCTTCTCGATATTGGTGCTGCGATTGAAACCATTCACAACTTCACACTCGTTCACGATGACATCATGGACAATGATGAAATTCGGCGAGGCCGGAATGCTGTGCATATCGAGTACGATATGCCGACAGCGATCAATGCAGGGGATGCTATGCTCGCCATTGCATTTGAGCGACTTGTTATGTCAGCAAATATTGACTTGCAAGATATACCTTCATTGGTAAATCGAATCGCTTGGATGGTTCGACGAGTTTCCGAAGGCCAACAAATGGACATTGAGTTTGAAACACGCGAGCGAGTCACAGAAGAGGAATATCTTGAGATGATCGAAGGAAAAACTGCCGTCATGTTTCTCATCTGTGCTGAAATTGGGGCACGAGTGGCGGGAGCCGATGAAGACGTCATCAAATGCCTTGCAGATTGGGGTCTTTCCGTAGGTCTTTGTTTCCAATTGATGGACGACTTAATTGACGTTCTTTCAGATTCAGCAACGCTTGGGAAACCAACGGGTTCGGATGTTGCCCAAGGTAAGCAGACGCTGATGGTCATTCATGCTCTCAAGCAACCCACTTCAGAAACCAAGTCACGACTCCTGTCCGTGTTAGGAAAGGGTGAAGAAGCAACAGAGGAGATGATTCAAGACGGAATCGCTGCATTGGAGGAACTTGGCTCCATCGAATATGCTCGTGTCAAAGCAAATGAGTATCATCAACATGCGCATGCTTGTTTGGATCGTCTGCCAGATGGTCCAGCAATGCTTGCATTACGAGAACTGACAGACCTTCAACTCAAGCGTTTGAGTTGATTGCAACATTTTCTCCATTTTTGATAATTCCTTCAACTTGCACTCGTGCATACCAACGCGTTCTTCCAGGATGTCGTTTGTCGGAGAGGAGCGTGAACTCCTGATTCAAAAATGATTCAGCGATGGTTTTGCAAGGTGTAGCTGCCATGGTGATCTCGAGGACTGCTTCATCGAATTCAAGAACAACACCTGGTTGAAGAACTTCGAATGGAACACTCAACAGGATGTTCTCACCCGTCGTCCCACCAGCAATCGGGTGTCCACGTTCTCGCAAATCCTGAACGATTTCCTCAGCGAGGATACACACGGCTTTTTGTTCTCCACCGTGATGTTTTGTATCTCGAATAATCTCGTCTTTTACACCAAGTTTTCCAACGATGATTGAATCAACTTCTGGCTTTGGTACACCACCTACTGTGGTTGCAAAGAGACCAGAAATGTTCCCAGTTATCATGCTCAATCTGCATAATAGGATTCGGGGTTTGGATCGGGTTTCAATCCCTTTCGGGTTCGAATTTCTCCAACAACCTTGTCGAACAACTGTGGTGGAAGCATTTCAAATCCGAGGTTTTCTGTGTTCCAAACTGCACGTCCTTGCGATGCTGCACGAATGTCGTTTGAGAAACCGAAGGTTTCAGCGATTGGTAGAACACCAACGACTGTTGTGACATCGCCTTCACTCGGCATGTCTTCGATGATTCCACGTCGGTTGGTGACCTCACGCGTAACTTGACCGAGCCAGTCGTTTGGTACGGATACGAATGCCTTCTGCATCGGCTCAAGAATTACAGTCTTGGCTCGCATCATTGCACCCTTGATTCCGTTTCGAACTGCAGGGATAGTTTGAGCAGGTCCACGGTGAATCGCGTCCTCGTGGAGTTTCGCATCTGTGAGTCGCACAAACATACCTTGGACAGGCTCATCGGCGATGGGTCCTTTCTTGCAAACTTCGTTAAATGCTTCAATAATCAACTCACGAGTCTCGTGAAGTCCTTGGATACCCTTTGTATCGTTGACCAATACATTGGTTCCGTTGATGGCATAGATCTTTCGCATCAAATCCTTGTCCATTCCGAGTTCACCGAACTTGTTACCGGTTTCCTTTGCATCACTGCTTCGCACTGGACCGTCACCGAGGTCACCATTGCGCAGAGCGCCGACAACTTCGTCCGATAGTGCCTCAATCTCAAAGAAGAAACGGTTGTGTCGGTTCGGAGACTTTCCTTCGAAAGCATGTCCACGGTTACTACCTTGAATACCTTCACGATAAACGACGATCGGTGGGCTGACACTGACCTTGATGTTTTGCTCTTCCTCAATTCGGTAAACAGTAATCTCAAGGTGAAGTTCTCCCATTCCAGCCAACAACGCTTCACCAGTTTCTTGGTTGGTTGTAACTTGCAAGGATGCGTCCGCCTTAGCGAGTGAGCGAAGTGCATCGATGAACTTTGGAAGATCTTTCATGCTCTTTGGCTCAACGGCGACCGTAACGACCGGATCAGAGTAATGGCGTATTGCTTCAAACGGTGTGAAGTCCTTGTCTCGTGATAGAGTAACACCAGCAGCAGCACTTCGGATACCTGTAATTGCAGCGATGTTTCCTGCAACGACTTTCGGTACAGTGATTCGGTCACCACCAACCATCATGCTAACTTGCTGAACACGTTCAGGTTTTGCAGCACCGATAGCGAAAACCGATTCACCTTGCGAAATAGCGCCGGAATAGATACGGCCGACTGCAACTTCTCCAGCGTGAGGGTCCATCCAAATTTTTGTAATCATCATAGCAAGTTCTGCTTCTGGGTCACAAGCCATCATGGATTTTCCAATTGCAGAGTCGAGGTCGCCAGTCCAAATGTTCGGAATACGATATGGCTGAGCATCGACTGGGCTCGGTAGTTTTGTTACCGCCATGTCGAGAAGAACTTCGTGAACAGGAGCAGCTTGCGCTAGTTCCTTTTGCTTCTCATCGTTGCAGTATTGGAAGATATCCGTCATGCTTACTCCGGACTTCTTCATGTATGGGATGGTAATTCCCCAATTGTGGTATGCGCTACCAAATGCTACTGTACCGTCGATAACACTGACTTGCCATTCCTTCTTGAATTCTTCAGGAGCGAATTGCTTGATGAGTTTGTTGACCTTGGTGATGGTCTCTTGGAATCGACTCATCATGTCCTCAGGTGTAACTTGCAATTCGTTGATCAATCGGTCGACTTTGTTGATGAAGAGAACAGGCTTTACCTTCTCTTTCAATGCTTGACGAACAACAGTTTCAGTCTGCGGCATTGGACCCTCAACAGCACATGCAAGGATGAAACAACCATCGACCGCACGCATAGCACGTGTTACGTCACCACCGAAGTCAACGTGACCGGGTGTGTCGATGAGGTTGATCAGATAGTCGGTTTCATCAACAGCGTGGACCATTGATGCAGATGCAGCGTTGATGGTAATACCACGTGCGGATTCTTGCTCGTCAAAATCCAAAACTCGTGCAGCACCAGCCAAATCGCTGGACATCATTCCGGCTCCAGCGATCAAGTTGTCTGAAAGTGTTGTTTTTCCGTGATCAATGTGCGCAGCGATGCACAGATTTCGAATCTGTGGAAGAATGTGCATGACTTCTGTAGCCTTTTTGATGTTGTCTTCTTTACGTCCCATGGTATCCACCTGTCTGGTTCAATTTGCCCACTTGAATGGGGTTCTTAAGCAAGTCGCAAAAGATTGACGAAATTCGACGCCGTAAGCGCTTTCATCGAGCGGATGCTGCGATGCGCTCAACCTCTTCTTTCTTGGCGACAGCGAACGATGTCGCATCTCCTTCAGAAGCCTTGTTGAGTTCGTTCACGATGCACTGTTGCAGTGTTCGTTTGGACTTGTGTGTGCCTTGCTGAGCACCTTTGGCGAGGTGCTTTAGTGCAACATCGAGACGTCGCGAGGGTGATGAATCGACTGCCTTTGGTTGTGAAACAGCACCGAATTTGATCCTGGTAATCTCTTCCATTGGAGCAGCATTGCAAATCGCGTCCACAAAGACCTGTAGAGGGTTCATCTTACGGCGCTCAGCAAGAACATCGAGTGCGTTTTCGAACGCTTTCATTGCGGATTGCTTCTTTCCTGTGTAAGCACCGGTTCGCATCAACTTGTTGATGTAACGCTCGACGACGCTGAGCTTGGATTTTCCGAACCACATGTTGGCATGTCGGCCGCCAGTGTGAGGCACACCGACGGTTGTGAGATTGACGTAAGGTGCAAGACCCGGGTCGTTGCACACGACTTCAGCGGCATCCCACTTGCCGAAAACAAGTGTTCCGATACCGGCAATTGGGCGGTTGTCGACGACGACTTCTTCTTGTTCTTCTGACATCGTAAACACCTCAGCGGACTGGCTTCTCCTTTCGACCTCGAACCATTTCGTCGAGAGATACGCCGTTGACTTGGATGACCTTGTATCGAACGCCGGGAATATCTCCGTATGAACGACCCATGCGTCCACCGATACCTTCGACCATGACTTCGTCGTGCTCGTCGATAAAGTTGATTGCACCGTCTCCAGGTGCGAACGCCGTCAATTTATTTCCGTTTTTGATGAGCGAAATCTTGACTGCTTTGCGGATTCCTGAATTTGGTTGTTTGGCTTCAATACCAACTTTTTCTACAACGATACCCTTGGCTTGCGTGGATCCGGCAAGCGGGTCGTGCTTGGCGCGAGATTTGAGCATGCGCTTCTTGTAACGTCGGTCGGACCAACGAAACTTTTGTCGGTCCTTGGCCATTTTTGCACCTGCAAAGAGTCCTCTACCCATGTTAAAACCTCATTCGAGCGTTCTCCCGACTTTGCTTTCATATATCAAGTCGCCGTTTCATCGGCGTGATGATTGCACCGCCTGATTGGAAGAATAACATCATAAACAAGTTCCTGTTAGTTCATTCATGATTCCGCAAGGCATGCGACCAATCGTGGCGTTGCTAACCATCCTTCTCGGCCTTTTGGTCATTGTCAATTATTGGATTGAGCTTGTTGACACCAACGTCGACATCCTTACATCTCACGCTGTGGGCATTATAGGATTGTTTTCCGGATTGAACATGATGTCTGCAACATCCGAACCGGAGGAAGAAGAACGGCCAAGGTATCTTGAAGACACTCAGACCAAGTTCTGAGGGCGTGATACGTTGGCATTCCGAGATCACCTGTCACATGCTCATCGAATCGATGAGCAAGTTAGTCTCGTCCACGGAATTTGGGAGCAAAGCACAAAACAAGGCCATCCAAACCTGTTGTTCGAAAACATCGAGGAGGTTCCCGGTCAGCGCATATCCGTCAACATGCTAACACGGGATAGGCTTTGCGAGGCCATTGGCATTCAACCTGAGGTCTACATTGACACTCTTGCCTGGGCGATGAAAAATCCATCGACTCCTGAAGTTATTTCTGCCTCAGAAGCTCCTGTTTATGATCAAATGCAGGAAAACGTCGACTTGCGAAACTTACCCATCCCGCACCACTGGCCACAAGATCGGGGCCGATACATGTCAGCGAGTGTTATCATCGCTGAGGTGAACGGTCGCCGGAACATGAGTTTTCATCGGCAGTTCTTGCGTGACAAGAATCACCTGGTCGTTCGTCTCGTACCCCGGCACTTACGAACGATGGTCGACGAGGCGAGGGAACGTGGAGAAGAGGTTCGAATCGCTATCGTCAATGCTCCAGATCCTGTTGTACTCCTTGCAGGTGCGATGTCCTTTGATGAACCAATCGATGAATTGACAATAGCGGCGGCGCTTCATGAAAAATTGTACGATAAACCACTTCAATTGGTTCAACTACCAAATGGAATTGAGGTACCTGCGGATGCTGAGTACGCTATGTGGGGCCACATCACGCTGGAAGATGATGATGAAGGTCCATATGTCGATATTACAGGAACGGTTGATGATGTTCGTCAAGAACCTGTTATCGAAGTTGATGGCGTTCTCCATCGTAACAATCCAATTTTCCATGCGCTCATTCCCGGTGAGGCAGAACACAAGACGCTCATGGGCTTGCCTCGTTCTCCAACCATCAAAGAGGCAGTTGCCAAAGTTGTCGATTGCATTGATGTCCATATGACAGAAGGAGGTTGTGGATGGCTTGCTGCAGTCGTAAAAATTCGGAAAACTTCCGAAGACGATGGTCGAAAAGCCATCGAGGCAGCTTTAGCAGGTCATCGCTCGATGAAAATGGTTACAATTGTTGATGAAGACATCGACATAACGAATCCTGTGCGAGTAGAATGGGCGATGGTAACTCGTTGGCAACCTGATCGGGACACGCACATCTTTGAAAATCAAAAAGGTTCGAGCCTTGATCCGTCACGGTATCAAGACGGGCAAACGTCGAAAGTCGGATTTGATGCAACCATCCATCATTCAGATAACCCAGATGGGTACATGAGCGTCCAGTAGGGATGGTCATGCGTCAATCTTCTCACGATGATTTGCAACATCCTCGAAGGAATTTAGGCAATCGATATCGCTCACAGGCGCAAAAATTCGTTCGCCTTGCAAAAATCGACCCCGAACGAAAAGCGGCCAACATGCAATGGGCAGAGCAGAATGCGCGTCAGGCTCTGTTGCATGACTTTACGGACGAGAGGAACTGGCGATGTCTTGCGGATATCAAACTTCAACTCAAGGACAATGATGGACTTGGCATTGTCTTAGAGGATGTTTTCACGGTTCTTGGCAGGGATACAGAACAATTCGAGAAACTAAAAAATCTCAATTATCTTGAATTTGGTCTGGAACTGCTTGAGGCTGCATTCGTTCGTGATCCTCTTACTCCTGAGGCATGGTGGGACGCTTTGATTGAACGCGGAGGCGGGGATGAGGAAAGTGATGCAGTTCTCATCGAAATTGCAGAGTTTGCCGATCGATGCAGAGATTTGGATTTCAGGGATCAACGGGCAAATATCGTTTATGCTCGCCGTATCGAAATCCTGCGATTGCAAGGTTTTGAAGATTTATTCATCGAATTGAGCCGACATCTTCTCGCGCATCGCCCCTCCAATCATGAACTTTGGATGCAATTGGGGCGACTTCATGAGCGCCGACAAGAGATCGATTCAGCTTGGTCATGTTACGACCATGTCCAAACGCTGATGCCCCATTTGCGTGTGCGAGATGAATTTTTGAATCGATTAACTGAACGAATGGAAGGTGAAGAACAAACTCCATGGAGCGGTCCTAAACTGGAACATAGAACGGCATTCCTTGAACAAATGGAACAACTGAACGAGCGTGTGCGGGTTGATTCTACCGACGCTCGAATAAATCAAGAAGAAGTGGAGGAACCTCAAGAACTTGACAAAGATGAGAGGCGATTGCTTATGCTTCTTGAATCAGATAACGTATCGGAGGCATTTTTCTTAGCCCGACGTCTTGTCGCTTCAGGCGAAGACTGGGCTGTTACATATCTTGACCAGTGTCGGGAAAGGATGTAGGTGATCGTATGCCTCCATCCTTTGTTTTAGCGTACGTCGTGCCGCAAAGCAATGCTCGATCAATTCAGAATTCAGGTCAAATCTTATTGGTCAACCACCCCGAACGAGGTTGGGAATTTCCCGGTGGTCACATCGAAAAAAATGAGACGCCTGAACAGGCACTTCAACGGGAACTTACTGAAGAAGTAGGTGGTTCTGGTCAATTGGTTGCCTGGAATACCACGTATTACCCAGATGGATGGGTCGGGCTCATCATCGTGGATGATCAACGTCATCCGTTTTCAAAAACATCATGGAACGTTGACGACCAGCACGTCCGAACTGTCAAGTGGTTTACAGAATTGCCAGAATTTACGCATTGGGACATCAAAGAGGTCCATGATTTGAGCGAATGGGCCGATTCTATAGAACTAGGGCATCAATGATTGCATGCGCTCAGTCCAAGCAAGATTTTGTTCTTCATCGATTGAGCAACCGAGGACTACGGCAACCAACATCGAATCTTCAACGGCTTCAGGTTGATCGATGAGCCAACTGAACTCATCGAGTCTGTCGAGACGATGAGCCATCATGATCATGGCTCGTAAATCGGGTCGATCGTGACCAGTTGGCTGTTTCTCCAAATGCTTGACACACCACTCAAAGACACCTGAAACATCATCTGGGTGGACGTTCAATTCAGGTGCTTTTTCTCCCACATCTCGTGGCTTCGATTCATCGACTTGTTGTTGAAAACGTGTGGCAGATGCATCTTGTGCATCGATTGACAAATCCAAAAATAGGGATCCTGCTTCAATCGCCATCGCAATTTGACCAGCAAGAATGGCGTGTGCGTGCCCATTCCAAGCATTTCGAGCCGCATCGAACATCCGTCCATATCGAGCATGAATTCTCGATGCTCCGATACGAGAAATGGCGATGGTTTCATGCGCGTGCTTTTCTTGTCGAGAAATGTCGCCATAGACTTGAAGCGCCATCAGATCTTCTCCAGAGGCCATGTGAAAAGCAGCTTTGTTGAGGAGTGAAAGGTCGTGGTCACGACTCGCTTTCGCTACTGATTTTAATCGCGTTTCTGCCCATGTGAAATCTTCTTCAGCTCCTTCAGAATCTCCTTTTTCAAACCGTTGAAGCCCCCGCTCCATTCGAAGTCGACCTTCAAGTGCGAGGTCTCGAGTTTCTGGCGTTCGACAGATTTCGAGTGCTTTATCGATGGCTTCCTCGAGACGTTGATCACCTAACATTCGTCGCCGCACTAAATCGAATGTTGCTCGTTGTGCAGGTGAGAGTTCCGGTAAAATCAATTCAACCAATTCAGCAGCATCGAGATACAGGGCTGCTTCAATGATTGCCATCCAATCGTTCCAACCAAATTCATCTCTCCACCTTCGTGCTGATTCAAGGGACACCGGCCCCTCTTCTCTCCACTTCGAAATGTACAGCCCTGGTGCTTTCGGTCTCATTGTTTCACCTTTTCTTGTAGTATAAGTTGAGCGATAAATGCTGACTCTGCACGGATGCGATCAACCTTTCCCGACCAACCTGCAGCGCCATCATGCCCACCACCATCGCCTCCGTGTTGATGAGCAATTTCTTGCATGATTTTTCCCAAATGAACCCCGCTCAATGTTGCTTTTCTGGTCGCCCTTGCCGTCAATCTGGATTCACCATCACGATGACGAGAAACCAAGGAGACATCACAACCGGTCCCGAGGAGTAAGGATGCGAGACGCCCTTCGAGCGTTCCAGCGTATGTTGTCACAAGACTCCACGCTCCCGCATCGTGATGCTTTGTCCTACTCAATCCCCGCAGGAGGCTACCACGTTCCGATGGAGAGGTCTGTTCACGTTCAATGTCCTCGCAAAACTCTGCATAATCAATGTTTGAATCGCTAAGAAGTTGTGATGTAATTTCGAACGAACTTGCGTTTGCATGTCGATAACGACCCGTATCTGTAATCATCCCTGCGAGCAGCATCTTCCTTACGGGTTCGCTCAATGCGCCTTTAGCATGTTTGAACATGTAGGTTGCAACCATTTCTGTTGTAGCGCGAACGTCCCAGTTCAGCATACAATCGCCGTCGTTGAGAACCCAACCGTTCGTTGCATGATGGTCAAGAATAAGTTTTGGCACCTCGGGTAAGTGAATTCCTACTTGATCTGGTGCAGCAGCATCAACAATGATAATGCCGCCCAATTGTTCAGGAAAAATGGTTCCTATTTCCGAGAGTTTTCGAAAGGGTGCTTTGAGTTCATCAACCATGCGTTTCGCAATTCGACCCAAATGAAGCCCACAGGCAAGAAGGGAGGGGTGTATCGATGCGAGAGCTACAGCCGATCCGATCGTATCCATGTCACCATTTTGACCTGTTAAAACTGGTACTGCTCCACGCTCAATGGCAGCATCGAGCCACTCTTTCATCGAATCGATGTCGTTTGCAATGTCGCTCAAGCTTCTCCCTCAAGCGATTTCTTGAGTTCTTCGTATGCAGCGACCAATTTTGCTTCATGTTCTGAAAGTCGCTCCGCATGTTCGGAGAGTGTAGCGTGTGTTTTTTTCAACTCCTCAATCAACTCATCCTTCTTGTCAACTTCAACCAATACTCCACCAAGTTGTCGATGCAGAGCCATACCTTCTGGATGCTTCTCAACAGCGGTAATTGTGGTTTCAAGTTCTTGAAGTTGGGCTCGAACGGTCGCGACTTGATGTCGAGCGTTTTGAACTTCTGAGACAACGACTTGGAGTTGTTCAACGGTGCTCATGCTTCCCTCGAATCATCGTTGGTTGATGAACCTGCGGATTCAATCGCCTGTAAGATTTCATCCGCAGCGATCAGGCCGCGTATTCGTGTGTTCCACATGGCCCGCAAATCTTTGGCATTTGCTTCATCCAATCGAAATGCAAATGTGTTTTCGTCAATCAATTCACTCGTCGTTTCTGATATGAGGGAATCACGCATCGCTTGGATGTCTAAAGCATTCGCTCGTCCAATTGTACAGACAAGTGTGAAAGGCGTCTCCGCCATTGCCATCACTCTTCTTCAGAAGTATCTTCAGCAGCCTTGCGCTCGAAATCAAGTGCGGCTTGTTGCGCAATGAATGCCATATCAGCGGTTGTTGCACCTTCGATGGATCGGCGAAGAATTCGAGAGTTTGCATCACTTGCACGTGTGAATGGTTCCCATGCTCCGCCTGCGAAGGTGTGCCCACATTTACCGCAGGACCAGATACCAACGGACTGGCGTGAAACTTTACGGTAATGGCATACAGGGCAGGTGTACTTTGCATTCTTCTTTGCGAGTGCACTACCGGCGTTTCGTCGTACGCTTACACCGTATCGTGCTCCAAATCGAGCTGTTGCTTTTGCTTTCTGGGTTCGCTTAGCCAATCAGTTCCCCTCCTTTTCTGCCACCATTTCTCTCAGTTCACTGCACTTTTGTTCGGCGACCGCTAGAATCTCGGCAAATTCGTCCGGAGTGAAGACTCCTTTTAGCCCCTTCTGTAGTGAGTGGAGGTGACCTTCATCACCCAATGTGATATGAATTCGCTCGTCTCCACCAAGTTCTTCATCTTCGCTGGGGTCGTAAACAAAGCGTCCTCCTGCACGTTTGAACGATGCCATAATTGGTGTTCCATTGACCTTCAAGACGTGGTCTTCACCAACATCAAAGCGCTCGGCAGGAACAACAGCTGTTCGGAGAGCAGCAATGGCTGCGAGCCCCGCTGCATCGAAGATGTTGCCTCCATCGGAGAGAACGTGGATGTCGATCATAACACCCCAGACTTTCTCTCCAGGTACAATGCACAGTTCTTCCATGTCGATGCATCCGGATTCACGGATTCCACGATCAACAACTCGACCGAGTTCGATGGATTGTGGCGATGGTGGGCCTGGTTCGTACTTTCGGTGAGCGACAGGACGAAGTTCTGCACCACACATGAGTGAACCTTGTGTGGGTCGGTCTGGCCACGGAGTTCGAATTTCGAACTTGACACCAGCATAAATGATGGTGTCTCCCCAAACAACTTTTGCAGATCCTTCAGCATTGTACAAACAATCGACTTCAAGATGAACTTCACGTCCATCGAATTGACCACGTCCATCAATTCGCTGGCCATCGGCAGCGAGACGGTTAAGCTCTTGTCGCAAGAGGGAAGGAACGAGTTCAACCATCAGGCTTCACCTCCTTCGTATCGTCGCTTGAGAGCATCAACCATGATTTCATGGATTTCTTTGGCTGCTTTGTAGTTGTACTCCATTGCGAGATTGTACTCATCGATGGAAAGGTCACCATCCATTTGTAGGAAAGCAATCTCGCCAGTGTTCGGAAGAATGCCAACGGGTAGGTCGGCTTGACCATAGTTGTCTTCTGCCTTGTCAAGGTCAAGAACAACCGTGTCCTCAATCTTACCAGAGGCGACACCGACAATCATGTCTCGCATAGGAATTCCAGCGTCAGCAAGAGCAACAGATGCTGCAGTGATTCCTGCGCATCGCGTTCCTGCCTCTGCAGCGAGGATTTCGATTTCAACACGAATCTTTGAACGTGGGTAGCGCTCAACGAGAACAACGGATTCCAGTGATTCAGCGGTGACCTTTGAGATTTCACGGCTTCGTCGATTGAATCCTGGTCGAATTCGGTCGCCGGTTGAAAACGGTGCCATATTGTAACGTACGTCAATGACAGCACGATCTTGTCGCTGAATCTTTCGAGGGTGCGCTTCCATCGGTCCATAAACCGCTGCAACTGCAACGTTCAGTCCATGTGTAACCATGGCCGAACCATCAGCAGCAGGGAGGACCCCTGCTTCAATCGTTACCGGTCGCATCTCATCGATTGCTCGACCATCAAGTCGTTTTCCATCTTCTCGTAGTAATTTTACGTCTCCATATCCACCCATCAGTGTTCACCTCGTTCGTTTTCAAGTGCTTCGACCGCACCTTCGAATGTGTTTTTGTGTCCCTCTTCGTTGAGAGTTTGAACCAAATGTCGTGCAACATGCATGTCTGCTGCATCTCCGTGAATCCATACACGACCATTGTCACCGACGATGATGCGACAATTGGTAGCATCACGAATTCGGCTAAGCATGGTGTTGTTTTGGCCCCGAATGGTATCGATTAAATTGACTGGAATTGAGACAACGGCGCCTTCGTTGAGGCGTCGAAGTCCAACGCCCTTCATGGTGAGAACCATGTTGTGCGTTTCATCAACTTCCTGAATGCGAGCTAGCGCAGCGTCACCGATTCCGAGGTGTTGTCGGGTCGAACCAAATTCAACCTTCCAAGGTGCGAGGGACATTGGAAGCAATGCTTGGAACGGTCCGTTGACATCGAAGAACCAGAGATTGTTGCGAACTTCAGCCACAAATCCGATGATAAGGTCACCTGAACGTGGCATGTATGCGCTGTTAATTGGCGAAACAGAAACGACATCGTTCTGTTCATTGAGCCATCCCAATCGGGTGGCAATGAATTCATTGTTTTCAGCAATCGTACCAGAACCTGCTCGCTTCCCGGATGATGGTCCGATGACCATTCCCGGGGTCACGAGGCGCTGCTCGGCGCCAACTTGACCTTTGGACATTCTTTTCTCTCCATTCCGCCCACTCGACATCCCATGATAAAGGGCACCCTTTTGTCATGAGGACAATTCTTTGACTTCCGCATCGTTTGCTCGTTTGAGAACTTGACCGATCATGTCGCCTTTCATCCCTGCAGGAAACTCAACAACACACGCCCAATCTCCGTTCTCAAGCCATTGCTCTTTCTTTTGGTAAGGCCGAAGCAATTGACTCACGCTTCCATAGGCACTTCCTGGAATTCGGAATGCGAGCCGAACCGATTCGAAACTAAGAGGGATAAGTGGTTTCAGTTTCGCAATTGCATCTTTGACTTGATCTTCAAGTCGCTTGAATGGGTCGACAGAGTACTTCGATTCATCAAGCGCCAACTCAATGCGTGTTCGTGGGTGTGGAGACTTACTCTTCGGGTCGATGGCTTGGCTGTGAATGTGATGAATAATTTGTTGCCGAATGTTTTCAACGCGTGCTTTTCTTTGTGCGGTTGTGAGTTGAATTGACCCTTTATCAAGAATGATGTTGAGGATGGTCGCAACATCGAGCGATTGGAAGGTTTTCATCAGTGCATCTTCAGTTGGTCGTTCACCCGCCCGTGCATCGTGAAAGATTTCATCCATTGCCATGAACTCATCCAGTTCAATGCTGGAAGAATCTTCTTTCCACTGTTCAACAAGATCTGGATCAACGAGCGCTTCGTAGCGTTTACCGCCCTTTTCCAGACGAGCAAGCACGGCATCATCGAGACTGACCATGTGGTCACCTTGTTTGAGGGTACACAAGAACTTGTTCAGTCTTCAAGAGGTTTGAGACGATCAAGTTGCTTGTTGACTTCACCACGGTCAAGGATTCGATATCCGTTGCCATCAACAACGACAACTTCAACCGCTTCGCGATTTAATTCGGCATCATTTGCAGAACGTAGGGCTTCAAGTCCCATTTTCATTGCTGCATTCAGGGTCATTCCAGCCTTCCAATTCTTTTCGAAGTATTCGATAACTGTATTTCGGTTGCTACCGATTGCTCCTGCGTGATAGGATTGGTATGCTCCTGATGGGTCCGTCTCATAGAGATGAATGCCTTCATCGTCAACACCACCAATCAACAGTGCTGTACCGAATGGACGAGAACCTCCGTATTGAGTAAAGGATTGCTTGAAGTCGCAAATTTTCTTGACCAATACATCGACTGGCACAGTGTCTGCATAGGTGATCCGGTTGATTTGTGATTCGACTCGGGCACGTGCAACGAGTTGTCGGGCGTCTGCTACGAGACCTGATGTTGCCACGCCAACGTGTTCATCAATTTTGAACATCTTTTCAATGGATTCAGGAATAATCAATCGGGATGCGATGCGCTTGTCACAGACAAGAACGACGCCTTCTTTGAATTTCAAACCAGCCGTTGTTGTACCACGCTTTACGGATTCTCGAGCATATTCGACTTGGAATAGTCGTCCGTCTGGGCTAAATGTCGTAATTCCATGATCGTATCCTCTTCCACTCGGTTGCACTTATCTCACCAATTCCTTCTCGTCCTCGACGCTTTATGAGGGTGATGCTTCACCACTCTATCCTATCCAATTGAAGGACCCATTTGAACACTTGGCTTGTTTTCCCTTAATCTCATGAAGTTGAAGTTCTTGGCGAAACTATGCGAATCGCTGTGCTCAGTTCTGGGGGAAAAGATTCCTCTGCTGCATGGTGGTGGGCGATGTGTCGTGGCTGGGATGTTGTTGGAATCGTAACTGTCGTGGTAGAGGATGGCGATTCGCACATGTTCCAAGTACCAACAACAACATGGGTTGAACAACAAGCTAAACTTGCCGACATACCTTGGATAAACGTCCCGGTTTCAGGAACGGTTGAAGATGAAATTCAAACCCTTGAGGCCGCACTTGAACAACTCGACATTGATGCCATCGTCAGCGGAGCCTTGCGGTCCGATTATCAAAAACAGCGACTTGAATGCATGAGTGAGCGTCTGGGAATCCATTCATTCTCGCCCTTGTGGCACCAAACTCCAATCGAGCACCTTCGAGGCATGGTCGAATCAGGATTTGAGATTATGTTCACCTCAATTTCTTGCGATGGTTTGGACCATGCCTGGTTGGGCAGGGTTCTCACACCGGAAACGCTTGACGAACTTCACAACCTCTCAATTCAACATCGTTTCAATGTTGACGGTGAAGGAGGCGAGTACGAGACGTTCGTTTTGGGTGGACCGATATGGTTTCGCTCTTTGCAAGTCACTGGCGAGAAAGAATATACTGCAAGCCGAGGTGTGTACCACATTCATTCCGTTGCCTGAATGGCTGCACGAGCAAGCGCAACAGCTTCATCAACGATTTCACCCGATACCCCGATGTGGTTGCTTGGTTCAAACATAGCTTCCAATTCTTCTGCGCTGAATGCTGCCGAAATAGCAGGCGTTCGACTGCAGACATCGATCAATTCTTCTTTGTTCGCAACAGCGGTAAAAGATGCTTCTCGGAGTATCTCATGTGCTTCATCTCTTGGAATTCCTCGCTCGACCAAATCGATCATAACCTTCTCGGCCATCACCAAACCTCGTTGTGCACGAATGTTCTCGAGACACCTTTCAGCATCAACCCACATGTTGGTTAACACTTGTCGAGTTTTGGATATCACATCTTCGCAGAGTGCGCTACCGTGCGATAATGTGAATCGTTCACTGCTCGAGTTTGCAAGGTCTCGCTCATGCCAAAGCAGAGCATTTTCGTACGTTGGAATGATGAACGAACGAACAATTCGAGCGAGGCCAGAAGCGTTTTCAGATTTGATTGGGTTTTTCTTGTGAGCCATCGTTGAGGAACCCACTTGTTTTTTGACATCGAATCCTTCACCAGCCTCAGCAAGTTCTGAGCGTTGCAAATTTCGTATCTCTTGAAGAATCTTCTCACAGGTTGTTGCTACGTTTGCCAACCATGACACGTACTCAACATACCGATCCCGTCCGACAACTTGTGTTGTCGCCAGTGGAACACCGAGTCCAAGATGCGTGAGAATCAATCGCTGAAGTTCACGTGCATGTTCCCCTTGGGCTGCGCCTGTTCCAACTGCTCCGAGGAACTTGCCGACGGCAATTCGTGGCGTAGCCTCATCGAGCCGGACGAGTTGGCGACGCATTTCATCCAACCATACCGCAGCCTTCAGACCGAATGTAATCGGTACAGCCGCCTGTCCGTGTGTACGACCAAGCATGACCGTATCGCGCTCACGTTCAGCAACGTCTGCGCACACACCGATGAGCAGACACAATTGCTCCCTGAGAAGGACAATGCTGTCCCGAAGTTGGAGGGCGACGGCAGTGTCGACGATATCATTGGATGTTGCGCCAAGGTGGATGCACCATCCTGCATCACCGGCCGCTTCCGCCATCGCTTTTGTTAAAGCCATGATGTCGTGTCGTGTTTCTGCTTCGATTTCAGCGACCCGTTCTTTTCGGACAGATTCTGGATTTGAGATGGCTGCCACGGCATTGTAATCTTCTTCTGAGACCCTTCCGAGTTGCCAATGCGCCCATATGAGGGCACGCTCGACTTCCAATTGACGCTCATGGCGGCCGACTTCGGACCATATTCGCTTGAAATCTTGACAGCCGTATCGGTAATCCAGTGGGCAGAAGGCCATATTATCTGGTCAAGAAGAGGCTTCATGAACCTTGCTCACTGGCATTCGCCCTCATCTCATCACGGGATTCTTCGTCTGTCATCATGGCATATCGAACAAGAATCATTGCAAATATAGTCGATGTAAAGAAGACAACACCAACATAAATCGAAAGATTGTACCACAACATTGCAACTCCGATCAACGACAAGTAAGCAAACAATTGACAAACATTGGATGCAGTTTTCAACTTCTTCTCCATGTGGAAACTGAGCAAACCGTTGTTTTCGAGAAGAAAGGTATAGATGAGAAAGTAAATTGCCTGAAAGGGCAGTGTCGCCGCAATGATGGTTAATGCAAGTTCTCGTATCGGTGTCGGGTTTGCTTCTTGTTCGATACCCTGAAACAACATGATTGCAGTGTTTGTTCCAAGCAGTGCTGCCATAATCGTCCAGCGCTTGTCTTGAGATGATGTACGACTCTCGACATTGACCGAGCCTTCACTCATAGGCAAGACTTTGCCAAAAATGGTTTGAAGATATCGCTCGCAAATTGAAACCGAGGGTGATTTTCAAGCACAAGGTACAGTTCCATCAAAGAGATTCCAACAACTTGATGGCAGCACCCGTAATGGTGGCGACAATGAAGAGCAGAATCATCATGCCAATCGGACCGTACTGATTGGTGTCATTGATTGCCGTCTTGAAGAAGCCGTCTCGGGCCACTGCTTGGCCGAATCCATCTGCTTCTTCGTAAGGTGGCGGATCTCTTCGTGGGATACGCTCCCCTTTTCGGGTATCGCCGCTCATGGCCATTGGAGTGGGGGAGAGGTCATGAGCATTTTGCATAAACGCAATCAAATTGTAGGACTCCTAGGCATAACCATGTCGGAGCGTTTCTCACTGGATCTCGAAGGAAAGAGGGTTCACCTTTCCGTTGCAGGTGGCTGTGGAGGTACAACATTTGGTTTGCAATCTGCAGTCGATGAAATACAATCTGGTGGACGTGTGTTGTGGGCATCTCCAGAAATGCCCAACGCCACGAGGTTTTCGCAGCTCTTTTCCTCGTTAAACATCGTTCAATCCAGTCGATTTCACGCATTGAATCTCATCGGTGCAATGGATCGATGCGTTGATGCTATTGTAGAAGCAGAGCAAAGTCTACCCCGGGTTGGTTTGGTTATTCTCGATGATTGGTGTTCACCAACCGGACGCATTGAGAAGGAGCATCTTGATGCAGTCTTCGATCTAGCACAACGGATAAATTCCGATACCTCGCTTCTATTGATTTCAAAGTCAGGTACAGATGTAACAGGTTCGGTAAATCCTTACCGAATCCGCTCAGAAACCAAATTTAGCGAGCAAGGATTTGCAACATGGGCTCTTTATGGAGGCGACAACGGCTTCACAATTCTTGACCTACAAGACGATGTAAAGAGGTTGAAAATTGAAGAATCAGGCTTCATTCTCGTCTGATTCTTCACCGAGAAGTTTTGCCATTTCTTCCAACGCTTCTTCATCGGGCTCATCGAACCGTTGTGGATGACGAGCACCACCTTCCATCTCATCTTCACCAGCCACTTTTGGTGCGTGATTCTTCATCATTTCTTCACGATTCTGGCGAGCTCGAAGGGCTACGAAAATCATCATTCCTAAAAACGCCAGGATGAGAATTAGAGCCGTTACATTTTTTGTCGTTTCCTCCGACATAAACCTGTATTCTTGGGACTGCTAAAGATTGTTTTGCCGAATTGAATCTTCCAACAGTGGTTTGGCAAGATGACGGCGAGCCGACGGTGGTGGTTGAATCCATGTGTTCAATGGTAGGTCGCGCTGATTTTGTTTCCAAGAATCCTCCTGCTTCAATCCACACTTCTTGCAGCGTAATCCTTGGTTTCTCCCCATGGAAGACAATGCTTTGTTGCAATGGGGACATTTTGGGCGGGTACGTTCGGCTACGAGATGATTGATTTTCAAAAATTCAATGTGGATCGAATGGTCTGGTGCTCGGAGACCCTTGCACTCGATGATGTCGCCTGGACGAAGACATTGACAAATCCGAGCGAGCTCTCCTGATTCCTTGAATGCAAGAAAACGGTCATTCTGGGACTGGAGAACCGTATGACCGCCTCGAAGAACCTCGATTGATTCTACTTCGATTGTCATGGAATCGTCCAAATGATCGTTTGTTGCTTGATTTGTTTCGAAAATCATTGAACCTGCAACGGATTCAGTGTTCGGAGCATCCACAAGAACCTGAAGCGCTTGCTTTGCGGCTTTTTTTGACCAAGCTCGAATACCAAACAAGACGGGCGATGCCCCTCGTGGAGCAAGCATTGATTTTCCAAGACGTTCGTCCCGACAAAGGAACGTTTCGTCCATCGCTTCAACAACCTCACGAGCATGATTGTCCACTTTACGAATTTCAGCGTTCTTCTTTGTTCGCCATGCTATCGCTTCGTATGTCACGTCATTTGCAGGCCAAACCACGGCAAGTGTCGCCCCAATTTTTCCATAGCCACCCCATGCTTTTGTCGAAACAGGGAGATCTTTGAGGGTTAGTTCTCGCCTCAAGCCAGATTTGTACAATTGCTCATTCCTTTTGATTTCTGAGAACCAGACCATTCCAGGATCCGCAGGAAACTGTTCTCGTTCACTGTGGTTGCTTTCATGCTTGTTGCCTTTATGCGGGAGGATTTCTCTGTCCCAGAATTGTTCCAAGAATTCCAACAAAACCTGTTCGTTCTTAACGTTCAATTCAACAGCAACCGCAGCATTTCCACGGGTTCTTCTTCGTGCAAATGGCCACAATCGAACGAGTCGTTTTGTACCTGTTGTGACCTGTTCAGGGAGTTGTTGAAGAAGTCTAAACAGAACTTCTGTTGTGCAGCCTCCTCCAAGTGAATCCGTATCGTCCAATCCCAGCCAACCGATGCTACCACCTCATCGGGTCGTAGAAATCGCCAGTATCATTCTCGTCGAGAACACGGTCAATGACTTGGGGCAACCCTTGGGTGTCCAACACTTCAAACGTTCGAGCACCAACAGCCCAGCCTGCACCCATATCGGATTTCCGATCACCAATCATTGCATCCAATGGATGCCATCCAGCAGGTTTCTTTCCAGCCCAATCAATCCGTTGGTTTGCTCGCTTTTCATTTCGCAGAAGGTTGTTCCCTTTCACAAGCATCCCCGGCCATGGTTTGCGACAACCGCAACGATCACGACTTCGGTGCGGACATGTTAGAACGATGTCGATGATTGCATCCTGATGCTCATCAAGCAATTGTTTCCGTAATTCATCATGAATTGTTTGCAAGCGTTCAATGGTCCACAATCCACGCATAATTGGTGACTGGTTGGTAACGACACAAACAGCGTACCCTGCTGAACGCAATCGGGCGATGGCCTCGCCGCTACCAGGTATGATGTTCAGTTCTTCAGGATAATTGACGTATCCATTCCGTCCATAATTGAGAACTCCATCCCGGTCGATAAACGCGATTGGCCCGTTTGCGGAGCCAAATCCATCAACGATTGGCCCTTCCATGGTACTTGGACAATGTACGGGTTGTTGGACTTAATGGGCAAACGTTTCTATGAGGATTGGTTTTGGAAGAACCATGTTCCTTTCCAAGAATGTTGCCACCATTGCCGGCGCCCTTGGAATGGTTTTGTTAGCCATTTCGTGGCATAAACGTCACAATGACGGTGTATCGAGGCAAGCTCAGGCAGGGTGGATTCTCGTTGGATTCTATTTTTTCAACGACTCGATGTATTACTTTGAACTTGAGGATCTTGTTCTGACCATAATGACCGCTCTTGCCCTACCCATCTCGGTAGCCTTGGTGATTGCAGAGGCACGTTCACTTACCGAACGTGACCGTGCTGCACTGAATTGGGCTCGTGGATGCGTTGCATATGCGGGTGGCCCTTACCTGCTCGTTGCTCACATCCCGTGGTTGTCGGTTCTCGCGATTTGGTTTGTAGCATCCCAAGTAGCGATTTTTCTCTCGTTTACGGGGACGGTTGACATCAAACTCGGTGACACTTGGGTGAATACGGATGAAGGCAGATTTCTGTGGTCCGAGTGGGATGGAAACAAGTGGTTCATGACCGATGGATTTGCAGAACATCCATTCCAAACCGAATTGGTCATGGCCGATGGTGGATTTATTGGCATCAATTTCGTCCTTGCGTGTACGGCACTTCAATCCATGATTGTCTTTATTGGGGCAATCTCCGTATTGGACGTTGATCGAAAACGAAGAATTCGAGCATTGCTTTTCACTGTTCCAATTATCCATATTCTGAATCTATTCAGAAACGCTGGTCTCATTTGGATGCATCTTTCCTATGAAGGATGGGAGTACCTCGGCATGTCCATGTTCGAATTCGGACATTCGTATGCGTCACGGGTGGTTTCATTGTTTGCCATGTTTGTGATGGCCATCGCCATGTTTGAACTCCTTCCTGAGTTGCATCGACACATCCTTCGGCTGCTTGAATCAGCAGGACTGAGAAAGAAAAGAACCAAGTCTAATTCTTAATCCAATCCGAATCTGGATTGTCACGGTACCAAAGGCGTCCACTGTTCATCGGATACTCGATGTGTTCTCGCCCGTTCGCATCCATCATTCCCATCAAACTGCTTGATGGTTGTTCGTTTGCCGTATCTTCGATGGTTGATTGGCCAAAATCATAGATCGGAATCTTCGTATCTTGGGCGGGTGGTGATACGAGGATTGGTGCATTCAAATCAGGCGCATTTGGAGCAGTTGTGGAGGTTGGAATCTGACTGTTCATGTTCAACATCTGTTCTGAAAATGCATCCGTCTTGTTCCATTCATCATCCATCTGTTGTCGACTGGTTCCACCTCCACCTCGTAAGAAGAGCACCAGTAATCCGATCAGGACAATGAGCACTGCACCACCAGCACCGTACACAACATCGTTTGCGACGCTCGGTGCAAAGTCAGCATTGTCGCCAATTCCATCACCATCTGCATCCTTTGATTCACTTGGATCGTTCGGGAATTGATCATCGATGTCTGGAATTCCATCACCATCCGTATCGAACGGGCTAAACGTGGTCGTACATTTGTCAACTGCCTCTTCAAGTTCGTCGTGTGAAATGTACTCGTCTTGGTTCAAATCCATGGCGATTGAATCATAGTCGTTCTTCAGGTCAAGAGAATCAAAGAATTCCAATGATGTCTTGTATGGAAGTTGTTCGATCATCATATCGAGCTCATTTTCACAAGTGCAGGCGAAGGCAAGGACTTCATTGAACTCAATCATGCCGTCTCCAGTGGTATCAATATCCGAAAACTCTGTTCCTTCCGGAGGGCCAGATCGGCGGAATTCATCGGCATTCAACAACCCATTGCCGTTTGTATCCATTTCAACAAAGAACTCCTCGAGTTCATAATCGCATGAGTAGATGTCATCGGGGTCGAGAATGGTAGGCGGCTCAGGCTCGGGCTTTTCTCGCGTGTCTTCTTTCCAATAAGCCACGATTGAGACATCAGAAAAGTCGTCTTCAGCAACGACGGTGATGTCGAAACGTCCTGCAGCAGGTGAGTAAATGTACAGATCGTGTGAGGTTCCTTGCCCGTACGAAGTAAATGCTTCACCAAAGATGTCTTCTTCAAAGAATTCGAACTCATCAAATTCCTCAAACCCAAAGATATCTTCGTAGTCAATTTCACCATCGGCAGTGATGTAGAGGGAACCTTCTCCATCGTAGGTGGTGATAATCAATTCTTCAGCACGGGATTCAAGATCGACATAGAAGTAGAGTTCCTCTCCGGCTGGTGCGCTTAGTCCGTGAACGTCTTCATCATTGAACAATTCAATCGGTGTGCCATCGTATTCCCAAACATAGAGGTCTTCGAAAGAAGCTGTAATAGAAACGCCACTAAACACGCTCTCAGAGTCGAGGAGAATGTACCACTTGCCAGGTGTCGGATTGTTGAAACCGATTTTATCACCAGCACCTGGTGCACCTGAATGGTGATCGGCTTCACTCGCGGTCGGCGTATTTTCATATCGCATGTGCAACGTTGCTTCCCCGAAACCATCGTCAAGATCTACCTCAAGTCGTTCGGTTCCGGTTGGTACATCGATGAAGAAATACTGGTCAAGACCATCATAACCACTCATTGGCCCGTATGCAATCCCGGGTTGGAGTTCAATGGCTGTTGATGGGTCAGCGTTTTCCGGTGCATATGTGAAATCGGCAACTATGGTAAAATCTGAAGCCTTGCGATAACTAAACACTGTGATGTAGTAAATTCCAGGTTCGACATCGAAGAGGTTCACTTCTTCGTCGTTTCCATCGTTCATGGACCACGCGACATTGTCTTGTTGCATACCGTTTTCACTGTACTCGTCGTAGTAGTAAGGTTCTGGATAATAGTAGTAGTAATTTGGATCGATTGGCCCGCCAGAGGAGAGAGTGAGGTCAATGTTCCCTTTACCTCCATACGTTTCTATTTTCAATTCTGTAAGCGAATCTGTAACGTTTACGTAATAATACTCGAGAGAAGCCTCGTAACTGTTTCGATCGGATTGGATGTTTTGCGATGGGATTGGCACCCCATTGTACAACTCTGTCATCTCATCAAGACTCGGTGGGGCGGCGGCGACTTCCCAGGAAGCAAGAATTTCCAACTCTTCAATGTCTTCGTTGGCAACGATGGAGTACCACATAACGTCGTACTCTGGCCAAGTCCATGAATTGAAAACAGAGCCCCAATAACTTGTTAGTTCCATGTCGTAATCCCAAGGTGCGGGAATCCGGTCGTAGCCAACGTAGGCATCGAACAGCATGTCCCCTTCATAATCCCAATCATCGTAAAACATTTCAGACCAAGAATAAATTGCGATGTCCGTCATGTAGGTGTATTCATCAAGTTCAGCATAAAAGAGAAGTGTGTCACCTTGCTGAATATCGTTCAAAACAAGGAATTCATCGTTCGGCAGTTCCAATGCTTGTGCGACAATTGAGCCATCGGGCATGACCCAGTCAGCACCGTCGATAATTCCAATCCGATTCACGGCTCCATCGTTCAATGCATCGCCGGTATCGCTTCCTTCACCTTCCCAGAAAGTCCAATGACTTGCTGGCTCCCAAATGTCGTTTTCGTAGAATGAAATGGAGACATCATCGATGATGCCTTCGAAATGATAACAATCGCAACCGGCACCCATTCTGGCGATGTACAATTCGTCGCAGGAGTCACCAGAGGTGTAGCAATCGTTGGAACCGAAATCACCCTCTGGAATGTTGGCATCTTCTGCCGAAATGTTTCCTGCAGGTATTCCGTCGATGGTGAACATTCCGCCAACGCCTTCGGTGACTTCGACACCGATTGTATGCCACGTGTTTTCAGTAATGCTCATGTTGGACGTAGGATGTCTTGAGAGGCTGTACTCGGAGGCGTAACCAATGGCGCCGTCGGTGAGGTACATTCCCCATCCATAATCACCTTTCATCGTAACAAAACGGATGCCATCGATGTTGCTTGCTTTGATGGTTGCTTCGATGCTAAGGGAACCATTTGGTGTGAGTCCTTCATCATGGTCGATGATGATGTGATCATGATGCCCATCAAATCTCAGGGAGAAATCAGCACCTCGACCGACTTCAACTACGCCGTAGACTGGGAAGTACTCAGGATTGTTTTCTAAATCGTTCCATGTTTGTGGCATGATGTTGCCCATGTTGGTTGAAGCGATGTGGACATAGTCGGAATCTTCTCCTCCGGTTGGTTGGTCAACGCCCCAGTTGCGGTACAAGAACGGTGTCCCATCGTGCCAACGATAGATCCCCTCATCTTGGACATCGTTTAACCCAATCCACAGGTGACGACTTTGATTATCAAAACTGGCAAAGGTCTCGTAAACCCACGTGTTTTCTTCAACGTCGTCGATGGTCGTTAGGTATCCGTCGAGTGAACGTGCTTTGTATGCGGCGTTTTCCCAAGATGATGCTGATAGGAGATGGTAGGTTTTGTTGTTGTCAGGGTTGACTGCTGTGTGCAGTACTTCGATGTTTTCAATGTCGCTTGATTGTGCCTGGGTTGGTGCAACCAAGCAGGTTGAAGCAATCATCATCAGAATCAAGGTACATGCAACGGCGGGTGAGCCTCTGGCCATGGTTCGTTCATCGAGTGGACGTTCATAACTCCATTGCCTGCGTGTCAATCGATATTCATGAGACATATTGAGTTCTATCGACGAATATGGTTTAGGAAAATTGGTAGAATGATTAGACAATCAATTCATCTTTTTTCCACCAATTCGCAACTCGGTCTTGAGCGGCATTTGATGCTCCCACGCAAATTCTTTGACAACCCGCCAACCCTTTTCGCTACCTTCATAATCGGTTACATCGATGGTCTTGTTTCGAGTATTCGCCTTGAACGCAGCAACCGGTTCAGCATTACGGAAGACAAGATAAGCGCTGCCAAATCCGAATTTTTCTTTGAGCACATCGCCAAAGTATGGAGCGATTGGATCCGTCGGTGGTAAGACAAAATCTCGAATCGGATTGATGGACTTCGCAGATTCAAGCAATTCCTTTCTCCCCCAGCAGACTTCGTGAAGATTCTCGATTAGGAATCCTTTGATCAATGTACCATCTTCTTCGAATTCATTGAGAACAGCCTTCAATTCTTCAGGTTTGAATGGAGTTCCCGAGAGTCGCAACAACTGTTTGATAGTAATGACGGGATAATCACTGACCAGATTTCGCAAATATTCTTTTCGAAGATGGACAGGATCTTTGTCAGTTTTCGGATGGACGGCACGAAAACCACCACGGAAATCCTCAACGATGTGTCCTGTTCGAATGAGCGGCTGAACTAGTTTTCTAAATTCCGATTGTGTTAAAGCATGTCGTTCTTTGAAGATGTTTGGATCGGTTTGCGTGCTAAAAAATTCAATGATGTCAATGAGATCTTCCTCGGGCGGGATTCCACGTATTGTCAACAATGTTTCGAAGTATTCGTATGGTGCCCAAACCTGGTGACCACGCATGTTGACACCTTTATGCAGGCGGTTTGCACTTGCCATCGATTTGAGGTTCGTTCGGAAGACTTCGCATCGACCTCGCAAGGCAAAGTCGTCGCGAATTTCCTTGATGGTTCGTAGAGCTAACGTTTCATTTTCATGACGTGTTTCCTGGTGCAAATGATGCTGGTGAAAAAGTGCACGTTCAGCAATTTCTCTTGGCTGAGGGTCCACTACACCACCGCGAATCATTCGTTCCCCAACCTGCTTGAATCCGATTCGTTCCAAGCCTATTCGCATAGGCTTGCTGAGTTCTGAAATCGGCTCACTGTTGACGTTGCTTAACACTGCAACATCGACGAGTTGGTCGGCATGATTTTCAAGCAAGACGTTGAAAGCATCGCAGAATTCTTCAAAGTATGCTGTAGGCACATGCATATCTTTGATCTCCAAATAATCATTGACTTTGAACATCAAAACCTTGCCGACAGGATCGACGCCTTTGAAAACTGGGAGATACCAGCCTCGATCCAAAGCAGAGCGAACCTCCCAGATGAACCGTGAGACATAGGGATCGGATTGTGTTAGAATCCGAATCGTACGGTCTTCTCGTCGAGGAACTTGCAACAATTCGACTTCATCAGGGGTGCAATAGAAGTCCTCAGTGTCCGGTACGAGAGCCGTTACTTTTGAAATTCGGCCACTTGTTTCGAGATTGTGAAGGGCTACGAGCAGGTCTTCGTAATTTCTTGAAACATAGAATCGCAACGTGCTTGCTTTCACAGGACCCATCCGCCGAACAACCTCCTCCAGAGCAGCTTCGAACTCCATCGGACTGTAGACGCCGTGGACCTTGTGGAACAGCGACAGTCGTCGTCTTCGTCCAATGACCTCTTCAAACTGTTTGACGAAAAGCATCTGGCGCTCTAGGTTTGAAATCGCATTCTTGACGTCGCGTTCAAGTTGTCGATGTTCCTCTCCTTTCGGGAAGTCTTGAACCAATTCTTGACGTGTAATGTTTTCATGTGGTTGAAGTTTTGACAACACTTCTTCTTCCATTGCACCTATCCAGGGTTCGGGTTTGAGACCAAGCAGCATTGGGATGTTGTTCTTTGTCGTGTATCCTACTCGATTGTGGAGCAAGCGTCCACTGATCACATCGGAGTCCAATTGCAAATCTTTCCAATCTTTGAAACGGAAATCCGAAATTCTGTAGAGGAGTTCCTGTTGTTTCTGAACGAAGACGTGTTGATTGAATGCTTCAAAGACATCGTCGTATTTTTTGAACGATTTATCGAGCACGAGATTCTGAATCCATCGGTATTCAACGACGTCCTCTTCTCCTCCTGTGATTCGATGTTCATCGACCTTCAAAATGACTTCAGCATCCTCTGTTTGCGTGAAAAATCCGACAGAAATTACGTTACGCGTCTCCAATTCGTGAACAATCCGATCAACGGATTTTTCAGAGAATGGAAGACGTTGTTGAAGCGCTTCGGTTGTTTTTGGCCCTTCGGAGCCCAAAATTTCGAGAACTTTTACCCGTAATGCCTCGTGCGGGTCCCCGACCGAAATCGTTTCCCATTCGATTGGAGTTGTGCCATCAAATTTTGTAGCGATGTTAAACGACATGTCCTTTGTGTCATAATCTCGTAGATCGATGATTGACGTCGAATCACTGCTTGCCAGACATGCTAGCGTACCATGGATTTCAGCCATGAATGGATTAAACCATTTGCCATCGATTTCTGCTTCTCCAGTACCATCAACCTTGGTAATTTTGCCACGTTGGCACAAGTTTTCAACCCACGAACGTATGACTTCAAGTTCAATTCCATCCAATTTATCACGATACAAAGGGTTGTTGAATTGACGGTCAAGGCCACCACCGTGTTGCATCAATTCAAACAGTGAATCGGGTGAATTGGGCACGGGTGCTTTATCGCTGTAGTACTTGTCGAGTTGTTCTTTGGTCATCTCAGTTGCAAGGCTTCGCGTTCCCATTAGACGACGAAGAACTTCAGGATCGATGTCCTTGACAAGGAAGGCGCGTGTCTTCATGGACATAAGGTCCTCAAATGCAGACATGTAGAGGCTCATTCCAAGTCGAGACGGTATGGTCACCTTCGTGTGGACGATACGTGCATCACCCTCGATGCAGGATTCCAAAAATTGGTTCAATCCATAAACATCGATATCGCCAAACAGAACCTCATTCTTTGCCTCACGCATGAGCAAAGATCCTTCCATTGTTCGATGACGCGTGAGCAATGCCTCAGCTTTTTGTTGGAATTGTTGCGGGCTAATTTCTTCAGCACCGACCCGCTTTGGAATAATCAAAGAGCGTCCTGCAACCTCTCGGAACCGTTTTGCAAAAATTTGTGTGTTGATGATGTATCGTTCGATAACCTCGATGTGGTTGTTTGAGCGAAACGCATCATACAGTTGCGCTGGATCGACTTCTTGAGCAGTTCGAATAAGTAATCCATTCTCATCAAACGACAATTCGATGACACTGACGCCCGACGATTCAGCGATTCCTGCCATAAAGTAACCCAAGGCCGTGTTGAATGCTCGACCTCGACAGGTCGTAATCAGATATGCAGGATGGCCGGCACCGATGACCTGTTCAATGAGAATTCGATTTGGTTCAGGAACTTGAAAGGAATCGATGGTATGTTCTTCCAAATGTCGAGCAATGGCATTAGCGACCGCATTTGATAGACCATAGGCTTCTCTCAGTACCAAACGTGGGTCCTGTTCACGACGAAGTGCAACGACACAATGTCGAATCAAATCGAGAAGAGATGATGACAATTCACGGCTCCTTGAGCGAGCTTCACCCGACCACGATGGAACGGTTGGACGGTAACCCGTGACACTCGATACATTCACTCTCGTCCCTTGTATGTTCGTAACACGGTAGGTGGAACCACCGAGCAGAATGACATCGCCTCCTCGAAGATTCGACACGAAGGAACCAGAAAGTTGTCCGAGAATCGACCCTTCTGCATTGAAGACAAGATAGGAATTATCCGGGGCGATTGTACCGATGTTTGTATAATAAATCATACGAGAATATCCACGTTTTCCGTACGTATTGTCTTCCCAATCCACCCAAACACGTCGCTCTTCTTCAAGCATGTCAAGAACTTCGATGAAATCGTCGTACTCAAAATTCCTGTAATTCCAGGCGCTTGATACGATTTCAAATGCCTCATCGATATCGATTTCATTGATGATGACCAATCCAATAAGGAATTGAGCTACGACGTCAAGACAATTTTCCGGAAAGTCCAATCGATCCATATCTCCTGACTGAATAGCAGCTTGTAGGGCTGCAAGTTCGATAAGGTCATCGACGCTTGATGGCAAAAACCGAGCGCGAGGGATGCCACCAACGTGGTGTCCTGCACGACCAATACGCTGCAGCGCTGTTGCGATGTCACCTGGGGAGCCAAGTTGTATGACCATATCGACGGCACCGATGTCAATTCCCATTTCGAGAGACGAGGATGTCACGACGGCGCGGAGGTGACCTTTTTTGAGCTGCTGCTCAACATTAAGTCGGATTTTCTTGTCCATCGAACCGTGGTGTCCTGCAACAAGTTCACCGAGGCCAAATTCTGGTCGTCTTAAGCGTTGAACGAGTGTTTCAGTCATTTTTCTCGTATTCGCAAAAACAAGCGTAGTTGTGTGCGCTGTAATGAGGTCTGCAATAACATTGATGTTTTCATCCAGTATCTTGAGGACGGGTAAATCGCTAAATTTTGTGTGCGGCAAAAGTATGTCTAAGTCAAGTTCTCTCGAACCCGATACTTTCGCAATGTGGACCTTTTGATTGTCACCACGTGATTCTCGGTCGTCGCTTGCCACCAAATACTCGGCAACGGTTTCCAGAGGCTCCATGGTTGCAGAAATTCCGATACGTTGTAGAGGTCGGTCAAGGAGTGTATCCAGATACGCAAGGGTGAGTGCCAAGTGAACCCCTCGTTTGGTGGGAACCAGAGAGTGCAGTTCATCGATAATCATGTATTCAACATCACTAATGATGGGTTGGAATCGTGGCGAAGTAATAGCGATAGCAAGACTTTCAGGAGTTGTAATCAGAATATGTGGAGGATTCCTCAACATTTTTTGTCGTTCGGATTGGGGCGTGTCTCCTGTTCGTAATCCAACACGGATTTCTTGTGCTCGATCCGGTAGAAACCGTTCGGAAATTTCTGTGAGCGGTCCGATGAGATTTTTCTGGATGTCATTCGCAAGTGCTTTGATCGGTGAAATGTAGACACAATGAATTCTTTTTTCCAGTTTCCCATCGAGTGCCTTTCTTACCAATTGATCGATAATTGTCAAAAATGCCGTGAGTGTTTTACCTGAACCTGTTGGTGAACAAAGAAGGAGGTGGCCTCCATCCATAATCGTCGGTATGGCGAGTTTCTGTGGTCGTGTGAAATCCGGGAACTTTTCTCGAAACCAGTTTCGAACTGGCGGACTTAATTTGTCCATCAAAGCATCCGTCTCTGTCGGATGTTCGAGATATTGTATCTCAGGCATATTTTTTCCACCAATCTCAGTGGTGTGGAGGCTTGGTATGATACATATGATTGTTTCGTTTTTTCCCTAGGCCCAACCGATGCCCTTTCGACCCCATCGAAGAATTGTTTCTGTTTCAGGGTCATCTGCAGGGATTAGAAGCGGTGACGTCGTGGTGATAGGGGGGATGAGGATTTCATGCAGTGCCTTGGTCGGGCATGATCCAATGCATGAGAGACAACCAACGCATTGCGATGCAAGGACAATTACTGGTCGCTTCTTGTGTTTGCGTACTTGAGGATTTTCGTTGAGCGGGAGCAGTGCTTCGAATGGGCAATGGGGTATGCACAAGTCACAACCAGTACAATCCGCCTCAGTGATGGCCACCATGGATTGTCCCATGGTTGTCCGAACAGACCGTAGTTTTTCAAATCAAGCCTTTTCTCATGAGGTCAAGTTGAAATGCCATCTCCTTCAGCGTAGGTTGAGGGGATTTGTTGACCAGGAAGAATGAACGCCTGGAACGTTTGCAAGGAATGTTAAAGCAACGAGGTATTCTTCTCCCTGCATTTGATTTGTATGGTGGTGCAAAAGGCCTGTACGACTTTGGACCCGTTGGTGGACGACTTCGCTCTCGATTGAACCAGGTTTGGGTCGATCATTGGCTTTCCCTTGGTAACGTCGTTGAAATCTCCTGTCCAACTGTGACCCCGTACGAGGTACTAGAAGCCAGTGGCCACGTTGGAGAATTTTCGGATTTTATGACTGTGTGTGGACAATGCAACGAAGCGAGTCGTGCAGACACGCTTTTGGAGGATTCCCACCCAAATCCGGATGCACTTTCAAAGTCTGAATTGCAGTCGTTTTTGCAATCAATAAATCCTGAATGCCCTTCCTGTGGATTAAAAGATTGGGGAGAAGTCACTGCACAGAACTTAATGTTCGCAACAACCATTGGCGCAGGAACCTCAGGAAGGGATGGTTTCCTCCGGCCTGAAACAGCACAAGGTATGTTCACATCATTTCCTGCTTTGTATCGCCACTTTCGCGAGCGTTTACCGTTTGGCGCAGTTCAAGTTGGGAAAGGATACAGAAACGAAATATCACCACGTCAAGGTATGATTCGGCTTCGAGAGTTCAACATGGCTGAATTGGAATATTTCATCGACCCTCAAAACGAGATCAAACATGATTTTTCGCAATGGTCTTTTGTTGAATTCAACCTCATTGATGGAGAAGGAACCCTGCACGAAATGACACTTCCGGACGCTGTTGAAACCAATCTTGTTCGCCATTCGACTGTCGGTTACTTCATGGGCAAAACATACGATTTCCTCGTTGAGGTCGGTATCCACCCATCACGATTACGATTCCGACAACATGCTCCAGATGAAATGGCCCATTACGCATCGGATTGTTGGGATGTTGAGATTGAGGGTTCGTATGGTTGGGTCGAATGTGTGGGAATTGCCCACCGAGGTTGTTACGATTTGGAAGCGCATGAACAAGCGACTGGAAAAACGCTCCGGGCTCGCCGAGAATTTCCTGAACCAAAGATCATCGAAATCGATGGTTGGACGATTGATGGTGGTACCGCTGGACCGGCGTTTCGAGCTGATGCGGGGCAAATCAAGAGCATTGTCGAAACGTTTGATTCGGATACACAATTTCCTATCGACGTTGAACTTTCGGATAGTCGTATCCTGACTATAGGTCCAGAACATGTCAAACGTATTCAACGAACCGTCAAAGAAACTGGTGAATGGTACATTCCACACGTCGTTGAACCCGCTTTTGGAATCGATCGAATCCTCTGGCATGTCCTCGATCATGCGTACGAAGAGACCGAGAAAGGTGGCGAACCGTACCGAATGCTCAAAATCGCAGAATCGATCGCTCCAATCGATATTGCGATTCTTCCTCTGTTTGAAAAAGATGGAATGGATACTTTGGCGGTTGAATTGCATCAACGTTGTTGTCAAAAAACAGGTCTGGTTTCGCTTTATGACGGAAGTGGATCAATCGGGAAACGTTATGCTCGCGCCGACGAAATCGGTGTTCCGATTTGTTTGACTGTCGACCACCAGTCTGTTGAAGATTACACAGTCACACTTCGTAATCGTGATGATGGTTCGCAAATCCGGATATCGATTGACGAACTTCCGTTCCTATGAGCAAAGAAACATCTTCATGAACCGTCGTGTTGACTCGGTGATATGAGCGGTGCTTCAGACTGGACTGAGCGCCATCGCCCCTCGTCTGAGCATCAACTCGAGGGGAATGAACAACAACGTCGTAAAATCCGAGAATGGCTTGATGGTTGGGTGAGTGGCCAACCGAAAAAGAAGGGTATACTCTTGGTCGGTCCTCCTGGTGTGGGAAAAACAACAGTTGCCCGAGCGATTGCCCAAGATATGGGATGGACAGTTATCGAACTGAATGCTAGCGATACACGCAATGCTGTAGCAATACGTAAAGCAGCAACACAATCATCCACACATCGGTCCTTGTTTCACGACCCGACAAAACCTCAACAGCGGACACTTATCTTGCTGGATGAGGTTGACCACATCGGCGGAGGGCTTCGGGCGGTAAGTGAAGATCGTATCCGGAAAGGAATTGAGAACGATGAATCGGTCGCCCTTTCGGGTGATTCGGGAGGGAAAGCTGAACTTCTTCGACTCTTGGAGGCAACCAAACAACCGGTTATCCTTGCATGCAACGACATTATGGGTTTGTGGGGACGCTCATCATCGACTTGGAGAAATACAAAAGACAGATTCAGTCGACATTTGTTGACGGTTACGTTTGATCGTGTTTCTGATGAGGCATTACGGCGAATTGCACGACGAGTCCTTCGTGAAGAATCCATTGAATACACAAACGATGCTATCGATGTTCTCGTTGACGGGAATCATGGTGACCTTCGTGCTCTCGTTCGGGATTTGCAGGTGTTAACCTCTGGTGGAATTGAGAAGTTGGAAGCAGTTTCCGTCCGACAGCATCTCGATGCTGGTCTTCGGGATATGACAACTGAAGTGTTCCCAGGTATGGAATCGCTTTATCGCTCAGATTCTGCGAGTGATGCTGTCACCATTGGCCGCAATATTGACAAACAACCTTCGGATTTGATGAATTGGGTTCACTGGAACAACGCTTCGTTGTTTGATGTTGTGGCAATGCGTCGAGGTTCGAATGCTTTGACTCTCGCAGATCGTTCGGTTGAAAGCAGGTATCGTGATCTTGCGCATCACTCCTCCTACTGGACGCTTCACCTCTCCTCTCTGTCCGCAAGTGTTGCAAATACGACAGCATTGCCATCTCGTATCTATCCAAGTTATCCGAACTATTTACGACGCTCTGGTTCGTGGATGCGTCCTGCAATCATCAATCATCTGGCTGATATCTCGAAAACGAGTCGTTCGACAGTTCGTAGAGAATTTATGCCATTGTTGAGTGTGCTTCATCAAGAAAATCCAGTTTTTGGTGATCCCAATCGGTTCGAAATTTCACTTGCTTTGGGATTGAGTGCTGAAGAGCACGCTGCATTGTGCAATTTACCACTGTCGAGAAAATCGACAAAAGCGTTACTCAAAGAATATGAAGATGCTGAAGAGCAATGGAAGAGCCCGATTATTAACTCGGTCTTGGAAGTGCTGGATGATGTTGTGGAAACTGAATCTGAGCCCGAACAACAACCAGAGCCAAAACGCGATTCAGCCCAAAGGACCTTGTTCTGAATCTTCATGAGGCTCCCTTGAAACCATTCGCTTCAATCGAGCCAGAGCACCTCGCGGTGCTTGATCTTTGGATTCCGACCTCCACGTATGTGGATGCAACAAGATAACGGCAGTCAGAAGTTCAAGACGTCCAAACCACATCAAGATCGATGTTATGACGAGTGCACCTGAATTGAGACCTGCCCATGTTTCGGTTGGACCATAATTTCCTATTGTTGGCCCAGTGTTGCCCAAACTCGAGGCGACTAAGGCTAGAATGGATTCAAAATTTTCTCCTGGAACAATGAATGCGAGTAGGATCGAAGAGATAGCGAACAGTCCAATCCAAACGAACAACATTCCAACGATGAGACCGAGTTGTTGATCACCAACCACCTCTCCATTCATGCGGATTTTTTGCACTTTACGTGGTTGGGCAATTCGTACCAATTCTCGCATGGCCACTTTGAATGCGAGGTTAATTCGTAAAAGTTTCAACCCACCACTCGTGCTCCCAGCTGAGGCTCCAACAATCATGAGAAGGAAGAGAAACAGATGTGTCACAACAGGCCATTGCATGTAATCTGTCGATGTATACCCTGTCGATGTTCCAAGTGAAACAACGTGGAACAGCGAATCAATGAATGAATCTGCTGTTGTATAATCACGAGTAGCGAGCAAAGCTATGGTAATGAACACGAATGTTGTCAATATGTATACGATGTAATTCTTGAATTCTTCATCACCTGCAGCTTTACGAAATTGTCCCTCTCGAATGAACCACAGCAATGTAAAGTTAATTCCACCAATAAACATGAACAAGATTATGATCAACTCAACTGTGTAGGATTGAAAATGACCAATACTTGCGTCATACGTTGAAAACCCTCCTGTTGGCATTGTAGTGAGTGCGTGATTAATCGAATCAAACCAATTCATGCCTCCAAGGGTTCGTAAAAGAACCAATTCAAGCAGAGTTAGTGCCAAATACAGGCCCCACAAAGCCAAGGCAGTCTCCTGTAGTTTTGGTTTCAAGCGTGAGAGTGAGGGTCCTGTTAATTCTGCACGGGCAAGAGCCATACCTCCCCCGATGACGCGAGATAAAATCATCATTCCAAGCATGATGATTCCCATTCCTCCAAACCACTGCGTTAACGATCTCCAAAACAGAAGACCACGAGGTTGGGAATTGATGCAATCCATACCTGGTAAACAATTCGGGCTCATGGATGTTGAGATGACTGTAGCACCTGTCGTTGTGAACCCTGACATCGATTCAAACCATGAATTTACGGCTCCTCGTGCCACATCCAAGAATGTTGAACCATCCGTAAACGGCCCGTGAAACATTCCTCCGAACCAATATGGAAGTGCGCCAATAAATACGGCAAGTGGCCATACCAGTGCTACGGCTGCGAACGCCTCTCGGTCTCGTAATCGGTTGTGTGTGTTCCGTTTTGTTCCAAAGCGCAACATCAGAAGACCGATCAATAGAGAAAGACCTGCAGGTATCGAAAATGCTCGTAATGCAAGTTCCCAGTCGTCCAAAAATCCAGTGACGAGAACGCACAATAACAACGGAACGGTCAGTGCAACGAGCGTCCATCCAAGGATGAGATTGAGAACATCAAATCGCATGTTCACACCTTGAATCGTTTCTCAAGATCGGCAACACGATCCGGTCGGCAAAACAAAATGAGTCGATCACCCTCAACAATCGTTTTTTCCCTCGCAGGTCGCAATGTTTCCCAGTAGCCTGTTGTATTACGTCGCTGTATGAATGCAATCCTTGACCAATCTGGTAAACCTGAATTCCCAATCATTTTACCAGCATATTTTGAATCTTTCGAAACAGTTTGACTGATGCCAACAACGTCAGGAATGTTGGAGAGAATAGCGTACGCTCCAGATGCTTTTGTATGGATGTGGGCGAGAATGTTATCGACGGCAACGCGTTTGATGTCCACCGCAAACGTGATTCCCATGCGTTGAGTGACGGTCACAAGATCGGAGTCCTTCAGAATGAGTCCAGTGCGTGTCACACCCATGTCGCTTGCCAAAAGCGCAGCAGCAATAGAAATGTGATCGTCTTCCAGTGCAGCGATAGCGATGTGATGTTCATTGATTCCAATTTCGGTCAGAATATTTCGGTCCAAGAAATCTCCATGAATGACATCCAAACTCGCATGGGCGCCAATATCTGAGCCTGAAAGCGCATTTGCAATGTTGAGGTTGCGTTCAATAACAGTAACATAGGCACCATTTTTGAGCCAATTTTCAGCAATTCTTCTCCCAACATCTGTTGCTCCAATGATGGCAACTCGTGGTTGTGTTGGGAAATCAATCGATTCATGCCCAAATGCGGTTAAGATACGGCTAAACGAGCCAAGGCCACTTGTTGCTACTGCAATCCGATCTTTTGGCATCAAGGTGAAATCTTTGCCAGGAACAGTACTGGGCTCACCGTCTCGCTTAACTCCAACAATAAGCGGCAATCCACCTTCAATCCCGAGACTTGCCTCTCCGAGTGTCTGATAGATGACTTGCTCAGCATTTTTTGTAACGTTCAACTCAATGATGTAGGCTTCATGTCCAAACGGAATCACTTCCTCGATCGCAGAGGAACGCAGGCCTGTTGCAAGACGTTGAATTGCTCCGTCCACTGGGTCAATGGCATAATCGACCGCAGCCCAACGGGATAAGTGCCCTTGTTCATGTTCGTTCACGTAATTCCTATCACGAAAACGACCAATGGAAAGGAGATTGTTTTTGATTGAAACCCCATTCTGGCGTTTGTATTCATCTTCTGCAAGAGCACATGCAATGAGATTGCGATCATCGGAATCTGTGACTGCCACAAATACGGTTGCGTCCCCGATACCTGCTTCTTGCAAGGATTCTCGGGAGGTAATGTCTCCATGAATCACAAGGGCATCAAGTGATTGTGCATTTTTTACTGCCCTTGAATCGCTGTCAATGAGGACAACATCCATGGTTTCTGCTCGCATTGCACGAGCTAATTCTGAACCTACTCGACCTGCTCCTCCAATAATTACACGCATGATTCATCACCTCAACTGTAAACTGGGAACTTACCGCCACCGTAACTCACAGGGCCTTCCAAGGCAAAGATTCGGTCGCGTTGTACTCGGACATCATCATCGTCCGTATCAGAATAAGAAAGTGGCCGATAATAAGCGTTGATGTAGGTTCCATCTCGACCTGGGTCGGGTTGCTCTATCCAATCGATGAGCGCAGATGCTGTGTGTAGCAGCCATTTGTTGTTGGTTACGTCAACCGAGGCTTCAATGTAGCACGTGTCGAGTTCAATCTTGTTTTCATTGCACCATTCTGTCGACATTGGCAATTGGATGTAACCCCAAGCATGCGCTTCCCATTTTGAATAGGAATTGCTGGATAAGATTCCAAACACATACCAGCCAGGTATGCCTTTTGCACGAAGAAGGCTCAGGAAAGCATTGGTTTGTTCATCGCAATCACCCTGGCCTGCTGCCAGACAAGATGGGCCGCTGAGAGCGGGCAATCCTGCACAACTTGAATCACCGGGCGGACAAGTGTAGTATTCGATGTTGTCTCGAATATAATCGAAAGCAGCTCGAGCGAATGCATACGCATTCTGGTTGCCATCGGGAAGGTTTGAATCGATAGCAGAAACAGCTGCTATGACGGTTGCACCTGTTGCGTCAATAGCGTAATCTGGACGATTTTTGTTGTACCACCTTAGCGCAGAGAAATCAGATTGACGTTCACCCTGGCCACGGTTCTGGAAATCATCAAATGTTCCACTGTTTTGCTCAAGAATACCTGAAGAATATCCTGGAATCCTTGGATCGACATCGTCAACTTCGGACCACCATGAGTAGGACTTCGTGCTGATGGTAACCAAATATTCGACAGTGAGCGTTTCACTGGGCTCTAAATTTACATTGAGCTTGACACAAGGTCCCCCGATGCAATAGTGAACACCTGAACCTGATGTACCGGGCCACCAAATTTTGTGTCCTCCTTGCGTAACGATTGCCTCATTGTGCGATCGTATGGCTGAATTCTCGGTTGGAATATTGATCGATTGGCCGTCTACTCGTAACTCGATTTCGGTCACGTCCTGTATCTTTTGGTTGGGCAAGTCTTGAGAACCATCGGTGTACGAATACATGAAATTGCTGTCTTCCAATGCATAAACATCGGGTGATATTGGTAACGTTTCGTTGAAGAATTCATTCATATCTGTGTCTTCGTTTTCGTATGTGATGATTCGATTGAGTGTGTAATCGGCCTCGATATCGTAAACGAGGTATCCCGATGTCGGATTCATGATGAACTCTTTTGCCTCTCCAATTTTTCCAATCGTCATCTCCCTTGCCTGAGGTGAGAGCATAATGAACGCAACCAATCCAAGCATAATGAGGCTGCGGAAACGATTCTTGCGTCCTTTGAGGATGTTCTTGGTTCGGCCACGATCTGTTTGAACAACACCACGCCGTTTCGGGGTTGACGTCATTTTGTATGCATTGAGATTGTTGTAACGTTCTTTTTGCAACTGGATTCTCTGTTCCATGATGGAACTGTTCGTCAAAACCCGACCACATGAATAGCAGATAGTGTCCGCTGGCAACGTAGTCGCGCTGCAGTAAGGGCAGGAACCCATGCATTGTTGCTTTCGCAGTCATGGTTTAATGCTTGTGTGAGAAGACCGACCAAACCATTGATACATGATGTCTTTGGCGGCGACTTCATTCATCATCGAATATCGCAGCCACCTGCGCTTGTTTCGGTGCTTGTATCAGCCTGGAGGATGCTTGTTGTTCTCGTTTTTTGTCAGCCTGCATTCGCCTCCAGCGACGTCGACCTTCCTTCGGGACGGAATCCCACACCCATTTTTCAGCGGAATCCTGAACGAGAAGAACTGGTGGTACAATGAAAACCCAAGCAATGGGGCTAAACCAAGCAAAGTAAAACATGGTCAGTGAGGATGCACGCCAAAATGTTGCACGGAAAATTGCACCCCAGCGTTTACCTCTGAGCATTAATGTTCCATGATATGCAGTAATCACTGCCTCCACTCGAGGTGCAAAAAACCCAATCAACACGATTGTGGCAACGTCGATGGACGACCCAAAACCTGCTTGAATCTTCCGAGTGATAAGGACAATAGCGAACATACCTCCAACTGCAAGACCGAGTGCCCAACCGCTTGTTGCTTGAGATCCACCTTTACGAACGCGTTTCCTACGGAGAAGAAAATGCATTCCAATCGTTGCGATTAAGGGGACCAAGATGAGACGAATAACATTCAATTCTGCAGTTCGAACACCAGATATTTGTGCTTCATAATACGGAAGGAAAAGGGAACTATCTGCATAGGAAGCGAAGGCTCCACCGAGTAAAATCCCCCAAAAAACTTGATTCCAGGCGGTGGGAAGATCGTAGAAACCGGAATATTTTGTCATCACACCGCGCCATCCAAGCGTCATTCCGATTAGACCGCATACAGCAGCCACTTGGAAGGTGACAAAATCGTTGACCACAGTTTATCCTGCGGCCTCGCCTACATAATATGATTAGGAATATTCGGAGGCAATGAGTTCAAACACCTCCTTGTACTGTCACCTTCATGGCGAGACTTCTATTGTTTGGAGGAAAAGGTGGTGTTGGTAAGACAACAACTTCCGCTTCTACCGCCGTCTGGTTGGCTGATTCAGGACTTAAAGTTCTCCTTGTATCAAGCGACCCTGCGCATTCAACCTCCGACTCCTTAGGTGTTGAATTGGGTTCTGAACCGACTGAAGTTGAGGGCGTGCCTGGACTATACGGTCTCGAATTGAATCCCGAAGCTAAACTTTCGACATTTATGCCGAAACTTGGTGAAAGTCTTTCTGGAATGTCCTCATCTCCCCTTGCGTCCTTTGGCGGACTTGGTGGTATGTTTGATTCATCCGCAAAAGATGAAATGGCGTCCATCAAAGAGGAAGTTGATTCAAGCGAACTCATTCTTCCTGGACTTGATGAAGCTATAGCATTCGACGAATTGCTCAAACATGTTGAAAATCCATTGTGGGACGTCATTGTTTTCGATACCGCTCCAACTGGCCATACCTTGCGTTTTCTTTCCCTCCCCGAACTCATCGAGGCTTGGTCTGGCCGATTGTTGAGGATGATGCGGGTATCGGGAGGAATTCGTTCGATGTTGTTTGGTCGAAAGCAGAGTGATGCTATGAAAGAAGAACTTGAACGCTTTCGTCGTCGCGTTCTGCACGTTCGGCGTGTGCTGAGTGATGCATCCACAACGTCGTTTACTCTCGTTACCATCCCTGAGCGCATGGGTGTTAACGAAACAGTACGAGCAAGTGCATCGCTGAATGAATACGAACTGCCTGTTACGGGTTGTTTGGTGAACCGTGTCACGCCCGAACTCGATCACCCATTCTTGCAACGTCGACGCTCTGAGGAACAAGGTCACATTGCTGAATTGAAAGAGAGCCTTGATGTTCATGTTACGACGATGGATTTATTCGATTCTGAGGTCCAAGGTTTGGAACGATTACGTGATTATGGGCTCCTATTGTACGGTGAACCTCAACAGCTCTCAGAAGAATTAGGTCCATATGCTATCGGTGACCGATTGAAGCACTCCATCCACCGTGGCATGTTCGTTGAAGAGGGGGATGATTTTGAAATCATCCATCTTCATTTTCCTGGATTGGAACGAGAGGATTTATCCTTGCGTAGCGAAGAAGGCGTTCTCTATGTTGGAGTAAATGGACGTGAGCACCCGATTCCGACTCGCTTCCCGACAAAATCCACCCAAGTTAAAGCCAAACTTGAGGACGATGTTTTGCGTCTCGAAATTCCTCTTTCTGAGAACTGAGCCGTTGGATTCAAAGGAGAGGGGGCCTACGCCACCACATGGCGCTAGAAGGACTCTCACGTGGGATTTTCCGTTCCCTCGGTTTGCTCCGAAGCAAGCGGCGCCTCAATGAAGAAGAACTCAAAGAGATGACAAAGAGCCTTCGTCGCGCATTACAAGAAGCGGATTTTAACGTTCGACAAACCAAGGAAATCGTTGATCGCCTCGAGGAACGGATGCGTGAGGAAGAACCACGCCCAGGCATCAATCTCCAAACTCACGCAATGAACATCTTGTATCTCGAATTGGTGCGAATTTTGGGGAGCAACCATGAATTCCAACCACGCGGTGCAACGCTGCTTCTTGTCGGTCTGTATGGGCAAGGAAAAACCACAACGACTGCGAAACTGGCGGAATGGTACAGAAAAAAACACGGTTTGCGCGTTGCAGTAATCGAAGCGGACGTGCATCGACCCGGAGCCTATGCGCAACTCTCACAATTGCTTGAAGATTCAAGCGTTACAGTTTATGGAGAACCCGATGAGAAAGACGCTGCAACAATTGTCCGCAATGGCCTTGCGGCATGTTCTGCTGCGGATCTCGTTATTGTTGACACTGCTGGACGTCACCAACTTGATGACGAACTAGTGGAAGAACTCGAACGCATTGCATCGATTACAAGAGCTACGGAACGTTGGTTGGTCATCGATGCTCAAGTCGGACAAGCAGCGGGTCCTGTAGCGGCATCCTTCCACGACTTAGCAGGGGTAACCGGTATCGTCGTTACGAAACTCGACGGAACTGCTCGTGGTGGTGGAGCACTGTCTGCTGTTGCTGCAACAGGTGCTCCCTTGGTGCACATTGGTGTTGGAGAAAAAGTGTCCGATCTCGAAAAATTCGAAGCCGATCGGTTTATTTCACGTCTCTTAGGAATGGGAGATATTCGCGGTCTTATCGACCTCGCTCCAGAAGACTTGGATGAAGAGGAAGCGATGCGATTGACGCAACGTCTCATGTCGGGTCGGTTTACGCTGAACGATATGTACAAACAGATGGAAATGATGGCAAAAGTTGGAACTATCGATAAGCTGATGTCGTTTTTGCCAGGAAATATGTTCGGTGGCTTAGGCGGTATGTCGAAATCTCAAAAGGAAGCGATGCAAGGAAACCTTGACCGTTATCGCACCATTATGGATTCGATGACCGCATGGGAGAAGAACGAACCCGCCAAAATAAAAGCAGACCGTATACAACGCATCGCTCGAGGTTCAGGCGTCAAGGAAAAAGATGTTCGCGAATTGATTGCGCAGTGGAAACGATCTCGTAAGATGATGAAAGGAATGGGTGGAAACCGCAAACTGAACAAACAAATGCGGAAGATGATGAAAGACGGGGAAATGGATATGGACCCGTCCTCCTTTGGCATGTGAATGGGGTTGGAACGTTGCGATTGTACCACAATCCACGATGTTCGAAATCTAGGCAAGCAGTTGCACTCCTCGAAGAAGCAGGCATTGAATTTGAAGACTATCGATATCTAACCGAAGGAATCGATGAGGAAGATGTTGCAATTCTTGCATCTTTGGAAAACATTGTCCGAAAGAAGGACATTGTTGGTGAAGTTGATGTACATCAACTCAGTCTTGATTCGATTCAAACGTTGCTTCTTGAACAGCCACAATGTATGGAGCGTCCTGTCCTTATTCACAATGGTCAAGCAGTGCTTGGCAGACCGCCCGAGTTGATTCTTGAATTTCTCAAGAATCAGTAGGTTTTCGCAAGAAGAACTCGGCGTTTTGTTGGCTTTCCAGTTAAGTGACAAGGTCGATCTTCTTCGTACTGATCGGTCGAATCGCCTAAAAAGGTCAAACCAGTTGATCGCTCAATGATTTCAGCGTGAGCATCGGATCCATCAAAAGCCAGTTCGTAGATGTGCCCATCACTTATCTCTGCATCCATGCTCCACGTCCCATCTTTTTCCGAGAACTTGGGAAGTGGTTGAATCACATGTTCGATATGTTGAGTTGAACGTTTGCGAAGTTCTTCAGAGATCTCACTCAAGACATCGTTAACGGATTGAACGATTGTTTCCATAGGAAGTGGTTGTTTACCGCCCGTACGCTTTGCAGCAAATGCAGTGCCCTGTTCTACATCTCGTGGACCGATGTCCAAGCGTAGTGGGACACCTTTGATTTCCCAATCGTAGTATTTCTGACCAGGGTGGAGATCACGGTCATCGACATGCACGCGCAATCCTGCGTCTCGCAGTGTATCTGCAACTTCATGAGAAATTGTGACAGTATCGACTCCGGAGTTCTTTCGAATCATTGGGCAGATAACGACTTGCCATGGTGCTATGGCTGGTGGCATAATGAGGCCCGAATCATCACCGTGCATTCCAACGACTGCACCGAGTAATCGTTCGGACATTCCATAGGTCGTCTGGTGAACATGTTGTTGTTTGGCTTCAAGATTTTCATAGGTGATATCAAACGCTTTCGCCCATTGATCGAGATAGTGATGGCAACTCGCAACTTGCAACGTTCGGCCGTTTGGCATGACAGCATCGATGCCTATAGTGTAATGTGCACCCGGGAATGTGTCCCAAACTGGACGTTTTGCTTTGATTATCGGTAAGCATAGTTTTTCCATCAGTCGATCAACGATTTCCAAATCTTGTTCAATTTGACGCGTTGCATCTGCTTCATCAGCGTGTGCGGTGTGTGCCTCAAAGAAATGAATTTCTCGAACACGAATAAACGAACGTGTTTGTTTTGTTTCGTAACGAAATGTATTGACCATCTGGTACACTTTGAGTGGCAAATCTTTGTGGCTGCGAATCCAGAGTGGGAACATCGTATACATCGCAGTCTCGCTAGTTGGTCGAAGAAACATCGGAATGTCAAGTTCATTCTCTCCTGCATGCTTAACCCAATAGACTTCTTTTTTGAAGCCAGCTTCTTCGTCCTCATCTCGCAGTTCATCGGGGTCAACACCTTCTTCTCGAGCACGCTTGAGGCGAGCTACCAAAGCATTCTCTTTCTCAAGCAAGTCTTCTGGGATAAGTAGTGGAAAGTTGACTTCATCGTGACCAGTACGATCCATTTCAGAATGTGTCAAAGCGTCTATTTGACGCATTGCTTTCCAGCCGTAGGGCCTCCAGACATCCATACCCTTGATTGGGTATCGCTTGTCGACAAGTTCAGCAGCTTCAACGATAAACGGATACCAAGCATTGAAATCTTCAACTTTGCTTGGTATGCCACGCTTGGCTTTGGCTGGTTTGCCCATATCACGGCCTTTCATCGCTTGCTCATCAAGATGACGGAGAATCACTCATGTGTTTGTTCAAGATTTCTTGCGCATCGCAAAGATTATTCCAAGTAATCCGAAGCAAGCAATAATATCAGGAATTCCAATCACGCCTTCTGTGACAGGAAGACTCCATCCATTGATTGAATCGAGTCTGTAAATATCAAGAAGGTTAATTTTCGTATGTCCTTCATTTGCACATGCATTGGTGCACATTGAACCAACGAGTGAGTGGAGATACCCAAACATGTTCATCACAACTGCGAACAAAGCAAGCATCGAGACATAACTCACTGCACCAAAGGATTTCTTGGTGGCCGAATCTTTGGCTTCCGGTAAGGGTGACGGTAATGGCAAATTTGCAGCTGGTGCGGGAGGTATGTCAAGCGCAACGTCTCCAATGACTTCAATCATCATATCCGTCGCAGGCAGTGGTGCCGATGGCAGTGCAGTTGTCTCTTCAAAATCTCGCAATTTCTTTGGTTGAACTGGCTTTATCTTGATTCCGTATAGACGGTCAGCGAGAGATGCAAGTGCAGGATCTTCTGCAACTTCAACTGCATCCAACTCCCCATCGAGGAGTTTTTGAAGACGCTCTTGAATATCGTTCACAGCACTCCCTCGTTGGTTTGGTCTGGTGCCCCATCATTCATGAAGGCTCCTTTTCGAAAGGTTGTTTGATTATGCCTTGCCTGCGGCTTCTACTTCAGCCCAGTCTCGCATGAATCCGTCCAAGCCCTTGTCTGTAAGCGGATGCTTCATCAGTTGCCTGAAAATTTTCGCTGGCATTGTTGCCGTGTGAGCGCCAAGTTGCATGCATTGGAGCACGTGGGTCGGATGACGAATCGATGCTGCAAGCACTTTTGTCGAAACATCGTATTTTTCCCAAGTCTCCATGATTTCTGCGATGAGGTTCATTCCATCGTGCCCAGTATCATCGATGCGACCGATGAATGGTGAAACGTAGGTAGCCCCTGCTTTGGCTGCCATCAGTGCCTGAGAAGCGGAAAAGATCAGTGTAACGTTGGTGTCGATTCTTTCCTCGGTCAAAACTTTGGTTGCTGCAAGCCCTTCTGGGGTGCAAGGAATCTTGATGATAACATTTTCAGGTAATTCAGACTTTAATTGACGTGCCTGGTCAAGCATTCCTTGCGTATCCATTGCAGTAACTTCAGCGGAAATCGGTCCTGAACAAATGCCAGCAATCTCTCCAACAACTTCTTTGAAATCGCGACCGCTTTTCTTGATAAGGGAAGGGTTTGTTGTCACACCATCAAGGATTCCCCAGGCGGCAATTTCACGTATTTCGTCAACATCAGCAGTATCGAGGAAGAACTCCATGGAGCCTGCTCAGATTGACGATTCATGAACATGATGGTCCAATCATTTCCGATTGACGACCCTTTGAACAGCTTTGACAATGTGAGGAGCATTCAACTCCATGAGTTCAAGCATCTCATCCGCTTGTCCAGATTCTCCGAATCGATCCTTAACACCAACACGCTCCAATGGAGTCAACGATGAACTGGAAAGATGTTCAGCGACTGCACCACCCAAACCTCCTATGATTGAATGATCTTCTGCCGTTACAATTGCCCCGCAACGAGATGCAACCTTGTCAACCAATTCTGTATCGAGTGGTTTGATGGTGTGCATATCAATCACTGTTGCTTCAATTCCTGATTGACGCAAAATATCTGCAGCATTGAGTGCTTCGGATACCAATACTCCGCATGCAATAATCGCAACGTCACCACCGGTGCGTAGTTCGATTCCCTTCCCAACTTGAATGGAGGTTTCATCAACATCGTCGTAGATAACGGGTGTTTTGTTTCGTGCGGTTCGCATGTAGGATGGATTGTTTGAGGACGCAAGTTGTTTGGTTAACAGTCGAGTGCTTACATCATCGCATGGATGGAGAACAGTAACGTTTGGTAGCGTTCGGTATATCGCTAAATCCTCAATGGATTGTGCGGATGAACCATCGGTACCCGTGTGTGTTCCACCGTGGGAACCACACAAATGGACTGGAAGGTTTGGCCGGGCTACGCCATTTCGCATTTGCTCAAACGCTCGTTCGGTGAATATCGCAAATGTTGAGGCAAATGGAATGTAGCCACTGGATGCCATTCCTGCAGCCACGAGCAGCATGTTTTGCTCGCCTATACCACAAGAGATTGTTCGATCAGGATACTGTTTCCGGAAATGCAAAGACTTCGTTGATTTTCCTAAATCTGCTTCAAGAACGACCACTTTCTCATTTTCTGCCAGTTCAAGCAATGCCTGGCCGTAACCATCCCGAGTTGCTGCCATTCGTGTCATTCGATTGCCCCCAATTCAGCCATTGCCTGAGAAAATTGCTCATCGTTCGGTGCAGCTCCGTGAAACGATGGATTGTCTTCCATGTAGGATACACCTTTGCCCTTGATGGTGTGAGCAATCAAAATCGATGGGCCGTCGTTTGTATTGTCGAGAAATTCAATCCCTTTGACAACATCTTGCATGTCGTGTCCATCAATCTCCATCACATTCCAGCCGAACGCCTTCCATTTTGCTGGTATATCGAACATACGCATTTGTGCTTCACAAAAGTCGTCGTTCTGGATTCTGTTTCGATCAAGAATTACTTTCAGGTTTCCGAGTTCATGGTGCGTTGCTGCCATTGCCGCTTCCCATATCGACCCTTCCTGTATCTCACCATCGCCTAACATGACAAACGCACGTCGCTCACTTCCATCGATTCGTGCAGCCAGTGCACAACCCATGCCGAAAGAGAGGCCCATTCCAAGCGAGCCTGCACTGAAATCAACACCTGGGCACCACTTCATATCGACGTGTCCTTGACATATTCCTCCAAGTACTCGATACGAGTGTAGGTCATCGTGGTGGATGAATCCCTTCTCTGCAAGAATAGCATACATTCCAGGTGATGCATGGCCTTTAGAAAGAATAAATCGATCACGATCCGGCCAGTCCGGTTCTTCTGGCCGTACTCGCAATGAAGTTGAATACAATGCAGCCATGAGGTCGATTTCCGAAAGTGAGCCGCCAGGATGGCCCGCTTGAGCGCGATGAACCATTTTGACAATTTCAATTCGACAACGTCGAGCGAGTTCCTCCAATTCCGTGATTGATGCAGACATACAGACCAATAAACAATGGCCATCGCTTTGAGCCTTTGATAATTACCGTCAGATTATTTTGATTGCGGGAGTAGAGAACGAACGAATTTTTTGACTGAATGTGTTGCTGTAGCGAATATTTCCTTCGCTAGATTTCCACCGTCCGGTAGTGCCCTGGTTGCAAGCCATATGAACACGCCTACGAACCACGCAAAGAACAAGAGTGACATTCCTTGTGATAACTCGTGGATACCGAAAATCTTGTCGAGATTGATGTTGAGTACAATGAGAACGGCGATGAGAACACCAAGGATTGATTCCCCTGCAATAAAGCCTGCACCAATGAGAACACCTCTGCTTTCGACATCGGATGCTGCTTCCAGTGCTTCACTCGATGGTTCACTGTCAAGTGACCCATCCACGCGTAAGTAAGCCGCACCGATAGCAAGTGAGGACAAAATACCTCCAAGCATGATTGGAACACTGAGTTTGAGCGGAAGATAAATTCCAATTGCTACGGACATGACTGGCATTGAAAGACGAATCAAAACGACAGCGAGTGCGGCACCAAGGAAAACCATTGGCAGGTTCATGTCGCCGACAAAAGCGCCTTTGACAATCGCCCCAATGAGTTCAGCTTGTGGAGCGAACAATGCCTCACTGCAATCATACAACTCTCCACCATTGCCTGCGGCGAGAATGCGTTCGTTTGTTGCTTGGCAAGCTGTCGATGATATTTGGAAAGCGTTGTGGAGAAGAGCAATCGTTGGACCAATAACAAACGCACCGGTAACAACTCCAACAATCTCCGCAATTTGCTGACGCCAAGGCGTTGCGCCTACCATATGACCTGTCTTCAGATCCTGCATGACGTCGCCAGCAATAGCAGCGCTACTTGCCACGACTGCTGCTATGAGCAATGTTGCATACATGAGTTCTGTTTGCGATAGACCGAGAATTAAGGAGCCGACAATCCAAACCAATCCGACAGTAAACAACAACGTTGCAATCGTCATCCCTGAAACAGGAGAGTTGCTTGATCCTACGACCCCTGCAATGTAGCCAGCTACTGCTGCAAAAAAGAACGCAACAAATCCCAGGAACAGCGCTCCAGCAAGTGAAAGAACCAGTGATCCCGTAATCAGCCAATAAAAGAAGAATGTCAAGACGACAAGAACTCCGCAAACAACCGTAACCCACTTCAGCGGTAGATCTTTTTCCGTTCGTAAATGGAGTTCGGTATCGGATTCGCTTTGAACAAAGGACTTCTTTAATCCAGTTATGATGGTTTTTCGCATACTCCACAGTGTGTAAATTCCACCAACTACCATTGCTCCAACACCAACATAGCGTACCTGCTCCAACCAGAGTTTGTCAAATCCACCTGCAAGCGTTGGTGATTCTGGCCAACCGTTGAGATATCCAAAGAGAGGAACAAGAATCCCAAATCCAAGAATTCCTCCCAAGAAAATAAACGATGCAATACGGATTCCGACAATGAATCCAACGGAAAGCAAGGCCACAGAGAGGTCAATCCCAGCATACATTCTTGTTTTCATAAATTCAAAAGCAACTTCTGCGGAGTGGTGTGTGACTTTGAAACCCTTGACCATGAGTCCGTAGAGCGCACCTATACCAAGTGCGTAGACGATCGCCAGAGCACCACTGCCACCCTCTTCTCCTGCAACGAGTACCTCTCGACAAGCAACACCTTCGGGGTAGGGTAATGCTTCCTCGACAATGAACAACCGGCGCAATGCAATGGTAAACATCGTTCCAAGCAAGCCACCTAGAAGAGCGATGGATAGTGTTGGAAACCATTCTATCTCCACCCATATACCGATCACCAACATGGCAGGAACGGTAAAAATGACACCGGCAGCTAGAGATTCACCAGCACTAGCCATGGTCTGTACTGCATTGTTTTCGAGGATGCTCACGTCTTTGAACAAACTTCTCAAGATCAACATCGACATAACCGCTGCTGGTATGCTCGCTGAAACTGTCATTCCAGCATAAAGTCCCAGATACGCATTGGCTGCTGTCATTAAGATGCCGAGTAGAACACCGACGATGAGGACACGGAGTGTGAGCTCTTTGGGTTCTTCATCCGCTGGAATGTAGGGGTTGTGTTCCGCGGACATATTGGTTCCAAATCAAGGGAGTTTGAGAAAGATTCGGCCCTTCTTCTTGCACAAATTCATGCGAAGTATTTCATGGGATTTCCTCCATCAAAATCATAAAGCCACCAAGAAAGGGTAACCTACTGGAGTCCAAGTCGACTTCTGAGGTGATTCTTTTGGTTCAACAGAACTGGCACTCGATGAGCGATGACGAAGTTCTTTCGGTCTTGGATGCAAGTCCAAACGGATTAACACAAAGTGAAATTCATTCGAGAATGAAGAAATACGGTCCAAATCAACTCGACCAGCCCGAACCAACGCCTGCCTTTCTTCGATTTCTCTCGCAATACAACGATCCACTCAATTATCTTCTGATTGCAGCTGCCCTTATTGCCTTAGCAATCAAGCCTGACCACCCCGGAGATGCGATCTTTATTTTCCTCGTATTGACAGCGAATGCATTCTTCGGTTTTTGGCAGGAGGGACAAGCAGAACAAGCTATGGACGCTCTTAAACAAATGAGCATCTCCAATTCAATCACGCTCAGAGACGGATTTGAATCAGAAATTCCTACGACAGAACTGGTCCCTGGAGACATTGTTAAGTTAGAAGAGGGAATCAACGTACCAGCAGATATACGGTTGCTTGAAGTGTATCAGTGTAGGGTCGATGAATCTGCTCTGACAGGTGAATCAGAACCAATTACAAAACATCTCGACTCTATAGATGTTAACACACTTCTAGCAGATCGTAGGAATATGTTGTACATGGGCACCACAGTCGCAACAGGACGTGCGGTCGGTGTTGTCGCTGAAACTGGCATGAGCACGCAACTCGGACGAATCGCAAGCGACATCTCAGAAGCACAAACTCCTAAAACGCCTCTCGAACTTAAGCTGGAGTCCTTGGGTAGATTCCTTGGTTTTATTGCTCTCGTCGTAGCAGTTCTCCTTGTCTCCATCAAGTTGATTCTTGCCTATGGTGGCCCTATTCCGTTGCGCGATGTTGCGATCAAGCAATTCATCACAGCCATCGCCATCTTTGTCGCAATCGTACCTGAAGGCTTGCCGATCATTCTTGTCATTACGCTATCTCTTGGTATGCGAAATATGGCAAGACACAAAGCAATTGTTCGTAGAATGAAGGCTGTTGAGACACTTGGTTCGACGACTGTCATTTGTTCCGATAAAACTGGTACGCTCACGAAGAACGAGATGACAGTTCGCCAACTCCACGCTGTCGATGGATACTACGGCGTAACCGGGGACGGCTTCAATCCAAAAGGTGCGTTGAGTGTTAATGGAACTGAACTCGATGAAGAGACAATGTCAACCCTTCAATCCAATCCCGGATTCCGATTGCTTGCAGCATGTCTTTCGTTATGTCACAACTCACAGATCAGTAAGAATGACGGGCGTTGGACGGCTATTGGTGATCCAACTGACTCTGCATGCGCAGTTCTCGGCTGGAAATTGAACGGAGAAGTGCGTAAATTTTCCCAGCGTCATCCTCGCATCCATGAGTTTTTCTTTGACACAGAACGAAAGCGAATGTCTGTCATTCACGAATACGAAGGTGAACGCTGGGTCTTTGCAAAGGGTGCTGCTGGAGGTTTTGTTCCAATTACAACGCACCGCTTTTTGGACGGCGAGTTGGTGAAAATTTCAGAGGATGACCTGAAGGAAGCATCAAAAAGAAACAAAGAAATGGGTTCCCAATCAATGCGTGTCATCGCTTTGGCGGCGAAAAAACTTGGCGCTGATGAGGACATTACCGACGTATCGGTTGTTGAAAGTGATATGATTTTCCTTGGTCTTGTTGGTATCATGGACCCTCCCCGACCTGAAGTCAAGGAAGCGATTCGGATCTGTCAGGATGCTGGTATCAAGGTCAAGATGATCACGGGAGATCATCACATGACAGCATCATCCATTGGACAAGAGCTATCGATAAACGGCGCTGAATTTGAGCCAGTTAGCGGAGCCGATTTACGCAGCATGTCCGATGATGAACTCTCAATGAATGTCGAAAAAGCAATTTTTTCACGTGTCACTCCTGACCAGAAAATGCGTATCGTTTCATCCCTTCAAGAACAAGGCGAAATTGTTGCTATGACCGGTGACGGTGTCAATGATGCTCCTGCATTATCAGGTGCGAATATTGGAATCGCTATGGGTGTAGCAGGAACGGATGTTGCCAAAGATGCTGCAGACATGGTACTGCAAGATGATAATTTTGCCAACATTGTTCATGCAGTTGAGGAAGGTAGGAAAATCTATCAGAATATTCGGAACTTTGTTCGTTATCAAGTATCGACAAATGTCGCTGCAGTTGCACTCATCGTTATTTCGACGTTCATTTTTGGCTGGGAATTGCCATTAACAGCGACACAAATTCTCGTCATCAACATCTTGATGGACGGTCCACCTGCAGTTGCTCTTGGTGTTGAAAAACGCCACGGGGATGTCATGGCTCGACCACCTCGTCCAGTCGATGAAGGATTGCCGAGTCCAAAGGACATCAGCCTTATTTTCTATCTTGGTGCAGTTATGGTCATTGGAACGTTAATTGTTTTCTATCTCGCTGGTGGCGGTGTGTATGGAAACGAATGTACCCTCGCTCCGTTTGCAACCGAAGCAGATGCCGGTTTTTCCGTTGCGGATTGTGAAGCAGGGAACGAGCCTGCATTAAGTGCATGGAGTTCGTATGCAGATTCGACATTCGCTTCCGCCCAGACCATGACTTTCTCTGTGTTTATTGTCTACCAGTTGTTCAATGTTCTGAATTGCCGATCTGAAAAGGAAAGTCTCTTCTCGTTAGGTTTGTTCTCAAACCGCGCAATTAACTACGCCATTCTTGCTTCTGGGTTCCTTCTCTTCTTGTTCGTTCATTTCGCCACATTCCAACTTCCAATTATCGGTATCGAGTTTGGAAATCTTCTCAGTACAACACCACTCGAAGGCATCGATTGGCTGGTTTTGGTTTTGGTAGCTTCAACGGTGTTCTTGGTTGAAGAGTTCCGGAAATTCATGATGAATTCAGGTTTCTTTAAGATTCGTCACTGAACATGGTTGCATGCACATCTTCATGAAGAATGAGTCCAAGGGATTACCATGAAAGAATGGTCCTCTACACCTGATGTAGCCGGCCGCAATCCAGATTGGAGGGCTATTCTCAAAACCAAACTGAAGAACGATGAGTGGGCAAAATCTGTTCAAAGAATCGTTGATATAATTCTTGATGACCAAGAACTCGATCATGCTGATGGAATACAACTCTTTGAAGAACCAAATTTGTTTGAGATCGGAAAATTAGCCCATCATTTCAAAACTGCAATGTTTGGTGACAAGGCATTTTTTAATTCAAATGTCCACATTAATCAAACAAATGTCTGCGTTCTAGCCTGTCGCTTTTGTGCATTTCGACGAGGACCAAAAGCAGATGATGCGTATGCGTTATCCATCGACGCTTACATGGAAGAATTAACCAAATTTTCACCTTTTGTCGATGAAGTACACTCTGTTGGGGGCCTTCATCCGGAATGGACTGTCGAACACTATTCAGAACTCTTCAAGCGCATTCGCAAAGAACATCCACACGTGTCCATCAAGGCATTAACAGCAGTTGAGATCAAGCATCTTGCTGAAATCTCGAATCTTTCAATTGGAACGACACTCGATGTGTTGAAGAAAGCAGGCCTTACATCGCTTCCTGGCGGCGGTGCAGAGATTCTTGATGATGAGGTTCGAGCAGTCATATGCAACGGGAAAGAGTCAAGCCAAGAATATCTGGACATTCACAGAACTGCGCATGAACTTGGTCTTCCCAGCAACTGCACAATGCTCTTTGGTACAATCGAAACAGCCTCCCAGAGAGTTGACCACATCTTGAAACTAAGAGACCTAGCAAATCAAACAAACGGATTCCAATGTTTTGTTCCTTATCCATTCCTGCCTGATTCAACACGTCTCCCCATGGCTCAACTTTCGACTGGACAGGAAATCTTACGAGTGATCGCAGTATCAAGGATTTTGCTTGAGAGCATTCCCCACATCAAAGCCTATCGCATGAATATTGGCGATGAACTTGCTGAATTAGCGCTACAATTTGGGGCCGATGACATTGATGGAACGGTTCAACAAGAATCCATTATGCATCTTGCAGGTTCAACCACACCGTTGACACACGACCTTCAGCAACTTGCAAAACTCATCCACAATGCAAAATGTACGCCGATTAAACGCAATACAACGTACACTCACTTTTCTGAATATATTCCACCTGAGCCGGTCAAGCGGTTACCAATGGCATGAGATGATCGATGTGTTGACAAATTCCCCCCTCTGGATGAAAACAATCGGCCGCGTCGCCTTCATGAATTGTGATCCATTGTTTGTAGGCCTTGATGAATCCTTCAATGTCTTACCCGCTCCCCCATCGTGGCTGACAGGACATCTCTTGCGCAGGGACTGTGTTCTCGCACCTATTCCTGCTGCGGATTATGCAAAACATAGCGATGAACTAGCGCTCGTACCAGAAATTGGTATCTGTTCAAAGGGAGAAGTCGGAAGTGTCCTTGTATTTGGGAGCCGCCCTTTGGAAGAAATGCGCGACATTGCCTTACCCACAGACTCTTCATCTTCGGTTGCCCTCCTGAAATATCTTTTCAGAGAGCGTGGAATCGATCCTCGGCCGGTTGAAATGGGTCCGGATTTGGATTCCATGCTCGAACGATGTGATGGTGCTCTCCTTATTGGTGACAGGGCTCTCGATCGAGCAAAATCGAATCCTGAACTGGTTCGTTTAGACCTCGGTCAAGCATGGTTGGACCTTACAGGTCAACCAATGGTATTCGGTGTATTCGCCGCTCGTAAGGACACCCCAATTGATGCTGTCAAAGCCGCACACACCGCATTACTGGAAAGATTAAATTCCTTTGAATCAGATTCATTAACTCGTGAAAAAGTACTTCTCCATGCGCACCTTCATTCTGACATGTCCTTAACCCGATTGAACAAATACTTTGGTGAAGTCTTTAACCGTCTGGATGATGAACATGTTAAAGGATTACAGGAATTTCTCACACGATGCTGCGGTATGAAGGATCACATCTCATTCCTTTGGTGACTCTGATACGAACCGTTTCACGGTTTCATCTTTTTCATCCTCGACTTGAACAGCTCGCTTAACTGAACGACGTTTTCTTGGCTGTGCGTCCCGAGTAGATGTGTCACTTAATTTCCGACGCTTGGTTTTTATCGCATCAGGTGAAGGTTTGCGAGCCTTCCTTTTGCGTACAACTTCATTTGATGACTCTTCGAGTATTCTTTGGGCATCCGCCTTTTTCTTCTTTCGAACTGCAACTTGCTTGCTTGGAGCCGTAACTACGCGTTTCCCGGCCTTTATTTCACCAGGTTTACTGGTAATATCATCTTCCCATTCATCCTCATAGACTTCTTCGTAGATGTTTTCGATTTCCTCATTGAGTGCGTCATCTTCCTCATCATCCAATTCGATGTCATAACCTGATTTGGTCATCTGATCATACAAACGTTGTGTTACAACACCAATAACGATTATTCCCATGAGGAGAACAACGTACGTAATCGGCGAATTGAATAGATTCTCAGGAGAAATGATAGTTTCATCTTCTTGAGTTGATTGAAGTTTGAAGGTGATTATCTCCTCTTGTACATGCCAAGGTGAATATTTTTCTGAAACGATGGACTCTCCTCCGATTTGAATCAGGATTGGATGTTGTTCACTGAGTTCGGTTATGCTGCCAGAACTTGGAAACCGATGGTTCATGATATCAACAGATACGGCATCAATTGACTGCAAGCCCTCGAATGCATATCGATAATGGATTGTGTATCGAATGTGTGACACGCGGTCTTCCGCAGGTGTGAGTGTCATCCCATCGTCAATCGTACAATATGCTTCATCAAAACGAAGTGATGCATTTTCAAGGGCGAGTTGCGATAACAAGAATATGCTTGCATCATTTGTGTTAATGTTTTCACAAATGGAATCAGCAAAGTGTTGTGTTTCATCAGATGTGAGTCGGATATCATCATTCAGAGAGAACCGAGCTAGGTCCCGTATGCTCGAAGAGAATTGCTTATTCAACGTAAACGTTTGTCGCATGTTGAGATGTGTTTCATTGACGTACAAATCAATTGTACGCATGAAATCTTCATCAGGAAGGTACTCACACTCAATTCCAATATCAATACAATTTAAGTCCCAACTATTTTCTATTCCATCTCCATCAATATCTTCGTCAAGTGAGTCAGGAATGCCGTCGCCGTCTGTGTCGATGCCAGAGACGCCTGTACCTGGCCGTTGAACTTCGTTTCCATATTTGACGATGTAATCAACGTTCGAATCGAACACGACCGATTTGATTGAGTTCGTGTCAGAGTTGACAACAACAAAATCATCAAACTCGTGGAATATTGTAATTTGATCGAGCATTTCATCATTTACGATATCATACTGAACCAATCGATTATGTGATGTTTTTGTATGAATGACGAGTGTATTCGGTTTTTGTCCAAATTCAAAATCGAGAGCATTGTTGAAGTCGATTGGTTTGAGTTCCGTTCCGGAAAAAGTCCACCTCCGAATGCCGTTTTCTTTTGTTGAAACAGCAAAGTATTGATCATTTGGTTCGATTTTGCAATCAAGAACCTCTGAATCTGTGACAGCATCATAATAAATTTCTCCACCCGGATTGTTCCACAAATGAACGTTCCCCTGAACGTCGACACTGAGAATGGAGCCACTCTCTTTTGAGACATCGAGGCATACAACGTCATCTGTATGGTTGCCTGTGTAGAGTTGTTCCTGCTCCAGGTTATCACGATTCAACTCGATAATTCCATTTTCTGGGGCGTTGGTCAACAACTTTGCTCCATTTGGTGACCATTGGAGGAGGTATGCATTGGATTCTGTAAGGTCGCTAGAAGCAAGGGTGCTCAAGTCTCCAGTCGATAAAACAAAGACAGAATCAATACCTTGAACAGGTGAACGTAGGGTGACGGCAAGTTTTGAGGAATCAGGTGAAATCGATGTTGAGAGAATTTCGTTTGCTAGGGATCGTTGTTCAAGAATCGTTAGATTTGGAGACAGTTTGTAAATTGTTTTCCCTTGGGATGCATAAAAAGCCCCAGTTTGGTCCATTTCAATGGTCCGTTTTCCGGGCTCGGAATCCGGTATCTCAACAGAGTCAACAAAGAACAGATTCTCCTGAGCCGCCGCAGAAGTCAGGCTGAGCAGTGTGAATGTGATGGCAAGGACAAAGAGACTGCTTCTTAGCCCCGGCCTTGTTTCCATGTTCGAAACTATTTCAAGAAATACATAAACAATCCGTTCCTAATAACTAAATTTTGTTTTCAAAATGATGCGGTTGGTTCTTGAAGGGAATGCACTTGGTTGTTGTATGACGCAACTCCCCCGAGATGAAGATGGCAACCTCATTGTTCGAATCGGGCATTCACCTGACCCTGATGATGCATTCATGTTTCACGCTATGACAACCAATGCTTTTCCAACGCCGGGATACAAGTTCGTCCATGAATTACAAGACATTGAAACACTCAATCATCGAGCAATGAATCAGGAACTCGAGGTTTCAGCTGTTTCAATTCACGCCTATCCCGAGATTGCACACAATTACGCGCTGATGAATTGCGGGGCATCCATGGGTGAAGGTTACGGCCCGATGATTGTCGCAAAGTCTGGCCTCACCCTTGACGAAGCAAAATCTTCGACAATTGCTGTTCCTGGTATGAAAACTTCTGCCTACCTTGGTTTACGATTGGCGTGGGGTGATGTGAATGTTGAAGTCGTCCCATTCGATGAGATTATTCCACGTATTCTCGACGATACATACCAATGCGGGCTTATCATCCATGAAGGGCAACTCACCTATGTCGAGCACGATCTGAACGTCCTGATTGATCTTGGTGTTTGGTGGAACCAGAAAACCGATGGTCTACCAATGCCATTGGGTGGAAATGTGGTGAGAAGAGATCTTGGACAAACCATCATGGAAGACATCACCATGTATACCAAAATGAGCATTGAACACTCGATCGAGCATCCTGATGATGCCCTTGAGTTTGCCAAAGCATGGGGTAGGGGTATTGATGATGAAACCAATCAAAAATTCGTTACAATGTACGTTAACGACCGAACCATCGATTACAAACCAGAGGGCAGAGAATCGATACGGCAATTCCTCAAAGAAGGTCAGGAACTCGGATTGATTCGTGAGGATTTTGATGTGAGCAATTTAGTCTTCATTGGTGCACAGGAGTGAAAACGGTGGAGCAGCGACCAGAAACCAGTGAATATGGTTCCGTCGACCCCGCCCCACCTTTTGAAACTGTGGAAATTGAAAATCTACGGGCTACGCTTCATAATGAGGAAGAGAAAATGTTCGAACGCATGAGAGCAGTTTTCAAGTTGCGAAATATACGGAATGAGGAGTCCTGTCTTGTACTATGCGAAGCATTTGAATCAAAGAGCGCTCTTTTGCGGCATGAACTGGCCTACGTCTTAGGCCAGATGCAAATGGACGAAGCATTACCTACGCTCATCGAGATTCTTTCCGATTCATCAGAACACGTTATGGTACGTCACGAGGCTGCAGAAGCACTTGGTGCCATAGGCAACAGAGATGCCGTGCCAGTTTTGGAAAAATACCTTACAGATGACAATGTTGAAGTCCGTGAATCGTGCGAGGTAGCACTGGATTTGCTTGAATGGGTCAGCAACAGTACCGTGTCGGCATGAACAGAATCCATCACGACATTTTAGAACCGAGACTTCTTGCAGCAATCAGGTGAGATAATGCCACATGAGCACGTACAACTCGCACAAGCCCCTAATGGTGAAATTGGTCCGCGTTGTCATGATTGTGGCACACGGCTTACATTTGGTGCGGCAATGGTCCACAATCAGCATTACTATTGTTGGGATCACTACGTTGAACAAACAGGTGCTGACACTGTAACAGTTGTCGGAGAAACCGAACAAAAATTCTACATGAAGAAAGACTAGGGTTTCGTTCAAAAACTGTCACCACTACGGTTTGGTATGGCTTCAACCGGATGGGCACGATTTGCACACCGGTTCGGTCAATATTACCGAACATCTAAATTTTGGCGTCCACCACGAATGCCCAAGAGAGAATGGATGTTTATTCCGTTTGGAGGAAGTCCTCCTCTTCGACATAAATCGTTTCGAAACGAGCAAGAACTTCGTCACTTCTTATCGGATCGTGCCATGCATTCATGCTTCTACTCAACTGCTTATTGGCAGAAACCATACGAACTCAAAATGAACGACAAGATTTGGCATGGTGCTGACTTAATCTTTGATTTGGATGGTGATCACCTACCGGGCGTTACAGACCGTGATTTTCCTGCGATGTTGGATGTTATTCGCGACCAGGCGCACGCATTATGGAACGATTTTTTGGAACCTGAATTTGGATTTGATGAATCATTCTTGCAGGTGACCTTCTCCGGTCATCGTGGATTCCACCTTCACTATCGAGATCCATCATTGTTTCATCTCGATTCTGAGGCTCGGCGGGAACTTGTCTCATTCATTCGTGGAGAAGGCGTTGATGTTCAAGGTGGATTAACACGCTTCCATGATGCGAGTGCAAATGGGTGGACAAAACGAATTCGGCAACAAGTCCCGTTGCTTATCGATAAACTTGTTCGAATCGCAGAGAATGATGAAAACGCATCGAAAGAGATGAAACAACTCCATCTTGGATTGAAAGACCATCTCCAGCGCGAAGGGAAACCCGGCAAAGGTCCGGCAAGTATACGGAAACTGGCAGATATGTTTCTCCACACTGAGCGACGAAATGCCGTTATCAACGGTCAAATCTCTCGATTGGGAGCCCATCAAGCCCTTTTTTTGAATCTCGTGAAATCGGATTCATCCATTGTTCTTGGTGCTGCAGGGGAAACAGATGAAGTTGTTACAATCGATGTTCGGAGGCAAATACGTTGGCCAACGTCGTTGCACGGAAAGACAGGCATGCGTGTTACAGAATTTCCTCTAGAGAGACTTGACCCTGAGGGGCCTAATCCATTTGATGCATTGAGTGAAGCGTTTGTATTTGGGAAAGACAAATCGATTGACGTAGAAATAACTGTGGATGATGCCGTTTTGAGGTTTGGCGAAGATCAACACGATGTTGCAAAAGGTGATCGATTGCACGTCTCTGAGTCATCTGCAACGTTTCTTAGTCTCAAAGGATGGGCGAGTATAGTTCAACCCTGACCATCCAAGGATTCGCAATTTCTTGTTCTAATTGTGGTAAGGTTCAAGGGTAGAATAGCATCCAGTCAGAATAGAGGTGAGCATATGCGACGTCGGAAAAAGAATAAATCCGGACAAGCACCACCATCTCCATTGCCTCCACTTCCGAACATGCCACCACTCCCAGAGGCTCCCCTCCCTCCTTTGCCCGATGGAGCGCTTCCACCGGTTCCAGCCGCATCCACGCCCGACCCTACAGCACAACCTGCGTTGCCCCCATCTCCCGCTCCAGCACCGCTCCCTACAGTTCCATCACCAGTCTCTCAAACATCGGCTTTACCTGAATCCACTGAAGAGACAAACGAATACGGTGAGCTGTGGGCGAAACGTTCAGCAAAACCACTGCCGCAAATCTATGGGGCAATTGACCGTATCGGTTCTGGAGAGTCCGGTTCACTTCTCGACAGATACGCAGATCGATTTGGGCATGAACTTGATCGGGACATCATCGTTTTGAGGAAAAAAGAACGTGAAGACGCTCTCAATGCTGCTCGAAGTGCTCCCTCTGTTGAGTTGCTCGATGCTGAAGTCGAAGAGACTGACCGCCTCACGGAAGTTGAGAATTTAATTCGAGAATTAAAACCGCAATACAAAGAGGCGAAAGCCGATGGCGACAAGGAAACATTGCGAATGATTGTTCCTCAACTTGAAAAATTGATGCAAGAACGTCGTTCACTTATGAGCGAGCCCGTATCAACACCCCCTTCAAGCGACGAATCCGATGATGAGCCAATGGAAGCCGAAGCAAGTGAAAGCGACGACGAAGCAGATGCCTTGTTTTCTCAATTCTTTGAAATTGTTAACGATTTATTGGGTGATGAACTTCCAGAAGATGCCATTCAAACGTTCCTTGCGTCCGATGGCTTCGAATTGTTCAAACAGGTGGGTGAAGATCCTCGTGCTATTGATGATGAACAACGTGGTATTTTCTTCCAGATTATCGATGAACAACTTGGAAACATGCCTGATGCTTCCATCCAATCGTTTGTAGAATCAGAGAACTTTACAATCTACAAGCAAATTTCTGAAATGTACACGTGAATGAGGCGAGAATATGGGACTACTCGATAAAGTTGAATCAAATGAAAAAGGCGCTTCGAAGAAAGTTGCCCAAAAGGCCCAGAAAGTTGCAAAGGCCAAGCCTGTGAAAGAACCCAAATCTGCACCGGCCAAACCCAAGAAGGAAAAGAAACCCAAAAAAGCGCGGACAAAAAAACCTCGTCCTGAAGGATTGTCATCTGAATTTGAGATCGCACCTAAACTCAGTCGTGTCATCAGCTGGTGGGTGAATTTCCTCGCAAACTTTTCCATCCTGATAACCGCATTATTCATGTCCGCCTTTACTGGGGGACAAAGCGGAGGTCTGGAGACAACCATTTTGTTTATTGTTGCCATACTTACACTCTTTTTCAATGCCATTTTCCTTCCAATGTATACGGGTCGCAACCTTGGCCAATACACATCGTCCACTCGTTATGTCCGTGGAGATGGTTCAAAGCCAATTTTCATTCATGGTTTGTTCGTAAATAACCTGGGCCTGCTTTTCCTCATTGGCCTCTTAATGATTTTTACGCAAGCAGGACAACTCTCTGATGGGGGTACAGCGCCGATTGTCATGACATCCCTTGGAGTGGTCTTCATGATTTTATGGATTGTCAACTGGCAATTTACTCGCAACAGCGATTTGAACCAAGGTCTCGTCGATCTGATATTTGCTAGCTATCTGGTTCGTTACATCCCAGAGGAAAAAGCAACCTCTGGCTTCCGCGCCAGACTCGAAAGTATGAGCCAATTTGGAGAAAAATATGCGAAGCGTGTTGAAGAAAGGGCAAAGGCAAAAGAAGAAAAATTAGCAAAATCACAAGAAGAATCGGATGCTGCCGATGATGAAAGTGAGGACTCAAGTGAACAGACTGATTCGGATTCTTCAGCATCAAAAAAAGATGAATGAGTCTTCTTGATACCATGCTGAAACATCGCCACTCTGCTTTCGTATGGCACCTTTCCTTTTGGTTCGTCGTTGTTTTAGCTTGTTCCTATCTCGATAGAACGCAGTTACTAGTCTACCTCCTATCATTCATCGTTCTTGATCTGTGGTTGGCGTTATGTCTTGGCTTCATGTTACGGCTCCCTGTACATAGAAGCGACCAACCATCGCCAGAAGGATGGGAGTGGGAAGAACATGTTGTCATGAGGTACCCAGTACGATGGCTGATGAAATCGTTCGATGCAACTAAGCCGCTTGTCATTCTTATCCATGGATGGAACTCACGTGCAGCAAATATGACAGGTCGAAGTGAACTGTATGAACGATTGGGTTACAATTGTATTTTGTTTGAAATGAGAGCCCATGGTGGTAACAAACGTGTTTCGAATTGGGCAGCATTGCATGTCTGTCATGATTTAGAAGAGGTTCTCAAAGTTTTCAACGATCGTGGTTGGTTGGACAATGGTTTCATTCTTCATGGACACAGTTTAGGTGGTTTTGTAGCCCAAAGAGTGCTACGACCTGAGTTGGAGACCTCAAAAAACGCTCGAGGGATGATTTTGGAATCTCCAGTCACTTCATATGAGTACATCAACAACCAGACCTGTGAATATCTCAAGATTCCTTCATTCTTGCATCATGCCATGATGCATCGCTTGCTGCGATACTACAACAAACTCAATCCACCAGTTTTTCAGGTAAATGACGTAGGAGACCTTGCAACACCAAACTGGGGGTTACCTGTCTGCCCTACTCTACTTGTGCAAGCTAAATTCGATGCAACGCTCGGCAAGATTCACTCAGAGTTGTTAATTGATGTACACTCCAAAATTGACACTGATTTCACGTTTCACATTACCGATAAATTACAACACGCATATGAGTCGAAAAATTCACATCGAGATATGTTGATCGAAGAATGGATGCGAGAGAAATCACTCTTCTTCTCCTGATTCCGCTTTCTCTCGAGCTAATTCCCGCATATCATCAACTTCATCGAGCTCGTCAACGATTTCTTCGCCGAGGAGAGTCTCGATGACATCTTCCATTGTGATGATTCCTGATGTTCCACTAAATTCATCCTGAACAACGGCGAACTGTTGTCGCCGATCAAGAAACATCTCAAGGGCAGCATCGACGTTTTCGTTTGTCGATATGAATTCAACGGGTTTCATGAATTCAACAACTTTGCGATCCCATTCGTCACGGCTCGCAGAAACGAGAAGTTCAGAACGTATAACCAACCCTTGTATGTCGTCGATTTTTTCAGAATATACTGGAATCCGAGAAAATCGGAGGACTGGGAACTCTTCAAGGACCTCTTTGATCGTTTTATCCTGTTGTAGCGCAGTCACAACAACACGCGGCGTCATGATTTCAGTGATGGGAATTTCTCGCAATCGAAGGAGGTTGTGAATGACCGTTTCTTCATCTTCCATTAGCGCACCTTCCTCTTCGCCTAAATCTGCAAGAGCGACCAAATCATCACGTGTTACCAATTGCCCATCAGCACTTGGCAGAACTTTCTTCATCCATTGAATCGGGACGATAAGGAAGGCCAGAACGATTGTTATTGAGTTTAAAACAATCCCAGTAAACAGTGAAAGTTGACGCCAGTAAGCAGTTCCCAGGGTCTTTGGAATAATTTCAGAGAGGAATAAGACAGCCAGTGTTAGGACGACGGATGCGATGGTAAGATATTCATTACCTAATTGGTTTTGCACCTCTGAACCAACACCAGCAGCCCCCATCGTATGGGCGATTGTGTTCAGAGTCAAAATTGCAGTAAGAGGCTTTACAGCATCATCAGCTTTGAGTTTGCTCCATAATTCTCCGCGCCTATTTCCATCTTTTTCCCATACTGCTACTTGGGTATTTGGAATGGAGAGGACAACAGCCTCAAGGATTGAGCATAAGAACGAGACGCCAAGAGCAAGTATTGTATAAAAAATGAGTAAAGTTAGGTCCATGTTGAACGTGAACTCCTGTCCGTTGGATGGTTGACCCAGTACCTCATGCTTCTTGAAAATGTTGTTTTGTTACGGCCTCATGGGTTGGTTTGAAAATCAATGGGTGTTAGGATTAAACATGTCGGATGGCGACCATGTTCTGGTTTGCGTAGCATGGCCATACGCAAATGGGCCACTCCATTTAGGCCATGTAGCCGGATGTTATCTCCCCCCTGATATTTATGCACGATTTGAACGGTCTCGTGGAAATCGAGTTTTAATGGTCTCCGGTTCAGATGAACATGGAACACCAATTACTGTCACTGCAGAACAAGAAGGGGTTTCCCCACAAAGCATTGTCGATGAATTTCACGACGTGAATGCACAAGCATTGCTTGATTTAGGATGCACTTGGATGCCGAACATAGATCAGCGTGGAGCTGAGTACGGTGGTTCACTGTTCAATCGAACGAGCGACCCACGACACAAAGAAAATGTTCAAGAAAATTTTTCATTGCTGTACAATGCAGGATTTTTTGAAAAGAGAACAATGCAGCAGTATTTTGAAATTCATCCAGGTGGTGGAGGTAGATTCCTACCAGATCGCTACATCGAAGGCACATGTCCTGCATGTGGAGCAGAGGGCGCACGTGGTGACCAATGTGATTCGTGTGGAGCAACGTATGAGTCAACGGAACTCAAAAATCCTGTTTCAAAGATGAATCCAGAATTGACGGTTGAGATTCGAGATACTGAGCATCTTTTTTATCGTCTTGATTTGTTTCAAAATGCACTTGAACAGCATGCAGCAAACAATCACCAATTTTGGAAACCAAATGTTCGGGCTATGACGAAACAATGGCTCGATATGGGATTGCGACCGAGAGCAGTCACTCGAGATTTAGAATGGGGCATTGAAGTTCCACTTGAAGGGGATGAATGGATAGGCAAGTGTATTTACGTTTGGTTCGAAGCTGTTCAAGGCTATCTTACGTGTTCACAAATTTGGTCGGAATCTTTTGCTACAACAAAATCTTGGGAAGATTGGTGGATCGAAGATTCTGAAAAAAACCAACGGCATTATTATTTCTTAGGCAAGGACAACGTCCCTTTCCATACAGTAATATGGCCTGCTATTCTCATGGGTCTTAATCATGCACGAAACGGAAAAACTGCAGATGACGCAATTACCTTGCCAATGAATGGCGACCTGCGCCTGGAAGACAATGTACCTGCAATGGAATATCTCATGCTTGCCGGTGGTCAATTTTCGAAATCGAGGAAGCATGCCATTTGGCTTCCTTCCTTCCTTGAACGATTTGATCCAGACACGTTGAGATATTACCTCAGCATCAATATGCCCGAGTCCCATGATACGGACTTTACCTGGAATGAATTTGTTGACCGCATAAACAATGAACTCATCGCTACATATGGTAATTTTGTGAATCGGGTCCTTTCTCTCTCATCACGGTTGCCAGATACGCCCGGAGGCGAATCCCTTTCCGCATTCGACAGCGTTGATATTCATTCAGAATTATGCTCAACGCTTGAGCAGTTGCACTCCAACATGACAACCTCACTCGAAAAGCATCGATACAAAGAGGCATTACGAACGGCAATGACTGCCGCACAACACGGGAACCAACTCTTGCAATCCGCTATGCCCTGGAAACATCTGAAATCTGAAAAAGATTCTGAAGGTCGCTTCGAATCTCTCTCATCACTGGCATTCGGTTGGAGAATCTGTCGCTATCTCGCTGTTGTCACTCAACCCTTCTTACCGTTCAGTGCAAAGAGACTCTGGAATATGCTTGGAATAAGCCATGAAATAGAGAAAACATCTTGGCATGATGCAACGAATTGGACTGTTTCTGTCCCAGACATTTTGCCTACCTATGAGCCACTGTTCAAACGACTCGATGTGGAAGAAATTGTTCAGGAGGAACAGTCGTTGGTTGATGATGGAAAAGAATCGAAAAATGTTATTCATGCCGTCAAAGGTGGGAAAAAGGAGAAGAAGAATATGAAAGAAGAAGCCCCAGAAGGTATTGAATATCTTGATTTTGATACCTTCATGAAAGTTGAACTTAAGGTTGGTCGAATTACCAAAGTCGAAAACCATCCGAATGCAGATCGATTGTATGTTGTCCATTTGGATGATGGAAGTGAAGATGGCCGTACAATTTGTGCAGGCATAAAAGAATACTATACAGAGGCAGAACTAACCAACAAGTTCGTCGTTTTTGTTGCGAATTTGAAACCGCGCCCGCTCCGCGGCGTTGTTAGTGAAGGTATGATGTTAGCAGCAGACGATAACGATGGAACTGTAAAACTCATCACAATTGATGGTGAAATCACGACTGGTTCAACTGTCCGATAACTGCATACGTACCGCGTCCATGCATTTCCTCGAATAAATTCGACCATCTTCGATTATTGACGGTAGGTTTTCCCGCATCTCAACTCCATAATCGTCTGGTAATGATTGAAGATTGATCTGGACATTAAACACAGCACCCTTGAGCGCTGCTGAAGCCAACAATCCAGCAACACCTGCATCAGAAGCAGCATTACCGTTCCCTTTTTCAGCTAACTCTGGAAGGTACTGAAGTAATTCAAGTGCAGCCAACGCCGTTTGATATGGAACTTCGGCTGCACCTAAGGTTGCTTGACGGATTGCAAGTTTGCGCTGATTTTTCTCATCTTCAGTTTCTTTCGGTAGTCGAAAAGAATTCACGACTGCATCGAACGCATCGCTGTCATCGATGGCTAAATCCAAGCCTCGATGAAGTAAAGGAATTCCAATATTCTTTACACGTTCTGCAACCGCCCATCCGTCGGCGAACTTTTCGTTTGATAGTGTGAGGTCACTGACCATTATTGACAATGCGGCAGCTTGCCCAAGTGCTACTCCAACGGCAGAACCGCCTCCCGGAGTTGGTGCGTCGCTTGCAAGTGCGTCTTGGAATTCTCGTAAGGATTTATTCGCCCAACTCATACTTTATTCCTCCATCATTGCATATTCGATAATTCGCTCTTTCGGTTCAAATTTGTTGATCGAATCCAACCCCAATTTTGCTATTGCAAGTTCAATATATTCGGATTCACTTCGGTCTTCTCCACCGTACCATTTGCCCGCTTGGACCATCGAATCAAGTGGAACCAAGCCAACGATTTCACTTCCTTTGGTTGAACTGTTCATGTTCTTGCAAAGACTATCGATTGTATCAAATGCATGATGCAGATTTGTTATTCTGTAATTTTGTAGATTCATTGACACTTGGCTAATTTGGTGCGTCTCGAGAGGGACACCCATGCCTTGCACATGCATGAGGAGACCTTTCGTGCGAAATCGTCGCTCACCATCCGTTGATTTCAACAAACGTCCAGAACTGCGCACAATAGAGCCAATCTGCTGCGCAACATAGGGGTCTGCATCATCGATATTCACATTGTAGGCCAAGAGAATATCTCTCGCACCGATTGTAATTCCACCACTTTTCTGCGACTTTTCAGTCCACTCAAATGACCCAAGGTCAGGCAGGGATGTTGCATCACCATGAATCGTTGAACATTGATTCAATCGATCTTTCAATCCTTCGTATTCTCCTTTCCTTAATGTTGAAAGTGAGGTTCGATCTTCGGAAGTAGCAGCAAAGCCGTAGAGAAAGACCGGAACTTCATTTTTTGAAATATTATGTGCAACGCGACGAGCCATTTCTGCACATTGCTCCATGGTAATGCCCTTTATTGGTATAAAGGGGCAAACATCAACGCAACCCATTCGAGGATGCTCTCCAGTATGGTTGCGCATATCGATTTCATCAATTGCTTTCTCAATGAGACATGTTGCAGCTTGTTCAACGGATTCCGGGTTTCCTGCAAATGTGATTACAGTCCTGTTGTAATCAGGATCGGGTTCGACACCGAGTATTTTCACACCTTGGCGACGGGCAGCATCGACAATTCTGTATATTTTTTCAGAATCTCGTCCTTCAGATATGTTCGGAACACATTCTACAATGGTGCTTGTCATACACGACGGTTCGTGAGTCGGACTTTGAACATTCACATATCATCCATACAAACCATCGGGTGATGAGGTGGCTCCAGATTGTGATTTCTTTTTGTTGATGCGTTCGACAGCCTGCGCTACATCTTTATGACCTACAATTCCCCGTTCAGAGCGTATAGCAATCATTCCTGCTTCGACGCAGGTTGCTTTCAATTCTGCACCACTAAATCCATTTGTTGCTTTTGCAATGGCTTGTACTCGTACGCCTTTCGTATTCATGCTAGCAAGATGAAGTTTCAGGATTGCCAAGCGTGAACTCTCGTCCGGTATAGGTATCTCGATAATACGATCGAATCGTCCTGGCCGAAGCAAAGCATCATCGAGAATATCAGGCCGGTTTGTAGCGGCTATGATTTTTACATGTTCCAACTCATCGAATCCATCCAGTTCCGCTAACAATTGCATCAGGGTTCGTTGCACTTCACGGTCTCCACTCGTCGAACCATCCAATCTTTTGGCACCTATTGCATCGATTTCATCGAGGAAAATGATTGATGGCGATTTGTCCTTTGCGAGGGAAAACAATTCCCGGACCAAACGTCCTCCTTCACCAATGTATTTTTGCGCGAGTTCGGAACCGACCATGCGAATAAATGTAGCATTTGTATGATGAGCAACAGCTTTGGCGAGTAGTGTCTTTCCGCACCCTGGTGGACCGACAAGCAAAACGCCTTTTGGTGGCTTAATTCCTACTTTGTGGAATAATTTTGGTTTTGTTAGCGGCAACTCAATTGCCTCCCTCACGGAAAGAATTTCATCGTCGAGACCTGCGACCATGTCATAAGAAATGTCAGGCCTCTCAACCATCTCAGAACCACTTACAATGGGATCCCAAGCATCGTGCAGCACTTCGACGAGGGAGAGTGAATCTTGGTTTAATGCAACTCTCGTGCCGGGTTTAAGGAATTCAGGATCGAGTCGTTGGTTCAACGATACTTGGAAAACTGTTCCGTTTGATGATCTGACGATGGCACGTTCAGGATCGAGAACATCTTGCAACGTTCCAACGATAAGTGGCGGTGCACGCAAGTGACGAACTTCCTCTTCTAGCCTACCTGCTTGCTTTTTCAGATTTCGAAGTTCCGATTCGATATGTGTTCGCTCACTGATGAGTTCTTGTGTCATTTCTTGGAGTGTTTTGTATTCCTGTTCCAATTTTTGAAAATCATCATCTCGATGGTTCTTCATTGACTCTGAATTTCTGTCGACTTCAGTACCCATCGCAACCGTTCTGCCCTCGTGTCTACAGTTCATCAATACATCGTTGCATCAATGCGATAACAACGAAGGGTTCATCTAATGGCTTCAAGAGCAATCAATGGGGATATAATGGGTGATTGCGAGTTATGTGGAGCAACCAAAGTTTCAACACGTGAGCATCGAGTGAACAAGGCAATGTTAGCAATTTGTCCAAAGTGTGTTCAACAGATGAACCTAGCACCCAAAGAAGAAGCACCTGGTCTCGCACGTGCTCGGCGAGTTCCCTCCAGCAAACCACAACAACGTACTTTTCGCAAAAACAACATCATGAACAAACAGGAAAAAGAACTCGCAAGTGATTTTTCTCGAAGGATCATAGCAGCCCGTGAATCGAAAAATTGGACACAAACACAATTGGGTCAACGAATGGCAGAAACAATCAATGTCATCAAATCTGCAGAATCAGGAAAACCACCAACCGATGCCGTTGTAAAGAAATTTGAAATGATTCTTGGTATCGAACTTATGGTTGATTCTTCGAAGGAGCACCAAGCAATGCTCGGACAAAACTCAAACAGTCGCGGGATGACTATCGGCGATTACCTGAAAGATCTTCGGTGAGTTCATGGATATCGCCGTTCATGCCTTATGGTTGGCACAGGATGACCCCAAAAAAAATACAGCCGTTCGTGCATCTAGGGATAATTTATTGCGATTGCACAAAGATTTCAAACGCCTACCAAGGCGAGGAATCATCCTTGAACCACTTTGCGGAAAGGTACTTGGTCCAGAGGACAGGGAGGTTTTTGAGAGAAATGGAGCGCTCGTCGGACTTGATTGCTCTTGGGCGCAGATCGAGGAATCTGTCGAGCGCGTCATGAGAAAAACTCGGTTGCAACCACGAATGCTACCATTGTTACTCGCAGCCAATCCTGTTAACTGGGGGAAACCTGGAAAACTAACGACGGTCGAAGCACTTGCTGCATCCCTTGTTTTGATGGGGCGAGATGACCAGGCGCGTGAATTGTTGAGCAAATTCCGATGGGGCGAACGGTTTTTTGAACTCAACCAAGAGCCGTTAATTGCTTATGCAGAAGCGAAAAGTTCTGCAGAACTTGTCTCCTTGCAGTTTGAATTTTTTGATATTGAGGTTGAACCGTATGACTAATGGTGCGAAGGAATTGCCTTTGCAACGATTGACAACCTCGGGATTGCGATTGCAAAAAGAGGCAATTGTCGAGGAAACTGCTATTCGACTCGATGCAAAAAATTCACTCGGAGACATGTACACGCATACGACACTTTTGGCAACACCAACCAATCTTATCGAATTGCATGCAGGCCATTTGTTAGCAGAAGGATACATCTCGTCGCCAATACATCGATCAGATTTTGCCCTTGAACAATCACCGCATATCACTGTGGAGTATCGCCAACAAATCGAGATTCCAACAAAAGAACGAGTTGTGACAAGTTCTTGTGGAGCCTGCAACCATCCTGATTTGTTTGTCGACAGTTTCCTAAAACGAAATCGAAGCGATGCATTTCGTGATTTAGACCTACCAACTGTTCAGGAGGCTTTATCCTCTCTAACTCAAAAAATGCATACGTTCACGATGAGTGGAGGAAGTCATGGTGCAGGTTTCTTTGATTTCAAAAACGGTGTGCGATACGTGTGCGAGGATATTGGAAGACACAACGCAGTCGACAAGGCCATTGGACATGCAGTTTTTGATGGCATGGAAGAGTATCAATCTTCTATGCTCTTACTCTCGGGACGATGTGGATGGGATCTCGTTGCGAAAGCAGTACGTACGGGTATACCTGCCATCGCATCCTATGGCGCCCTTTCAACAGCAGCCATCCAACTCGCACGGGAGCATAGAATAATTCTCTATGCCTTTGTTAAAGAGCAAGGAGCTTGGAAAATCGGAATCTAAATTCATATTCGCTCCAAGCATTGATGAGTCAGGTTGCATTGCATCAGCCATGGATGAGGTGGTAGATGGGACAACACCCCCTGACAGGACAAAATTACGTCTTTCAAGCGTCAAAAAGTCAGCAGCTGGTATACCCGCTGCTGTATCATCCCTGAACCACGGAATTCGCAAAATGGGCGTAACAAAAACAGTTCGCACACTGCTTACCATCAATCAAAAAAATGGATTTGATTGTCCTGGTTGTGCTTGGCCTGATCCCGAACACAGAACTTCTTTCGAATTCTGTGAAAATGGTGCGAAAGCAGTAGCCGATGAAGCGATGAAAGCCAAGGTAAACGCCAAGTTTTTCGCAAAATACTCTGTGGATGAGTTGTTGAAGAAATCAGATTACTGGTTGAACAGTCAAGGGCGCATAGCGCAACCAATGATTCTTGAACAAAATGCTACGCACTACAAGCCCATTGACTGGGAAGAGGCACTCGATGTCATTTCCAGTGTGATTCAGTCGATGGATTCTCCACATCGCGGTGTATACTACACATCCGGACGCACGTCAAATGAAGCTGCGTTCCTTTACCAAGCTCTTGTCCGTGGATTGGGAACAAACAATCTTCCAGATTGTTCCAACATGTGCCACGAATCGAGCGGTAAGGCACTCGTCGAGACAATAGGAATTGGAAAAGGGACCGTACATTTGGAAGATTTCAATCATTCCGATCTTATTCTCGTTATTGGACAAAACCCTGGAACAAATCATCCCCGTATGCTAACTGCCTTGCGGGATGCAAAAAAGAACGGAGCGAAAATAATCAGCATCAATCCATTACCTGAAACAGGCCTTCAACGGTTCAAGCACCCCCAGGATTACATGGTTGCAGATTTTCAATCCACTCAACTCGCAGACCTGTACGTACCGGTTCGAATTGGCGGCGATGCGGCATTGCTTAAGGGCGTAATGAAGGAAATCCTCCATTCAAATTCGATTGACAAAAATTTCATTGAAAATAAAACAATCGGATTAAATGCATTAAGATCATCCCTCTCCAATGTTCCTTGGAGTCGTATTGAACAAGACTCAGGAATATCACGCGAAATGATTCAAACCATTGCATCCATGTGCAAAGAATCCAATGCTACGATTGCATGCTGGGCTATGGGATTGACACAACACAGAAATGGTGTACAAGTGATTCAAGAAGTGGTGAATCTTTTGCTCATGGGCGGCCACATTGGGCGCAAAGGGGCTGGTCTTTGTCCAGTTCGTGGCCATTCGAATGTGCAAGGAGATCGAACGGTTGGAATATGGGAGGCGCCAAGTGACTCGTTCTTACAGAAGTTGGAGACCGAGCTTGGATTTAAGATGCCCAAGGAACATGGCTATGACGTTGTTCATGCCATTCATGCTATGCATTCTGGAAAGGTCGATGTATTTCTCGCCATGGGAGGAAACTTCCTATCTGCAACACCGGATACACGTTACACAGCCCAAGCTCTACAGAATGTTGGCTTAACGGTACAGATTTCAACGAAATTAAATCGAAGTCATCTTGTAACAGGCAAAACAGCACTCATACTTCCAGTTCTTGGCCGAACAGAAAAAGATGTCCAAAGTTCAGGTGAACAGTTTGTCACAGTTGAAAACTCAATGGGGGTCGTACACCGCTCGAAGGGCTCAATGAAACCAACATCAAGCATGTTGATGAGCGAACCATCGCTTGTTGCACAACTCGGTATGCGCCTTTGTCCTGAACTGTTGAACTGGGAGAAATGCAAAGATAATTATGATTACATTCGCGACATAATGGCTGTGGCGCTAGAAGGATTTGACAATTACAACAATCGCGTTCGTCAAGAAAATGGTTTTTTGCTTCCGAACCCCCCGAGAGATCAATGTACCTTTAACACTAAATCTGGTAAGGCTCATTTTACTGTCCACGAATTACCGAATCTGCAAGTAAACCAGAACAGATATGTACTGATGACCATCCGTAGCCACGACCAGTACAACACAACAATCTATGGGCTTCATGATCGATATCGGGGTGTCCATGGCAACCGTCGTATCGTTTTCATGAACGCACTCGACATGTCAGAAAGGGGAATCAAATCAAGGGATGTTGTACACATGACGAGTCATTTCGATACCGCTACACGCCATTCGAATGATTGGATAGTCGTTCCTTATGAAATTCCACGTGGTAATCTGGCAGCCTATTTCCCAGAAGCAAATGAACTCGTTCCCATTGATTCGACAGCAAGCATTTCCAACACGCCAACATCAAAATGGATTGAGGTATCTCTTTCCACTTCAGAAGATTCACAATCTGAAGAGGAATGAGTGAGAGAATGATGGACAACCCATACGTTCGTTTGGTTCGTGAGAACGATACCTATCGCAAATTCTGGATTGCTGCTTTCATTTCGATGTTTGGAGAATGGTTCAACACAATTGCACTTTTCTTGATCATTCTGCAATACACTGAGTCGGAACTGCTGCTTGGTGTGCTTATGGCGGTCCGCATGGGATGTTTCGCCCTTATGCAGCCTTTTTTTGGTTTGCTAGCTGATAGGCTTAATCGAAAGACCCTCATGATTGCTACCAACATTCTACAGGTCTTTCTCGCATTAGCATTCATCGCTGTCGATGGTCCAGAAGACATGTGGTGGATGTTTCTTTGTTCTGGAGTCATGATGGCATTGCATGGTTTGTATGTCACTGCAGAGCGTGCTGCATTACCAAACATCGTAAGCAAAGAAGATCTTACAACAGCCAATGCTTTGGATAGCGCCACATGGTCCACTGCACTATGCTTGGGTGCATTCGTAGGTGGTTTGGTTGTTTCAGAATTTGGAGTTACAGTCGCATTTGTTATCGATTCGTTAACATTTTTGATTGGAACACTGATCCTCATCCCATTGACTGTACCACAGACATACGATAAGCCATCTTCAGGCTCAATACTGTCATCTGCTGTCAAGGACATCTGGCTCGGTCAAAAGAGAATCAAGTCAGACCCGCGATTGTTTCGAATTATTTTTGCAAAAACGTCATGGAACATAGCAGGAGGCGGTCTTGCTGGTGTATTTTTAGTCTTAGCAGGAAATGATATTGAATTTGTTGGGGCAGCCTTGGGCTTTGGAATCTTCTTCTTTGCAAGAGGTGTTGGAACGGGTATCGGGCCAATATTTGCGCGCAGATTTTTCAAAAATTCTGAAAAGTGGCCAAGATTGATTGGCATACTCATCGTCGCAAGCGGCTTGTTCTATTTCCTTGTGGGATTGAGCCTCAATGGACCTCTCCTTCTTACTCTAGCCCTCGTAACTCTCGCACATTCTGCCAGTGGTGGAAATTGGGTCCTCTCCACGGTATTGACGCAACAATGGGTTGAGGATGAGATGCGCGGCAGGGTATTTTCGACCGATATGCTCATGCTTTCTATCGGCCAAGTCATTTCAACCATTTCTGCAGGATACTTGATTGAAAACAATTACGTGAATCTTCAACAAGGTGTTCTGTTGTTTGCTTGTATTATGATTTTCAGTGGTTGCATCTTTACGATTTGGAACCCTAAGAGCAAAGCTCGTGATCACAAATTGGAGGCGTGAAATACAGTCGTTCGTCCTCAGAATTGGGATCGATGACATCCAATTGCAATATTGAACTTTCACCTTCTTGAATGGTTACGATTGAAGATGTACTTGCTGGAAGATAATCTTCACCTGTTGAGGCCAACGAAAGACGAATCGTATGCCCTTCTGCGATGACTGCATCCAGAGGGAAGAATTCCATTTTGGCATTAATAGTCTCTATGACGGGTATCCATGTTTGAATTTCATCACCGCCTGCATGATATCGCAAGTCCATAATTGCATGTCCTACGTGAATGCATTCATCCTCGTAACAATCTTCGAAAAGAGCATACAGTTGTCCACCAACACTCGCGGTAGTGACATCCACGTGCAATCTCGGCGTTCCTGCAACTCGCAACGTTTCTGTCAATGGTTCAGTCTCCCAAACTGGGCCAGTTGTCGCATCTGGAAGAATTGTCAAGGAGCCACCAACATTCGATAATTCGCCGCCAAGACTGGCAGTCCATTGGTTTGCATCATCTGGTGGATATCGATTGAATTCAATCCTCCATTCGCCATAGTTGTCCTGGACTTCAATCCATTGGCCCGGTTTTGGACCCCTTTCTTGGAGATAGTACTCAAACCATTCAAGCAAGTCTTGCATCCAATCGTAACGAATCATCTGTGGAAATGCCTCTCCGCCTCTTCCGCCTATGTCACTTCGTTCGTACAACTGAATTGGACGATCAGGGTAATCATGGTCCCACTGGCCAAACAAGCCTTTGGCTTCAATACCTGCGTCGATGAGCGCATTCATCGTTGGAACGGCCATGTGTGGGTCAACATTCCAATCATGCATTCCTTGAATCAGATACACTGAGCCTGTGTAATGCTCAAGAACTCGATCGAGAAAGTATCGTTCTGCCCAATAATCACCAAAGATCTCAGAACCAAGAAGATATGCAGAAGCACCTGTACCTGGACCAATAACATAATCTGGACAGAGGTTTTGATAATCCTCCTCATCTCCATCGATTCCATATGAACCATACACGCCATTGTGCATGATTGGAGCACGAGCCTCTGAACTACCATTTCTCCACATTAATTCTTTGACACCAATCAAGCCGGATATCGGTACAATTGTCTTCAAATAATCGTGTTCACTACCGAACATTGCTGCTTGCCACGGCGTCGACCCATCATAGGATTTACCAATCAAGCCAACGTTCCCATTGCTCCAATTTTGTTCCCCAAGCCAGCGAACGGCTGCATCATTGCCCAATTGTTCTGCAGTTCCCATAAGATCCATGCAGTGATTCGATTGACCGGTACCAGAAACAGATATTTGAGCAAATGCGTATCCATGGGGTAAAATTTGGTCAATAATCATCGTCCCGAGCCAGCTTCCTGGAACTTCGATACTATCGGTTTGCACCGAAGGCTCTTGAAAATAAGGACCGCTTTCCGCAATAACAGGGACTTTGATTCCTTCTTCGACCGCATCGGGCAACCAAACAGCAAGACTGATCAAACCGTTTGGTGCAGCACCCCCTTCTTCGATTGGGATTTCATATTCGACGAAATAGTGGGTGGAATTCCACTCATTTGCAGTTTCAAGGAGTTTGTACGGACCACGGTTAAGCACGCTACCATTGTCAGCATCAGTTTCATAATCTTGGGTGTATCGCTCCCAAACTGGGACGTATGATTGTTCAGTATCATCACTGGAGGCAATTGTCGACATTGAATCGCCAAAATTTGCCGAGATAAACAAAAACACAATGCAAACTGCTATCGTCGCACCGAGGACAGCATTGAATGAATTTGTCGCATCTTTTTCAACATCGAGAACAACAGCGTCGAGCGGCTCTTCGCTGGTCATGTTCTTATGAGATGCTTTGTGTTCTTCAACCCGTCGCCTCATGGTGTGATGAATAATACTCAAGTCCTTCGGCTGACTCGAAGAGATAACGGGGGGCAAGATGTATGGATAAAAACGAAAGCATTGGCATACCTGAAATCCCTCCGAAACACCCGGGCCTGCTCAACGGTGTCGATCATGCACCAGTACGAAAACAAATTCTTTCTCGGAGGGATGAACGGTTGGCACTCCAAAACGCATTGAGGTATTTTGAGCCGCAGCATCATGAAGAACTAAGCAAGGAGTTTCTCAACGAACTACGGACATACGGTCGAATCTATATGTACAGATACCGCCCCCACGGCGAAATATATGCACGTCCAATCGATGAATATGCTGCAAAATCTCAACAAGCTGCAGGAATCATGTTGATGATCGACAACAATCTCGATCCAAAAGTCGCACAATTTCCAAACGAATTAATCACGTATGGAGGAAACGGCGCTGTCTTCCAAAATTGGGCGCAATACCGTTTGGTCATGAAGTATCTCTCTGAGATGAACGATGAGCAAACTTTGGTTATGTACTCAGGGCACCCACTTGGCCTATTCCCATCAAACCCATCGGCTCCAAGAGTTGTCGTTACAAACGGGATGATGATTCCAAATTATTCGACACCGGATGAATACGAGCGACTCAATGCAATGGGCGTCACACAATACGGTCAGATGACGGCAGGGTCGTACATGTACATTGGTCCTCAAGGTATTGTACATGGAACCACAATCACGTTAATGAACGCTGCTCGAATGAAATTCGGCATACCTGCTGAAGGGAACTTGGGTGGAATGCGATTCATTACATCGGGACTTGGTGGAATGTCGGGTGCGCAAGCAAAAGCAGCAGTGATTGCTGGTGCAGCCTGCATTGTGGCAGAATCCAACCCTATTGCTGCTGAAAAGCGATACGGACAGGGTTGGGTCGAACAGTTATCCTACGATGTGGATGAAGCGATTGATGCAATGATGACCGCATCGGAGCAAAAGATGGGGACTTCAATTGGTTTTGTAGGGAATATTGTCGATTTATGGGAACGAGTTGTTGAACGAGATATTTTCATCCATCTCGGTAGCGATCAAACTTCACTCCACAATCCATTTCAGGGAGGATACTTTCCTGCAGACTTATCCTTTGAGGATGCGCAATCCTTGATGCACGAGGAACCAGCCGAATTTAAGAAACGAGTCCAATCTTCTCTAAAAAGGCACGTCGCCGCAATCAATATTCTCTCCTCGAAAGGTATGTTCTTTTGGGATTACGGCAACGCATTCCTCCTCGAGGCTGGTCGAGCTGAGGCTGATATTTTCAAGCACGATGGTTCCTACAAGTACCCTTCGTATGTTGAAGATATCATGGGTCCTTTATGCTTCGATCGAGGTTTCGGGCCATTCCGTTGGGTGTGCTCATCCGGACTTGATGCTGACCTTGTCGAGTCCGACAAGATTGCTGAACGAGTACTTTACGAGATGTTTGAACAAGAAAAAGACCCAGATATTCGTCAACAGATTTCGGATAATTTGGAATGGATTCGTAATGCGAATGATCACAATTTGGTAGTGGGTTCAAAAGCTCGTATACTCTATGCTGATGAACAAGGTCGGACAAGAATTGCAACAGCTTTGAATCAAGCAATTGCAGATGGGAGAATATCTGCACCGATTATTTTGGGACGCGATCATCATGACGTAAGTGGCACCGATTCTCCTTATCGTGAGACTGCAAATATTCGCGACGGTTCGAAGTGGACTGCAGATATGTCTGTGCAAAATTTCGTTGGTGATGCCATGCGTGGTGCGACATGGGTAAGTCTCCATAACGGGGGCGGGGTTGGTTGGGGAGAAGTTTCCAACGGAGGATTCGGTTTGGTCATCGATGGTAGTCAAGATGCTGAACGACGTCTTGTGTCAATGCTCCATTGGGACGTGACCAATGGCGTAGCACGCCGAGCATGGGCTCGAAACAGTGGAGCTGTAACATCAATCAAGCGAGCAATGGATTTGAATCCAGATTTGACCATAACACTCCCAAATATCGTTGACTCTCAGGTCTTGGACACGTTGTTGGATGGTGAATCGAATGACTAAGCGAACCGTGACCTTGGATGGTATGACACTAAACACTCTCGATGTTTTCGATATTGCTCACAATAGAGCTGAAGTAGAAATCGCCCCTGAGGCCATGATGAAGGTTCAGGATGCGCGTCAAGTCGTAGAACGCATTGTTGACGGTGATGAAACCGTGTACGGGATCAGTACTGGTTTTGGCTCACTTGTTCACACCCGAATCCAACAACACGAAGTCGAACAACTTCAGTTGAATCTCATTCGATCGCATGCAACAGGGCTGGGCCCAGAATTACCAACTGAACTTGTGAGAGCCATGATGTGCGTACGCATCAATTCATTGATTAAAGGACATTCTGGTTGCCACTCTGACGTCGTACACCAACTCGTTGCTTTTCTCAACAATTCCATTCATCCAATCGTACCTCGAATCGGTAGTTTGGGCGCAAGTGGAGATTTAGCACCGTTGTCGCATTTGGCGTGCGCTCTCATTGGAGAAGGGAAAGTCGAATTAAATGGGGAGGAAATCGATGCTATGGAAGCCATTCGGCGATGCGAGTTGGTGCCGCTTACGCTTCGAGCTAAAGACGGTTTGTCGTTAATCAATGGAACGAGTCTTATCACTGGTATGCTCTCCATTGCCATCGAACAACTCCGACACCTTCTGACATATTCAGATATTATTGCAGGGATGTCGATTGATGCAACGGAATCAACCCTCACGCCGTTTGACGATAGGATTCAGCAAGCACGGCCGCATCCTGGGCAAATTTTTGTTTCAAATCGAATGCGTTCAATCCTTTCTGATTCGACGATTCTTCATGATCACAAGGATTGCAACCAAGTTCAAGATCCGTACTCATTCCGTTGTATTCCACAAGTTCATGGGCCCGTTCAAGAAACGCTTCGGAAATTGATTGATACGGTTTCAATCGAACTAAATTCTGCTACAGATAACCCGCTTATTTTTCCTGATAAAGTGAATCCTGGTCCTCATGAAGTCGTATCTCAAGGAAATTTCCATGCAGAAGTTCTGGGATTCGTATCTGATGCGATGAGTTTGGGATTGTTTGAATTGGCTTCGATTAGTGAACGTCGTATCGACCAAATGCTCGACAAAAATCGGCGAGCCCTCTATCCTTTTCTCGCAAAGAATCCGGGATTAGAGTCTGGTTTGATGATTGTTCAATACGCAGCAGCAGCAGCACTAGGCGAACTGCATGGACACGTAACGCCACGCACGGCGTTTTCAACCACAACATCTGCTGGCCAAGAAGATCATGTGAGCATGGGTGCAACAGCAAGTTGGAATTTGCTTCAGGCGATTGAACGTTGCTCTGAAGTTCTCGCCTGTGAAGCATTTGTCGCTCATCGAGCACTAAAAATTATCGATAAATCATCTTCAACATGCGTACAGGCAATGATCCGATGTTTGGATAATTCGATTGAGGATGCTTTTGAAGATCGAAGTACAAGCGTCGAAATTATTTCCATTGCGCGAGAACTCACACACAGCAAGTGGTTGTCAATCGTTCAATCATCATTGAACGCTCCGATTAAGAAGTCAATTTGAATAGTATTTAGATTCCAACTCATCGAGTCCTGTTAATTGGCGTATGCGGAACATTGCGATTGTACGTTCATGACTATCGTCGACGTTCTCATTGATGAAACGTTCAAGCTCCGTTGCTCTACGAACCTTTTCTTCGATGATTCGATAACAATTGTAGGTTTCTTCCATATCGTCTTGGTACAATGTTGCTTCGACATCTGATGTATCAAGACCCATTCTTCTCCACTGTAAAATACGACGTTGTAGGAGTTGTTTTGTGAACCCCTCTCGTGGCAAACGTGTAAGTAACATCAATTTCGGCGTTCCATCATCGTTCAGATCGATCTCAATATGCTCAACTTCAATTGTAGAGGATTTTGCTTGACCAATTGTATCGGCTGATACTACTTGTTGCACTTCAGAAAACTCATACAATGGAGCCTCACGGTAAAATCTCGACAACTCACGCGGTGCAAGGCTGCTTTCTGAAATTGAGACAAATATGTTCCAATTGCTTGTTGACACTCTCTCGGATAGCACACGTATCATTGAATAAACAGCATCAAACCCATGGAGGGAAAGCAACCACTCGATCCCTTCCAAAAATATGGTTCCATAACCCGATTGAATGCTTGATTCAATAAAATGATTGATTTTTTCTAAACTGGGCGGGATTGAACCTTTCCCTTCAAGCGACGACAACCAATGGCATTCGATCTGTGAGATATCGACATGCTCTATGAGCCGGGTTTGCGGATATCTGGATATGAATATTTGTCGATGATTTGGATGAACATCCAGACGATCGATTCTTTCAATAAAAAACTCCGTCGATGTGGATATGACCGAACTCATTTGACCAGACATCGCACTCCCTCCAGATACGCCTCATTCTTGGAGATAAATAGGTTCTATCGTCCAAATGACCATCAATCATTATATCCGCTCGTGTCTTGGTTTAGGTTAGTGACAAATCATGGCTGAAGAAAATGAAGAAGTTGCTATGGCAGAATGTGGGTCGTGTCGAGCGATTGTACCTGTGGATTCAAGCGAATGCCCGGAGTGTGGCATCTCTTTTTCTGGGGTATCAGATGAAGCATTGGGCGAATGTGGAGCATGCAATGCGCTTGTCCCACTTGATTCAACAAAGTGCCCGGAGTGTGGTGTAGTTTTCGTTGCAGATGATGTTGTCGATATCCTTCGAACTTGGATGGCGAACAACAAAATGGATGTGAAAACATTGTTTGGACGATTTGATACCAACAATGACAATATGATTGATTCAAGTGAATTACGGGAAGGACTCCTTTCCCTCAATTTAGCAGACTTACCTCCTTCCCAAGTTGATCGGCTCGTTGAAGCCATCGACGAAGATGGTGATAGCCTGATTGATTTGAAAGAACTTCAGAGCATCATTGTTGGGGATTCAATAGAAGAAGCGACCCATGAGGAAGAGAACTCAAACCAAGAGGATGAACGTCTAGGATTCAATGAAAATGTTTTGACACAGGTCATGGATTCCAACAACATTGAAGCATCGGAAAGAGAGTCGTTTATTGCTTTCGCCCAGGATTACAATGCAGATGGTAACGCGTATCTCAAGAAAGAAGAACTTCAAGCGGCCGCAGATTCATGGAATACTCAAGAGGAATTCGATGAACAGGAACTTCAAGATCCAGAACAATCTCAAGAGGAAATTGAGGAAGAATCTGAAGATACAACAACCGAAGAATCCGTTGTTGACACAGAAGACGATAACAGTCCTGAAACCGAAGACGAACAGGAATTTACAGAGGATATTGTTGAGTTAGAACATGAAGACAAGCGTGATGAGATTCACGACGAGGAACTCGATGAATCGCTTGACGACGACGAGGAACTAATCGAAGAATCGGCGGATGTAGGACAAGATGAAACACTCGAGGAGTTCGAAACACAAACTGTTGCATCACGAAGTGCTCCTGAAATTATGGATCTACTCCTCGACATCATCGATGAACAAGGCAAATCTCTAGCAAAAGCATTTGGAGACCTTGATGATGATGGTAATCGCATGCTAACAAAAGTAGAGGTCATTGAAAAATTAAACGATATGCTTCCTGAAGGTCTTACAGAAGACGAAGCTGACGTTTTGATGGACTCAATGGATGCTGATGGAGATGGCAACATCGATATGATTGAGTTTGTCGACGCAATTGAACGCCATGAGGATGGAATTGTTTCAATCGAAGATGAAGAAGCAGAGACGGTCAAAACATTCCCGAGTCCATGGCAAAGCCGAGCGATGTCAAAGAAGTGGCATGATGTGTTCTGGCCGTTGATTCATGCATCGTTTGCAATACTGATTGTTGGACTGCTAGTCAACGGACTGTTCCCCTTTATTGATGGGACTGGAGGGTTGGTTGAACTGGATATTCGTTCCGATCAGGAATCGCAGTTCACAGAATGGCAAACAGATGATGGCCAAATTGTCAGCGAAGGCGATGTTTATCCATGCGATCCTGCTATACAAGAGGGCAAGTGTAAAAATTCACTCACGCCATTAGCAGGAAAGGCATCTTCGATGCCAGGTGCATTCTATTGGGATGCTGTTGTCCTTATGACACTCGCTGGAGCGGGACTGATATGGAGCCTCTACACACACCTTATCCTTGCACCAGGATGGAGAGCACGAGTCAAGGCGATGAAAGACATCAACGAAGACCGAGAAGAAGTAAAGGAAGCTATCGAAGAGAACGCAGAACCAAACGATGAAAACGAAGTTGACGAGGCCAATGAAATTGAGGAAGATTTGGTTGAAGATGGTGACGAGGTCATTGATGAAAATGAAGAGGACGAGGGTGATGAATTCGACGTTGGATCCTACGTCGGCCTAGAAATTGATGGAGAAGATTACTATGGCACAATTATTGAATTCGACGATGAAGAAGGAACTGTCGTTATTGAAGAAGACGAAACTGGCGATGAAATTGTCGGCTATCAAGATGAAATGTTCATTCCAGAGGACTAACTTTGTCGAACGACCCTCTTTTCACTCTACTTTCAACGGTTCGTTGCCCATCATGCGGTACAATCGAAACAAAAGGAACGTTCAAATGCCCTGAATGTGGATTATTCCATTCCACCCTGCCAATGGAAGAAAGAAAAGCCCCTACTCCTTCAGAACGCGTACAGGAAAGAGAAATCGATCCATCAGCTTATTCATTATCATCATCTGCAAAGTTGGTCTCGGAATCGTTTGATGAAACAAATGAAATTCAATCATGGCAAGGAGGGAATACTGATTTTTCAGATCTTGATGATGATGAGCCAGTGAACGTGGAAACCAGATACAAGCCTGAAGATGTCGAAGTGATTAGTGAATAAATATTATTCATTAAATGATTAGTAGAAACGATTTACTTAGAATATATGATGGAATATCACTGGTGGGCTCGGAGAGAATCGAACTCTCGATCTTTGCCATGTCAAGGCAACGTCATAACCCCTAGACCACGAGCCCTAGGTAGTTGTTCCACCATAGACGCGTATTTATTCACATCGGTAGGAATGGATTTGGTTTAGGAAATGATTTTGGAAATTTTTCCAGTACATCCATCCTGTGAACACATACCAGCAAATCGTGTTCGACCATTTGCCATTTTGACTTCCTTCCCATTTTTGATTGGTCCATATGTTTTGCATTTCAGACAAAAACCCTCAATCGATGTCATGGAATCAAACCATAGAAGGAACTGTATGAACTCTTTGGCAAAGAAATGCCAATTATCCGCCTTTTACCCCCTACTTTGCACCATCAAAAAAGGAATTTTTGAAAATTCATCAACTTGAAATATGTGTAAACAGCGTACTGCACACTACTCATGGGAAAATGAAGACGCTCTTCAATGTGGGTTAGTCAGAAGAATGACGTATAACTACCATTATACGACGCGTAGGGGTTCTAATTTTTGAGAGATTCGAGTTGTTCGAGGAATTTCAACTCGTCAACCTCGAAAATGCCAACTAGAGGAGGACCACTCATGAAAGACTCGAGTGGACCATGCTCTTGGTCCAACTTGTTTGAGACCAACTTTGTGATCGATTTCATGTAGCTACGGGATTTGTACAACGTTTGGACAAGAAACAGTGGTTGGCCATCAACAGATCTCGCAGCCCACGCAAGAAGACACCCGTCTTGTCTTCGTTTGAGTTCTTGATGCGAGTTGAGGATCCTCAAGAACCTTGCATCGACTTTTTTCAGCGATGAACATACAACCGTTTCCAACCATGCCATGAATATCCCTCATTTACTTCAAGATTACTGTTCAAAAATATTTCTTTACGTTAAGAGTTTGATAAAAACTCAATAAATTGTCCCTCAAGACAAACGGAATCAATTGGAGACGTGGCGGGGGTCATGCACCAACTCTCCCAGTGTTTACTCTTGAGGATGTTGAAATTTGCTACTGAGCCGATTTTAATCGAACCATGTTCTAAACCATCCAAACGTGGTGTTGAGAGCGCTGCTTGTCGAGTGACACAATCAAGTGCTCGATATGGCGTCATACCATTCCGTTGCACAGCCAAGGATCCAATGAATGGAATGCTGTTAATGAAACAATTCGGATTAAAATCCGTAGCGAGCGTAAATGGCACGTTGTCCGATTCAGCTTGCTGAAAATCCGGCCAAGAATCACCATTGCAATACGGTGTGCCCGGCAAGAAACCTGTCATGACTCCAGCATCTCGCATGTTCAGACGCGTGTCCCGAGAGGTATGATGGGCGTGATCCGCTGTGCGGACTTTGAGTTCTGCAGCCAGTTCACCACCACCTCCATTAACAAATTCATCAACATGCATTCGTAAATCAAGACCGCCTTTTCTCGAAGCTCGCAAAATGTCCTCGGATTGTTCCAATGTAAACCATCCAGGTTCACAAAACACATCAGCGGAATCAGCTAGGTTTGAGTCAAGAATCGAGGGTAATTGGTCAGAGAGTATTTCCTCAGTATATGTCGAATATGTATGTTCAGGTGTAACAGCGTGTGCCCCCATCCATGTTGAATGAAGCGAGGGTAGGTTTTCCTCTTCGTTTAGTTGCTTTGCTATTGTCAGCAATCGAATTTCAGAGTCTGTTGATAGTCCATATCCAGATTTCGCTTCAATGAATGTTGTACCGTATCGCAGGGCTTCTTGTAGTCTGGACTTCCCTAAGTCTCGTAATTCCTGATCACTGCTTCCCCGCGTCTGGCGAACCGTCTGCATTATTCCTCCGCCAAGTTTTGCAATATCCGAATAGGATTTGCCTTGCATCCGCAAATTATGTTCGTTAAATCGATCACCAGACCACAACAGGTGGTTATGCGCATCAATAAATCCAGGAACTATCGCTTTGCCACCTGCATCGACAAGTTTTGAATCTGAGGATTGATATTCTTCTATTGAATCACAAATATCTACTATGACATTACTTTCTACAACAATACTTTTTCCAAAAATTAATGAATCGTTTTCATCAAGCGTTTGTATGGAACCTATATTGTGGAATATGGTTCGCATGTACATTGCTGTAGGTGAGAGTTCAAGAACAATCGCATGTAGGGGTATCCATGCAAGAAAGCAAATGGACTATAGGGATTGAGTCCACAGCGCACACATTTTCATTCGGTCTCGTTGATGCAGATGGCATTCCATATCCCTCAATTGGAGATACCATCAAACCTCTTGAAGGTGGAATTCATCCTCGAGAAGCTGCAGATCATCACAGAGATTTTGCCGCCGACTTGTTTTTTCGAGTATTGGAGTCACAGCAATTGAAGCCATCCGATATTGGTGCAATCTCCTATTCACAAGGACCGGGTCTTGGACCATGTCTAAGAATCGGTGCATCTGTTGCGAGAACCTTAGCAAGCAAACTCAACGTCCCCTTAATTGGCGTCAACCATTGTGTTGCCCACATTGAAATCGGAAGGCAACAATGTGCATGTGACGACCCGGTTCTCCTCTATGTCAGTGGAGGAAATACACAAGTTATCGCTAAATTGCAAGGAAAATACAGAGTTCTCGGCGAAACCTTGGATATAGGTATAGGAAATATGCTGGACAAATTCGCACGACAACAAGGATTTCCATTCCCTGGCGGTCCTGTCATAGAAAAACTAGCGAAACAATACATTGAGAATAATCCTGACGCTACGCTGGATGGGCTTGAACTTCCTTATCCGGTTCGTGGTATGGATCTTGCATTTTCGGGCATCCTCACTGCTGCACAACGTCTTATCGAAAAAGGAAAGGATCTGGATGCTGTTTGTTGGTCGTTACAAGAACATGCATTTGCAGCCTGCATCGAAGTTGCTGAACGAGCCCTTGCGCACAGCGGTAAAAATGAAGTCTTACTTGGAGGAGGCGTAGCCTGCAACAATCGATTAAGGGAAATGTCTTCACAAATGGCGAAGGACCGAGAGGCAACTTCGCATGCACCTCCAAGAATGTACTGCATCGATAACGGTACCATGATTGGACTGCTCGGATACATCGAACTGAAATCTGGCAGGAAGACAACTTTTGAGACGAGTGGAATCAATCAATACCTGCGCACGGATGATACAGCAATCATCTGGAGTTAGGCGATAGTAGCGGATTGTTTTTAACAAGTCGAATGAGAGTTACGAATACTGGGGGATTTAAAATTCGAGACAGGCGCAGAAAACCGGATGAACCATTCAATCCATTTGCTGCAAATGCCAACCAAGTTCGCCAAAAAAAGCGAAGCGAGCGAAACTCCTCCGCGCCCCCAAGCCACGCTGGTCAGCAACGCACCCCGACTCGTCAAACCGCAGTTCAAGATGATTTGCGCAGAAAGCAAGAGGAAGCAAGAAAAAGACTCGGAGCACAGGCACAACAAGCAAAGCCTTCTGTGCAAAAACCTGCTGTAGATATTGACGATATTCGAAAGACTGATTCGAACAATGCGCCTCAACAAGTCTCACGAGCCGATCGTCTTGCCGAGTTAAGGAAACAATCGCAAGAGTCCGTTAAGAAAACAGAATCGATTCTTGAACCGAAGGTCACCCCCGTTACAAACACCATTGAAGAAACAATCAAGATGTCTGAAGCCCCTATTCAAGAGAAGATACCTGAAGAAGTAGTCGGTCCAGAAGTCGAAATCCTTCCAGAAGTCGAAAGTACTTCATCGAAAAATGTATTCAAACAAATTGCCACGAAGACACCGAAAAAACGAGAACATCGAAGACGACGTTCACGTTATGATGACGGTGGCGGGCGACAACCAAAGGTCAAGAAATTGAATCGGCAACGATACAACGATTACAAATACGCTGCACGTGATATTCTTGACAATGAATTTGTTGCAGAGGAACACCGTTCAAATCTACTCGGACAAATTTGGGCAAAGGGTGAACGTATTGGTGTAGAAGCGTCATTTGATTTCATTGAAGAGAAACAAGAACAACTGATTATCAGTCCAGAAATTGCCGAACAACTAAGAGTCCTCGTCAAGGCCTTGACAACGAAGAGATGAACAATATGGCAACAATAGAAAAGGATGCGGTCGCATCAGTACATTACACAGGTACTCTACCTGAAACCGGCGAAGTTTTTGATAGCAGTGAGGGTCGCGATCCACTGACGTTTCTCGTCGGGCACAAGCAAATGATTCCTGGATTTGAGCAAGAATTGATGGGTGCTAAAAAAGGTGAGCGCCGAACGTTTACGCTTGAGCCAGAGCGCGCTTATGGAGAAAAAAATGCTGAAGCAATTCAACAGATTCCATCCGAAATGTTTGGAGATATAAAACCGGAACCAGGTATGACCCTCATGTCAGATGTTGGTCCATTCAACGTTGTATCCGTTGAGGGTGAAACCGTCACAGTAGATTTTAATCACAAACTTGCAGGAGAAACCCTGCAGTTTAGTGTTGAAGTTGTTGATGTGCGTGCGGCTTCTGCTGAAGAATTGGCGCACGGCCATGCGCATGGACCTGGCGGACATCAGCACTGATTCATGCGAGGCTTGATGAATCGTCTTTGCATGGGCGAGTCATGGTTGAGTTGAGAAAGTCATCCTGGGAAACCCTTGGAGGCTTGCCCATTCCTGCGTATCACAAACCCAAGGATGCTACTGAAATTCCCGGATCGCCCCCATACACCCGAGGAATCCACGAAAAAATGTATCGCAACAGATTGTGGACCATGCGCCAATATGCTGGTTTCTCTTCAGCAAAAGAAACAAATGAGCGTTTTAGACTCCTGCTCGACCGTGGTCAAAAAGGCCTCTCAGTCGCCTTCGACTTACCAACACAGCTAGGCCTTGATGCGGATGATCCGCTGAGTGAAGGAGAAGTAGGAAAGGTTGGCGTCTCAATTTCTTGCCTTCAGGACATGAGAGATTTGTTTGATCAGATACCATTGAACAAGGTATCGACATCCATGACAATTAACGCTCCTGCAATGATTTTACTTGCAATGTATTGCGTTGTGGCTGAAGAACAAGGTGTTACAAGTGAAAAAATTTCAGGGACAATCCAGAATGATATACTCAAGGAATACATTGCACGCGGCACATACGTCTTTCCACCTGAGCATTCCATGCGCTTGATTACGGACATCTTCGAACATTGTTCGAAAAATATTCCGAAATGGAATACCATTTCAATTTCAGGTTATCACATACGAGAAGCCGGGTCAACCGCTGTTCAAGAATTAGCGTTCACACTATCAAATGCACTTGCCTATGTTGAATCAGCTCATACCAAAGGGCTGGAGGTTGATTCTTTTGCTCCAAGGTTATCGTTTTTCTTCAACTGTCACAATGATTTCCTTGAAGAGATCTCAAAATTTCGCGCTGCACGACGGCTCTGGCACGATTTAATGAAAGAGCGTTATTCTCCGAAAAATCCACGTTCAACCCAATTACGATTCCATACACAAGTCGCCGGTGTTTCGTTGACAGCACAACAACCGTTGAACAACATCAGTCGTGTTACGATTCAAGCGCTTGCTGCAGTATGTGGTGGTACACAAAGCCTGCACACCAACAGTTATGATGAGGCATTGGGACTACCCACAGAGGAAAGTGCAACCATCGCTTTACGTACACAACAAATTATTGCAGAAGAATCGGGTGTTGCTGATGTCGTCGATCCTTTTGCTGGTTCCTATCATATTGAATCCCTTACCGATGAGATTTACAAACGAGCAAAAGAAGAGATTCGACATATTGAATCGATGGGTGGCGCATTAAAAGCAATCGAGCAAGGCTATCAGCAACAAGAAATTCATACTACAGCATATCGCTATTTCAACGAAATTGAGGATGGTTCCCGAAAAATTGTAGGTATTAATCACGGTACTATGGACGAATCTCTTCAAATCAAGCCTATGAAACTGAATCCAAAGGTGTTTCAACAGCAATGCGAACGTCTGCAAGAACTGCGTCAAAATAGGAAGAGTGAGGATGTCATTCTGATTCTTGAACGTATTACGAACGCCGCAAAGGATGGCTCGAACCTGTTTCCTCTTGTCCTTGATGCCGTTCGAGCTGATGCAACACTCGGTGAAATCATGCAAGCCATGAAGGAAGTCTTTGGCACGTACTCTGCACCCAGCGGATTCTAGGTGAGAACATGAAACAACGAATTACCATTGATCATGTCGGAATCGCTGCACATAGCTTGGACGAGGGGAGTCGATTTTGGGAACTCATAGGTTTGGTGAGTTCTGGCACTGACGACCGTGTGGAAGACCAAGGCGTCATCACTCGTTTTTTTCCGTTGGATCAAATTCCTGATTCAGCAACGAACATCGAAATCCTTGAGCCAACTGGTCATGAGACCCCAATCGGAAGGTTTCTTGCAAAACGAGGACCTGGGATCCAACAGTTGTGCCTCGCTGTCGACAACTTGGATGAGATGATTCAACATCTATTGAACAATGACATCCACATGATTGACGAATCTCCCCGAAAAGGAGCTCATAATTCGTACATCGCTTTTGTGCATCCGAAAAGCACTGGCGGTATTTTGGTTGAACTCAAACAGAGATGAGAGACAATCCATACAGAATGCTCATAATTGTCCTTGACCACACCAACCTGATGAGGAGTTGCATCGATCATATACTGGCCCTATCTCACGTTGCAGGTCCTCGTATTCGACGTGAATCAGAATTTCTATCCCAACAATTGGAAATCCTCCGACATAATGGGACGATTACCAATGAAGCCTTTCTCGATGCTGGTGCAGTTCAAGGCGCATTTGAGTTGATAGGAACGCTCATTGAAATGGGAGTGTCGCAGCAAGAAATACAGGTTGAACTGCATAATACACTCGACCGCGCCAAACGGCTTGAAGAAAAACACCCTGGTCTTGATCTTGCCGTTGAAAGTGGTCGAGCCTCTTGAGTGTGCTTGAAATGGAGCCGCTCTTAAAACTCATCGATGTTAGGAAATCTTTCGGTGATATCCAAGCGATTGAGCATGTTAACATCGATATTTACGGAAATTCGGTTGTTGGTCTCGTTGGCGGGAATGGAGCTGGTAAGACCACCTTACTGCGACTAATGTCGGGAGTGTATCAGCCTACCAAGGGTACGATTCAATTGGACAATGGACGGCATGTTTCCGAAATGCGAAATGTTTTGGGTGTGGTACCGGAATCTACAGGCCTTTATTCAAAATTGACAGCTTGGGAGAACATTCGATACCATAGTCGTCTTCATGGTATTGATGATCAAGTTGCATGGAACCGAACCTACCGTTTTGCACAATTGCTCGATATCGAGCACTCCTTGCATCGATATACAGAAGGATTCTCGAGAGGTATGAAGCAAAAAACTGCTCTCTTGCGTGCGTTAGCACATGGACCTCAAATCCTTCTTCTCGACGAACCAACCGGAGGGTTGGATGTCACATCAGCACGAACGGTTCGTTCACTCGTTCGAAAATTGAAAGATGAGGGTGGAACCGTGATTTATTCCACGCACCATTTAGCTGAAGCCCAACAAGTGTGCGACCGTATAATCATCGTCCATAATGGATTGATACAGGCGGATGGAACTCCTGAAGAATTACTCGCCATGACAGATACATCAACACTCGAAGAGGCCTATGTCACGTTGACGAGTGAAACTGCAAGACCCCGATTGCAAGAGGTGGAAAAGCCATCGAAATTTTCACTTCTGTGGAGGAAATTCTTCACGCGCTCCAAACCAATGGAGGTGGCCGAGGATGAGTAGTCGAAGACGAATCGTAATCGTAGCCAAGAAAGAAATCATCGAATTTGTTCGGGATTGGAGAACGATCGTAGCTCTTGTCCTCATTCCATTGCTTCTTTTTCCGTTGCTTTTCATTGCGTTTCCTGTTGTTATGCAGAATGAGGCAGCCGAATTGGAACAAAAAACTGTGGAGATCCTCATACAATCCGATGATATTGAAAATTATCTCGTTCAGGAGATAGTGAATCAATCAGCAGCAATTTCAATTGAACCATTACCTGTAGATTTGGAATCCCTTTCAGACTCAGGGAACAACACAGATCAACTCAGAGAATTGGAAATCGATGCAATTCTGAGAATGGAATTAAGAAACGAAACCTGGTATTACGCGATTTTGCACCTATCCACATCTGAACAATCAAATGAGGCTCGTAGTCGATTGCTCGACGTGCTTTCTCAGTGGGAAGACGATTTGACCGCGCAGCGGATCGAATCAGCGGGGCTAAATGTTGAATCAACACTCAATCCAGTCCAATGGGACGGAACGATATCCGATGCAGATGTGGCTACAAAAGGTGAACAGGCTGGTATGCTATTGTCCTTGTTCATTCCATTTGTATTGGCGATTTGGACTGCAAGTGCAGCTGTTCAACCTTCTATTGATATGACTGTTGGTGAACGAGAGCGAGGTACGTTGGAATCCCTTCTCAGTTTACCTTTATCAAGAACGGAATTGTTGCTCGGAAAATGGTTAGCCGTTGTTACAATCACAGGTGTTGGCGTTGCCTTGCAAATCAGTGGACTGTTGTTTGGGATTGCTTATCTTGCAAGTGATTTCATCGATGTCCCATCGCTTAGTCTACCGGCCATTGTCTTGCTCACTTTTGCTGTTGGGTTTTACGGCACCATGATTGTGGCTCTCTACCTCGCTCTTGCCATGCGTTCAAAGTCGGTCAAGGAGGCTGGATCTGTCTTAACCCCAGTGACGTTGGCGATGATTCTACCAATCCTGCTCACGCAATTTATCAATCTTGATGATGTTGAATTGTTTTGGTTTGGCGTACCTTTTGTGAATGTATTACTTGGTTTACGTGAGTTGCTGCTTAATCGAATTATCATTGAGCACGTCCTTATTTGGATTGGTGTATCGTCGCTTATTTGCATCCTTACGGTCCGTTATGCAGCGAAACAGTTTCACCGAGAAGACATCATCACCACGAAATCATAGTATTCTTATTATATTACCATAATATGCACAGGCTATGCCCAAGATAAGTCTGGACATGCCGAATGAACTTCTTACCGATTTGAAGTTGCATGTAGGTGATGAAAAGAAATTCATCAGTGTAGCGGATGCGATACGTTCTGCATGCCGTAAACTGTTGGACCAATTGGATTCCATCGATAGCCGACACGGGCGCATTGGAGGGAAGCACAATGACGACGAGAGATGAAGCTGAAAAAGCCGTATACACACTACTGAAGTATCTGGAACAAGACCCGGATCGAGAAGGTCTGATGAATACTCCTTCACGAGTAATCGATTCCTGGGATGAAATCTTTGCTGGCTATTCAACCGATTCAAAAGACATTCTTCAGGCGACATTTAATGCCGAGGGATACGATGGAATTGTACTCCTGAGCAACATTGAATTTCACTCGACCTGTGAACACCATCTTCAACCTTTCAGCGGGAAGGCACACGTGGCATACATTCCTGTGGACCGTATTGTTGGAATTTCGAAATTGGCACGGATTGTTGATCACCATGCTCTACGATTACAAAATCAAGAACGAATTACAAATGACGTTGCAAACGACCTCGTCGAGCAACTAAATCCACTTGGTGCGGCTGTCATTTTACAAGCATCTCATGGATGCATGCGTTGCAGAGGAGTACGTAAACAGAATGCAATCATGACGACAAGTGCCATGCGTGGTGTATTTTTCGACAAGAAGGAAGCACGTAACGAGCTTATGCAACTTATTGAAAATTCGAGTTGATGCTTGATGGACTGCGAACGCTCTGGCGAGCACGTTGGGGATGATCCGAAAGACTTGGCTGCAGAATATCCAATTGTTGAAATATTTTTTTCGGTTCAGGGTGAAGGTTTCCATGCAGGAATTCCCCATGTTTTTGTTCGCTTTGGAACATGCAATTTACGATGTTCGTGGTGTGACACAGATTTTGACACGTTCACATCAATGAATGCCTTGGATATTCTCGGAGAAATTCTGCAATACAATTGCAAACGAGTGATTTTTACTGGCGGGGAACCAATGCTTCACGACCTTTGGCCTTTGCATCGATTACTGAAGCGTCGGGACTTCAATCTCTCGATTGAGAGCAACGGAACCATTCAGATACCAGAAGGACTTCTGGATTGGATTTGCATATCGCCAAAAGATCAAGTCTATCCAAACTCAGTGATTCGTCAGCGAACTGGTAATGAATTGAAAGTTGTCTACTGTGGGCAGGAACTTTCAATGTACGATGATTTAAAAACGGAATTTGACCACCATTTTATCCAACCGTGTTACATTGAATCCGAATCAATTGAAAAGAACGGCGCTTTGTTTCAATCAACCGAACAAATCGTCAAAGAGAACCCCGGCTGGAGACTTTCATTGCAGACGCATAAGTGGATGGGGATATTATGAAAACAGTCGTCATGGCATTAAGCGGGGGTATGGATTCGACATGCCTGCTTTTTCATTACCTCTCCAAAGATTATCGTGCCGTATGTATATCATACAATTATGGTCAAAAACACGTCATCGAAATTCAAAAGGCAAAGCAAACCATTGAATTATGCAAATCCAATGGGTTTTCTGTTGAACATCACATCGTCGACTTATCACCAGCGATGTCCTTGTTTGACTCTGCATTGACTTCCAAAGAACAAGATGTTCCACTGGGTCATTACGAAGAAACGCAAATGAAGCAGACTGTTGTTCCAAACAGAAACGCAATTTTTGCATCAATACTGTATGGATTTGCATTGTCTGAGGCAAAACGCCGGCAAGAGCGTGTTATTCTTGCCCTTGGCGTCCATAGCGGAGATCATGCAATCTATCCTGATTGTCGTCCAGAATTCTATCAAGCGCTTCAAGCGGCGTTTGAAATTGGAAACTGGGAAAGTGAGATGGTTCAATTCGATCTTCCGTATCTCCACGGTGACAAAGCGACAATACTCAACGATGCAATTCAATCCTCACAACACCTTGGATTGGATTTTGATGATGTACTTCGGAACACAATTACTTCGTACAATCCCGATGAATTGGGAAGAAGTTCGGGTAAAAGCGGATCAGATGTTGAGCGAATACTAGCATTCCATTCCATCGGTCGAAAAGACCCAATTGAATATCAGAATGATTGGAATGTTGTTCTCAATCATGCGTTATCCGTTGAAAAAGAACACAAGGATGCTGAAACGAATGAACATTGATGAACGAATTGCTGCTCTGAGCGACATATCTTATTATGTTACACAACAAAACGGTACTGAGCGACCATTTACAGGCATATTGAACAAAGAAAATCGAAAGGGAGATTACTTCTGCATCGTTTGTGAGAAAAAACTTTTCACGGACCAGATGAAGTTTGATTCCGGTTGCGGTTGGCCTGCGTTTCATTCAGAACATCATGCTGCAAACATTACGCGAGTTGTGGATACGTCGCATGGAATGACACGAACAGAAGTTCGGTGTGGAACATGCGACGCACATCTTGGTCACGTCTTCAAGGACGGGCCAAGACAGCATGGTGGTGAGCGGTACTGCATCAACAGCGCAGCTTTGGAATTTGAGGTGAGGGAATGACAACGAGAATCCGCCGTTATGTCGAGACCGACACAGGACACAGAGTCCCAAATCACAAGAGTAAATGCCGTCATTTTCATGGCCACAGATACCGATTTGAAGCTGAAATCGAAGGTGACATTGTTGAAACATCTGGCGTTAGTGAGGAAGGAATGCTGATGGATTTTAGTGATGTTAGCAAAATTCTAACGGTTCACATTCACGATGTTGTAGATCATGCATTCGTTGTCTACGAAGGTGATGAAGAGGCAATTAACCTACTCGCAGGCCTTCCACCTGAACATCGTACCGTGATTGTACCGTTTATCCCGACTGCTGAAAATCTCGCAAAGTGGGCGTTCGAACAAGTTCAACCACACATTCGGACAGCGTATGGAAACGCATTGCGACTCGTCGCTATGCACGTTCGAGAGACACCGAAGAGTTGGGCATCTTGGTATGCCTAGTTATTCCTCTTCAAGATGAACTCGACGTCTTCGTAAAGATTTCCAACTCGGATGTTTGGATGCAAACTCAAGGGCTGTTGAAGCATCAACAAAACCTCCGATTAACCGATTTGTTTGATCCGGTTCCAATCCGGAACGTTGCAATGCACGAATTAACGAATGCGTGAATGAGATACGTCGTTCATCCCCGCCTGGGAGGAAACGTGCGATGTCTTCAACCGATTTACGAAGCACAACCCTCTGCTCGGGAGAAATACCCCGTGAAATTGGAACGATGTTTGGAAGAGCGTCATCTTGACCTTGTTGTTTCAAAACTCTGTCGCGATGCAACTCATAGGTTAACGTATGAACTGCATGACTTAGATTTGTTACTGGATACCCTTCCCAAGTGGGAAGTGTGACGAGATAGTCGCACGACAAAAGATGCTCTGTGGATAAACCCATTCCTTCCTCACCAAAGACGAGAGCAACGGATTGCTCAAAATCCTCAATTCGTTCGACAAACTCCCATGGATAAACAAAATGACGTTTTTGTGTCTTGTTCCCGATTTCGCGCTTCCCCGACGTTCCAACAACGAGAGAACAATCACGCACTGCATCGTGAAGGGTTTCAAAACTACGACAGGTGTCCAGAATTCGCCCAGCATGCTTTGCACGATTTCTCGCTTCAACATCGTCTGGATGACATTTAGGTTGAACCAACCGAAGAGAGTCAAAACCGTGATTCAGAAGTGAACGACATACTGCACCCAAATTTCCAGGATGCTGTATACCAACAAGAACGATATGGAGCGAATAGTTCGACTTTGGGAGAGGTATATCGCTTCGTTCACCCATTACTCCTCCTCCATTTGTTCAACGAATTCCGCAATCCACAGTGGATTGCATGCTTGATAAATGAAAAAGAGATAGCCACCATGCTCTCGATCTGCCATGACGAGTGAACGTCGGCGGAGGTTGTGGGTATTTCGAAGATGGAGAATCAGTCGTTCAAGTTGTTCTTGCACGGAACCATGAACAGAAACGGGTGTCCTGTTCCAATCAACCCATATGGGCACACTGATTCCCTCATCAATCGGTTGGACGTTGACGGTATCGAGTTACGTAGCCTGCAATCCAATTTCGCAATTTTTTGGAACTGACGTCAGTGAGTTGTTCAACCATCAGTTTGTTGTGGTCGAAATCATCTGTGAATTTTTCTCCATGTTCTTCAACGAGACGAATAGCGCGGATTTTGATAAAACTTGGTCGGATGTTACCCATGTTCAGGCCTCCTCAAACAATTGGACTTCGATAGGGATATCCGGCTCATCATGACGAATAACCGTCAAACGTATCTTACGAGGTGGGTTTTCAATTCCACGTTCCCAGATTTTTTCGTTAACGGAAGGATCGATGTAGATTTCTTCCTCGGGAAGGACTTTCAGATGACGAATGACCTCGTCACGAATAATCTGGATAGCACGAGGTGCGCGCTTGAAACGTGTAATGTTCCAAGCCTTCCGTAGCGGCACAATAAGTTCGGATGTTGCTGGTCTTGCCATAGAAAATCACCTCATCGCTGCAACTTGCTTCGTCGCCAGTGGTGCCGCTTTGGGTGCGAGACCGTGTTTCTGTTCGTTTTCAACATGACCCAAACGGGGACACGTCGGTTTTGCTTTCCTGCCTTCATTAGGCGTATTTTCTTTGCTGCTGGTTTATTTTTTGACATATTCGAGCACCCCTCTTAGATTCGACGGATAGACGCATCTCTGCGGCTCTTGGATAGGCTTGTTAGGATTCTTTTCAGCTGGTCGTCGTTGACTGGAATGGAAATTTTCTTCTGGTCGTGAAGTGTAATCAATTGTCGCTTGAGCAGGTTCGCCTTGTTGGCATCGACCAAGGAAATGTTCGTTAAACGACTTCGTGCCTCAGAGGTCAGAATTGTTTTCATCGCTTGATCGAGCGCTTGCTGTTCTTGGGCAATGGCTTGTGATTCAACCTCGGCAGCAGCCTGCTGTTTTGCTTGTTGTTCCAATTGTTGTTGCAACTCAAGTTGGCGGCGTTGACGGAAGGCTTCCAATTCGTTTGAATCGTCGGCAATGCTCGTCATACAATCACGTCCAATCAATATTTATCAAGACCAGGATAGGCAGCTTCGACATCTGGACGAACACTGTGAGCAACCTGATCAAGAAGTTTCTGTCCAGCTGGGCTGATAACACGACCGTGGTACAATTGTGTTGCTTCCCTACCTTCAGGTTCAACAAGACGGCTTGGTTTTGTCGATACAAGTCCAGCCTCTTCGAGTTGTTGCACCAAGGTTCGAATCACTTTTCGGGAACCTACACCAGGCGTGTTCGGTTTGGAGCCGTTGTTTTTGCGACCACCGTATTCTTGGGATAGGGCCGTTACGCCAATTGGACCTTGTCGAGCAATTTTTCTCAACAAAGCAGCACCTCGTGTGTGCCACCAGTTGTCCTGAGTCGGAGGGCGCTCGCGAGATGAACCAGTTTTGACAACATCAGCCCAATCCGGCATTTTAATCGCATCATTGCTCTTCAATTCTTCAGCCAAAGCTGGAATCAGAAAATTAGCAGGAACATCGAAATACGTCGTCATGTCAACACCAAGCAACCTTGCGACTTATCTCCCCTATTTGAATAAAGCGGGAGAATACCACACGGAAAGGAAGCGCATCTGTGTGTTTTGGGGCTTGTGCAAGTATTCTTGAACGAGTTGCATCTAGAACAACCAATGAAGAAGGCACTGGCTCAGAATCCAAACCTCCTGAGAACCCTCATTGGTTTGTCTCTTACCTTGATTGTTCTGCTCTCATACGCCGTTTACGGGGCTACAATTTCGCCCGATTATTACATCTACGAAACAAAGGCCGTTGACAACGACTTCGAAGACATCGAGTTGCAGAAAGTATACCAGAACAACGAGACGACGTGGTTAGCAACGATTTCGCCCGATGGACAGAATCTTACTTGGGTAAACATGACCGTCGCCAATCTTGCCAGTGGTGCCACGGTCAAGATGACCAACCAAGGGAAACTGTACTCACATCCTTTCCTTGGCGTCCCTGATGCAGAAGTTGAGATCGATGGGAAAACAGTTGATTTCCGATGTTCGGAACATTGCATTTACGGTGAATCAATAGAAATTGAAGCCGACTCAAGTAGTGTTAGCATACAGGCACTAACATCAACAGACCCAGCAAGAAGGTCCAACGGTACGGTATTCGCAAACAGTTTGTCCGATGCAGAAACGCTCGCAAAAAATGAGATTTCTTACTTCCATGATCCATCTCAAATCGTCATCCAAATCGTTGAGCCGGGAAACAAATCTGTCCCGCCTGTTGTCAGTCTGAGCACCGTCAATGAAGAATTTTCGTCAATTTCACCGTTTGAAATCGATGCAGCCACCGAGTTTTTGTGGGCACTTGCAGCGGTTGTTGGTTGCTTTTCGATGGTGCTCATCCCGTCGTTCACCGTGTATTTTGCTGCACGAGCAAAGGAACGCAAAAACGAGCAAAAACTTAGACTTGCTGTCGAAGAACGTTCGGACGAATAAATCAAATAGATAGAAGCAGATTCGTGTCTATGGGAAGAACCGGTGTTGCGCTCTTACTGGTAATCTTGCTACTCGTCCATCCTGTTTCGAATATGAGCCTTCTCGAAGACAACTCAGTGAACTACGCTGCACGAAACAGTGGTGTCGACCTATCGGCAACTGACGTTTCGATTAGGTATTCGAATCCGTCCGATGAATCGCAGTTCAAAATGTTCTCCTCCAATCATCCGATTCTAGGATTTGATCGGCCAAAGAGTTTGTACGCCGTCGATTCGGTTAATTCAACACCCATGGACATCGAAGTCACCGTTCGCAACGATGGCAACACACCCTCTGGAATTATCACACTTCAGTTGCTCATACTTCACGATGAGTACCAACGATTTGAATTAGCTAATCGAACAATTACCATGAACAGTTTAAATGCAGGTGAACAGGGTACGATGACATTCTACAATGTCTACGTAAACTATTCTGGCAATCACACATTGCGTGTCCTTCCAAGTTTCCAAGGCGTTGATGACAATCCATCAAACGATGTTCTCAACCGTCACTACACCGTCGCAAAAGTATACTTCACGTGTACGTCGCTCGTCGGATGGAATGCTGGTCAATATTGGGGGACGAGCACAGACACCGCACTAAGCATGGGCCAGTCGTGCCATATCGGCCAAGGCCAGTCTGGATCATATCCTAACAATTTGCAAACGGACCTAATGACGCCTGTATGGGATATGGACGACATTGTTGGGAGTCCCTCTCGAACGAATGGGATTTCGTTTTACTATGCAGGTAGCGCAAATCAAAATGATGGAATGAAGGTATACGCATTCAATGAGCAAGGCGGTTGGGATGAACTTGCAAACATTGCAGGTGCTGCTGGTACCTCTTTGTCCAACTGGAGAACAATTTCAAACAATCATATGGGTCATATAACGCCGCTTATACCCGCTGACCCAGCGAGTCATTTCCACGCAAATTCGAGATTCAAATTTAGTTTTTCAAGTGACGCTTCGGGGACTGATGTTGGTTATTGGTTGGATGATTTTATTCTTGTATACGACCAATCAGCGAGGACTGAAGAATACAACCTTGATGTAACTGGAATCTTCACAGACGGTTCAATTCCAGGCGCATGGGGGAAGATTCGAATGGAATTGACAAACACCGGGAACATTAGCGATGTCTTGGTTCCATCCGTTGCAAACCTGCCCCAAGACTGGAACGTGGCGTATTCATTTCCGAGCGGAGCTGGCGTCAATCTCAATGCAGGAATTCAACTCCTACCTGGAGAATCCAAACAGATTGATATTCGAATTCAACCCGATTTGAATTCGAGTGTTGGATTTGTACCGTTGACCTTTGAAGCAAACAGCCTCCAGAATCCGAGTTTTTCAGTGGTTGAACCGATGCAATTCCAAGTTTCCGCAGATCGAATACCTCACATTCACATACCTGAGGTAAAACCAAAGTGTGCACCTGGTTCAACATGTGCGTTTTCCATTGAAGTCGAAAATATTGGCCAAGCAACCGACGTTTTCGATCTCCAAACGGCACCGAAATCGTTGGAAAACGGTTGGAACGTTAATCTCGCCTTTGATCAACTTTCATCCATTCGACTTGTTCCAAACCAAATCCAATCCGTTAAGTTCGTGATGACTGTCCCAGTCGAAGCAATACCGGACAAAACTGGGGACTTCTGGTTAACCTTAACAGCACAAAATGACACCAGTCGAACGATTCGAGAAGCAATCAGCATACAAGCATCAATGATTTCAGACGCATTGGTTGTTCTCGATCAGGATAGCAGCGAAGTGTCAATGCTTGGATCTGGTGAACGAATTGAAATCAAATACGAAATCACGAATCGTGCAAGTCGACAAGATAGTTTTGAGCTGACTGTTGATTTTGTTGAAAAGATTGGTTGGGCTGTTGAAGCAGAACAAAGACCAGCCATTGTCGTTAACCCTGGTGCAACCGTGTCGTTCTACGTCGCTGTAACGGCTCCGAACAATGCACAGGCAAACGATCGGGCTCCTGAATTCCGGCCTGTGCTAACTTCTCTACGAAGTGGAATGCAATATGATGGTCCGACGTACGATGAAATTATCATCGAGACAATTTATGATGTAGGACTTCAAATCGTCTCGTCATCATCTCTTCTTTTACCCGGTGATGCGACCATCATCAGCATTCAATTAACGAACCATGGGAATGGTCCAACGAGTGTTTTCATCGGCCTCGATGACGTACCTTCTTCATGGACGTATTCGGTTCGTAAGGGTGGTTTGGTTCTTGACAATCCGATTATCGATCTCGGTGTGTCATATGACGGACAGGATGAGGAAGTTGTAGAGGTATTGCTCTCTGTTCCAGTCAATGAAGCAGGAGGGGAAATACACACCATCACCATTACCGCTTCGCCAGACGGAACCGATATTCAACCGAGCGATAATCACGAAAGTATCGATATGATTACTCAGCGGGTGAATTACCCAGAATTGAATGTCTCAACACTCGATTATTATGGAAAAGTTGGCTCAACAGTCGGAATCAATGGTTCGGTAAAAAACGTTGGAAACTTTATGGAATCAAGCATGGATGTTGGATTCGAACTGTCGTCATCGCCGCCTTCAACAGACATTGTTGCCTTTATGACCGTAGGAGAAGGCGGTGCAGTATCTGGCTCAGGTGAGATGGTGACCTTTCCTATGGCTGCAGGTGAAGAATCCATGCTAAACATCGATGTTATTCTTGGTGAGAACGTAGCCTTGAATACAAGAATTGTTGTTACACTCTATGCAGAGGGTGGTTTGGATAGTGATGGAAATACCATCCGATTGGAAAGCCAAAATCTCATCATCGTAGATCAACAACGAAAGGTTGGGATGCAACTTTCAAATCACGAGAATCAGACGTATCTCGATGTTGCTGAAATGTGGTTAAACCTTTCAAGTTCTTCCACTCAAAATGAGATAGTGTACACGAGATTCGCTTACCCAGAAAATTGGCAGGTCATGTGCGATTCTATGCTCATCGCCAACAACGAGTCCATCGAAACCTCGCTTCCATACAGCAGAAGCTTGGACACGATTAGCGACGTACGATGTGAAGTGCAACGAATAAGTGGTTCATATCGTGGAGAAATTTTCATTAATGCTTCGACAGCGGATGAAGAATTCACATATTCCGCATCCAGAAGTATCACGTTTGAACGTGTAGAAGGCGAGAAAGGATTCTTCTTAGATGCTGTCAACGGACCAACAATCATCGCTTCCGCATTCGGGGTAATGATTCTGTTTGTTATTCTTCTTCTCGTCCGAAAGCAACGAAAAACACAACTCGAAGATGCTCCAAGTGTGTCAGGACCCCCAATTAGCACGCAAACAACCATCAAAACGGGTCCAGAACTGGAACAGACGAAACCACTTACTGAACAACCGGAGATTCAGCAACCACCTCCAATACCCGAAGAAGGTCTGCCCCCTGGTTGGAGTGTGGAACAGTGGAACTACTACGGACAAGAATATCTTGATCGTCGAGCGAAACACCCATGAAACATGTCGATATGGACAACCATGGCCCAAGATAGTCCGCTTTGGTACGTTCTTTGGGTTGCTGTCGCATTCTTTGGCGTGCTGACATGGTATCTCGATAAATTCGGCAAAAAGCAAGAACTTGTTCGTATATCAGCAATTGCTGGAATTATTTCGATGTTAAGTTTGGTCCTTTGGACATGGACTGATTTTTGAGGGATTTGATGGAACTTATCGATTTAGAGAATCACCCTCTGGCGAATAAAATACCAGTTCGTCTCCCGGTTTGGTGGTGTCGGACAGGGGACTCGGGTCCACACCCGAATGTTTCTGGCTGTACTGGAAAAACCATCGTTTTACGATTTGAGAAAACATTTGGTCGAATTGAACAATTTTTTGCAACATTGATGAGAGCTCCTCGAGAGTTGCGCAGGCCATTGTTGGACAAGAACAGTGTGCTCTGGGAACTGTGCAATGGACAACGAACATTTGCAGAGGTATGCAACCATATGAATTCAACATTTCACGAGGATGTTTCCCCAGTTGTTCACAGAACGCATGCTGGAATTCAGAGATTCATCAATCTCCAAGTCATGAGATTTGTCGATAAGACAGAAGACATTGATTGGGAGACTGGCCCTGGGATTGTTCCCGTCGGTCAAGAATTGACCGATAGCGTGGGGTTTGAAGCAGATTTGGAAAAACGTGTTGGGGACTAATTTACGGGTTCGATTGGTTCCCAAACAAGCCTCACGCCAATTCCATCTTTCCGATCGTCTCGGCGAACACGGCGACGCGCTGATGAACGTGTTGAATCGGATTCTGTGAACCATGAACCACCTTTTGCAACGATGTACTCCACATCTGATGGATTCGAGAAATCTGGTTCCTTGGGATGTTGTTCATGATTGGAACTCCATACAGATTCCGTCATTTCATAAACCAAACCATGCATATCAAAAAATCCCCACGGATTTGCCTTTTTTGATCCGACTTCCCTTGTCGTTGCACCACTGTTGCCTGCATGCCATCCATGCGCATCAAGTTCGGAATCCTTGTTTCCAAAAGACCACCTGGTTGATGTCCCCGCCTTTGCAACATATTCCCATTCCTCCTCAGTCGGCAATCTCCATTTGCCTCGAAATCCTATATGAACCTCATTTTTTGCATTGAGGATTTCCAGAAACTTCAGAACATCCTCATACGAGATGGATTCGACCGGGCGCAATCCTGAACTCCATCCTTCTTGAAATTTTGACGGATTGCTACCAGCGACCGACGTCCAATGAATTTGTGTCACTGGTCGAACACCGAGAAAAAACGGTTCACTGATTTCTCTATCCTTCGGTGGTGCTTCATTTGGATGACCAGAACCAACCTGGTCGCCGATGGTGAAGGAACCAGGTTCAACAAGATGGTATTGTCCGCCGTATTCGTCTTCAAAGGAAGGACGCGTTGGATTCATGAAATCACGAATCTCGGTACATTTTTGCAGTCTTCAGAACAGACGCAACAAGTGAATTCAATCGTTCATCGATGGAAGAGTCAGCCAAGCCTCCTTCATCATCAAAGGCATCTTTGACATGACCGACTGCAAGTTGTTCCGAGACGGGTATCCCATGCAGCCATCGAAGCATGATTCGCATGTGATTGAGAGTATTGGAATTCGACATACCTCCGAGCGTTGACATCAGGCCAAACACTTTGCCTCCAACGTGTTGATCGTATACCCAATCAAACGTGTTTTTCATCACACCGGACATGGTGCCGTGATATTCTGGAGATGATACGAGAAATGCGTCACATGATGATGCGAGTTCTTGGAATTCCTTGACATTGGGGTTGGTCCAACAACCATCCTCTCCAACAAGAGGAAGGGGTTTCTTTTCGAGATCCCAAAAGTGCACGTCCGCACCAAGTAATTCTGCCTTATTCAGCGCTAAATCGACCAGCATGCCGTTCTTCGATGATCGACCAATGGAACCAGAGAGGCCCAAAACTTTCAATGGAGTATCCGTCATAGCCATCCTACGAGGATTCAATAGATGAATTCATTGTTTTGTCTTCTAACCAAGAAGCAACTATGCTTATACAATAACAGTCATGCCAAAGAATGGGGAAGCGTATGGATGCTGATGACCAAGATATGTCAAATGCATTGATGAACGATATGGCTGATGCATTGCGGTCAGCAGGATTGGGTTCAATGCTGGATTCTGAAAAGGAGGATTTAACTTCGCATTCGCAAGAAGTTTTCGAAGCAATCGATGACTCCGAACAAGAAGAAGCAGAAGAGGTTACTGAAACAAATGCAGTCGATGAGCCAAATGACGAACGCAGCATCGAGGAAGAAGTGCAATCTCTTATCGAGGAAGGTGAATATAAATCTCGTTCGAATTCGCCACAAGAAGCACTCGTTGCATTCAACAAAGCTATTGCGCTTGATCCGTCAAGCGACATGGCGTGGTTTAACCGAGGCGTTCTATTGGAAGCTCAGCAAGACGCACGCGGGGCAAGACAAGCTTTCCAAATATGTCTTGATTTGAACCCAGATCACGCGCCAGCAACGGCAAATCTAGCAATCCTTCTTGACCGCATTGGTGATGATGCTGGTGCAGCTGCAATGGCTCGACGAGGATTAGAATTCTTTCCAGGCCATCCGAGTTTAACTGATGTTTTGAACCGAACAATGCATGCTCCGGTTGAGGAAGTTCCCGACGCCATTGAATCTAAAGTATCGAAAGCGACCCATCAAGATTCAACACTCAGTGTTGTTATGGAAGAAACAGGAGTCGATGATTCTGAAGCAATTCTCGCTGAAGCTGCACACCATGATATGGATGGCGATGGTTACCTCGACAAAGAGGAGCTGAAAAGCGCAGCTAGCATTGTTGCAGCAAAACAAATTGTAGAGGAAAAAATCGAAGAGGCCATTGAAACTGAAATCGAGCAACGTCCAATTGTCGAGGAAATAAATCTCGATAAATTAACAGACGAGGCTACGGAATTGATTCGTCAAGGCGAACCAAAAAAGGCCCTTGCACTTCTGAAGCCCCATCTCAAGACAATCGGTGCGCAACATGCAGGTGCTTGGCGAATTGCAGGCGGAGCAATGGCACGAATGGAACTTGATACACACGCCATTGCTGCATTGGTACATGCGACAAAATTGGACGAAAGCGTCGCTTCAGGATGGTACAATCTTGGTACTCTTTATGCCCGCAATGCGAATCCATCTGGTGCAAAGGAAGCATTTGAAAGAACCATTGACCTTGATGCACGGCACGTTAAAGCTCGAAACAAGTTAATCGAATTTGCAAAGGAAGAAAACGACCTAGGCACAGTCCTCATGCATGGTATGAAAATTCTTGAGAGCAAAGATGACCCTGAACTACGCAATGATATCATTCAGACTCTCCTCAATTGTGGGGAAACAGAGGTCGAGGTTCTCGAATACATTACGGGAATCCCACCTACCATGCCCGAGGCACCCCAACTCGCACAATATGCGTTGGATTTGCTTAGTCCTGGTCCATCGGTCGATCGTGCTCGCGCTCTAACCCTCAAAGGCGAGAACATTGAAGCGGTGACGGTATGGAAGGAACTCATCCAAGGAGACAAGGCAAACTCAACACTTTGGAGAGGTCTTGCAAAATCCCTTGATGCAGCAGGGGACAACGAAACTGCCCAACGCTGCCATGCGAAAGCCAACGACTTGGAATCGACGAGCGTGTCGCAACAGCAATTCGAAACACCTCCACCTCCCCCGTCATCTACACCACCACCTTTCGCACCAGAACCGCCTGCCTTGATGACTCAGCCCGCACTGACTCAGCCAGATCAACAACAGCAAATTCAGGTTGATGAGCAGATGACAAGTCAAGCGAACGACATTTTGCTGACGCCCGTTGAACCCATAAGCCGACCAGTCGAAATAAACGATATTGTCGAAATTGATTTAGCCAAAGCCGCATTGGATGCTACTGCGAAAGTTCAATTAAATCCACTTCTCTCAGCCGATTCAAGTTCCATTGCAAATCAAGATATTTCCTGGTACAATCAAGGTATACAATTGATGGAGGATGGTAAATATCGAGAAGCCCTTTCGTCGTTTGATCGTGCACTGCCATCGTTTGCGAATGATAACCAAATGATCATTCGTATTCTCAATGGCCGCGGTAATGCTTACTACTTCCTTGAAGAATACCCTGATTGTGTTGAATCGTACCATAAAGCAATGATGATTGATCCATCAAACGTTCGAGGTCAAACGTTGTACAACATGGGAACAGCATATGCTGAGATGGAACGATTTTCAGATGCCATCAAGTGTTATGAACAGTCCATACCCAGAGGCCTTTCTGATGCTGAAGCCAAGAGAGCGAAGGAACAAATCAAACGCTGCACAATCCTTGAAAAAGAGCGTAAAAAGAAACTTGCTCGCCGTTGATAGAAAGTCAGATTGATAATGGGTGGGTTGTTGGGTTAACCATGGACTGCGGAACCTGCGAGACTGCACCTGCTGTTGAGATTGTTCAACCAAAGGTTGTTGATGTCAATCTTACAATGACGGAAAAGGCAATTGAAATGCTTACTAACGCATTTGGTGATGATCGAAGTCATGCTCTACTCGTCGGTGTTTTGTCTGGTGGTTGCTCAGGATACATGTACGACTTACAGATCGTTGAAACAACGGACATCGACTGTCAAGAATTGGAGATTTCAGGTTTCAGAGTGCTTGTGCCAAACGCTTCCTCGCATCTTCTCGATGGCATAGAAGTCGATTACGTCGATCGTTTGATGGGTGGTGGATTCAAAATCAACAATCCAAACGCTTCATCCTCATGCGGTTGTGGCGAATCTTTTGCCTGAGGAAACATCATGGGCATCATTCAACTTGATGCTTACATCTTTCTTCTTTCTGGCTCAGACCGTTTTACCTTCCTCGATGGATTGTCGACAAACAAGGTAGAAAAATCCTGCAGCACGGTTTTGACAACAACAAATGCAAAAATTATCGATGTTATCGACGTTGTCGAAGTCGGTGAAACTGCAGCCATTATTGGTCATGGACCGTATCGGGAGAAAGTCTTGCATCATCTACAACCGAGAATCTTGCAGCAGGATGTTGCCATTCGCGATATCACAAACCTCAACCGTGTGTACCTGAGTACCGAGCCTCCTGAAGAAAACGAAGGAGGAACACAATTCCAATCCTATTTAGGATGGTTAATTATCGTATCAAAGGACAATCCAATCGAAACCACGATGACGCAAGAGGAATTTACGGATTATCGAATAGAGAATCTACTCCCTCTTCAGGGATATGAAATTTCAGAAAAATTTCATCCATTCAATTGTGGACTGGAACACTTGGTGCATGAAGCAAAAGGTTGCTACATTGGCCAAGAAGTGCTCACGCGAATGCGAAGTCGGGGGAATATGGGAAGACAATTAGTGCGCGTTCCCCGAACTTCAGAGGACGCGACAAGTGTAGGAACCAAAGGAGCACTTGCAATCCGAAGGCAATAAATTGAGCATTGCGTCCAATTTTGAGGTATATGTATGGAAAATACGTCTGAAAAATCAGAACGACGCTATGACATCGATTGGCTACGAGTCCTGCTTTTTGGATTACTTATTCCATTTCATGTTGCAATAGGCGTGTACTGGTCGACGTATGGAGAAGGTATCAATCCGAACATTTCAGATGACCCAGATGAACAGAAAATCGTCGCCGAAGAAGGTAATGACTACACCTATGAGTCTGTTGATCCGACCAGTATGTTCCTCCACTGGATGCATCAATGGAGATTGGCTGCATTGTTCATGATATCAGGAATGGGAACTGCATTTGCTTTCAAACGACGAAGTTGGAAAACATTTCTAGTTGAACGGTTGCAACGGCTACTCGTCCCAATGTTTTTCGGGATGTGGACCATTGGTTTTGTTGGAGGAATTATAACAGATGGCGTGGATCTTGAAGGTAATTCTTTCGTTGATACCATGATGGCTTTCGCATTGCATGTGGTGTTCACATCATTTCTGTTCTGGGTGCCATTGTTTGGTAAAATCATTGCACTTGGCCACCTGTGGTTTCTTTGGAATTTGTTCTTGTATTCTCTCATTTGTGTTCCAATTTTTCATTTCGTTCAAAAAAATCCAGATGGTCCATTTGCTACCATTCTTCGCTCATCATTTGCGGTCAAATATGGGTTGGGAATTTTCATTCTTTTACCGACATTGCTAGCATTCACAGAACTCTTGTTGAAGCCATGGTTTCCTGGCTTCATTGGAATTGGCTATGAATGGTTTTGGTATCTCGTCTTCTTTCTGTTTGGTTACATCTGCATCGTTTCTCGTGAGTTGTACTACGATTTCATTGATACACATCGAATTGCAATTACAGGATTGACCATCCTCTTGACGGTAGCATTCATTCTCATTCGATTGCAACAACATGCAGATGGTATACCTTACATTGACGGTGGTTGGATTGAAAACGGTATAGTTCATAACAAAATGACGGTTCTAGGCTGCTTCATTCACAGTTTCCATGCTTGGTTTTGGTGCCTCACTGTTTTTTCATGGGGCGCCCATTTACTCAACAAAAACAGTCCATCACTGGCCTATCTCAATCAAGGGGTCTATCCGTTCTACATCGTTCATATGCCGTTCACTTTTGCAGGTTTAAAAATCGCAAAAAGTTGGGGCATATCAGGAATTTCAGCGGTTGTTCTTGGTTGTATATTTGTCACAATAGGTTGCTGGATCATCTTCGAGATCGTTCGACGGACAAAAACAACTCGATACCTGTTCGGAATCAAAAGTCCGAAAAAAATCAAATCAATTGTAACCCAAAACCTCAGCTAATTGAGATTTGTAGAAGTTGCCTGAGTTTTGCAGCGACTTAAGTTCTTCATCAGTAAGTTGCAATTCAAATATGTTCTCGACACCATTGGAACCGAGTATACAAGGAACACCGATGTAGACATCATCCAAACCGTATTGACCGGTCAATAAACATGAGGCAGGAAGAAGCCGGCGTCGGTTGTTTAGGACAGATTCAGCCATAACAGCTGCTGCTGATCCAGGCGCATAAAATGCAGAACCTCGTTCAAGCAACTTGACGATTTCACCGCCACCGCTCGCAGTTCTTGCAGAAATAGCGTCAATGCGCTCTTGCGGCATAAGTTGCGTAATCGGGATGCCACCTACTGTTGTATATCGGGGAAGTGGGACCATTGTGTCACCGTGTCCTCCAAGAACCATTGGACTAACATCTTCTTCTGCACAATCCAATTCAAGAGCAATAAAATGCGCCATCCGTGCGCTATCGAGAACACCGGCTTGACCGATGACTCTGTTTGCGGGGAACCCAGTGACTTTTTGCATATGATACGTCATCAAATCCAATGGATTTGTGACAACAATGACGACTGAGTCTGGTGCGTGGTCACGAATACCTGCTCCAACCTGTGCAACGATTTCTGCGTTTTTTCCGATAAGGTCTTCTCGAGTCATGCCTGGTTGGCGAGGAAATCCGCTTGTAACAACGACAACATCTGCACCTGCTATGTCTTCGTAGCTTGAGGTCCCAGTGATTTTTCCATCGTAATTCAGCACGTTTGCATTTTGACTCATATCAAGTGCTTTGCCTTTGGCAAATCCTTCGTATATGTCCAACAAAACAATATCGGCGATTTTCATATTTGCAAGTACAAAAGCACATGTTGCGCCTACATTTCCTGCACCGATGACTGCGATTTTTCTACTTCCTCTTGACATGGTCTCTCTCCACTTGGTTGCCAGAGTCGAACGTTCTTAATCAAGTTGGTATGCTGCTGTCCTGTTTGATGGGGCCAAAGGGTGGTATTGAAGAACCCCCTATCGTTGGCAGAAAATAACGGTGTTGTCATGAAATTGGGTGTACTCAAAGAACCAGAAGGAGAGACACGTGTTGCAATCGTTCCAACAAGTCTCAAGAAACTACTCAAAGCGGGTTTCGAAGTAATCGTCGAATCCGGCGCAGGTGAAGCAGCGAATTATCATGACGCTGAATACGAAGCTGCTGGTGCGATCATTGGAAGTCGCAAGGATGCGCTGTCTTGCCAAACAATCATCACCATTCGATTTCCAGGCGTCGAAGGGATGAACAAAGGAACAAATCTTGCTTGTGTATCGGATCCATTTCGCAATCCACAGTTCGTCAAAGACTGCCTTGAATCCAAGATTACACTCCTTTCAATGGACATGATTCCACGACGTTTGAGTCGAGCGCAATCCATGGACGTGAACTCTAGCCAAGACAACCTTGCGGGATACAAGGCTGTTCTCCTCGGTGCAGCCCATGTTCCAAAAGGAATTCCAATGATGACGACATCTGCTGGTACCGTTCGTCCAGCCAAAGTTGTGATTATGGGATCTGGCGTTGCTGGACTCCAAGCTATCGCCACGGCAAAGCGTCTTGGTGCAGTCGTTTATGCATCGGACGTACGAAAATCAGCAGCAGAACAAATCGAATCGGTTGGCGGTCGATTTATCGAAGTCGACGGTATGGACGACTTCGAAGATGAAGCCGGTTATGCAAAACCCCTCACTCCAGAATTCATTCAGAAGGTCAACGATACGGTTTGTGGTGTTGCTGCAGATGCTGATATCATCGTTACAACCGCTCGAATATTTGGTCGACCTGCACCAATTACAGTGCCCTCAAGCGCTGTCAAGGAATTCAAGTCAGGAGCAGTAGTTGTTGACATGAATGCGGATGTTGGAGGAAACTGTGAGGACACTGTGGCCGGTGAAGTAATTACAACCGAGAATGGAGTCATCGTTGTTGGTACATCGAACCTTCCAGGTACTATTGCAACAACTGCAAGCATGCTGTATTCCAACAATCTTACGACTTTCATTACTTCGCTTGTTGACGATGGTGCCGTCGTCATTTCGGAAGATGATGACATTCTCGTTGGAGCTCCAGAAGGTAGCGACTTCTATGTCAATGGAATGGGAGGCGTCCTTATTTGTACGAATGGGGAAATGCATCCAAAACAAACACGATTAGGAGGTGTCCTCGAATGACCCCAGAATTTTTGATTGGAAATATTACACTGTTCGTACTCGCTATTTTCCTTGGTTTTGAACTTATCACAAAAGTTCCAGCAACACTCCACACTCCGTTGATGAGCGGGGCGAATGCTATCTCTGGAATTTCCATTATCGGTGCTCTGATTGGGGCGAACGTAGCGTACAATGGAGGCGATACCGCAGTATCCGGAATTCTAGCATTCGTTGCTGTCGTACTAGCGATGATCAACGTTGTCGGTGGTTTTGCTGTTACCAATCGAATGCTCAACATGATTGCGGGAAAAAAGCGAGGAGGTGCCTGAAATGGAGGACTGGATTTCTCTTGGCTACCTCTTGTCCGCTGCATTGTTCATCTTTGGTTTGAAGAAACTCGGACACCCACGTACTGCACCGTTTGGAAACCAACTCGGTGCTCTTGGAATGCTTGTAGCAGTTGTGACCACCATCTTACAGATGGGGTTAGGCGATGGCATTGAGTGGGTCTTAATCGGCTCTGGATTGGTCATTGGCTCACTCATTGGCCTCTGGATGGCCATTCGTGTCGAAATGACGGGTATGCCTGAACTTGTTGCTTTGTTCAACGGGTTTGGTGGTGCTGCATCTGCCCTTGTTGCATTATCTGAAGTTTGGAGATACATCGAAGATCCTGCCAACGTAACGACTGATCAACTTGAGATTACGGTTATCATGGTCGCTGCGGGTTTGTCTGCGCTGGTCGGTTGGATGACACTGACTGGTTCGATTCTTGCAATGTTCAAACTCAAGGGTGGAGTAAGCATCTTTGGGAAGTGGATGAAGACACCTACTTGGGGGCCGGTTTGGCTCAACCCACTCAAAGTTTTGATGGTCCTTGGCGTCGCTGTGTTGATTTACCTCAGCATCGATGCACCTACTGACGAAAATTATCTATGGGGAATCATAGGTATTTCCTCCATCCTTGGCATTGTTTTGGTACTACCAATTGGTGGTGCTGATATGCCAGTGGTCGTTTCACTCCTGAATTCATTGTCCGGAATCGCCGCAGCCTTTACTGGATTCATCATCGGCAATTCCGTCCTCATCGTTGCTGGTTCCCTCGTAGGGGCCTCAGGTCTCATTCTGACGTTTATCATGTGCAAAGCGATGAACCGTACGCTACCCGACGTCTTGTTCAAGTCGTTCGGAGGCACTGGCGAGAAAGAGTCTTTGACGAGAACGAAGGTTGGTTCCGATCCTGATGAAGTAGCCATGATGATCGATGGTGCTCAGAAGGTTATCATCGTCCCCGGTTACGGAATGGCCGTATCACAATGTCAACATCAGGTCAAAGAATTTGCTGACTTGATTGCTGAAAAATATGATACTGAAGTCAAATATGCCATCCACCCTGTTGCAGGTCGAATGCCAGGTCACATGAATGTCCTGCTGGCTGAAGCGAACGTTCCATACGAGCAGCTCATCGAAATGGATGAAATCAATCCTGAATTCCCCGACTGTGACGTAGCACTCGTGATAGGTGCAAACGATACGACCAACCCAGCTGCTCGAAGTGGTGAAGGGCCACTCGCAGGAATGCCGATTATTGACGCAGATGCTGCACGTACCGTCGTTATCATCAAGAGATCGCTTTCTGTTGGTTACGCTGGTGTCGACAACGACCTGTTTTACATGGACAAGACGATGATGCTCTTTGGCGACGGAAAGGCGATGATGACCGGCCTTAACAATGCAATCAAAGAGTCTTGAATACGTGGTCTTGAAGGAACGTTGAAAGGATGATTCGAGTTGGGTTTAATTGAGGGGATGAAATGAAGTCGAGAACGCTTCTGATTTTGCTGCTCTCGGTTTGTCTCCTTGCACCAGCGGTTGCCAATCCAAACGGCCCACCATGGGTCAACCCGATCAACGGTGGATTAACCGTTGAGACGGGATGTACATGCCACGGCGATGGTGTTCCCTCCAACGACGTTGTTGTTTCAATATCAGGAGTTCCACGAGCCTATACAGTTGGCGAGTCCTACGAATTTACCATTAATTTGCAACATGCCTCCTACGAAAATGGTGGCTTCCTACTGACAGATTACGGCGTTGGAACCTTCACGGCAGGCGAAGGAACCCAAATTGTTACTGATACGGATGGCTCAGAGCCAGGCGCAGTGTCGCAAAGCGCACCGAGCAACGATTGGGTTGTCACTTGGACCGCTCCATCGAGTGATGTAGGTGACATTTCATTCTCACTTGCAGGAAATGCTGTCGATGGTGTCGGAGGTGCAAATGAAGGAGATAACTGGAATCTCTTGTCATTCTTTATATCATCTCCAGAATCAATGACAAACGACGATGAAGAAAACCTTGCATTGCGGACGATTAGCGTAGGCGATTTTGAGTCCCTGTTCGTCGCAGTGGAAGACCCTGAAGCACTCGAAGCAAAACGGCAAGCAGAGATTGCAGATGACTTCTTCACCAATGGAAACCTCTTCTATTGGACAACATTATCCATTATTCTAGTTGGAGCTGTCGTCCAAGGGGAGTTTTACGAGCGCCGGTTTGGTGGAGGTCCAAAACATCTCGATATGCGACTTGCAGTCCCTCAAGGAATTCGAAGAGGATTGTTGACAATTTCTACCTTGCTTGTTTTCGGATGGGCGGTCGATGATGGCCAACCATGGGGCTATGCTCTCGTCTTGGGTATGCTCGCACTTTGGGGATTGTTTGGTGTTTATCGAACAATCGTCCAGGCACGAGCAGATCCTGAACACCATGATTTGGTGTGAGGGAGTCAATTGAATCGAGCAGGAGGATTGCATCTCGAACAAGACACCTCCTTACCAATTCAGGATCACTTCGATGCCCTTACACAAAAAGCAACACTGTATTTTGTGATGGTTGGTTTGTTGTCAATTTTATTCATCACGAGAATTGATTACATTTTGCAACGACTTCTCGAACACTTGAGTCCTTGCAACGATTCATCTTGCTTGGCATTGTACGAGCCTGCATCTTGGAGTGCTGTACGATGGCTCTCCGCAGTATTTTTGTCGATCTTGTCAATACTACCTTTTGCCCTCTCTTCACTTTACAGATTTGCTCACCATGGACTTACACAAAGTGAGAGAAGAATGCTCAAGCGTTGGTTGATGTCAACCACTTTTCTTGGGTATGCAACATTGGTTGCCATGTTCGTAGTACTGATACCACGGCTGTATTACTTCGGCGATCAAATTCATACCGATGTCGGATTGACCTCCCAATACGATGGAATCTCACTGTTTACGTTTGCACTTTCTCTTTTTTGGGCGATTCTCGTTACATATTTACTCGCACTTGCGACGATTACAGCCGGTGCTCTTCGGTTGATCACAGAAAACAATCAAGACTGGTGGAGGGTGAGAATCCTTGGTTTTGGAGGATTAGTACTCCTTCTCTCCTTACCAGGACGTTGGAATGGCATGAATATCATGCTGCTAAGTGTTATGCTCATTATGTTGGAATTTTCAATACAGAAAAGTACGAGAAAATCCTACAACATTCTCAGTCCAAACGCAATCTTTGATCATGAGGGACGAAGGCGATTCGTCACATACATCGATTGTTCTTGTCAAGGCGTTGCCTATCCAATCGATACATCTCCTGAGAACACCGGTTTACTCAGATATCGCTCATTGTGTGATAACATCGATGAACGTGACCATCTCATAGATTCTATTTCACGATTCAAACTCACCGATGTCGTCATTGGTGGTTGCGATGGTTCACCATTACCGATACAGTATCGCGACACACTTGGTTCAGTCAATTGTACACTACGTGGATTGAATCTCCTTGAGTTGCAAGGTGCAATTCCCAAGGATCAGGAACAATTGAAAGATGAAGTCAACATACAACTCACAAATCTGACCGATCCATGGTCGTGGCAACAAAGGATGAATACGTTGAATGAGAAACTGAGACAATCAACCATCGATCAGATTGTTCCAGTGCGTACCCGAACATGGCCAGAGGCGACCAAAGGAGGTCTTCGAATATCCGTTGAAGATTGGACTGAGGAAGAGATTGATCATTTCATACATTGAGCAGTTCGTAGGTACAACCACACCCAACAATTGAAACGATGCAAGGATGTGAGACCAATATGGGCAAAATGGGTCACGCCATCGGAATGGTCCTCTGCCTTACTCTAGCGATGTTTTCGCATCTTTTTTCTGAAGACATCAATGAATTCTTTGTGATTTCGGTAGAGGAACCTCAGGAAAATTCAGCTCCGTTGGTTGGTTTGCAGCTCAATGAATCTTGGTTGGTCGTCCTAGTTGATTTTGAATCGAATCCATTGGAGGATAGCGTAACGAATTCAATCAGAAATGAACTTGAAGAATACGCTCAAGAATATCTCTCAGAAGCGACAGGAAAGAACGTGATATTGTCCGTTGATGTTTACGAAGATATACTCACAGCACCAAAACCGGTTTCAGCATATGGTGCCGATGGACCAAGTGGGAGGGATTATGGCGAAGGTACTGAATTTCTTCCTGCTCAACTTGCAGAGTTTGTTATCCAAACCCTTCAAACCGACTCGTTGGAGGATTACGACTTGAACGATGATGGCGTTGTCGATCGATTTCTAATCCTTCATTCAACCCAAGCACAAGAGCAAGGGTCTGGATCCTCGGACAGGATTTGGTCACATTTTACGTCATTCAGAGAACCAATCAGCAAAGATGATTCTTATTTCGAGCATTACACAATGACATCGATGCGACATGGGCAAAACGGGCTTGGAACAATGCTGCATGAGATGCTGCACCAGTTTGGCGCCTTCGACCTTTATCCCGTTCACGACTCAGGATATTCTGGCGCTTGGAAGGGGATAGGAGTATGGGATATCATGGCGAGTGGAAATTGGAACGGTGGAGGGAATACGCCCTCGCTCCCAACCGGTCCGAGTATGGCAGCGATTGGTCATCCTCCAACAAGAGAAATCGACCTTGTATGGCCAACCGACTCCCTCAGTCCATGTATTGGTCCGACGATTGACTTGGAATCTCGAGCGATTGGCGGTGATCGTTTACGCATTCAAGTTTCTGAAAATGAATTCATTTGGATTGAAAAACGAACCCAACAAGGATTTGATCAATCGCTTCCTGGTTCAGGCGTCCTTGTTTTGATGGAAGATTGGTCTGTTGGAGATTCTGTCCAGAATGCCTTGAACATTGATCAACGTCGACCGTACCTGCAAACCATAGAAGCTGATGGAAATCAGGATCAATTGAAAGGCATCAATGATGGTGTTCCATCCGACTTGTTTCAACCCGGTGATGAATTCGGGGAACGGGGTGTGGAAATACGAGACCATGACGGGATTCTTGTCCCCTGGTATGCACGTATTGTTGAAGTTAATGAACAATGGAAAATCGAGTTTCATTCGTTGAAATGTTCACCAACGATTGACGTTAACCTCGAGAATTTTGGATCAACGGTCTTGCAGGGAGAACAAATCACCCTTGAAACTTCGGAGATTGGTGAGCAAGTCCAGTGTTGGGGAACCCTCGATGGCTCGGATGGGCGTACGCTCCAGTTCCAAAATAATTCAAACGAAGGTTCACTGCATTTTGGAGAGTTTTCATCCTTGGGAATCCTTGATTCAACGGCCACTTTCTCTGGTATTTTGAACTGCAACTCAGATGAATTCAACGTAACAACGACGGTATCGACCGTCGGAACAATTCCCGATGCAAGGAATATGAGGCTTGTCGACACAATCCACGTCAACGAACAATCGACATTGCATCTGCCCTACACTGGATTTGGAAATGGGTCTGGGACCTTCAAAATTGAGATCGAAGGGCCTTTGTCGAGAATAGCAACATCCGATTCGATCCTTGAAATTGAGGATGGAAATGGGGCCATCACATTACAAATCGAACCGAATGGATTGCTGCAAGAAAACATGTATGTTCTGGGCACGATACACGTCGAATCATTCAATGGTGAAATCTGGGAAATCGGTGTTGAATTAAAAGCAACAGAAAACGACGGATTTCAGTTCATCGGAAATCAAGCATTTGTCTTGACCACCTTTTTCCTTCTCTTCGCAGTTTGGTTTGCAGCATCTGTATTTTCGAGAGGGAGCAAACCAAAGGACGAACGGGAAGACCCAGTTCAATCGGACGAGGAGTTCTTCCCCGGCAACCACCTCTGAATTCGTAGATACTTCCACTCCTTATCATCTGGCAAAGCACAGACCCATTGCTTGTGAACGCCTTCAGCGAGCCGAACACTCAAACAAACACCTTCCCACGTATTGGCTGTTTCATCCATTGGTTGAACAAGCCATGGGGCGTGGGATTCGTTTAAATCACCATCGTAGACTCTCCACCGACACCCATATTTGAAGCCAGGACGCAACAACAATCCACGATTGAAGAGGTCGTGCATGAGGCGAGAATCACTTGTAGGTTCAACTTGCTTTGAGATCATCTGCTGGATATAGGCGTCTTCCTCGAAACGGAGAACTCGACCAGACAAATGCTCGATTCCGATCTGGTCCCAATCCCATTTGGATGAATGGCGAATGTAACTACCATTCTCTGTCCGAGTTCTGCTGGACCATAATTGGAGGAATTCCTGTTTCTCGTGTTCAGAAAATGCATTCCATGAAGGTAAGTCTCCTTTGGGTTGAATAAGGTCTACTCGGTACATTGTTACGTCAAGTTCATCATCAATCACAAACAACTCAGTATCGACACCTAGCGCATTGGACTTTTTACACCATTCAAGAAGTAATTTCCAATCGAGCTTATCGTGCGTTGTTGCAATCGATACCGATGACTGATAGTTGTCTTTCAAGTGATTTCGATCCCGATGCCATCGAATTCCCCATTCGAGTTGTTCGGTTTCTGGACGATGGTGCGATGGAACAATCATTTCACCGCCGTTCCGTCCCACATCCATGATAATGGCCTCATAGATGAGACGTGGGTTGACCTCGAGCTCCGATTCAAGCCATTGTTCATCAGGAAGCGGTAAGTGTCGATGCCAGTGACAGAACAGTACTTCTGATGCCGTCAATAAGATCGAACCATCCTCAAGGCGAAAACCGAGTGCACTTTTTTCGTACAATCGGATTGAAAGTGGGGGCGGAACAAGCCAAAAATTTCCTTCTCTGACTGGAGGTTGAATCTTTTGAACATCACGCTCACCGATTAAGTTTGAATCTAAACTTCGCGTTGTTCGTGTCCTAGGCTTGAACTTCCGTCGCTGCCGGACCATGTTATGACGAAGAATACCCTGCATATTGTTGCGTCGATGACCGATTGTCCTAAGGACTACCACTGGAACATAACAACCGGGGAGCACTATGGTTAGCGGGTTCTTAGGAACACTTACCACGGAAGAAAGGACACTTCTTCATCTTCTCAATCATCGTCTACCGGAGAGCAACTGGGAGGCACCAATGGAACTCACACAAGCTGGAATATCCGCAGCTGTCCACGTCCAAAGGAAGCACGTACCACGTACGTTGAAACGACTCGAATCGAAAGAATTCCTCAGCACAACGAGCCGACATGTACCTGGTGCACGTCAACGCAGACGGGTGTACTCACTCACCGCTATCGGCAGGGAACGAGCCCAATCCTTACTCAACAAGATTAAATCAACACCCGTGCAGAAAGACGGTCAAACTGTATTATTGGATTCCATTTTTACATCCGCACAGGATACGTTGGAAACTCTTGCCCACATTGATGAACACATGGTCGTTCATCACGAACCCGTCATGTCACCGGTTTCTCATCCAGAAGGCTCAGCCTCGCTCGACGCCCAAGCTGGAGAAGCGCTGGTCCGTCGATTGTTTGCTCGTGCTTGGCAAGATGGACGAATTACAAAGGACGAACAACTTCTCCTCAATGAGGTGGTCGACTTTTTGGGAATGCATCCTGATCGGGTTCGAAGATTATCCAATGAAGCACGTCGCGAAATCGACGTTCCACCTCCAGAGGAGATTTATCTCGAAATGTTGCGCCAAGCACTGGTTGATGGCGTGATACATGAAGAAGAGGAAGCCTTGCTCAAAACTGTACAAATCGCTTTTGACATTGATAAAGAGACACATAAACGAATTCTTCGAAAAGCACAAACTGAACCGTACATATCTCCAGAACTCGAAGCGTACCAGTCTGTTTTGAAGACAGCCCTCATTGATGGTATCATTACGAATGATGAATCAGCAATGCTTGAAACGCTGCGAGAAAAAACTGGAGTGACGGATACAGAGCATGCAATGCTTCTAGCAAAATTACAAGATGGTATCGAGGGATGAAGATGGGAATGAGTGACAGCGACGCTAAAGTCTATGACGATTTAAAAAAATTAGAACGAGGATTGAAAACATTGGAACCATCAAAAGTTCTTCTCGTAGGCGACATCATGATGGATTGCTACATTCATGGTTTCGCAAATAATCTAAATTCTCGTGCCCCAGTTCCCGTGCTTAAAGAGATCTCAAGAGATGTTGATGTCGGAGCGGCTGCACACGTCGCACGGGGTCTCGATTCTCTTGGATTGAAAAGTCAACTTCATGGAATAGTTGGCAATGATGATTCAGGGCTTGCAGTATTGGAGATGCTTGAAGAAGAAGGCGTGAAAACATCTGGTATCGCTGTGCTCGAAGGTCGAACGACAACGGTGAAAACACGGCTTTTGGGTGCAAGAGAAGGTTTGATCAAAGGCGAACAACTCTTGTTGCGCTGGGATATTGAAGATGATGAGCCAATCCCATCCCCTGCTTTGGAAGCCCTCATTGACCGTACCATCGAGGCAATTCCTGGTTCATCTTGTTTGATATTGTCCGATTACGGTCTCGGTGTTTTGGACGATGCTGGTGCCGAACGCCTCATTACGGCTGCAAAACAACATGATGTCCCGATCATTGCTGATCCAAAACTCACAGGATTGCATCGGACGCAAGGTGTTGACTGGGTTTTGTTTCAATCCAAGGGATTGGAACTTATGCGGCGACGCTTGGGTGCCACAACGGGTGCAGAAGCAGCGACCATGCTTCTCGAAACGAATGATTGGAAGCACCTTTTGATTCTTGAGGGTCAAGATGGTGTTACGATTCATTCACGAGAAGAGGATACGGTGCACGTTCAATGTATGCTTGAGGATATTCGACAAATGATTGGTTTGATTGATGCTGCAGCAGTCGCAGTCGCAACTGCGATTACACTCGAACTTTCTGTTGAAGAAACGGCTCAACTCGCAAACGCTGCAAGCGAGTGCATTCTCAATGCCGATCGAACCGATCGATTCGTTCTTCGTTTGGACGATATGGTTGACCGAATCGGCGAAATTGCATGGTCGTTGCAAGTTTCAAAGCGATGAGGCGAGTTCAATGAGTTCGTGGCCAAGGCCTACAACAGCAGATATTGGTTTACGTTCCTTTGCTGCAACGAAGTCAAGACTTTTTGAGGAAACTGCATTTGGAATGCAAAACTATCTCTTGGAAGAGCAGGTCGACTCAGATGCAATCCAACATTCAGCAGTTTGGAATGTTCACGTTCCATTGCATGATGATGCAAATGGATTACTTCTCATCAAATGGCTCGAAGAAATACTCTACATGGACCAGGTTGAGGAGAAATGGTTGGTCGATTGTACGGTAAAGATTCATGCAACGGATTCAGCCTTAATTCTTGAGGCTCACGTTCGATGGGTAGATTCAGGTCACATCAAAAGAGAGGTAGAAATCAAGGCAGTCACCCGACAAGACCTCTGTGTTTCCGAGATTTCAGACGGACAAGTTCTGCGTTCGCCCTGGGTTGAAGTACCAACATTCGAGGGCCCAGGTTGGTACAGCGATGTCGTATTCGACATCTGAAGGTGGGAATCCTTGGGTGGACGCTCGTACCCACAGGCCGTATCTACACACTTCCTCCGTCCCGAATCCCCACAGCACCCATGGCCCCAGGTAGGGATGCTCCGTTCCCGGCCTGACCTGTTCCCCCGGTTATTTGGTTCCCGTTTCCCTCCGGAAACGGTTCCCAACACCTGGATCATGTGGGGGCGAGACATCGACGTCCGCATGCAGGAACCTATGAGCCGCTTTCGCCGCCCCAAGGCATTCAGCCCACCATGAAGACGATTTGTGGTACAGGGTACGCCTAGCTCCCCACCTATCCCGATACTCCCTGCAACCGACTGTATTTCAATCAAACGCTTTGGAAGTTCAAGCCTCTTCTTCGTATTTTGAAGGGCAAGATGTCTTTATTGTCTCAGCTTCAACGATGTGGATACCATCTGAGAATTGAAAGATTCCTTCTGCGTAGACCGTTCGATTATCGCCTAAGCCGTTTGAAATCGAACCGGCATTTGAGTAATCAATCATTAAATCAAAATCAGTACCTTCCAGAACAAACGTCATTGAGGTTTCATTGATGCTTCCATCTCGAATTTCACCTCGAACCGCAACCACTTCATCCAAAAGATTGGATTTATCCTCCATGAGTTGATCAACAGTCAGTGTTGGTGCTGGGGCTTGGAGAAATATCGTTCCGAGAACCGCAATTGTAACAATACCTCCAATGAGGAGCAATCGGTTCCGGTATGAGAGCATCCTATCAACTCGATGCTACTGACTGACATATTTCAACATCTGCTCATCCATACTATCGATGGGATGAACCTACAGCTTCAGAGAATGAGTTAAATTCGGAGTGCATGAGCTTTTTGTGAATTCCATGTACAATTGACTTTGTAAGTCCTGGACCTTCGAAAACGAATCCAGCATAGGCTTGAAGTAGACTTGCACCGGCTAGAATCTTCTCCCATGCATCCTCAGCGTTCATGATGCCACCCACACCAACAATTGGGAGTTGCCCGTTTGTATAGTCGTAGATATGCCGAATCATTTCAGTGCTCTGATTCTTCAGAGGAGAGCCCGAACAACCGCCTTGCTGCATGTAAACTTTATCCGTTTGATTCGGTCGCTCCAGCGTTGTATTTGTCGCAACGATACCGCTCATACCGCAAGCGATGGCCGTATCAACAATCTTCTCAAGCTCTTTTGTGGTTAAATCTGGTGCGACCTTAATCAAAATTGGCTTCGGAGATTGTTGGTATCTCTCAGAGTTCTCTCTGTTTACTTCGTTGCATGCGTCAAGAATGTTTGATAGGTGATCGCCGTGTTGCAAATCACGCAACCCGGGCGTGTTTGGAGACGATACGTTCACCACAAAGACATCGATGTACGGCCAAAGGCGTTCCATTGTCGTCGAGTAATCCATTGGTGCCTCTTCAATTGGTGTAATCTTGGATTTACCGAGATTTGCCCACACTGGAATCGATCGAGTTCCAGCACGCTGAAGTTGCGATGCGACCTTTTGACTTCCCGGATTGTTGAAACCCATACGATTCACAAGTGCACGATCGTTTCCATGGCGGAACATTCGCGGTTTTGGGTTACCTGATTGTTCAAGCATCGTAACTCCACCGATTTCAGAAAATGCAAGACCAATGGATTCCCAACCTCGTAAGGCTTCAGCACGTTTGTCCATACCAGCTGCAATTCCAAATGGATGAACATAATCCATTCCAAAACAATTCACCGTCAATTGTTTTCTTGGTTTATAGAGCAAACGTAGAACTGCACGAAAAAGAGGATTTGAAGATGCAATACGCAGCATCAACAAGGACCGAGCATGCGCTTTTTCCGAGTCTTGAACGGCCAAAAGAGGTTTCGAGAACCAACGAAAAAGCCTGCCCATGTATTGATGGCAGAACCGATATCCTTCAATCCTTGCGCCTCTTCGTCGGCTCATGGAGGAAAATTCTGCACGTTGGCTTGCTCTCCGGGAAGCGAGTCGACGAATACTCGTTGAAAACGATCTGATCATCTCAGTACCGCAACAATATGTACCGTTGTGGCAGCGTCTGATGCTCAACATAGCCGATTCTATGCCGCAACGATTGGAGTTCCCTTCTGTAGAAGAAGGTCCTTTTATGATCAAAAAAAACGACCGTTCTCTGTTCAGTTTTGACACGAACAAACCAGAAGACAGGGAGGTCCTATGGTTACCCTTCGACGAATTGATGCTCCTGAGCGAACTTGTGCAGATGTGTTCTGAATTGTTGCTTGCAGGATATCCTGGTTGCAGCGGATGTGGGTACCAAAATCAAGAAAGTGAATGGGATGAAAAAGCCCATCGAAATCGAATGGATTTTTCTGAACAATAATTTCAGATAACTTATGTTATCTGTTTATTTTGAAGTCTGGCGAGGCTTCAAGTACAGTCGACAAACGCAGTGAAGGCATGAGCATCGTTGTCCTCGCCGAGAAGCCAAGTGTCGCTGAAGATATCGCCAAAATGCTCGGCATCTCCAAAAAAGAAGCAACACACTGGGCCGGTGATCAAATCGTCGTCACCTGGGCTGTTGGCCATATGCTGGAACTCAAATACATGGATGATTACAACCCAGATTTCAAAAATTGGCGGAAAACTGCTTCGGATTTACCTTTCATACCCGAGGAATTTGAGTTCAAACCAAAAAGTGGATCAACCAGGAAACAACTCACCGCCGTAAAAAAACTGATGAGTGAAAAATCGGTTACTGAAATTGTCAATGCGTGCGACGCTGCTCGAGAAGGAGAACTTATTTTCCAAACAATATTCCGTTATTCTAAGTCCAAATCGCCCGTATCACGCATGTGGTTGCAGTCGATGACCAAAGAGGCTATCCAACGTGCATGGGATGAGCGTAAGCCCGCAGAGGACTATCAAAACCTCTCAGATGCTGCGTACAGTCGTAGCTATGCAGATTGGCTGATTGGTATGAACGGGTCAAGAATCGCTGAGGTTTTTTTACCAAAGAAACGCACAGAACGTATATCACTTGGGCGGGTCCAAACAGCCACATTGGCAATTCTTGTCGATCACGAAATTGAGATATTGCAGCACATATCAAAACCGTATTGGGTTTTGACCGCTCAATTCGAGGGGAGTACGAGTTCATGGAACGGTCGATGGGAAGGAGGCTCATCAACTGAGGATACGAAGCCTCATTGGATCATGACCGTTGAAGAAAAGCAGCGTATTCAGGATCTCATCGATTCGGGTCAGAAAGCGGTGGTCACACAAAAAATTTCCACGAGCAAAGAACGCCCACCGCTGAATTATGATTTGACAACACTTCAGCGTCAAGCCAACTCCATGTTTTCATGGCCAGCTAAACGAACGCTCAATGTTGCTCAGGCTTTGTATGAACGCCACAAGCTCACAACTTACCCACGTACAGATTCCCGGTATCTTCCAACCGACATGAAGGACACCATCGACGAAACACTCGCCAATCTATCCAAACTTTCAGACATGAAGGGGTTCGTTGATTCACTCAAGAATAGTGGATTGCAAAATGTAACGCGTAATTTCAATGACGCAAAAGTCAGTGATCACTTCGCCATAATTCCGACAGGCAAAATACCCTCGGGAACACTCTCAAAAGATGAACAACGATTGTACGATTTGATAGTAAGAAATTTCATTGCATCGTGGTACGATGAAGCAATTATCGAAAAACAAAAGCGAACAGCAGACCTTGGTGGTGAAATTTTCAAGAAAGAAGCACAACAGTATGCAAAACTTGGATGGAGAGAAGTCGTTAACAAAAATTTGACCCACCCAGAAGGTTGGGGAACAATCTCAACCGATGACCCTCATGCAAATATTTCGTCCCATGAATGGGCTGAAGAAAAATCGAAACCCCCCACGCGAATAAAAGAAGCACGACTCCTCTCATTGATGGAAAGAGCCGGAAAGGATATCGAAGATGAAGAATTGGCCGAAGCCATTTCTGGAAAAGGCCTTGGAACACCAGCGACAAGGGCCGATACAATCGAAAAATTGCTCTCACGCGGCTACATTTCCCGACAACAATCCGGCGCCCTCAATGCAACTCCTCACGGCATTCGGATCATTGAAATTTTGCGCCGAATTCCCGTGGAATGGATTACCTCAGCGGAACTAACTGGCGAAATGGAGGCTGCATTAACAGCTGTTCAACGAGGTGAAGTTAAAGCATCAGAATACATGAATTCAATTATTCAACAAACAACTGACCTCGTCACCCGAGTCCGAGACCATGACCGAAGTCTTTTGTTTAGCAACGACGATTCCATCGGAACCTGCCCTAAATGTAGCTCAACAATTCTTGAAACCGCCCTCTCTTACACATGCGAAAAGAATGAGGGGAAAGACAAGGGATGCTCGTTCGTGTTTTGGAAGGATACAAGTGGTCGTTGGTTCGACAGAGAAACGGCAACCAGGTTACTTGAACAGAAAGAATTGACTGATCTGCACGGATTCTTCAATCGAAATGGCGAACCGTACGAAACATCTGTCGTCATTTCAGATGAAGGAAAGGTCACCTCGGCAAAATCCACCGGCAATCGTGCAAACAGTTCTGATGAAGCCCTCTGCCCGTGTCCAAAATGTGATGGAACAATTCGAGAAACGGACACGCATTATGCATGCGATCAAGAAGAATGCAAATTCGCTGGTGTAGGAAAGATTATTTGCAAGCGAGAAATTAGTCAAAGCGAGGCAAAATCGATTCTCATCGATGGGAAATCTCCACTCATCGAGGATTTCATTTCCAGACGAGGCCGCCCCTTCCCTGCATATTTGGTCATTGAAGGAAACAAAGTCGGGTTCGAATTTCCACCGAGAGAAGCCGCTGCTGATGCGCGACGCTTCGAAGTAAAACCCGGTGTGGTTGCAATCTGTCCGAAACATGGCGCTGAGATCTACGAGACAGAGACGCATTACCGGCCAAGAACAAGTGCAAGCGGTTGTAAGATTGACATAGCACGCGAGATATCAAAGAGAGAGATAACCAGAGAAGAAGCAAAGCAACTGATAGAAAAAGGTGAAATCGGACCATTCGATGATTTGATTGCGAAAAAGTCGGGCAATCCTTACACAGCAATTCTTTGGCTCAAAAAGAATGAACGAGTCGGTTATCGGTTTGCTAAACGCTAGATAGAGAAGAAACTTCTTGAAGTTCGGTCCACCGCTATCGAACATGGCCTATGACTACGACGTCATCATTATCGGCGCTGGTCCGGTCGGAGGATACGCTGCACGACTCCTTTGTGAGCGTGGACTCTCTGTTCTCATGGTCGAAGAGCACAATGAAGTTGGGCGACCGTTTCAATGTGCTGGATTGGTGACACCAAGTGCAATGGATGCAGTCGAAGCATACGACACAGTGGTTGAAGACGTTGATGGAGCGTTAATTCATGGCCCATCGGGAACCCTTGTTCCTGTTGGTCGAGAGGGAGAGTTACGAACATACGTTGTCTGTCGAAAACGGTTCGATCAAACGGTTGTTCAACAAGGCCTTGAAGCTGGGTCCGATCTTGTCTTAGAATCACAACCAATATCTGCAGATGTGAATGAAAACGGTGTTGAAGTCACCATCCTCCATCAACGCACCAACGAAGAAACAACTCTAAGCGCAAAACTCCTCATTGGTTGTGATGGTGCACACTCTTGGGTTCGTAGGCGATTCAAGATGGGTTACCCGAACGAAATGATGGTCGGTTTCCAAACCGAAGTCGTCGGATACAAGGGCAAAGACCGATGGCTCGAGATGTACAGTGGTTCAGAGATTGCACCCGGGTTTTTTGCATGGGTTATTCCATCTGGAAATGAAACACACAGGATTGGTTTGTGGTCCAAAGCCGATTTACTTGATGGGCGAACGGTTCTTGATTGCTACAATGACCTTCTTCAACACCCACTTTGGAAGGACCGATTTGAAAACATTACGGAGACTGCTCGCTATTGTGGCCCAGTACCCTCCGGTATGGTACGAAAGCCGTTCAAAAACCGTGTACTTGTTCTTGGTGATGCAGCAGGCATGGCAAAACCAACAACTGGGGGTGGATTGGGCCCAGGCTTCAAACAAATTTCTTCAATAGTTGAAGAACTGGTTAAAAAAGTAAAACAAAACCAGTTGTCAGAGAGAGATCTCAAGTCAATAACGAAGAAATCATGGCCAAAAATGAAGAAAGAACAAGATAGAGCCCGAGCGCTAAGAGATCTGCTTGTCTCGACTCGCACCGATGAGGAACTTGACAACCACTTTGCGAATTTTGCGAAGCCAGAAGTTATTTCACTCATCAACGAAATCGGAGACATTGAAAAGCCAGTTCCTTTGGGTTTAGCGTTGCTAAAAAAAGTACCTGCATTCAGAAAACTCGCGTTGCAAGCGGGTGTTAAACTCCTGTTCACATGAGGTCGAAAATATGACGAAATGGACAATTCTTCATCGTGTCCGTTATCCTCCATTCGACGACAAGCGGATTCATCCTAAGGCTGCTCCAATTTCCGAAAAAGTCATCGAAGCTAATCTGACAAAAGACGAGGTCATGCGTCGATTGCCGCCATACAAAATCAGTAGTCCTGATGGCTGGTTGATCGAGCGCATCATCGAAGACGAAAATGGGAAAGGTTTCGAGGGCACAACGAAGAAACTCGAAGATGATGGAGATTTTGTAAAACTCGTCGGTGAGCAACGTACCGGTTGGTACATTTTACCAAACAACCTCCATCGCTACTCACGTAACATGGTTAGTGCTGCCGTGATACTCCTCCTGTCCACATTGGTTTATCTATTCATAGAACCTATTCTCAGTGAACTAGGAATACCAAGTATTGGAACAAAGAGTGTTCAGGTTGGACTTCTCGATTATCCGATATTGAGCATCATTGTTGTGCCGGTGTTAATGCTGCCAATTGTGTTACGTATCATTGCCAATTTCATCGATTTGAAACGCCAACAAGACTTCTTTCGTTCACCGGTTCGTCAACCATCCGTCAGCTTTTCAGTACCAATCGTCAGTGGTGAAACCTTGGATGGCACGATTCAGATTCCTGAGAAATTACCAGGTTGGACATCAATGACTGCACATTTGCAGGTTGGTACACTACCACCCTCTCGAGATGCCCTCATCAAGATCTCAGAGACAACTGAACATTCACAGCCACCCGTTGGACTCTCGACGCCTCTACCCCACCATTGGGAATCTGGCCTCGATGATGGTACTGCGGGAGGGGAAGACTCTCCTCTTGAACGTCAAGACATTCAAGGCGGAGTCTTCTTGCGGCCAATGCGGTTTTCTGCACAAGGCGGGCAAGCACAGGTCGATGAAGATGGATCGTTTTCCATTCCACCTCCGCAAGAATTGTGGCCTGGTACGGTAAATACAGGCCTGCACAGAATCCATTGGGAATTTATTCTCAAAATAAAACGGGAAAAACAAATGCCACTTCTCTGGGTTTGCCCTATACGCGTCAGATTTCCAAATCAACTCGTGCACTTAGAAAACCTCGATATCAATGACCCAAGAACAGAACAACTCTACATTGGCTTACGTTAGGTTCATGTTGTTGTGAGACTTGTACCAGCCATGCGCAACAAGACCTTCGTGGCAATTTTCCTGTCAATATTGATGTGTTCTGGATGCTTTGGTGCAGCAGATTCGAAAACTGAGCCAGCGGAAGAGCAACCAGAACCAATACCCTACACCATTGCCGCATCGTGGGATGTGATTTCCCCGAACGGTGAACTCGGTGAAATCATCGAAAGGCAAATTCTTCTTGAAACCACAGGAGAAGGGACGTTCGAAACCGTTGTGGATATCGCACGAGATGGAATCTCAATCAATCCATCCGATTGGAGTGTATCATCACGGTCAACACATATTTCCATTGTATTTTTACCAACATCGCCGGGAACGTATGTGATTGATGTGAAAATTCGGCCTTCGGTAGGAGATGAAATTCTGTTATCCAATACCGTGAATGTTCTCGTACCTGATGAGGGAAGTGTTTCAATCATTGCGCCACAATATCTGGTTGCTGAGTCCTCGATTATCGTCCTTCAAGGGCAAATTCTGCATCAGAGTATCGAGACCTGCGATGCAGAATTGGTTGTTCAACAAGAAGACCTTTCCACAACAACAAACACCTTCTCTTTACAATCGGATGGATCATTTACGTTTGTGCTTAGTGAATTGGATTTAAGGACACAGTCATTTCAAGTCTCAATCCTATCTCGATGTGGCGAGTATACTAATTCAGATGCTGTGCGCAACATATCTGTGATTATCGAAGTCAACGATGATATGGACGGTGATGGAATACTCGACCAAATGGATGCCTGCCCAGAAGGTTTTGGTGAGTCTGATGGTTGGGCATCCAATTCAGCAAGTGATGCAGATCAAGATGGATGTCGTGATTTTGATGAGGATTCGGATGATGATAACGATGGAATTCCTGATGCCAATGATGGTTGTTCTTCCACAATTGGTTGGGTGAGTACATTCGAAAATGATCGAGACCAAGATGGGTGCCATGATGACCTCAACGACGACGATGATGATGGTGATGGAATACCTGATTTGGAAGACGCTTGTACCAACGGCGAAATCAACTGGCCTGCAAATTTCTACAACGATTGGGACCAGGATGGATGCAATGATTTGCTTGAAGACAATGATGATGACAATGATGGAGAAACCGATGCGACAGATTTGTGTCCTAAAGGTCGCGCAAACTGGGAATCTGAACGAAGTCAAGTCAATGATTTCGACATGGATGGATGCTACGACTCAACCGAAGACGTTGATGATGACAATGACAGTGTGAACGATGTCAATAGCACGGGGGCTATCCTTGATTTATGCCCTACAACTCCACTAGGAGCAGTTGATATTGATCAATACGGATGTGCAGCCGTAGAACGCGACACGGATGTCGATGGCGTGAATGACCTCCTCGATGAATGTGAAGGAACGCCAAGCGGATTGCTGGTAAACGCTGCAGGTTGTGCAGATTTAGACGGTGACGGTGTATTCGCAAATGTCGATATTTGCCCAGATAGTCCACAAAAATGGAGCATTGACGTCGAAGGTTGCGCAATCGTACAAAAACCGATTCAATGGACTTCAGGCTCATCTGTTAATGGTCCCATGGAGATTGTTCCTACGTTCACTGTACCAACTCTCGATGGAACATTCAATTTCCAAAACGAATGGACTGGTCACGACGTGTATCTGTTCATGTTCAAGTATACCGATAGCAGCGGCAATTCAAATTCTGGGACGTGGTCGACGAATCCAGGTACATTCATTCGAAATTTACCAGAGAATACTCACCTGTTTTATGGTTCATTTGATACATCCTACCACAGTGACATCCTTTCGAGAAAAAGCGATGTTGAAGCACGCTTAAACCCTGATGAGGAAGAAAAATGGGAGGATCGAATCCATTACATCGATATGGATGCAAGCAATATCCAAGGTGGCTTAGGCCAAATGATTTCGAATTTCAACAGTCCATTTTTCATGGGTATTGATCGTTTCCAGAGGGCACGCGATACAGGTTCAATCTATGCTTGGGTTTCACAATCAAATGATCCGTTTCATTACACATATGAGCCTCATCAATGGAACGCTGAGTTTGAACCTGAAATACGTATGCAGGATACCGCAATTGAAGTTGTGACTCTGTATGATTTTGAGCGCCATTCAGGGGGATGGGGAGCAAACCACAATTCCTATCGAAACGCTAGTTTCTCACTCTCAAATAATTTGAGCTCCTACGATACCCTCGAGGTCTTTCATGAACACGCTTGTGAAGAGCGAAGTAATCGATATCAAAAGAGCGATGGGGGCTATGGAGGATGTCATGAATGGGATTATCTCGCACATCTCTACATATGTGAGGCAAGCAATTTTTCAACTTGCGGGACGGAGTTCACGCGTTGGATAACGACTTATGGTCGTGAGGGTCGATGGCTGACAGATATCAGCCCCTATTTGTTCATGCTGGAGGAGGATCAAGAACGCAGATTTCGATATAAAGGTGCGAACAAAGGAGATATGACCATCAAATTTCTTTTCTCGAACTGGGGAAGTGGTGAGCGAGCCTTCGATGCAGATTTTGGATTTAATGGAGGTCAGTTCGATGGCACCTACAACAATGAGAGCAAGTATGTTCGCAGCTTGAATTTCACAGTTCCAAGTGAAGCAACCCGAGTAGAAATTGTTGCAACAATTACAGGACATGGTTTCCAAAAAGATGATGCAAATTGTGCTGAGTTTTGCGATCATCAACATCATTACTACCTTGCTTCGCACCATACGTATGAATGGCATCCAATTGTTTATTCAAACACAGGCTGTGAAAATGAAATTGAAAATGGCGTTGTTGCAAATCAATTTGGTTCATGGCCTTATGGACGAGCAGGCTGGTGTGCAGGTCAGGATGTCAAACAATGGAGATATGACATCACATCATGGGTTGATCTGAACGGACAGAACAACGAACTGACCTACAGAGGTTTGTTCAACGGTCAAGAATACAACCCAACTGGGGAATCCAGTAAAGGTGGTCGGAACATTGTTGCTGAAATCTGGGTTGTATTCTACACCAACTCAACGTCCTGATTCGGTGGCGCACAGATCACTTCCGGTGCATCACTGAGCGCATCCGGCGTATCGAGGAGAATGTAATCACTGTCTCTTCGATGAGGGACATATCCTGAACGACGAATAGAAAGTTGAAGTTCATATTCAGTTGCACTTAATTTTGTAGTCCCTGATGCTGAGACAACATTTTCCTCCATCATGGTTGAACCAGCATCATCTGCACCCGCCAAAAGTGCCATTTGAGCAATGCCCATTCCCATTGTCGGCCAAGAGGCTTGTATGTGATTGATGTTGTCGAGAAACAATCTTGATATTGAGACATGTCGGAGATATTCTGTTGAACCAGCTCCACGCTCGAATTTGTTTTGACCACGATTGCGTTTGCCAAATGTATTGGTCTCTAATTGCACTGGCCAAGCAATAAACGAGGTGAAGCCAGTGAGTCCATTCTCGACGACTTTATCTTGCTGAGTACGGATTCGGTCGAGATGTTGAATGCGATCAGAATTCGTTTCACCAAATCCAATCACATTTGTTGCACTTGTTGTCAAACCAAGGAGTTGAGCCTCATACATGACCCTCAACCAGTTGTCAGGATGGCCTTTTTTTGGTGATACATCTTTGCGAACTCCTTCGACCAACATCTCTGCACCACCGCCAGGTAACCCATGCATTCCCGCATTTTTGAGTTCAATCAGTACTTCCTCAGTAGTAAGCCCCGTCACCTCAGAGATGCCCTCGATTTCGATTGGAGAAAAGCAGTCGAGATCGATGTTGGGGTGTTGGACTCGTAGTTCTTTGATGAGGTCGATGTACCAATTGAATTCAAGAGAGGGGTTGACGCCACCTTGCATGAGTATTCTACTTCCTCCAATCTCCTCGAGTTCTCGTATTCGTTGATGTATCTCTTCGTAGGATTGAGTGTAGGTCTCTTCATGACCTGGAGGTCGATAGAAGGAACAAAATTGGCAGTTTATTGTACATACGTTCGTGTAATTGATGTTACGATCGACGAGATACGTTACAATATTTCTAGGGTTGTGTAGCTTTCTTCTGTAATGAGCAGCAGCCATCAGTGAGTGCAAGGGAGCGTTGTCGTACAATTCGATGCATTCTTCTATTGTGAGTCGGAAGATTTCTTTCGATGATTGGATGCGTCGAAGAATTTCCTGCCAAGCCATACGGCCACCTCAGTTACTTCCAACAATACGTTCAATATCATCAATTGTTTTTGGACAGGATGCAGTAAGAACGTCTGGCTCACCATCAGTAACGAGAACATCATCTTCAATTCGTATCCCAATGTTGGCGTATCGCTCAGGACAATCAACATCTGGACGCCAAGCGCCAAAGTAAAGCCCAGGCTCAACAGTTAGCACCATTCCTGGTTCAAGGAGTCGGGGTGATCCATCTGGCTTGTAGGTTCCAACATCATGGACATCCAACCCTAGCCAATGTCCTGTATTGTGCATGTACCATTTACGTAATTCACCCGTATCAATATCGAGAGCATCTTCAAGAGATTGGTTGATGATTCCCAAACGGATTAAACCTTCAGCAAGCGCTTTGCATGCGACTTCATGTGGCATGTTGTAGGGATTCCCCGGCCTGCAAGCATCAATGGCTTTTTCTTGAGCATCGAGGACGATCTCATAGATTTCCTTCTGAGCATCGCTAAAGGTTCCTCCAATCGGCCAGGAACGTGTAATATCAGCCGCATAACCTTTGTATTCTGCACCAGCATCAATCAGAATAATTTCATCGTTGGCACAAGGGGCATCGTTGACTGTATAATGCAAGATGGTAGCATTTTCTCCACAACCGACGATTGAGGGATAAGCCCAACCACTTGTCCCTCCGTAAACAAAGAATCCTTCAATAATCGATTGAATTTGATATTCATGAATGCCATCTTTGCTTGCGGCCATGGCCAATTCGTGCGCTTTTGAAGAAACCTCAGCAGCGTATCGCATCTGTTCGATTTCTTCCTCTGATTTTCGTAGACGCATTTCTGCGATGCGACGGCTTGGGTCTTCGATACTAATTGGGCCGCTACCAAAATGTTGGCGCTTACGGTCCCGTTTTTCAACCGATGCAAGGACGAGGACATCAATACCTTGGTGAATTCCAGTACGAAGATGGACTCGGACCGTTGACTCGAGAATCTTCTCCAAATGTTCCAAGACTTCACTGGATGAATCTGCTTTATCGACTGGCCAATTTTCTAAAGCCCCCTCGACACCAGGTCGACGTCCTTCCCAAATTTCCATCAATGTATCCTTTGGTTGAACGAACAAATGTGAAACCCACTTACCATCATCATGGTAAAAAATCAGAATAGCTTCTGGGTCGCTCCAACCACAGAGATAAAGCATATCACTCGATGAGCGATATGGATAATGCACATCGTTGCTTCTTGTCGCTTCTGGTAAAGAAGGGATGATGACAAGATCTCCAACATCAAGTTGAGAAAGTAGGCGGTTCTGACGCTTTATGTATACCTCCTTTGCTATCGGAGCTGGCTTTTCGGGCAAAGTCTGGAATGCTGCCTCGAACATCGTACTCATACTGCTACGACAACGTGACGGTTTTTTAATCAATTCTTTTGCTCTTCACTACGTTTCGTCCATTTTACGAACTCAGAATTGGTATCGGACTGAGCCTTGCGGTACAACAAGACGGTGATGACAACGAAGAGTATGAAAAAGAGCGTGATCGCCGATACGAGGGTTGATTCACTGTACGAAGATTTTGATTCGACCATTTGTTCGGTAACAAAAAACGACAGATTCACTGAAACACCGTCGTTGTCAACAACCTCAAGACGTATCTCATTGAAATTCAATGAATCAATGTCCGAAGAAGCGAGGAATGATTTGCCGCTTAACAGTGATTTCCCATCGACGTACCAGTAATACTCCAACGAATTCAGATCGTTCTCTGAATCGGATGTTTCATTCGCACTAAACACCCAATTGTCGAAATCAGGAATGGTTACGCTCGAACCGTTGAGGACCAGAAAACCATCGTATCGCATCTGCGGTGTTGGCGGTACGTTCTCAACGGTTACATTGTGACTAACAACGACCAAATTTCCACCCAAGTCTCGAACGAGTGCATTGACTTTGTATGTCCCTGAATTCTTTGTTTCAAATCCGAGTCGGTTATCTTGCAGAAGTTCAGATTCAGAAATAGAACGTTGCGTACCATTCGGCTCAGTGATGGTCCACGTCATCGTAAAACTTGAACCACTGTAGGAATCATCGACATCAATGTCAACTACGATGAATTCAGATTCCTCAGCCGAATCAACAGCAGTCAATGTCACTGTAGGACTTGTTTGATCAAGAATGATAAAATCGGTTATGTTGTTTGATAACGTCAAGAACTTATCTTGGATTTGAACCTGTAGCGAATAGAATCCATCAGAAATTTGATTGATATTTGCATCAATGACAATCTGCAGGTTGTTTTCAAATGTTATCTCGGTAGTTGCAATTGTTGAGTAATTCGTCAAACATATACCGCTTGAAACCGGACAAATACGTACAATAGGCAGGATGCTATTTTCCTCTGTCAATGATGGTTCATTTTGAGACGGAGGCATGAGAACGTCAAATTCCAAATTCATTCGATTTGAATTGTAAATCTTCGTTGAATACGCAAGATTCGATTCTATCGAAGGGGCTTCGCGCAACACGATTCTATGATGATCATCCCCCACATACACAACGACTCCAAACGATCGTCGATCGGTTTGATCCATGTGGGATATCTCCACATAGCACGTGCAGTCCATATCTTCAGTGTCAAAGAAGTGTTGCCAAGACCACATGGTAGCCTCAGTTTCCGTATCCGTGTATGGGACGACTACATCGAGATATGAACTTGAGGCTACGAGTGACCACTGGTCAGGCATGGAAATGTTCCATAATTGAATTTCGATTGATGTGAGGCGAACATCCGATTGCCCAGAAATGTTCAATCCTGAATCAACGTGAAAACCATCTTGTTGATCGAATACAATTTGTCCTGAGGTTGGATTTGTATTATCAGCAAAAGCAGGTTGAATGTACAACACAAGCAGAAAACCCAAAACCAAGAATGTTCTTGTTTTGTGGTTTTTTGACATACTTACTGACCTTCAAATGGATCGCATAACTCGCCTTGACCAGGGAAGCTTACAGGGTTTCGTGGGTTCGTATCCCACTTGAATTCACAGTAATTCGTGTGTCCATCCCCGTCGCTATCAACAAGTCGATCGGCTCCATCAAATGGATCGAACTCAAAGTGGAATTCCCAACCCGTTGCCATACCATCATCGTCGTGATCCATGTAGTAAACTTCAGGACCATCTTCCCAAGCATCGCCATCAGTATCGTTGCTGACTGGATTTGTTCCATTTTGTAATTCTTCGAAATTTGTATAATTTTCAAGGTTGTTGTAAAATTTCATACCATCAGGGGAATCAGGATCGATGTTGCACTCTGCATTGGTCGAATCGTTGTACCCTGGGCAGTATTTCTTAATCAGGCCAGTGCGGTTTAATCCGTCACTATCGGGGTCTTCTTCACCATCATTGATTCCATCCAGGTCACTGTCTTTCATCGAAGGGTCCATGACACCACGTGCACCATAAGCACTTACGGTAGCGTTGTCGACAAGATTGTTGTTGATGGCTTCATAGGAATATCGTACTTCCCAACCGTCTGGTAACATATCACCGTCTGTATCATCATCCACTGGGTTTGTGTTCCAATTCGAGGGGGATTCAGCACCATTCGGCAGTGTATCGTTGTCGACGTCAAAGGTGTCATCCTTCAATGAGTTGAGGGAAGGGTCGAGAGCCCATCGTCCCTTGCAACCATCGCACAACAGGTTACCGGGCATATCAAAACCAGAGAGGTTCATTTCATGAACTTCATACTTCTTTTGCAGTTGGAAACCACCGAGCCAGTTGATCCACACATAGCCGCCTGGCTCCATGAGACAACTGTTTGAAGTACTCTCAGTACAGCCAGGGCGATCCCAATTGGAGACAGCAACCCAAAGCGAGTGAGAATTAGTGTTGTCCTCAGTCGATTTTACCTGCATCTCCCATCCATCCAGCATGCCGTCTGCATCCGTGTCATTGATGAGTGGATTGGTCTCGTGTTGGAATGGACGTGGAATGAAAAGAATCTCATTGCCGTCAATGAGACCATCATTGTCTGTGTCAGAATTGTTTGCGTGGGTAACGAAGTTATCTGCCCCGGCGATTACTTCTTCACCGTCTTCCAACCCGTCATTGTCGGTATCGAACATACACGCTGATGTGAAGTACTGTTCTCCATTGAACATGTAGCCCAGTTTGGCTTCTTGTTGGTCACTTTCTCCATCACCGTCGGTATCAACATTGGATGCATTCGATCCTTGACCATCACAAGAAGATGAGAATTCTTCAAAGTCCGACAAACCATCGGAATCGGTATCAGCAACACCTGGGTCAGAGACGACCCAAGTAAGTTGAACACCACGATTGACAACAAGAATTTCCCAACCACCAACTTCGATACCATCTAGAAGCCCATCGAGATCTGTATCCCCATGCGTCGGGTCAGTGGAACGGCCGGCTTCATTGCCGTTTTCATCAAGTCGAGCCTCATATTCCATGAGATTGGTAAATCTCTCAGATTCTTCAACAATGTTCATCCAAACAAACAATCTTGATTCGATCTGATCGCCAGGCGCGACGTTGATGTGGTAAACGTAACCATCAACAGGTGCGACCAGGTAGACGGTTTGCTTGTTGCCTCCTCCGAGCGTGTATTGGCCTCGAGCAACGGTTGAGTTCGCAGTCACATAGTCGCCTTTCGCCACATAGATGTCGACAACAGTTGTCGTGAGTTCAAGTTCATCAAAAACGACGTCACCATCACCATCTGAATCCCATCCGTCAAAATCGATGTCATCATTTGCGTTGCTTGCATTTCGGGGATTCAATGGGTACTCAAGCGTTGTACGGTTGAATTGTGTTGCTTCCCAACCATCCGGCATGCTGTCCTGGTCCGTATCTTCCGTCCATGGAGAAGTAAACGAAGGTAGACCATTTGTAAGTCCGAATTTTAACGCAACTTGATACTCTTCAAGATTGTTTAGACCGTCTTCGTCCCAATCGCTGTAACCGTCAGATGCGTTCGATGGACTTAGTCGCTCAGATGTGGCTTTTTGCGGGTTAACACTCGCAAAGGGGTGGTTGTCTTTTTGCGAGAAACAATACTCAAACCCATCCGGCATTCCATCGCCATCGGTATCCCAATCACTGGGCCCGTTAAGATATCCATCGCCATCCATGTCAGACAAAAACCATGATGCGCTCACTTCATCAGCAAACGGAGCAACGGTTGGTAGACGTTGTGAAGGAGGCGTGATCAGCGGTTCACCGCATGATGAACCGAGTTGGAAATCAAGAATCATGTTCGCATTGTTAACTTCAAGGATATCTGGCAACATATCGTCATCTGAATCTTTCGAAGCCGGGTTTGTGCCGTATTCCTCTTCTTGGAAGTTGAGGAGACCGTCATCGTCGAAGTCGAGAACCTGATCGCAAGAATACTTGCCGAGAGGATTCTGCAATTCTTCCCATGTTGGCGCACCTTCAAAACCTTCAAGCATGTCTGCGAGCGTTTGTTCAAGTGGGCCGTTAAGGAGGGCACAGTTCCAGTTTCCGGAAAGCGGATCGAACAATGTAACGGTACCATCCGGCGACGAGACATTCTGCGTGTACAAGGACTCCCAACGATCGTTGAGACCATCGTTGTCGCTGTCTGCACGCTGCGGGTCTGTACCCAACTCAGCCTCTTGTTCGTTGGTAAGTCCGTCATTGTCTGGATCACCATACTTTCCTTGGGTAGGGTCCGGCCAAGAGTCGCTTTCATTGCTTGATTCAGCGTCCTCAGCTGTATTTGTTGAGCCTGATTCTTCTTCAGCAATCTCAGATTCACCGCTGTCGAGAGGGTTGAGTCCGTGCTCAACCTCCCATCCATCACTCATCCCATCGTTATCAGTATCCGGGTCGTCTTTGAGCGTCCCGTATTGGGATTCCTCTAGCACGTCCGGTAACCCATCGCCATCCGTATCGATTGCATCGCCAGAAGTTATCTCCACGTTTGGATTGAGGTCTTCCTCTGCAGCGCTATCGAAATCACCGACCCCTGAGGAGGTTTGGTAGAACCCGCTAATACCCACAAAGAGCGACCCAAAAATCAGTGTTGAAATAATTGCAGCATAAGCCATTTGATTGTGGTTAAGGGACATGTAACGAAGCCTCCGCGTCTTGACGAGCCTCACCACGACATGGTTCGGTTATGAACCTTGACCTTCTTTGCTCGCTTTAAGTCGGGTCAAAGCGGAGGTGTCAATTGTTTTGGTAGTGGAGTAATGATTGAATTTTCACGAAAAAAATTTCATTTTTTTGCTGCAATTCCACACGGCAGGTTCGGCCGTGGGCACGTTCCCAAATCCCACATAGCATCCCAAGAGTGAATGGTAGGTTTTTGTCAGCCACGAAAGATGCATTGAGTTCACACGTCGATTCGTCATAGTCGATTTCACTCGCTTTGCCCCACCCACGTTCAACGAGATAGTGATGAATGTAGGCTTCCCAGCTCGCCTCATCGATGATGTACACCGGTTGCTCCGATTGTAGGAACATGGTTGCGATTGACTTTACGATTGTAACCAAGAGATTTGAGATAGTCGCATCGTGCTTGCCATCATAATTGAACCAATCTTGATGAGAATTTGGCGTATATGGCAAGCATGAGGAAAAAAACCTGTCAAATGCATCGATTGGAACGATCAGTACACGCTCACCTTCCAACCGTAAGTCGAAATGGGAATGTTGTTCAATTTCGATCGATGGCGTGTTGAAATTGATGTTCTCTTTGTTTCGCGACCAAGGAAAATGATTGCTCGGCTTAGGGCTGGGCACGCTCGCCGTTTCTTCCATCTCAAGTTGCACAGCTTGGGGGTACGGCTCCGTCCATCGTACTTTGTAACGTTGTTGATCGTACGTCTCAACAACATATTGACAGAATGCAACAGAAAGCAGCGGATGCACACCATGAGCGACGCTTCGTTCATCGATGGCGACTTTGCCCCATCCTAAGGAAGAACACAATTGAGTCAATTCAGAATTGAATCTTTTCTTACCAAATATTCCTCTTGGTGGCTTGAGAATTTGCTTGAATTCAAGCGAATCAAGAATTGCATTAACGAACATCCTGCTCAAGGGATGTTCAAACATCTGCTCAAATCCGTTCCACCATGCATGGAATTCGTGTTGTCGCCAGACGATGACATCACCGAGAGCACCATGGTTGACGATTCCAAGATTGGGGGATGCTCGCAAACCCGTGCCCAGTGGGATGAGCCTCACATCCCTTCATAGGCAGGCATTGACTCAGAATCAAAACAGTATTGAACGTGCTGAAAATCAGATTTCAAATGTTTCACATCTCCACGAACACGTTTCGGATCCTCACCGTGAACAAGGACTCTAGCATACATCGATGCAACCTCAGCCATCTCGTTTACGCCCATACCAACACGTGTGAGTTCCTGGACACCCAATCGTAATCCAGAAGGTGTCATGGCCTTTGTATCCCCGGGAAGCATGTTCATATTGGTAATGATTCCAGCATCCTCCAACTTTTTCGCAGCTACAGCACCTGCACCTGAATCAACTGCTCCATGCCGAGTTAGGACTTGATGGGATGCCGTGTAACCGCGAGATTCTGCTAAAACATCAAAGCCTTCCGCTGCTAAATTTTCCGCGAATGCTTTTGCATTTCGGACGATATCGCTTGCATATGCTTTTCCAAATGCCTCAAACTCTGCGAGTGCTACGACTTTCCCAGCCACATGATGGAGATGGTATGAAGAGCAAACACCCGGAAACATAGCATTGTTAAGACGACGATGGAATGTCGAATCCTCACTTGATGAAAGTAAAAATCCACCTTGTGGTCCTGGAAAGGTCTTGTGCGATGAACCCGTCATAACATCTGCTCCTTCTCGAAGAGGATCCTGGAATACGCCTCCTGCAATGAGTCCTAAGACATGTGCACCATCGTACATGACCGTCGAGCCAACTTCGTGGGCTGCATCTGCGAGTTCTTTCAACGGGGTTGGAAAGAGGAAGACAGATTGGCCAACCAGTGTAATTTTTGGTTGCACCTCACGTATGAGTCGGCATGAGGCATCAATATCTGGCTCCATTCGATCGACGTCCCAAGGATACGTCGAGATGTTCAGGTCACGCAATCCAACCGCACCCATTCGAGCGTGTGAGATGTGGCCTCCGTCAGCTGTTGATACTGCAGTAATCGAATCACCTGGTTTGGCCAAGGCCTTCAATGCACCAATGTTGGAAACGGTACCAGAAATTGATTGAATGTTAGCGAAATTTGCTTGAAAGACACGTTTTGCGAGATCGATTCCAATCGTTTCAATGGTGTCGAAATCATCACAGCCCTGATAGTATCGTTTTCCCGGCAATCCTTCTGCATAACGACCATGAAGATCGGAATTTATTGCTCGTTTGACATTTGGGGAAATGATGTTCTCTGACGCAATCATACCAAGGCCATGACCATAGAGGTTGGTGCTTTGAGCAGATGCAGCCAAGACAGCATTCACGGATTCACGAGGTGTTCGCTTGGACATAAGACGACCACAACAATGAGGTTCATGAAGTCTATGAACCGCTCTGTTCAACTCGGTCGTCGACCCGGTCGCCGCGGACCTGAGTACGTTGAACGTTCACTTGCTATCGTATGGGTTGGAACATTCCGTTTCGAGAGATTCAAATCAGTAACAGGAGACTTGCTAGGGCCAATGCTCGTTGACCGATTTAATCTCGTGGTTTTGTTCTGGACCATCGTTTGCCGTCCACGGTATGCTACAGGTCCAATCAAACGCTCGAGCGCAGGTGTGTCCGCATCTTCTTCCTTCGGTCGCTTGAGCCACCAACCCGATGTTAAGATTGAAAGCTTACCAGGCTTGTTTTTTGAGATGGATGTTGCGTTTCGTTTTAGTCTCGAGCGTATTGTTTTGTCCGAATCTTTTGGCAATCGCTCAGTAAGCCAACCCGGAAGACCGATATCAAGAACAACACCGTTGACAGTAACGAGGATGCCCGAAAGCAAAAGATGAGTCCCCACAGGGATATTTTCCCTACTGGGTTTCACCTTTGAACGTTTCATCATCTTTGCATAATCAATCAACGAACGCTGGTCTCGGTGTTTGATTTGCTTTCGTTGTTGTCGATTAAATCGATGGAAGCCCATTTGCAACACAAACAGTGTAATTGTCGCAACAGCGCCTTCAGCGGCCCCATACAGTGAATCCAAACCAATTCCAGCAAGAACAAAAATCATCGGTAGAAGAACAAATTGTATGGTTCGAGAAATCAGCGAGGAAGAATATCGAGGCGTCATGCCACGCCGCACCGCTTCATGACTCACAATCATCACATTGGCATTGATCGCTTCATCAATTCCTCCTTTGGTTGCCAAACCTGCTACAGGGTTAACTGGAGCATCATCAAGCCAACGTCGAAGTGATTTGCCTTTTTCGAGAACAAGAGATACTTCGATGTCTTCAGCATCTGCTTCGTGACCGAGAATAACGGACAATGCTTTGACACGAGGATCGTTAACATCGCTTTCACGGAGTTCCTTGTAGATTGATAGGGCTTGATGCCAATCTCCTCGATCGAGTAAGCACAGACACGCAGCGATACGTGGGCGGACACCAAGTGGGTCTTGTTTGACGGCTTCCAATGCCAACTCCAATGCATCTTCGTGTCGACGTTGCATTCGGAGAGTCGCAATGTTGGAGATCATTGATACAAGCGAAATCCTATCGTTGTGTTGAATTGATTCTTTGGAAAAAGAAGGAGACCAGTAACGCAACATGCGCATTTTTTCGTTGAGATGATCGATCGTTGAATTGTTTTCCCAATCCCAGAGGTCATCCTCATCGACACTTCCATGCCAAGGATCCAACCATTCGCACATGAAGGCGAGGAGTTCAGGCTCATCGTAACCTTCCGGCTGTTGCAATCCTCGCAATGCACCTCGTGCAGCATCGAGACGACGTGTTGCAATGTATCCAGTTGCAATGAGCATTCGTGCCTCATCATCATCACCGCCGGACTGAGCCAGAACCTTCTTGGCTTCTTCAATCGACTTTGGCCAGAGTCCACGGATGGCAGATTCCCACATTTTTGCACGTGCTTTTTCGTGTCGAACCAGAGATTGATCACCCTCAATATCCTGTTTTTGAAACCGAATCAAACTGTCAACATCTTCCTGTAGAGCTGCATTGTCGATGTATTCTCGCATCCAATCGCCACCGGCAAACATAACCGCACCTTCGCGACGCTCTTCTGGATCTAAATCGAAGCGGATTTGACGCAGTGGAGAAAGTTGAGCAATCGATAACAACCATGTGAACAAAAAGACAGCGTTTCCAACAGCGATAAACATCCAAGTTGCCAAAAGACGCATTTCCTCGTTAAATCCTCGATTTTCTAGATCAGAGGTAAACGGCATCAAGTCTCCAAATTCCTTGTAACAGACAAGGATGAGTAGAAGAACTGTATAACCAGAAAAGCCAGCAAACGCGAACGAAATTTGACGCCCTTGTGCTGATTCTTCGGTACGAATTTCTCGAGGCGTGTCCAGCGTTACCCCAAACATACCCCCGAAGGTTTGCCCTCCAAGAATCAGGTTTCGTGTGAGTTCAAAAATAAACGCTAATCCAACAATTGCAATGTTGAGTGACAAATAAAACGACAAAAACTGCGGCATTGATTTTATGAATTCCCAATGGAACAGGATCTCAGAGATGAGGTCAATCCGGACATATATCGAGTGACCAATGATACCACCAAAATTCAGAACTTCCTCTGCATTATCTGGGCTGTTGTAAAGAACGTGGAACACTGTCACTATGCCATTAAGGGCAGTAATTGGCATGGTAATGAGGAAGAGAACAAGGAGCAAAGAAAACAATCGATTGACGAAGGATGGTTTATCCGGGTCAATTGGGTTCCTACGTCCTCTCGCAGTTCTCCACTTGTTAACAAGCAACATGTTCCAGGACGCACCCATGATTCGACCATATGCTAAAATTGTTGGCGACATAAACACGAGCATTGTGATCGCAAGCCAGACTGGTGTAATCGTTCCATTGTTCTGATTCATTCCATACACAAGCGTGATCGCTGTAGCTCCAAGCAATATGCTGAGTGTAAGAATTCGACGAACACCCGTTCCGAGAGTGGTTGACCCTACCCGAGTTTCTCCCTTGCCTGCCAATTGTGCGTTCATGGTTTCCCAAGGTGAAATAAGAATAGGTATCAAGACAAACAAACCAATGATCCACAAATTTGGCTCGAAATATGTATCCGGTTGGAAGAGAAGTTCAGAAATCAATAACAAGACTCCAAGCATACCCATCATGTACAACCCGACACCAAAAGCAACACGACCTTGCTGAAGCAAATCCCTAGCGTCATCGACATTTCTCGTCAATCGATGAACTTCGTACAGGTTGTCATCAATCTCGAAGGCGACTTGTAGGGCTGAAAGTTGTCGAGGAACGAAAAATTTCCACAGCATTGCTGCAATAAACAATGCGAGCATGAGTGGATAAAGGTAGATGATGTCAAATTCAGTCGGTTGAGCAATTGATGATGCTGACGCTGTAGGGATGAAAACTAAGAGCGTCATGAACGACACCAAAAGCAACTTCCGCATGGTGTAACGGCCGAGATTCTTCATCATCAATACTTCGCCGCCAGTCAGCTGTGTTCTCTGTGTCGTTGAAGGAAAGAATCAATTCGATCAAATGCCGTGTTGAGCGTGGGAACGTCTGGTAAAAACACAAGACGAACATGGCCTTTTCCTTTTTCTTTGCTGAACCCTGAACCGTGGACGAGAAGAACATGTTCTTCGTGAAGAAGGTCAAGAACGAACTGCTTGTCGTTCTCTTTCCATTTTTCATCCGTTAATCGGACAAACATGTAAAACGCACCCTCGGGCACTTCAACTTCTAATCCTTCAATCTCTGAAATACGGGCTAAGCAGACATCTCGCCGCTCTTTCACAATTTCACTATAGGATTTCATCCACGAACGGTCTTGTTCTAGGCCTGCGAGGAATCCGAGTTGTGCTGGTGTCGATGCACAAAGCCGTGACCGAAGAATGCGTTCGATCCCATCTCGGACAGAGGCAATAACGGATTTTGGATCGTGCAAAGCCATGTATCCTATTCTCCATCCAGGAGCGTAGTAGACTTTGGATACGCCGTTCATTGTTACTACAGGAACATCGTTTGAACAGCTTGCTGCACTGACTTGCGAATTTGAAAAATCCAAACCATCGTATATTTCGTCAGCGACAAGTATGCAATTCGGCCATTGTTTCAGAATGTTCAACAATCGATGAATTCCTTCTTTTCCAACAACTGCACCGGTTGGATTGTTTGGGTTAATCAGTACAAAAAGGCGGACTTGGTCGTTCATTTTCGATTCAATGTCATCAAAATCCAGCGACCAGCCGTCCATTGGATTTAAGCGATATTCGATTGTTTCAGCACCGTACATTTGCGGATAGGCCATGTAGGGAGGATAATGTGGCCCTGGAGCAAGAACTTGATCTCCACGTTCCAATGTGGCTTGAAAAAGGATTTGCAACGCTTCTGTCACGCCATGACATACATACACGTCGTTGGATGTCGCATTCCATCCTTTGCTCGATTCGTCCCGGGCGATGGCTTGACGAAGTTGAGGTAATCCGTAGGAAGGAGAATAACCGTTTTTTCCGTCGTGCAATGCGTCTGCAAACGCTTGAACCATGTGCCGAGGTGTGGGCAGGCCAGGATAGGCAATTGGATCACCAATGTTCAACTTGATGATTGAATGGCCTTGTGCCTCCAGATCTGTTGCGGGGACAACAACATCTCGAATTGCATACTCGATGTTGAGTGAACGATCCGTCGCCTGAATCTCATTCATGGATTTCACCGGTCAAGGATTGAAAGATCGACGCCACCCATCTGACAGATATGTTCGAATTCGTTCTGTTGAACCGGTTGAATCGAAAGCCGTTGACCTCTGCGAATGAGCAACATGTCTGCGAGAACTTCCTCCTCACGAACTGCATTCAATGAAACCATTGTATCAAACTCGCAGACTGGTTCGATGTCAACCATGAACCATCGTGGATTGTCTGGTGATGATTTTTCATCAAAATATTTTGATGACGGATCCCAAGAGGTAAAATCCCCGTATCCTTCTCGACAAACCTTCGCAATCCCTGCAACATGAGGGGGTTTGCAATTCGAATGGTAGTAAAGAATGAAGTCGCCAATTTCCATCTCATCACGCATCATGTTCCTCGCCTGATAATTACGAACACCATCCCAATGCGTCTTTCCATCTTCCACCAATTGGGAGTATGGGTAAACATCGAGTTCAGACTTCATGAGCCAATACTTGACCATGTTTGTTGATTGGTACATAGGTCTTATCCCTTTGCTTGGCTTCACCACGCTTCCTTGTTGCGTGAATCAACAACGAGAACCGCTTCCAACACATCGGGGTCGTCGGCCTTTATTTTCCCTAACCCGAGCCGCCGTGACATGGATGAAGGACCACCAACCACACCAATTCCGAACTTTTCCAATGTTACAAAAATCGCAGGCAGCAAGAACAAGGCACTCGCTGCAGCTACCCAAAGGAGAATAAGAATCACGGTTACGAACGGTTTGATCTCAGGAATAGGGATTTGGTAGGCTGTGAACATACCGAGGGATGTGACAACCGCAGCCTCGAACAGCGACATACCAGTTCCAACTGCAGCTGAGCGAATTGCGTTGATACCGCCACCAAGTTCCCTGATTCGATTCGCAATGTGAATTGAAAAGTCTACACCAACACCGACCAAAATTGAACCAATCATCACTGTAACCAGCGACAACGGTACATCCATTTGCCACATAACCAACCATTGCAATGCAACCGTAGCAATAACAGGGGAAGTCGTCAAGAGCGAGTAGCGTATATCTCGAAACACGATAGCAAGTACAATCAGCGTAAGAACGATAGCGAATCCAAGTGAGGTCCACTGAGAATCGACAATCAATTTATTGACTTCTATGGCAGTGGCAGCAACACCTGTTAACTTCTCTGCACGTTCTTGATGTGTTCCTTGGAATCCCTCAGAATATTCGTTAATTTGTTCAACCGCTATGGCAGTGTCTGCTACCGGAATAAACGGCATATCGATGTAAATCAACGTCCGATCGTAATCGGAATTGATGAAAATTTCTCGCATTTCTTTTGTTAACGAAGAATAGAAGACATCCAAAAGGAAGATTTGGCTTTGCGTTGACCCCGGCAATCCAAATTCTTCTGGTGTGGTCAGTAAATCCCAGAATGTTGCACCTTGTGTCACTTGACGGTCGAGCAATACCTCAAAGGTATCACGAATATCTTCGGGGAGCAAATCGTATCCAGGAGTTTCTTGGAGTTGGGAAAGGATCGGTTGGCCATCAAGCGTTGGCGCGATACCAGTCGCCTTCATCAAGAAGACTACAGATACTGCAGAGGCATTTTCAACTGTGTTGAGGTTGCGCTCTAAACCATCGATAATCTTCAGATTCTGCGCGGGATCATCGTTTGTCACATCGTTATCTGTCACATCTCCCGATACATTTGCGTGAATCAAGACCATACCGATTTGTCCGGCATTGAATTCTTCGCTGTATTGTTTCATCTTAATGACCGGCTGTTCACCTTCCGGAGCCATTCCAAGCAAGTCGATGTTTTCCTCGACATTGGCTTGACCAAGGGTTGCCGATACCAAAACCAGAATGAGAAAGAAACCGATGACGCTCTTATTTCGCTTCACAGGCACGTCAACGGCGGTATCGAAAACTTTGAGCGGTGGGTGTTTGGGCTTCCTTAGGTCCAAGATGAGCGTTAAGTTCGGAACCATGAACATGGTGAGAATGTACACAACAACAATGCCCCCTGAAAGAGCGATTCCAACCGTTTTAATCGGTGCCATTGGAGTGAAAATAAGCGAAATGAAACCGATTACAGTTGTCACAGCAGATAAGAAGACTGCTCGACCAGTGGATTGCATAGAAGCTCTCATTTTCTCTGTCCGTGTTCCTTCCTCTTCGGCATACCGGTTGGTAATGTGAAGGCCGTATGAGACCCCGAGAGCAAGGAGAATAGGACCGACAATGATGACCGTCATTGTGACCTCATAATTCGATGCCCCAATAATTCCTAACGTCCAAAATACCGCACAGAGTGTAGGTAGTCCTGCGATAATTACAACCTTGATACCCTGTATTGGACGAATTCCTGAAATTCCTGCTTGGAGTAAGTCTGAGTGGAAGACAAACAATCCAATGGCAACGAGGACAACAGCCATCGGGAAGATTTCCCAAAACAGTCGGAATGAGAATTCTGTAACTGAATTTGTAATCGGAACAGGCCCGGTCAGTGTCATTTTGAGACCAAGGTCTTCCCAAGTGCAGCGGTCTGCATTCGCAGGGTTTCCATTTTGGTCAAATTCACAAGGGCGTTCCTCGACGGATATGTTGTCCAAACGTTCTTGAGTGGCCTTGATGATGTCTTTGGCCTCAATAGTATCGACGACAGCTACGGCCATAATCGCACGATCGAGTTTGATGTCTTCTCCACCCAAACAACCGTTGTCATCGGCACCTTCGTCCCCTGGAGATGCACTGCAGGGGTTGGTATTCCTTGCTAATTTGTCAAGACCCGGCGTCGGTGATCCATCGTTTTCGTACATTTCGCCAATGATGAGATCGATTGTGGTTTGAGATGGTATTTCGTAACCACCAGCGAATTGGTCATCACCTGCGGAAAGGGCAGTGATGACGCTATCGGCAAAATTTTCACAAACTTCTTGAGCGCTTGGGCATTGCTTTCCAAGTTCTGTTATGAATGCATCACGAACTCTTGGAAGACTCGAATTAATTTCTTTGAGTACTGTTGAAATTGACAAAATGTAAATCACATCGTCGCTTTCATTGTCGGAAATGTATGGATTCAGGCTCTTCTCAACGTAGCTGATTTCTTGGAGAATTCGTTGATCTGTAATGTTATTTTTATCCGATTCAATGTAAACAACCATGACGTTGGTTGTCCAATCTCTCTCAACCATACCGATCAATTCTTTGACTTCACTACCGTCTGGGAGGTACACTTCCATATCCCCGTTAACATTGAGAGCAGGCTCGTTTGGATCATCGTCAAATTGAGTGTCATCAAGAAAACCAGAGGTGGTCACAAAATACAGCGTAATCATAAGAAACAGAGCGACAGTGGCAATAGGAAACCGAGTAATAGCGCCAGTTGCCCCAGATTTTTGCCATTCGCGTTTCAATCTCTTGGGCGCTTCAAGCACGGCATCAACCGCCTTTTTTGCGTTGAAATCCCGAACACGAGCAGATATGTCAACCGACGCAACTCTCATTCTGTTTTTGCTGTATTCTGCAATCGCCTGAATACGGCCAACATCTGCCTCATCGGAAGCAGAAGTTTCCTCATCGAAGTCATCCGACATGATGCAGCCCAACATCGCCTCGAGTCCTTCATTGAAAGCATTGCCGTTTAGATGTGAGGGAACCGTTGAAAAACCTACACCAACAGGACACATTGGACCCCCCCGGTAACTGGGGCCTGGGCCGGTGTTTAGCATGGGATCACCACGACTTCCGGAAAAACGATGGTCAATTGACCTCGAAAAGAAAATCCAAGAGGAGCATTACGCGAACGAAAACCTGTATCAAGAGCGATATGGGTTCAAACCAGAAAGCGGGAAACCAATTTTTGTGATTGATACGCCTCCTCCATATCCCTCAGGAACGTGGCACATTGGAGCAGTCGCCCAGTACTCGATGATTGATGTTCTCGCACGCTCACAACGTCTTCTTGGAAAAGAGGTTTACTTTCCTTGGGGAGTCGATCGAAACGGAATCAACATCGAATTTACGGTCGAAAAAAATACCAAACGCAAGATGAAAACCTACGATAGAGAAGAATTTCTGGACCTGTGCAGGGAAACCATCGAAACCTTCACTCAGGCCATGCGAAAAACTGCAGCACGCGTTGGATTATCCTGTGATTTTGCAGCAGAATATCTGACCGACGCTCCAGATTACCGCTCTGTCACGCAATCGATCTTTATTGAACTCTTCAAGAAAGGAGATATCGTTGAAGATTTGCGTCCAAACATCTACGATCCAGTGGAAGGAACGACAATCGCGGATGCAGAAGTTGAGCGCGTTGGACGGAAAACAAAACTTGTGGACGTCCGATGGAAAACAGAGGATGGCGAGGAACTGGTCATATCAACAACCCGACCTGAGATGATTTGCGCATGTGGTGTGGTTGTTGTCCATCCCGATGATGAGCGATATGAGCACCTCGTAGGGAAACGCGTTCTTCTACCAATGCCTGTCCATGGACGAGAAGCGTTCGTCGAAATCAAAACGCATCCGTCTGTGAAATCTGATTTCGGTAGTGGTATTCTCATGGTCTGTTCCTTTGGTGATCAAAACGACGTGGCTGTGTTCAGGGAACTTGCATTGTCTCCCTACCAAGCTATTGACTTGAACGGCTGCATGACCTCGGTTGCAGGCCCATTGGAGGGATTGAAAGTTATCGAAGCAAGGGGGAAGGCCATCGAATTGCTTGAAGCAAATGGCCACATTGTTTCCATCGAAGAACGTCAGCAAGAGATTCCAGTTTCCGAAAGGGGAAAAAATCCTGTCGAAATTATTCTCCTCAAAGAATGGTACGTTCGCCAAACCCACGTTCAAGATCGTCTTCTAGAACTGGTTCAGGAAATTGAATTCCATCCGCCTCGCAATCGCCAATTTTTGCTGGACTGGATGGAAAACATCAGCATCGATTGGCCAATTTCTCGCAGGCGTTGGTACCACACGGAAATTCCAATTTGGTATTCAGAAGATGAAACGCACATCATTGTACCTCCGGCCGGAACCTATGTACAACCATGGAAAGATTCACCTCCAGAAGGCTCCAGAGTATTGCGACGAGACACACGAGAAGATATCGGCTTGTATTCGGTTCTTGTATCCGAAATGGGTGCAATCCGGGGCGAAGAAAAAGTCTTTGACACATGGATGGATTCTTCAAATTCCAATCTTTTCGTGAGTGGATACTTGAACCAACCAGAAGTTTTTGAAAATGCCTTTCCCACTGGATTGCGACCACAGGGCAAAGAAATTGTTCGAACATGGTTGTATTACACGCTCCTGAAATCTGCACTCCTACTCGACAAACCTGGTTTTAAGCACGTTTGGATTGATGGACTTGGCATGGATCCGTGGGGTCGCAAAATGTCAAAATCATTGGGCAATGGAATCGATGCTGACAGCGTCCTTGAGTGCGGAGCAGGAGGAAGAACCGGTTCATGGAAAGTCCGTGGTCCCGATGGTTCTGTCCAACTAAAAGCGAACAAAATTGGAAGTGAATGTTTCCGATTGTGGAAAGCTTGTGAAGCACAAGTTGGTGATGATTTCCATATTAACCCCGAAGAAATCGAATCAAAGTATTTTGGCGTCTTAACAAAAATCTTCAATGTTGCTCGCTTTGCAAGCCAATTTGATCGTCCTGAACACGAACCATCAACAGATTATCCGATTGAAGACGTATGGATTCAATCTGAATTTGCGGAAATGATGCATACTGTTGAATCCGCATGGAAGGACCTCGACATTTACACGGCAACCCAAGCACTCAAGTCCTTTGGAACGGGTGTTTTACCCTCACATTGGCTGGAAATGGCGAAGTCGAGACTCTATGATGGTGATGAACATGCAGCGTGGACCATTCATTTGATCTTGCAAAAGTTCCTTGCAGCATTTAGCCCAGTGTGTCCATTCTTTTGTCATCACATCTCCATGACGTTGTATGGGACGAGTGCTGTGGATGTGGATGCATTTCCTGGAGTCCCGGGCATCCAATCTGAACTGAACGCAAAAACTGCAGACATTGAAGCATTCAACAGCGAAGTTTGGAAAACCAAAAAGGAAAACGGGTTGTCTCTCAACGCTGAAATTACTGGCATTGACATTCCCGAATCATTGGAAGCATTCCGAGAAACGCTCACACGCATGCACAAACTACTCTGATTCATCATCGAATACCAATGTCGTTTGTCGGAAATCTAATTCTTCGAGTTGTCCTAAACGAAAACCGATAAGTCGAATGTTCTCGTCTTGATGAACATTTTCAGCAAAAAGTCGGCGAATTTGACGCAAAAAGACCTCCGTATCATCCATCGCAACTGGAATTGAACGACCGTGCGTATGGGTTTCAAATCCGGTGTAGCGAATCTTGACTTCGGCCAAACGTCCTGCAATCCCCTCTGTCCGTGCTTTTTCCATGACGCCAATCGTTAGTTGTTCCAACAGTTGCAGCACGTGTTCGTGATCACTTTGGTCGTGAGAAAACGTTCGCTCTTTCCCAATCGAGCGACGTGATCGCAATGGACTTACTTCATTGGAGGTTGAACCCTCAACGACCCGCAACAACCATGAGGCAAACCTTGGAGATGTCATGCGTCCAAGTGCTAATTCGCCTAGTTCTGCTGCCTCATCGATTGTTGTGATGCCCCACTCTGCGAGAGCACTGGCCGTTTTTGGACCTATACCGGGTACCTCACGAACCGATCTTTGTTCAAAAAATTCTGATATCTCGTCGGGGAGGACCCGATGTATCCCATTTGGCTTGTTGATTTCAGAAGACATTTTGGCCACAATACGCGTCGAGGCAATTCCAAACGAAGCTGTTAACCCAACCCGTTCCTGAATTTTCCGCTGGAGGCGCCGTGCAAGTGCCATTGCCTCATCCCAGTCACTGCCAACGTTCTCCGTCACATCGAGATAGGCTTCATCAATACTTGCTTGCTCAAATTTATCCGATGCATTTCGTAACAATTTCATAACTCTACGAGATGCCATCGAATACAATGAACGTGTCCCACGGATGTATCGAGCGGGTCCAAATGGGTGCCCAGGACACCTCCGCCAAGCTTCTGAAATCGGCATTGCAGAGCGAACACCGTATTCTCTCGCCGCATAATTGCATGTTGATACAATTCCTCGTCCACGTCCCTGCATTGGGTCGGAACCAATGATGAGCGGTTCGTCTTCCGGAAATCCATGATGCAGAATTTCCACGGATGCGAAAAACGCATCAAGATCGCAATGGATCAGAATTCGTTCATTGCGCACAAGTCACTACAATTGTCGACAGTGTTTGAAATTCATCCTTCACTTTTTGATTACCCTCTGGAAAAACACTATGGTTTGAATCCAACGATTGACAATACTCGGTGAGTGAATGTTTCCAGTCAGCCAGACCAGTGAGGAGTTGCAGATTCCGTCGTCAGGAATAACGCTGTTTGAAGGACCCGGGTTTTTTGGCAAGGAGGTCCGTACTGTCGTTCAGGATTGGACTGCATTGCTTCTCTCTCAAGGACATGCAGTACACTGGATTGATGGAAGCCACAGATTTGACCCCTGTGGATTTTTCCCAGCTATGCGTGCATTGAATTGTTCCATCGAAGAAAGTTTACGTCGCTTGTACATTGGACGAGGTTTCACATTGCACCAACTCCATGCACTTATCGAGAGAATCGAACACGAAGTTGCACTCACGCGAGCTTCCATTATCGTCATCGATGGGATGATGGCGATGTTTCTCGACGAACAAATTAAGCGATTTGAATCACGTTCAATTTTGCGTCATTGTTTAGCATGTCTTGCGAACGTATCGAAACATTGCAGTGTTGTAATTCTTGATGGACGGACAACATCACCACTGCATAATCAACTCAAGCATACCATGCGGCCTTATCTCAGCCAGAAACTGCAAGGAAAGTGGGCTGATCGAAATCGAAAACGACTCCATATCTCAAACAGTCAAGAACGCTATCGCATCGACCTTCAACCGATTGATCATCAAACCATTGGACAATCATTGAAGCGAGTTACATCCAACGATCAAGACGGACAACTGATGGCTTGAGGAGGTCGTCTTCGAGCCATCCAAACGGACCCAAAATCGCCCATATTGCACGTACTGCTAAGCGCCGATAATAATCGACATCGATGGAACGGAGGGGATGCGTAAGATGTTCACATTCCTGAGCAAGAAGGACGCGCTGCAATGGATTTCTCTGATCTTTCGGGCAAACAACAAAACGAACCTTGGAAGCCATTTCAACCGGGAAGCCAAGATGTTCACATCGTCGATAGGCGGCCATTGCAACGGTCTGTGAAGAATTTGATGTCGGTTTTCTGGAAATCCGTTGTGCAATAATCAAGTCACGTGGAAGAATCTTCAGTTGTTCCAATTCATTCACCGCATCAAGAAGAAGACGTCGAACACGAGATTGCTCACGATAACTCGGAATGCCGTCGACGAGATCGGTTGAATCTGCAAGGAGTTGCAATGCTTGTTTCTGCAATCGGACAATCCACGCACAGGTTGAGTGTTGCCGTAATTCCAAACCACGGACTTTCATACCCGCATCCCCATAAGCCCAGTATTTCGTTAGTGAACCTCCACTATGCATTCGGCTGGGTAGGAACGCAATGCAACGATATGTGGCTTCGTATTCCAGAGGTATTCCAGTAGCAGCATGCACATGATGCGCCAATTCCATAGCGGAATCGTGTTGCTCTTCAAGCGAACGTCCTTTCATATCTCGAATCCAAACGGAATCAACAATGGCATGCAAAACCTCCCATCCTCGCTTTTGTGCATGTTCAATCGTTTGCAAAAGAAGTTCTCGAGCCCACGCACATATGGCTTCATGGGCCTCAATTCGTCCAAAACGTGCATTCCGATAACCCGTGTAACCAAAACAGGTAACCAACAGCCATTTGAGAGCATTTTGTTGACGATCTGCTGCATCACCCTTGGTAACGCTTTGTTGTTTGAGACGGCGGCGACGTTCGATAAGGGGAGCCACAACACGACCGAGAAATCCGTGACGCCGTCCACACGTATGTGTCATAAGCTCGGGAACCTGAAAAGCAGTTGAACACTGTTGGGGAAAGGCGAGACTCGCAGATTTCCATTGATGTTCCTGTACTTGAAACCGTTTCTTGGCTTCATCTGGATGGAGCGGTAAAGGTGGGCTGTTCGCGGTGGGTTGACAACAACTGCAATTCAGGGTCTCAGGAGAGATATTACGTGTTGCAATAATGCTTGGGAAGAGGCTTGCAAAATCAAGTTCGATGACGTTTGAATAAACACCGGGACGACTGTCCAGATAGAGCCCTCCACGATCGGACTGCAACAAATCCCAAGCTGATTTCGTGTCTTCTGGTCGAGTCTTCTTCCAAGGTACGAGCACACCATCTTCCATCGCCACCCGATATTGGATAGCACTGATGACCGAACCAGGAGATTTTCTCGCTGCATCACCGATGCGTGTAGCAGAAACATGAGCGAGTTCATACAGGCCATCAAGCCCGCCTTCACGAAACATAAAACTCGAAGAGAAGTCGATGTGAATACGGCCTTCAAGAGGGAACTGAGGGTCGCTGCGTAAAATGTTGCCATAGGACGAGAGAATTCGCGTCGAGCCAATTTGTCGAAGCGGCGTGTCATTACGCCCAAGATGAAGCGCGACGTTCTTCGCCTCAAGATAGGAAAGAAGATGGGGGAATGCTTCTGTATTCCCACGGACCGAAAGAACGAGATCGGGGTCAAACTTCCTGAACCACCGTTCGAATGCGGAAAGTTGTCCGTATTGGGAGAGTTTGAACACGGATTCAGTTCCAGTGATATTACCCGACGTGTCGCATGGAACGACACGGATTTTGGACGGTTGGTTCACCAATGTTGAACCAGAGCCATGTTTCTGAAGAACAACCTCAAGTCGACAACATCGCCAATCTCTTCGCTCACAATTCCCTTCAAACGGCACCAACTGATTGTCCTGAAGTTGCACTGGCGAGCCAATGGTCAATCGTTTCGCAGTGAGATACTGTTGCTCTGGTCGTACATCAACCGAATACAACGTAAAACGAACGTGTCCACCTCGTGCATCGATGTGTTCTGCTAAGGAGCGTAATGTTGCGCATGATCGGAGCGTGATGCTAAGCAAATGCCTCGCATCAAACGACCCCAACTCCGTTCGCTTCATTTCAAACGCAAAATGCTGAACTCCGTAACGAAGACGGAGTTCTGGCTGCGACAACCAGTCAGCCAAGTTCTGAAGATCGTCTGGATGCCCAGACACGTGGAGAGTCGGATGCCATGCCTCACGAAATGAAATCACTGGACCCGCTTCTGAAACAATCCATACGAGCATTTCCAATTGTGCCGAACAGAGGTGAGCATCGAGAATCCACCCCACGAATTCATCGCCCATCTTCCCCACCAAAGGACTGGGCGTTCTTCTGAAGCAATGCAAGTTGTTCCTCGAGCAACTGGATACGCTCATGGACGCCAAGAAGCATCGATAGGAGCATGGGTTTCCATGCTTCGTGAACGGGAAGCATACCACCCGCAGCGCGTCGTATTCGTACATCGTGAAGCATTGCATCAAAGCGATGCTGATCATCGGCTGAAAGCACACGTCGGTACGGGACCAGCATCTCAATCTCTTGCTCAACACGACCACGCCACGTCGGAACTGTTCGGCCCATAGAAGCAACTACACCAACACATAGGGAAGGTTTCTGAGAACCCCTCTTGAAAAGTGAAACTGGTTACTTGAGTTCATTTCGGTTGACGGTTGTGTCGGCCATTCCTCCATCGAGAACGGTGAGAACAGCTTCGACAATGTCCAATCCAACACGTTGTTGGGCTTCGATTGTTGCTGCACCAATATGTGGTGTGCCGTGAAAATTCTCGTGTTGAAGAAGGGGCGAGGAAGCATCAACGGGTTCGTGTTCAAACACATCGAGAGCAAGAGACGTTAATTGGCCAGACTCCAAGGCGGAGAGCGCTGCATCTTCGTCGACGATGCCTCCTCGGGCACAGTTGACGATGTGATTACCACATCTGAGATTAAACGGATCAAGACCAGGCATCATTGAAATCCGCCGTTCGTTGATCAAGTGGTGTGTTTCTTCAGTCAAATTGCAATGAATCGAGATGTGCGTGCAAATTTTGAAGAGATTGTCGACGTTTTTGTGCATGGTAACATTTGCTTTCTTGGCAACCGATGAAGGCAGATATGGGTCGTAAGAATGCACCTCCATTCCAAAGGCTTGTGCAACTTTAGCAACACCTTGTGCGATACGTCCAAACCCAAGTAGACCCAATCGCTTTCCAAAAAGTTCAGTCCCTTTAAGTTCCTTCTTGGCCCACTTTCCGGAACGCAGTAAGCGATTCGCCTTCGGAATAAATCGCAGTGAACCAAGGAGGTGTCCTATAGTGAGTTCAACGACGCTTTGTGTACTTGCGCGAGGTGCGTTCACTACAGGTAATCCGAGTTTTGATGCCGCCCCAACATCGATGTTGTCGACACCAACACCAGCACGTGCTACCACTTTGAGACGAGGTTGACTCTGTATGAGCATCTCTTCGGAGAGTTTTGTTGCACTACGAACGATAATAGCATCAAATTCAGCGAGTGCTCCGGCGGTAAGCGCATCCTCTTGGATGAACTCTTGGATGACGACGCATCCAGCTTGTTCAAGCCTCTTAACTGCTTCCGGAGCCATCCCGTCGGTGACAGCAACTCTTCGCATGGGTTGAGGTAGTCAAGCGGGTGTTAGAACATTGGGTTTGAATTTCAATCCACACAATGGATTGATAGGAAGGATAAATGTCGCAAGAAACAGTGAGCCCATGGCAGCTGAGGTCGATATTCAGTCACTTATCTGGGCGTTGGGAATCCTCGCTGTTCCTCTCTTTGCAGCAATTCCACTGCGGTTCATCTGGCAATATTGGATTGGCGGAGGCCACGAAGAAACCGAGTACAGAACCACCGTACGCCAGATCATAGATTCAGGCCGTCAACTCGAAAGTTACAGAAATTCATTGAATGATGTTGCTCGGAGCCTCCGCTTACCTCCATCGCGACAGAGGTTAATTGAAGCCGATATTTTGAATCCATTATCAATCTCTCATTTCCTTATTCTTCCAGCCTTGATCATCTTCCCACTTGCGTTTATCGTAGCACTTCCGGTCATGTTGGTTGGACTACCCGTTATCCTTGTGGTTGAATTTATTCTGATTCGCCAGCGAGTCTTGATTCGAGTCATGAGCCTTATAGAGCGAGGCATGCATTGGCAAATCATCCACATCCCTCAAGCACATCGAGGCAACCCACAACGGGAACGAAGCTACACAGAATTCTCGCAACACATCGAACACTTTCACAAGGTTCCCAGAGGCGTGTTCCTTGGATTGTTTGCCTATCTCATCGTCCACTGGATCTTTAAGTTGGAAAATTTTGGCACTGAGATTATACTCTCGTCCCTTCTTTACATTGCTTTGCTGGCTTTGGTTGGTGTTCTATCGACCGCATTTGAAACAGATTTGGTTTTTGTCGACCCATCAAAAGGACGCTTAATTCCAATCGATCAATGGGTTGAATCCCTGCTCAAACCATTGGTCGGTGTTGGTTTGATCTTCTTACTTGGAAGAGATTTGCTTGAAGAAGCACGGGGAGGAAATGCAGCATTGTTTGCAACAACATTCCTGGCGATTCTCTATGGAGCAGCCATCGTCGGAATTGCATATCAATGGGGATACTCATCTTGGAGAGGGCGGCGTGTCCAGCGCTCGTTCGAACAACAAGTCATTGAAACGCTTGATCCTTTATCGTACGATTTGACTCGGAGCAAAGGTCGAATTGAATTCATTGTTCGAAAACCAATGGCAGAACGACTGCAGGAAATTGAGGAGATTCATACTGGTGAACTAACTTTTGAAGACCTTGACTCAATGCCCCGTAGTGTACCAAAAGATGCACCGCAAAATCCACTTTAATCCTCAAGCAGTTCTGCGTCGACCGAACTTGATATCAGAACCTTGGGTTCATCGACTCGACTTGAACGAACGAGATATCCGATTCCTAACCCACTGAGAAGCACAAAGAGGAAAAAGAAGCTTGACGCTCCAACATAGTCCGTGAATAGACTTCCAAGAGCTGAAAAGAAACCACCATCATCATCCGCAGTTTCAACAACTTTTGGTTGGATGAGCAAGGAGACGGCTTGTTGGTCGTAGACTGGCCGCGTAAACGTTAGCATCCCATCGTTATCCGAACTGTAGGCATCCGATGGTTCAGCAGGATCCAGGTCGGAATAGAAGTCGGGTCGTTGTTCAATCGAAATATCAACAGGCTCACTCAAATCGAGAGTGAGTGTTACATCAACGGTGTAGGGAATTCTCGATTCAAAGAACTCAGGATCATTGACAATTCCAAACAAAGTAAATGCTTGTCCAACAACATCAAAATGCGCCCATGAGTTCCAATGGGAGGATTCGACATCAAGGTCACAAATCCATGCATCCGAGACTCGGGTACAAGCACCCTGAGCATCGTTGCTTCCATCTTCGCCCAAATCGATTTCGATTTGCAGAGCGCCACCCTGTGCTGTGTCCAAATCGAATTCTGTCGGAACAAAACGGACTTCCATTTGTGATGTTCCATTTGGTATCCACACATAGTGCGAATCCTCTGTGTAATACACTGCCCCAGTTGCGCCGTTGTTGAAATGATTCCAATCGCCTTTCCAACTGTGACTTACGCGGTCTGTATTGACTGGAATCGATTCCTCGACCATCATCGATTCGTAGATCTCCCATGCATCCCAAACAGTGTACTCAGGATGATCAACAAAGCCATCCCCGTCTTGGTCTCGCATCAACTGAAGGGTTCGAGCCAATGCCATCGCAGCATCAACATCTGTCAATCCATGACCAATTCTCCAATCGTGACATTCTCCCGTTGCAGAACGATAACATTCCTCGGGGATGTCACTGCATGAATCGTCGCTGTTACCATCCTCACAAGAGTTTGCCATTCCTTCGTATCGAGCAGTGAGTTCAAGAATGAGTTCGAGCTCATGGACACGCGAGTAATTGGCAGTGTCCCAATCCTCAAATTGACCATACGCAGCGGTACCCTCACCACCGACAAGACTGTCACCCTCGTCATGATCTTCTCGATGGTAATCTGCAACGCCCAATGAAGGCGCAATGTCAAGAATAACTCCAGCCATGCCACCGACGTGAGGTGTCGCCATTGACGTTCCGGATATTGCCATGTAATACAAATCACCTTGTGTCCTTGTACTTGCATCAATTGCCGTACCACGCGGAGCCGTCGCCCAGATGTCGCGACCTGGTGCTCCAACATCTGGCCACGTGTGTTGCTGGTTCATGCAGCCCCGTGATGAAAACGAAGTAACTTGCGTGCCATCGTGCGTCAAAGCAGCAACAGAGATTGCTGAGGGTGTATTCGCATAGACATTGGTTCGCAAATCACCACTGCACTCGCCGCCACCTCCTGAGCCGCCAGAGTTCGATGCAGCAAAAATAACCGCAACGCCATTTTCAAACGTTAATTTGTCCGTAACTGTGGCGATGGCGCCATTTGGATCGTAATCCCCATCCGTACCCCATGAATTGGATACAACGCGTATATGGTATGGGTTTTGTGAGGGGATGGAATGTTCATAGGTCCATTCAAGCCCTTGTTCCGCAGCGAAGATTGAAGCACCATCACCTGTGCCAAGCGCTACCATTTGGCCACCTTTGGCAACTCCAGCTCTGCGTCCAGCGGAGGCATCACCATTTCCAGCGATGGTTCCTCCGACGTGAGTCCCGTGGCCTGAAGAAGTATCTGAATTCCGAGTTTCAACCCAAACGCCATTCCATTTTGCGGAATAGATTACTTTCTCCCCAGTCCATGGTTCAAGGTAGTCGAAATCAGGATGTCCGGAGTCAACACCCGTATCGAGGTCGACAATTGCGGTCCCATCTCCATCCCACTCTGTGAAGGCGTTGTCAATGTCAAATTGGACGTTCCCATCGACATCGATGATTGCCCGGTGCCAAGCATCTGTCGCTCGCACAATGTGTGTCGTTTCGTGCATCATGAGCGAAGGATCAGTCGGATCACCGCCCCAATCAGGTGGGAGATAAAAGAAGTCCAACTCTCGATTGAGTTCGAGATATTTGACTCGCTCCCATGTCGAGAGATGTCGAACAACATCCGCAGTTCCTTCAAGAAGTCCCCCGTTGATGAGTTTCGCATCGTTCAGATGGAGGGCTCCCATTTCACGGATTTTGGTCAAATCATCAGAAGTTACTGGTGTTTGAAGTTGGTAAATCACCTCAAACAGTTCGCCATCGTCATCGACCGATTGCAACGCAGTCTCCAACGCAGCATCCATCTTTTCAACATCACCATACGGATTTGTTCCTTGAGCAAGTGGGGAAGAAAGTGAAAGCAGGAACACGAGTTGAAGGAAAAAAACCAAGCCGATTTTCTTACGCTCTGAATTAGCCATAACCTGACCACAAGAATGCACTTCAAAGGTGTTTGCACTTACTGTGAAATCCAAGGAATCTCGTCAGGAATTTCTGCAAACAGATTCGCAGGGAGGGCAGTTTTGATTTTGGACACAGAACCGAGTTGTTCTGCCGTCTTCGTTTGCCATGCGACGAATTCTTCGTACGTTTCCATGACGAGAATAGGATTGTTGATCCGATTCCAACCGAGGGTCTGAAGTTGCGTGCCGGGAGGTTCATGCCCACTACAGACAAGGAGTTCATCGGATAATTTGGAAAGCGATTGGATTGAGTTCCAATGCTCCAACAAGCGACCACTTGGCAAATCATCACGGCCCACGCCTGCTTCACCGTTAAACAAAAAGTCACCAGTAAAAATGTGGCCTTCGATTTCAATGATTACGGAATCACCAGTATGTCCTGGAACGTGATGGAAAGAATAGGGGACACCAGCGATTGTCAATTCGGTTGATTCATCAACATAGTCTGTAACGCCAAGCGAGGCTGTATCTTTCCACATGAAAAATGGAATTCCTTTTTTCTCAGATAGTGTGAAGCACGCAGTAATATGGTCGGCATGTGTATGTGTTGCCATGGTCGCAACCAATTCGAGATTTCGAGATTGGAGAACGGACTCGTAATGATTCATATAATCCCATACAGGATCAATGAGTACTGCTTGTCCTTGGTTCGAGATAAGATAGGTGCATGCCCAACCTTCAGGGCGTATGTCTTCGACTTGCATGGTTTGACCACTCAAGCGTCCTACTTCAATTCATTCCAACTAAGACGAGCATTGATGAGGGGCGGCCTCGACGTGGATTCATGCACCCACAAACTGTTGTCTATCTTGAGCACGACGGGAAACTCTTGTTGGTTGATGAACAAGGAAAAGGTCCTCAAGATTGCATCATGGGGCGGGAAGGTCAAATCAACACACTGCGGTTTCCAACCGTGGATGAAGTGAACAACATGGACATACCATGGCAAGAGGAACGCCAAACCGACATTCAATTTAATGGAACAAGGTACACAATTCTACACGGGAATCCGATGATTGATTGGCCAGAGCATTGGACGTGGAAGGACAAGATTGTTTCCGATAACGCCGTGCATCCACTTGCACGTGAAGCAGTGTACAGGTCGCTCCACCGGCTCGTTTCGAAGGTCATGATTCGGAATAATTCACACCAAATTCTTATGGCAAAAGTCGAGCGAGGATTCTTCAAAGGGCAATGGGGTTTACCAGGAGGATACATGAATCACAGTGAAGAACCGGCCGAAGGTTGTGTACGAGAAACACAAGAAGAGTTAGGGATAACTGTGGAACTCGAGCCTCAACAACCCGTCATCACGCAACGAACGTTTTTCCGAGATGGTGTATCGTTCATGAGTTTCACATATTGTGGAAAGTGGGATGGTACCATCGATGAATTGAAGTTGAAAGAAGGCGAAATTGCTGAAGCAGCATGGTTCCCCGTTCAACAAGCAATCGAAAATGCTGCTTCGGAATTTGATCGTATTGCTCTCGAGTCTCTTCAAGATTGAACAAGATCTTTTGCAGCCTGGAACGCATCATCGAGTCCGGATGCGTCAGATCCACCACCCTGGGCCATCGTCGGTCGACCTCCTCCGCCACCTTTGATGTGAGGAATGATGGAGCGAAGGATTTCTACAGCATTGTAGCGTTCAGCAGCAATTGTGTTTTCCGTTGTTGCAACCATAAGTTTGCCTCCACCTTCTCTCGAACCAAGAATGGCTAGGGTTGGTGTCGAATCGTCACGGGTTAATTCTTGGAGCATTGAAGTCAGCTTCTTGAGGTTGCCCTCCACTTCCATGATGACGACACGAACTCCATCGATGCTGATGGAGTCATCGCCTCCACCAGACGTGCGCAAACGGACAATCTCCGCCTCAAGTTGTTCGATTCTTTTTCGCTGTTCCTTCCATTCGTTGAAGAAGCGTGCTGCGGTTTTTGGAAGGTCTTCGGTTGAAACTGCGAACGTATTGGATGTCGCTCGTAACAATTCATCTTGCTCACGTGCATACTGAAGCGCAGATTCACCTGCAACAATGTGCAATCGTTCAACACCATCCTGAACGGCAGTTGAGCGAATAACCCGGATTGAACCAATTTGTCCAGGCTCATCATGGTGTGTGCCACCACATGCTTGAACGTCATGATCGGCGATGCGGAGAACACGGATTTCATTTCCTTTTGGAGCACCTCCTTGATACAAATCAAAGCCGTGTTTTTTATCTGCCTCATGCCGCGGAAGGACGGTCTTCTCAGTTCGCGTCACCTGACCGAGTACTTCGTTCGCGAGAACCTCGATTGCATCAAGATCATCTCGTGTCAGTCGACGATAATGTGTGATATCGAGACGTGCAAGTTCTGTCGATTTGTTGGCCCCAGCTTGGTAGATGTGTGGCCCCAAAATTCTGCGAGCTGCACCGCCAACAATGTGAACAGCAGTATGATGATCCATCAATTGCTTCCGGCGACGCCAATCGATGGAACCGTGAACAAGATCTCCGACTTCCAACGGACCATCGCACAAATGGAGAATTAGACCCCCCTCCTTTTGTGTGTCCAAAACTTTGCGCGAGGTGCTGTCGGTCGTCAAGGAACCGTAATCACCTTCTTGTCCACCGCCTTCAGGATAAAAACAAGACTCGGCAAGAACAATTGCATGCGTGGCTCTCTCTGGGCCGACGTTCTCGGTAAGCGGCAACGATGCGAGAACGCTCGAATCGAAACTTCGTTGTTGAACATCATTGTAATACAATGGAATCGTATCAGGAAACGATGGAACATCAGCAACGAGCGATTCTTGGTGTATGGTAGCAGCAGCCGCTTTCGCCATTTTTGCATGTCGCTCTGCCATTTCAGCAGAAAAACCTGTTCTCAGACGGAGTTGTTTCCAACCGTTGCTCTGGGCCATGTTGACAACCATGTCGGGTGGAAGACCATGCGAATCATTGAGTTGGAAAAGCAATTCATCCGGTAACTGCTCAGTTGATTTATCAATCGACTTCAACGACTGTTGAATGAGGTTTGATCCTTTTCTTAGTACCTCACTATAACGCTCTTCCTCAAGATTCATAATCGTCAGCAAACCGTCTCTGGTTTGTTTCATTGAATGATCCATCATGTTCACGTCGAGGTGGTGATTGATGAGCTCGGAAAGTGTGACATCAATCTCAAGGTCATCACGCATACGTAAAATTCGACGAGCAAGCATTCGTGCTAAGTATCCCGCCTTGGCGTTTGATGGAACAAGTCCATCACCAAGCATGTGCGTTAACGCATGCAAATGGTCAGGGATAGCATAAATCCGAGAAAGTGGCTCTGTTACAGCCAAAAATTGTTGCTGGTTCAATTCAACACCCCGTTCATGGAGTCGTGAAATAAACAACTTCGAAAGTTCTTCAGCATCGACTCCGGGCTCGATGTTCATGATTCCATTGAGACGACTCATTTCACCAAGAAGATGATCAAGATTCAAGTCAGGCCATTGTAAAGCAACTTTTGAAAACCCTGAGATGTCTTTGAGCCACTCCACTGTTTCAGGATAGATTGCTTCATAGATTGTCGGTGTTCCAGCAGCTGCCCAACAAAACCGTTCCAAACCGTATCCCGTGTCGATGATTTGCAAGGGCATTTCTTTGTAAGTATCACCCTTGAGTTCAATTTCCCCATCTTGCGATTCCTCAAGATTCATGAAAACAAGCGTTGCCAATTCAAGTCCGCCAACGATGACCTCAACTGCAGGACCTGCATTTCCACCACCGCACCAGGGATTTTCGACGTAAGTAATTTCTTTGCCAGGAATGCCAAACGTTTCGGTTAACATCGAATGGCAATAAGCAACACATTGCTCCATCCAGTAATACATTTCACCCTCATCAGGACGATTGAACACGTGGTGAGCCATCATCTCAAATGTTGTCAAATGACGGCCAGATCGACCAACTGCATCAACATCGGTGAGCCGAATGCATGGTTGGGAGATAGTGAGTGGGTTTGCAGGAGGAGCGACTTGGCCAGAGGTTACATGAGGTTGGAAGTCAGCGATGGATGCGATGGTCAGGTGAATGTCATCTCGCCATCGAGCCAGTACAGGATAAGCCTCAACGCGTTGGTGGTTGTTGATTTCGAAAAAGGACAAAAAAGCCTCACGCATCGAATCTTTCAGCGCCCTTCCCCGCTGATCGAATCCTCCAATCAGTGGTTTTCCGATGAATGTGTATTCATCCTCATGGGTATCTCCACACGTGGTCCGTTCATCGTCGCATGTCCAAAACCACAGGTTCGTAATCCGACATTGTCGTCGGACGTAACCGTTGTCGTGGAATACTGCCAAGTCAATCGGGGGTAGACTCAAACCAACGCCTCCATTCTCCGGGTGGTCCCCCGTCCTTTCAACCCTCCCTTTCAATACCTTGAAATTGTGGAAATCATCAAAAGAACGATGTTGAACGACAAACATGGCTGCCGAATGGACCAAGCATGTCGACCTCTCCTCGCCAGGAGTTGTACGCATCAAGGCCCATGGCCGAATGAATGTTGATGCCGCCATCATTTCGAGCCTTGAAGAAATTGAACGTTATCAGGATGGTCGTGGACCTATCCAATTGATGAATGCGACTGAACTTCCAGGTGTCGTTGGTACGGCATGGGGCATGGCTGATTGGCATTATGGATATGGTCTTCCAATCGGAGGTGTTGTCGCCACCGACATCGAACACGGCGATCAAGGAGGAGCAATCTCTCCTGGAGCCGTTGGATTCGATATCAATTGTGGAGTTCGAGCTGTGGCGTTAAATATTGAAGTTGGAGACATACCAAATCTTGAGAAACTTGCACGGCGATTGAACGGTCGCATACCTTCTGGTGGGTCAGGTAAAGGCGGTATCGCCATGACAGAATCCAACCTCGAAGCAATCCTTCGAGGAGGTTTAACTGAATTGGAAACCATCGACGTGGGCCAACACCACAGAACTGGTACGGTTGAATCAGATGGTTGCTTTGAAATTGATGAAGTCAGCATCAGTCACCGAGCAAAGAAGCGAGGAATGAAAGCACTCGGCACGCTTGGAAGCGGAAACCACTTCCTCGAACTGCAACGGGTTTCAGAAATCGTCGATGATGAGACTGCAACAAAGTGGAACCTCTCCAAAAACCAGGTCATTGCTATGATTCATTCTGGCTCCCGTGGACTTGGTCACCAGGTTTGCAGCGATCACATCCATCAACTCGAATTACGACTCAAACAACGAGGCAATCTTTGGGTCGATGAAGAGTGGGGATATTCGTTACCGGACCGGCAACTTGCTGCTGCACCGATTCACTCGAAGGAAGGTCAAACATATCTGAATGATATGAGAACTGCAGCAAATTATGCCTTTGCGAATCGCGCAGTCCTGACAGATCGTTTGTTCAACGGACTGAAAGCCGAACTAGGTGAAGAAATTGAACTTTCAACATTGTACGATGTTTCGCACAACATTGCAAAAATTGAGGACCATGTGATCCACGGCAAAAATTGTACATGCGTCGTTCACCGAAAGGGTGCAACTCGAGCATTCAGTGGCGATCAAGGCGAGTTGCACGATACCTTCTCTCAAACAGGCCAACCGGTTGTCGTGCCCGGTGACATGGGACGAGGTTCGTGGATAATGGCAGGACCTCGCAGTCAACAAAACCAGGCATTTGGTAGCGCTTGCCACGGTGCGGGAAGGGCGTTGTCACGTACAGCTGCCCGGCGCCAAATTAATGCAGAAGCAAAACGACTTGAATTGAAAGAAAAAGGTGTTATCGTTCAAGCAGCGAGCAAAAACATTCTCTCTGAAGAAGCTCCTGAAGCGTACAAAAATGTGGATACCGTCATTGAAAATACGATGAGAGCAGAATTGGCCCGTCCGGTTGTTCGTCTCGAGCCAATGGCGGTTATCAAGGGCTAATCACATGCATGTGTTGGCCAGTGGATGCCCCGAGGTTGGAGCAGAACCAGTGTGGACACCGTCAGGTTCCTCAACAATTACAGACAACAGTGTGTTGACTAATTCTTTCAAATCGTCGACTTGAATTTGTAACTCCTTAATTCTGGCTCGCGTATCCGTCTTCTTTTCAGTAGCATTGCTCATGTGTATCCCATCCGAAGAAGTAGTCTTCTTCACGTGAAAGGTTGGTTCGACGACTATTAATGTTTATTGAAAAAGGACGGGTTAAACATCGATTTCCTAGTGGAGCCACCGGCGAGGATCGAACTCGCGACCTCCTCATTACCAATGAGGTGCTATACCACTAAGCCACGGTGGCGGCGTCCTTGCCACCAAGCATTTCGATATAACCACTTCGCGTCAAGCGTAAACGACGGTATGCATGGTCAAATGGCGCCGAGAGAGAGATTTGAACTCCCGAGGGACAGGCCCACGCGATTTCCAGTCGCGCGCACTACCAGGCTATGCGATCTCGGCTCGCAATGTGGGCGAAACATGTTCACCGTTTAACGCTCACCCTTGTCAATGGTCCATCGCAACAGACTCAAAGGTGAACCGACTCCGCTTGACATGGACGGTGGCGATTCGGCGACCAAAGACGCATCGCATGGTGCTCTTCCATTCCGTCTTGAGGACATCGAAATCAAGTCGCAGTTCTTTGACGTCCATCCATTTGTCCAATCAGTTCGTCAAGAACTTGTTTTTCAATGGAAGTTGCTGCGCAACGATTGGAATCAACGCTACACAATTGCACTTGTTGCAGCAATTTCCGCAGTTCTCTTGGGCGCCTTGAATGGAGACATTTTTGACGGAGGCAATGCCAAGATAGCTGGTCTGGAAGGTTTGCAAGAAGCAGGCGGTACGGCATATTTTCAGATGGTCCTTTCCTTAGTGTGTTGGGGATGGTTTCTGTTTTCACTTGTCCAATTGTTTCCGATCATGCGTACGCATACCATCACCTTGTTGCTGATTTGGTCTGGATTTGGATTCGCCCAAATTTATTTTCATTCCTACAATAAGAATTTCCCCCTCTCCTTATCACTTTCTGAGATGATGGGAGGATTTTTGATCACACTCGTTTGTGTATTCTTTTTGTATTTCTTCATCAAAGCCGTACGAGAAACAAGAGACCTGCATGTTGAAACCCACCATCTGCATGAAGACGTTCGCGTCATGGAGACTGCGATGCGTGAGCATTCCCTAGCCGGATGGGTCTTCGTCTGCCTCTCATGGGCATTCTCCGCCATGCTAGGTGCGTGGGCTGGAGCGAATTATATCGCTGAGCGCACTGGTTCTCGAACATGGTCTTTGCTTTTGCACCTCATCTTTTCAATCGTCTCCGTTCCGCTTATCATTTGGACAATCTGGTTCCCACAACGAATGTTAGGCGCTGAGGCACAGGTTCGAACGAAAGCGGCAGTCTCAGCAGATGCTGATCTCCTGAGCAAAACTGAACCTGTTGAGGTATCCCCAGATGAGGAGGCATGGTGATGGATTTACGACAACATCGAGAAAACTTTCCCGCACTTCGTGAAGAAAATCCTGTAGCGTATCTTGACAATGCTTGTGTAACACTTCGCCCGCAAGCTGTTATCGATGCCATTGCGGATTACTACACAAAAACACCAGGCTGTGGAGGACGCTCTGTGCATCGCTATGGCACCGAGGTTTCAAGGACGATTTCTCGATCTCGAAAGAAACTTCAAGGATTTATCAACGCCCCTTCCATCAACGAGATGGTTTTTACTCGAAACGCCACGCACAGCCTGAATCAAATCGCAAAAGGACTTTCTTGGGAAAAAGATGACATCGTCTTGACAACCGATCGAGAACACAATTCCAATCTAGTACCATGGTTGCAGCTTGAGGAAGAACAAGGTGTTGACCATCGAGTCGTTGCCTCGAACCCGGACAATACATTCGATTTGGAGGGCTTTGAGGCGGCATGTGCAGACGCAGGAAAACAACTACGAATGGTATCTGTCAGTCATGTTGGAAATCTTGACGGAATAGAAACACCAGTTCGAGAAATTGCAAAAATTGCCAAAGATTACGATGCTTTGGTTTGCATCGATGGTGCTCAATCAGCGCCACACATGCCGGTTGATGTCCAAGATCTCGACATCGACTTCTTCGCCTTCTCGATTCACAAAATGCTCGGTCCATCTGGCATGGGTGGATTGTGGGGGAAAGAAGAATTGCTCAATTCGATGCGTACGATACAATCTGGAGGTCAGACTGTCAAAACATCACATTACGATGGCATGGAATGGGCGAGTGCGCCCTCAAAATTTGAGGGGGGTTTGGGTCACTTTGCTGGAATGATGGCAACGGGAGCTGCAATCGACTATCTCTCTGCATTGGACATGCAACATGTTCATGAACACGAAGTGAAACTAAACCGCATCATGTCCGAAGGCGTGAAAGATTTGCAAGGTGTTTCAATTATCGGACCTGAAGATGCATCGCAACGTGGAGGTATTTGTTCACTTCTTCTCGATGAAAAACTCCCTGCGCATGATATTGCTTTACTCTTGGATGAAGTTTCGGGCGTCATGGTTCGATCTGGCCAACATTGTGTTCATTCATGGTTCAACGACCGTGGTTACAGTGGATCGCTCCGAGCTTCGGCGTATTTCTACAACACGGAGGAAGATGTCAAACGTTTTGTCGATACATTTTCTGAAGCTGTTCAAGCATTCTATTGAGGGTGGATGATGTCTGAAGAGACTGGTTCCGGAAACGATGTCAAACCCCTTCCTCCACAATTGGAGAAAGACCTCCAAATCGTGCGAAGAGTTGTCAGCATAGCAACGGCTGCACTCTTGATTCTTGTCGCAGGGTTTGCGTACAACATCATTGTTGGAGACGGGTTTACCTTCGTAAAGCCAAGTGATGAGTTAATGGAATCCGAGACTGCTTACTACAACTTGATTAACCTCCCTGAAACCTACTCCGGGAAAGGCGTCAATGTTTGCATTGTCGACACGGGTATGGAATTGAATCATCCTGATTTGGAAGGGTTCGATGTGGCAGGTTGGGTTGACATTGTTCAAGGGAAATCCAATCCTTACGACGATAACGGTCATGGAACGAACATGGCTGGGATTTTGGTCGCAGATGGTTGGATGAACGGAATGGCGAAAAATGTCAATTTATACATCGCAAAATCCCTGCTTGCCAATGGTTCAGGTTATGAGGAAGATGTTGTCTCGGGTATCGATTGGTGCGTCAATCAAAACGTCAACATCATCTCGCTTTCATTGGGTGGTGGACAAGATCTCTTTCCGCTTCTAGGTTCGTCCAGTCGAACCATTGAGGATTCTGTGAACGATGCAACTGCGAGAGGAATTTTCGTCATTGCTGCTGCAGGCAATGATGGAGGCGAAGACGATGATGGCGATGTTGCCTCACCCGGTAGTGAACGAAGAGTTATCTGTGTTGGTGGTGTATCGACATCTGGCAGTCATTGGTCAAAATCATCTAAAGGCAACAATGGAGGGAGCTTCTTCCCCCCTAAATTACCTCGAGGCGATCCTGATAAAAAGCCAGAATTGGTTGCTCCTGCAAAGGATGTGCCAGTACTGAACACGCAAGGGACGTGGTCGTCTTCGAGCGGAACCAGTGCAGCAACGGTCTTTGTTACGGGTGCAATTGCGATTCTTCTTGAAGCACAGCCCCAGCTTGCAAGTAACGGAACCTCAGGAGACGTATCAACCATTGACACGGTCAAGGATTGGATCATGCAAACCGTGAAACCAAGCGATGGCCAATCCGGCCATGACGACAACTACGGCTATGGTTTGCTGGATGTTGACGCATTGTTGGAGAAGGCTGAACAAGAGGCTACCGTCTGAAAAAAGCCACAATTGTTCCACCGAACACTGGTACGAAAGCGATGTGATGAGTGGACTGCGTTAATTGGATAATCTCAATCCACTTGTTAAACCCATCAACTTTGGCTCGTCCATCATCATCAAGTTCATCGTAATCACCGACAGGCGTTTCTGGTTCAACTGTGTACAATACGCCGTTTGGTGCGAGTAAATCGAGACCATTTTGCAAATCTCCGGCAAGGCGCGAAAGTGGAGAATCGATGACGATTGCGTCGTAGTGCTCTGACAATCTTCGCTCATCAATACCTACACCTGATGTTGTGGTCAATTTCCAAGCCTTTTCCTCCGCACAGAGCGTTGCGAAGTCATTGACGATTATGGAAGACCATGAGGAAGCATCGTAGCGTGTTTGCAGACGATGAAGAATGACGCCGAACTTTGCTCCTTGTTCGATGATATCAAAGCGATCGGTTGTCTCGTTGTTGAACAAATCAAAAAGCCATGCTGAACGGTGCCCTATTCCCCCTCCAACTTCTAAAACACGCTTTGGGCTTTGTCGTCCGATGGCATCTCTCAAGCGGCGAAGAACGGAGATTGACCAGGTTGACAACCCCATGTGTTCAAGTTGGGTTGCGATGTTCGCTGCAATTTCTGGTTCATCCCTTGAACGTTCGTGGTCTGCCGTGAGTAGACTTGGAAGAACCTCGTCTCGACTCACCTCGCTCATGGCAACACCTAGCAACGCTTTGTTTTGAACACTGTGACAGAACCACATGCGGTGGATTCAAAGGGGATATGCATCGAGATAGCCTTGAGAAGCATGGATGACGGTTTTGAGGAGGACGACTTCGATGATGAAGAGGTCTTGGAAAATGCGGTACTTTGTCCAACGTGTGAGGACGTAACCGGTCATCAAATTCTCAAAGAAAAGGAAATCGGCCGAGGGAAGGATTACCTCCTGCGATGCGAAATCTGCACAACTGTTCATGAGATACAATTCAGGGCACCACCACTCAAACGGGTACCATTTATGCTCACCGAAGGGCCTGAATCGTCGATGGCTACAATCGATCTTGATGCTGATGAATGGCTCGAAATCAACGATGTGTTTGAACACGATGACATGGCTTGGAGAATAACTCGATTAGAATCCGAAGCAGGCCCTGTCGAAGAAATCGAAGCAAAGAATTTGATTCGAGCTGTAGCTCTTCGTCAGGATATGCTTCGCGTAAAAATCACAAAAACGCGGGGTGAATTCTCGACGCCGGATGTTCTCATCGTTGAAGAAGGAACCATTTTCAAGGCTGGAACCATTCTCGAACTCGGCGTCCAGACTTGGCGAATTCGAGCAATACACACGGGCGAAGGTCGAACCCTTCGAGGCAGTGTTGATGCATCAAAAATCAAACGCATGTATCTCCACGAACCACCTCGACCAGAACGTTTCGAGCCGAAAACGCCACGAGAGCGTCGTCAAGCTTGGAAAGAAGGTCGGCTTGGTTTCAATCCAAACCCAATTCTGCCCAAAGAACACATCAAAAAACGTGTTCAACCAACCAACAAGCGAAAGAAAAAGAATGCGAGAAAGTGATTACGGTCGATTGGTCCATGGCATCAAGAAAGCCTTGGCAATTTGCAACCCAATCGTAGGATTCTCCTGCAACCTTCGTATGCTGTATTCATACCACTTCTCGCCGTATGGTATGTAAACTCTGGTTCGATGACCTGCCTTCATCAACTCCCGACGCATCGGGCCACGCACGCCAAGCAACATTTGAAACTCATAGCCCGGACCTTTTCCTTTTCTTGGACTACCTGCGTTTTCTCGAGGATCGTCTTTGGATGGACCCATGTTGAACTCGTTCAGAACATTCAGCGTGTAGTCGATGACGGGTTTGTCGTGGGATGCTACACCAACGTATGCTCCTTGCTCAAGGGCCATTCGAATCGCGTCATTGGTTTTCTCACGAATATCGCTCCTTGAGGTGTATGCAATATTTTCTGGTTCAAGATAAATGCCTTTGCAGATACGATAATCGGCATTTCCTCCGAGACTGGAAGCCACATTTTCAATGTCGTCGGGAGTTCTATGCAAACGCCCTTGAAGAACCGTACCAACATTTGTCAATCCTTTTTCATGCAGGTCGACGACGACTTGAATTGTCTCAGTGGTAACACGATGGTCTTCCATGTCCAATCGAACGAACATATCATGAGCAGCAGCCTGCTTTACGAGGGATTCAATGTTCTCCATTCCTTTTTCCTTATCGATGAGTAAACCAAAAGCCGTTGGCTTAATGGATAAATTTGCATCAAAATTGTTCTCGACAATTGCATTCATAACTCGCACATATTCATCGAGGAAAAATTGAGCTTCGCTCATTGATGAAATCTCTTCACCAAGGACGTCGATTGTAAAACATGCTCCTTCGGACTCCAAACGTTTCATCACACCTACTGCATCCTGAAGTATCGAACCAGCGACATAACGTCGCGAAACCCAACGGACAAACCATCTTGGCATCCGTAACGTCATTGCAACGATGAGTCTCGAGATCATTTCTGTGCCCTCATTCTCATTGCTTCAAGCGACATCTTTTGACCATTTCCAAGAAAGCATTAGAACGAACAACATCGATTCCGAGAGATTCAAGGTGATTGTAGATTAACTGACGTTGCCATCCTTTGAAGGATTTTTTCTCAACGTTGCAAACCAAACGTCCACCTGGATATGCTCGCTTCGTCGACAAGAGAATTGCATCGATTGATTGCTTCCATAAGTCACCGGGAGCATCTTGTTCGCCAAAAGGAAGTGAATGATTCGCAAGCATATGTCCCAACCATACGTTGGACTCGAGGGCCAATTTGTTTGCTTTCGGAGAATAATGGCCACCGCCAAGGGTTATGAGGACAGGTTCACCTTCGTTCGCATCGCTCCATGATTCCATTTTTTCCTCGCCATCGAGGCCAAGTCCATCTGAGATAACTTCTGCGAGGAGTTTGGCAGCATCCTCGTTCGGCCAATACGGCTCGGTCGAGCCGACTTCAATAAAGAGCGCAGGTACATCGAGAATTGGGCCATGATGCGTTACTTCAAGTGATAATGTAAAGTCGGGAATTGACCGTTGCGCCCACTTTTGGTGAAGCAATCTCCACCAAGGAGCCATTCGTGAACTTGGAGGGGGCGCAAATCCTGATCTTCCTCCAAAAGGAGGTTCGTCATCGAGGGGAAGATGAGGTACGCCTATCGGATGAATGGTGAGACACGGTTTTCCACTCGCAGCCGAATGCCTCGATGGAAATATGACTTCTGTAACAGTTTCAGAGGTTGCTTGATTCCAACGAACATCAAGGTGATCTTCCCATAAAATACGCTTTGGCAAGAACCACATGCGTACATTCTGATGTGCGTATACGGAACAGGATTCAACATCGTTCCGTTGAGACCAAGGGTGAAGCTCCAGTAGATATTTGGCTTGATTTGTCGAAGCGATGTCGTCGCTGTTCACTGCAATAAGAACAACATCGGCCATGGTTTGCCCAGTCACAACCACTTCTTCAAAGCGAGTATTGACAAAGAACCGATGTTTCGACCAACCATGGTCGAAAGCATGCATTCGATACAATTGCCCTTTCGAACAACGAAGATTCTCGAAACTCCCAATGTTGAGGGTGTCTACGCCGTAGCAATCGGAATCGATGGTGAACTGTGTCGACTCGATGCTGAATTCAAGCCATTGGAGGAATATGCCCGACCCTTTCCTATGTCCTTCCAACAGGCCATAATTGTCGATGATGTGCTGATTGCAACGTGGATTGATCGTGAACTTTTGATTGCAAGGATGGGATGTTTACCTCTTGACCGGCCGTTCATCGAAGGGGTTGAACGGGGAGACCTGCGTACTGCACGTTCTCTTGAACAAGCGATTCTACCCGAGGGTGCATCATGGGCACATGTCCTCGATGCTGAACCACTCGCAATGACGACAATGAACGATGGATTTGTCTTCGTTCTCTGGAATCGAGGGGTCTACGCGTTTGATAAGACTGGAATTGAACTGTGGAGAGCACCTCCTCCAGAGTGGCCCGAACTCGCCCAACTTCCAATGAGTCAAGAGACTGTCACACTTCATGAAACACAGACCAGCGTTGAAGTTTGGTCTCGTGCAGGTGGATGCCTAAGACTCTCCAAAGAGAACGGTTCCGTTATTGGTCGCGGACATTTTGAACTCGATGGAGGGCTTTCCGACGTTTTTGGAACGAAAGATGAACGCTTACTCCTGCTCAGCAACGGTCGTTGTTATCAATACAAATCAGGGCAATGTGTTGCCGATATCGCAACCAAAGGGCCAATCCAACATGCCTTGAGCGTCGAGGAATCAAGGTGGATTCTCTCGGGCTGGCGCGAAGAAATATCGCTCGATGAAAAAGGAGTTCAATGCCAAAATCATGACGAGGTTGTCGTTCAGCATCTGCTCAAAGACGAACAGGTCTGGATGCTATCAAACGATGGAGTGCTGCGTCACTCAATCTTAACGGTGTAACCACAACGACCACAGGTCTTGCGATCAGCATGGATTCCTAGGAAAACACCAGGTCCGCAGTTTGGACAATGCTCGGATTTACGCTCGAGCGTACCATCATCTGCAATTGCATATTTTGACCACTTTGCTTTTGGATTTGGTTCACCCATCATGCATCACCTTCCGTCGTTTCCTCATCGGATTGTTCGGTATCCTCGGCCGCTTCGGAGGCATTCCCACTTCGGAATCCCTTGTGGCGCTCATGGATGTAGGCTGGCTCAACTGCCATAGCTTCCGCAGTTTCGTAGATAAACGCTTGACCGGTGGTGAGTGCTTGCCCATAACGGGTCTTGCAGTTCTTGACGACAATAAAATCCGGATTTGAACCCGGTTCAAGGGTTTTTACAAGATCCATAACTTCCTTCTTTGAAGGAGTCTTTGAACTCTGGTGATTCCACTTGAAGTCGATTTCCACGCGGTTGAGAAGTTTGTTTTCTGTTCGGCTTACAATTTCCATGTTTTTGTCCTCCTTAACGGATGTTCACCTTGAGTGCATATCGCCCGGGTTGGTCAATATTCAATCGTTCGGCGATTTCAGAGCGAGATGGGTGAATGATGATGACGTATCCTTGCCAATCTGTTGTTGTTTGAGCAGATGGGTGGCGTGGACATTGGTCAACGCCATCTTGGAGGATAAGTCCACAGTCTCCGCAAGCGAACGGTGTTTTTGCCATGATTACTCACCTGCTTCGTTCAGCCACTCAAGAGAACCGAGTCCTGGCTGCTTGCATGTCAAACCGATCTTTGAGCGACGCGGGTCACTTGTGTCCGGTGAGAGTGAAACAATCCTTGCACGAACTGCTGTTCCAATACCGAGTCGTTTGTCGTCGTTTCGGCCTGCGATTGTACCAGCACCGACATTGACCTCGACCTGGTCATCCAAAATCTGAGATTTGTGCAGAAGAGCCTCCATCGGTCCGATTCGAACGAATGCTCCGAATTCGTTGACTTCAGAAATTGCGCCTTCAACAACTTCGTAATCATCCATGCAAAACAGAAGAGCTTCGAAACGAACGCGTTGGTAAATGGCACCGTCACCGTGGATGATTCGCCCACGTCCGAGTGGTGTGTGGTTGCTGGTAACGAGAATAAATCGGTTTTGTTCATCGAACCGTCCTTCAAAGGCAGTCATGGCCAGACGATCGATATGTTGGTCGAGCGATTGACCTTTTTTCATGTACTCTGCAGGAATTCGGATAGTATCCTCTTTGGTGACAATTTTGTACATCGTATTCCTCTCCTGGGTTTCTCTCATCGATGGTAAAAGACGAAGAGGCAGAACCTTTCCGTCCTTCACCGGCTTTCGCCTCGGGAGAGAAGTTGACCGAAGTCATTTCGCCCACTGCCGACCCCTATATGAAGCCCACGCATCGAAACAAGGCACTGCGTTGCGCCCATTTCGGTGTCGGGGAACGTCGAATCCGCTACAAATCAACGCCTTGCGATGCTTGAAGAGCAAAACAATAACAACCCCTCATGTTCAAAGATAACCAATGCCTAGCGGGAGCCATGGAAAATCAGGGCATCAACGCTCTGCGTTTGGCATGGTTCTGCTGATGCTGATGGTTTCCTTTACGCACATTCATGCTCCCAAATTAAGCGAGGCAAACACGGTAAGAACAACTTCAGTTCAAACATGGGATGACCTTGAACAACCCTGGGGGCAATATGGAGGAAGCGCAACGCGAAATGGTACAATGCCTCTGCATGATTCCACGAATGGCCCCTTATTGAGCATCGATGATCCCATCATCAATTGGGTTGGACTAGAGGATGATATCGGATCGGATGCATATGGCTCGATTATCGGGAACTTCTCAGGTAGTGTTACTGTCAGCCCCGGCGCCGTTGAGCGGTGCACTCCATCGAGCCTTTTCGCAGTCATTCTCCATGAGAGCACCTCAACATCATCGACAAAACTCTCACTTATCGCTGGCGATGATGCCGATGTTGCTTGGCAAGTGGATCTGGGTGACACACAAGCAGCACGCTCGACACCGGTCCTGGTCGATACTGACCTTGATGGTTCCACCGAAGTGGTTGTTGTTTATGATACGGAAAGCTCACTCCAAGTCGATGTTTGGTCGCCTCAGTTGTCCTGTGATGAATCGGGGTGGCAAAGCGGTGGCCACTCCAATGAATTGATGTGGTCTTGGACGAGTACAGATTATCGCATAGGCATCACAAGTCCACATTTCCAAACCCGTCAAAGCAACCATCTCTCTGTGACCCAACCCCTCCTTGCCGATCTTGAACTGGATGGGCAACCTGAATTGATTCTCACAGTCGTTGATACTGCGACGGACGACCCTCACATCATCAGTCTACCACTCGGAGCAAGCACTCCGACTGAAAATTGGGATGTAACTCTTGACCGAGGAACACATCCGAGCGACCCATCTTGGGCACAGTTGGATGGTGAAAATTCTGTGGTTTTGGCGACAACAATCGATGAAAATTCTGGCAACATGTGGATTTGGCGAATCGATGGCAACACTGGTTCAAATGATTGGGGACGTGTTTCTGTTTCTGGAACTGATACCGATTCAGACGCACCAAGGTTACGCTTACCAAGTCCAGTTGTTGTCCAACTCGACAGTGATGCGGCTCCCGAAATGATTCTCACAATCCCAACCGATGGGAATGGACGTACAATTGGATTGGGTGCACGTTATGTCGGCATGGAGTTGACATCGACGGAAGAAATCTTCTCGTTCCGTTCACGGAATGGCTACGCAGATGCACCGCCGCTACCCATCGATTTGAACAGCGATGGCATCCACGACCGGCTTTGCTGGGTGACTTGGTACTCTGCATCCTCCTTAACCTTCGATAGAGAAGGAATGATCGGCTGTCATGACATTACCAACGACCCTCCGACTGAGGAGTGGTACAAGGTCATGAATAGAGGTGGTTCGGGGAACGATAACGATGAAATCGCAGTCTCACCACCAGCATGGATGGATATCGACGGTGAAGGTGATCCAGAGATTGTTGTAGCATTTGGTCGCCGGGTTTTTGTTTTCGAAGGTGAGACTGGATATGAAAACGAAGTTTCCGAGGGCTGGGATGAACCACTCTCTATGCCACATCGTGTTTGGTCTGCTCCTGCATTTGCTGACCTTGATAGTGACGGTTATATCGACATGCTCTACGGAGATACGCTGGTTTCACAGCGTTTGCTCGATTTAGCACCGCTTCAAGACGGAAATGGGATTTCGTTCAACCCAGTCTCACCCGATCCGGGCCAAACTCTGACCATAACTGGACAATTCGCCAACTTTGGAACATGGGAAAACGAAGAAAATGTTGATTGTGCTTTGTACATGAACGGCCAGGAATTAACACGAGTACGGTTCGAGCAGCTCGATCCTCTTTCACCAAGTGGAGATGGGGGGCCTGCCACATTCAGTGTTGATGTGATTGCCACCTTAGGCACACACGAATTCGAATTGGTTTTGGATGTGAACCAAAACCTAACAGAAGCAAGAGAGGACAACAATGTTGCGCAAGCCACAATGACGGTTGTCGAACCTTATGCAGTACTTATTCAAGGCCCGGAGGCGACGACTCGAATCAGTCCAGGAACAACTGAAATCTTCGAAGTTGCAGTAACAGCAACGGGCTCACGAACTGCGGATTGGAACATTTCTTATGATTCAAGCAATTTACCCGAGGGTTGGTCCGCTGATCCCGAGGTCGGTACAAATTTGCTTGATGTTGAACTCACTCCTGGTGTTTCTGTGACGCTCCCCTTTGTTGCGACCTTACCGGCAGACGCTCTTGGAGATGAGGACGGTTACATCGAGGTTGTTGCTACCTTGACCACCGATTCGAGTGTTGAAAGCCGAACACTGATTCCCATCGAAGCATTGCGAACTCGAGGGCTATCGCTTGTTGGCCCGACTGGCCTTGCTTTCTCGGAAGGATATGGCATCGCAGGGCATACAGCAGAGACCTATGTCCTGATTGAAAATCTTGGAAATGCAGTCGAAACAACAACGTCAATTGATTGGACAAGCCCTTCATGGGGTGGGACACCGGTTCTTTACGATGGAGAGTCAAATGTCTACTCAATAACCTTGCAGCCAGGAGAAAAGAAGGAACTCAAAATACTTCTTGACGTGCCAAGTTCAGTTTCGCAAGGCAGCGTCACGAGCACAACACTAACAACATGCATTGGAAGTGGTGAGCAGACACTTTGTCGATCACTCGATGCTAATTTTACATCTGTTCTTTCGCACACCTCGCCGACCCATATTCGAACGGTCCCTGATTCGAATCACGTATTTGAATTTCGGATGATGTTGCCACAATCTGGAACACTCAACTGGGATTTTGGTCAAGCCAACATGTTCCTACAAAACTGGCAATGGAATGTCACGACTGGCGCCACATTGCAAAATGGTATTCTTGAAGCGAGTGGCTCCCCTAATTCGTATCACATCGTCGAACTTGAAGCCTACATTCCTCCAAATGCAGCGCCACAACGGTTGGCTTTTGAAACCGATGAGCAATCATCTGCTTCAAACCTCGCGTTTGACTTGAGCGTACACGTTCTGCAGATTCATCGTGCAGCATTGAATGTCATCGATCCGGTTGATTCGAACATTCCGCACGGATTCAATGTAAGCACACCTCATCAAATCCTCATCCAATTGGAAAACCCTGGCAATGGGCAAGACACCTATGAATTTGAAGCAAGAGTTCTACCAACTGAGATGGTTACCACGGATGATGTCACATTTACCTACTTTAATCCAGTACGAACGCTGAGCCCCTTGGCTACGACGATTATGCCATTGGAAATTGAACTTCGAGAAAATTTACCAGCTGCTGTGCCGTTTTATCTCGAATTCGAGTGGGCGTCAACAGTCAATACCTCAGTTCGTGCAACAACGACGATGCTAATTGAAGCAGAACAACGCCACGACTGGGATATTGTGCTTGTAGATGGAGGACAGCAGGACGTTCAACCGAATACTGAGCACGTGCTTACATTCAATGTTACCAACGTCGGAAACTACCTTGATGATGTCCAATTTGTGCCGACACTCTCGGTTGTCACAGAGGACAACGATACAGCAGTTTGGCAACCACATCAAACAATTCATTCATCGATGCTGGACGTGAATGAATCTGCTACTTTGACAGTTGTACAAGAGATTCCTTATGCTTGGAAAGATGCGATTGCTACCATTTCCTATCAAGTCGTTTCTTCAGGATACGTTCTTGACCAATTCCAAATCGATCTCAACGTTCTTGAGTATTCAAAATGGAATCTCAATCTAGCGAACAGCGATCTCGAAATCACGCCTGGGGGGGATTACATTGAAGTCCTTCTGGAACAAAAAGGGAATACACCTTCGGTTCCGTTTTTGACGAAGTTCGGACAAGGATGGAACATATCGTTGCCTGAGGGAAGCCTGATGGAGCCAGGTCAATCCCAAGTCGTCGACATCTATGTTGAAGCGCCATCGGATGCTCAAGAAGGCGATGTCAACATTCTCGAAATTCGTGTTTCGGACGCTGTTGGCCAAGGAATGGAAGTGTTTCAAGTCCCAGTTCGTGTCACAGGATTGTCAAATTACTCAATTCAATCATCCGATGTATGGTTTGTCTCGAAGAATGGTGGTTATCCTCTCGCATGGATAGAAAATACAGGTAATGATCTGCCAGAATTTGAACTGGAGGTAACAAACTTACCATCTGGGTGGACTGCTATTGTTGATTCACCGATTCAAATTGTGCCTGGTGCGATGGAAGGAATGCCCATCAATTTGAACCCTCCAGAGAATTGGGATGGGATACCCTTCCAGATAACCGTCCAAGTAACACACTCTTCTCTAGGTACCGAATCCGTAGATTTCACCGTACAACATTCGAACATTTCTTCCTTGAGCAGCCCTGTATTATCGGGCCGTACCGGAGCACAGTTATCAGTAGACATCGACAATATCGATAACGTTGAATTGCAAGGGAGTATGGTTTCTGTCTCTGGCTCAACCTATACGTTCACTGTCCCATCTGGTTTGAATTATCTCAATCTTAGTAGTCCCAAGGAGTCCATTCAACTCGTGCTTATTGGACGGGATGCTCCATCGTTAACTGCCTCTTGCTCATTCAGAAATGAGGCCCTTTCCAGTCTCGGATTACAGCCGATCACAGGTGACATCGTGAGTTGTGACATCATGGGCGATTCTGATGAAAACACTAAACTCTCGTTCGTTGTTTCAACAAACCGAGGAGAGGAGATACCAATCAACAAATCCACATTTGCCGTTTTGCAGAATCAGTCAACGTTTGCCAACGTTAGTGTTTCTAATTGGGACCCACAACCAGGTCGTTTAACCATCATGATTTCCGTGTATGATGAGTTCGGAAACATTGTTTCAAGTCTAGAGAAAGTCGTGACCTCAAGGGAATCTGGATGGAATGTAGGAATCAGCAGTATCTCAGCAAAAGGAAGCATCAATGTCGCCCTATCAAGAACAAATTACCAAGTTCTCGAAGATGCAGTATGCTTCCTTACTGTTAACAGCAAAGAGAGTGATTTCGAAGCAGAAGTTCTTGTCGGCTTTGTTGGTTCTGATTTTACGCCCAACATACGCATCGATTCGGAAGGACTTAACGACCAAGAGCAATTAGAAGCACTGATACGATGCAACAGTCCATTTGACATCGATGATGATGAGTCCGATAACACCGCTTCTGTTCTTTTTGAACTTGAGGAGGCTCAGCCATTGAACACATCCAATGTTTTGGTGAGTGCTCTGATTATCTCAGTTCTTGTAGGCATCTATTTGTTTGCTGTCCAACGACAGGACAAGCAATCGAGTCGCACCAGTACCCCTGCACAAACGAACAAGAAAACAGCGGCAGTGACTCCTTCAAAAACCACAGAATCAAGTCCTGCTCCGCAAGATTCCGATGAGGAAGAAATAGCAATAACTCAAGAAAGTGACATTGAAGAGGAGTCGATACCATCCTTGGTCGAGGAAGTACCTGTCCTTGAAAATGCAAGTGCATCAGGTCGATTGGATTCGATTCGTAGGGAAATGAATCCGGAAGATGATGAAGAACAACAATCCAGCATTGAAGAACGCATGTCGAAGTTCTTTCAATGATAAACACATACCTCAATAAAGAGGAATCAGTGGTTTCGCTGATGCAGCCAAATTATCAATCGACTACGGCATTCTACACACTTGATGGATGCCATTCATCCATCGTCGCAGATGTGTTTCAGGCTTTGATATCAAACACTCAAAATTCGACGACTGAGTGGGAAGAGTTATGCAAAAATCAACGAGTTCAGGCACGGTTTCGTACACAAGGAATCGATGATTGGAGCAGCAGAAACGAGATTCAGTGGGATGATCCAACAGTTCTGTTCACCTTGAGTCGTATGCTCAATGAGGACAATTTGCCAATTATGCTGGGCGAGGATAGGAACCGTGAACGATTCGGACGATTCCCCCACCACACGGGTTCAGCTGTTCATTACATTCGAGAAAATATCAGAAGTATGAATCCTCAATCCAACGAATTGTTTGAGGATTTAACGACGCATCTTGATTACTTGCTCACTCGATGTCATCCAGAGAATGTGGGTGATGATCGATATGTGAATGGGAAAGCGGGTCTCAATATCATGGGTTTTCTGACCTTTGATGAAGTCAAAACTCTACGTTCTACATTGCTGGGTGGCGGATGGTCTGTTGCCAGAGATGAGCCAATCGATGGTGGTGTTCGTGATGCAATCCGACACTTGAATGCACTCTTACTTGCTGCTGAGCGACGAGGAGCAGGCCTCATTCACAGGAAACATGCCTAAGTCAGAACGTGCCTGAAGTAAGTCGCTCGTACATCGAAGCATAAAGTGCTGCAGTCTCGTCGATGACGCTCTGAGGAAGAGCAGGAATTGGTGGATCTTCTGTACCAGCATCACGTGCTGCTTTGAGTTCTGCTTGATGCCCGGTATTGATGTAATGCGTTCGGACAAACTCTTTCGATAATTCAATACACTCGCCGTTGGCGTATGCTTCAGCATCCCACCATCGATCTTCATCGAGTGTGCCAAACGTGTCAACGAGGACGACCTTTCTACCTGGTCCAAGAGCGAATTCTTTCTTACCGTCAACATGGATTAACCCGTTTTTGGCTGCCTCTCTTTCAATGATCTCATCGATCTTGAGGACTGCAGTAACTATAGCATCGTACTCTTCATCGGTGATGTTTGAAATTTCGAGTGCTTCCTTGCGGTCGATGTTTCGGTCGTATGCTTCGAATTTGGTCGTAACCTCAACAAACGGCTTCTCAAGTTTGGCACCATATTCACAATCAGGAGAAACTCCGAGTTGTTCTGCAGTTAATTCACCGCGTTGGAACCGCCTCCAAGCTGATCCTGAAAGATAATGGCGACAAATGAATTCGAGTGGAACAAAAACCCATTCCATATCACGAGGAATCGCACCTGGCTCCTTGACGACTTCGACCTTACGTACGAGGCATCGGTCGGGTGCATTAACCTCAACGAGGTGCGTACCGCATACGCCCTCTTCTTCGACGAGCTTGAACCAATGAGCTGTCGTTCTGTTCAAGGATTCGCCTTTTCTTGGAATCAATGACGGAATAATTTGGTCAAAGACGGATATTTGATTTGTAAATCGAAATTCGAGGACGTCCGGATCATCGGTTGACCAGACTTGCTTCACTTTCCCTTGATAGAGCATTTCTCCCATAGTTGATATTCAAGGAGAGAGGCTCTTGAATATTGGTGTCCGACTGTCAGATGATACCAAGTGCATCTTCAATTCTGTTCAGTTCAGGACCGGTTGTCTCACTGCCTGCAACAGCACCTTCATTTGATGCACATATGCCGGCGCCTACGTATGGAGAACCAAATGAAACAGTGCCTACCATCGGAGGAACACCAAGAACCTCTTCAATCAATAAAACCTCATCACCGGCTACGTCCGGATGCAGAAGAACGCCTTGTTCGTTGACAACACCAAGACTACCAACGACATCTTGGCCACCAATCGTGGTAGCAATGATGTCGACATTGAGCACGTCTGCAAGAATTTCCAGTCCATCATGTGGAATACTCGGTGAAGCAACACAACCTTGTTCATTCGCAAGCAGGAGGTTACCAGCAGTGTTCACTCCACCTTCCATGACAACAACGTCTCCGAAGGAGGTCAGTTCATCAATGTCTCTTTCTGTTGCAATATCTGCGACTGCAATACCGTTGGAATTACCAGCTAGAAGAGACCCAATTAAGTTGGAACCACCAATCGAGAGCGGGACCATTTCAAGTTGCAAATTCGTTTCAAGTTGTTCGAGGACAACCTCTGGAAGTTCTCGGGGATGAAACAAGACGTTGCCAATAGATGCTAGGTGGATACCGATTTGATCGGAACCCAATATGTCAAGTGTATCGATTGGCATGACCTTCACCCTTGTTACGATGTATCAATACGCAGTTTAGAAAACTTAGGTGTAAGGAAAAGAAGAATCGGGGATATCCAAGAGGAAAGAAGAGGGGCACAGTGACTGCCGTTCCCGTGGACTCTCGTACCACAGTATTGGGACAGACGCAGAAGGGCTTGACTTCCGGGTTCGGGATGGGACCGGGTAAACACCTTCGCTGTGACCGTGCACCCATCTTCTTTCGAATTGGAATGACACGACATGGCGTCGCATCGTGAATTGGCATGCTTATTAGACGAAGGGCACTCGAGGTGCGGATACATAATGAAAAAGATGCTCGAACAATTAGTGCTGCTGGACTGAACACGTCGCCGAAGCTTCGTGCGTACATCCGCAGTCTATCAAACTCGTCTTTTACGAGCGTTC